>NZ_JBHVEY010000001.1:0-313883 GCF_042802055.1 Rhodococcus sp. NPDC057529
AGCCAGGTAACTGGTGCAGGTGACTGGTACTAATAGGCCGAGGACTTACCACAAAGAAGCTACGCGTCCACTGTGCAGTATCTGAAACAACACACTCACTCGCTGCGCGAGGAAGTCGGAGTGAACGCTGCCCCCTATCAGGGTGGGGCTGCGCCCCTTCCGACTCACTCGAAAAAGCGTGAGTGAGTCAGGTTTCACAGAGTTACGGCGGCCATAGCGGAGGGGAAACGCCCGGTCCCATTCCGAACCCGGAAGCTAAGCCCTCCAGCGCCGATGGTACTGCACCCGACAGGGTGTGGGAGAGTAGGACACCGCCGAACATCCGTTACCGAAAGCCCCCCAACACTTGTTGGGGGGCTTTCGGCATTCCCGGAACAGGTTCACCCCGCCGCGACTTGATAACGCTGCGGTAACGTCCCCTCGGTTCCCCGTTGGCAAGTCCTTCGCCTGCGTAACGTGGCCCGGGCAGATCCGTTGGGATCGTGCCGTGCGGTGCGCGTCCTCCCGGATCACCCGAGGTGACGAAGGGGAATCTGTGGTGACGAGCACGATGTCGAAACAACGTCCGGCTGTCAGAGCGGCGGTCGCGTTCGCAGGCTTGATGGTGGCCGCCGGCTCCGTCGCGGGGTGCACGAAGACCGACACGGCCGGCGGTGGATCGCTTCTCCAGCAACTGCAGGACAGCGGAACGGTGACCGTCGGTTTCGCCGGCGAGGCGCCGTACAGCTTCGAGCAGGACGGCCAGTTGACCGGTGCCACCGTGGCATTGCACCGGGAAATCTTCAAGAACCTCGGCATCGACAACGTCGAGGGCGTGAGCACCGACTTCGGAGCCCTCATTCCCGGACTGCAGGCGCGCCGCTTCGACGTCGTCAGCGCCGGCATGTCGATCCTGCCGCAGCGCTGCGAGCAGGCAGCGTTCAGTGAGCCGGAATTCAACTACACGACCGCGCTGATGGTGCCCAAGGGAAATCCCGCGAACCTCACCGACATGCAGTCGGTGCAGCAGAGCGGTGTGCGGATGGCCGCGATGACCGGGGCGATCGAATCGGACTACGCGCAGCAACTCGGGATCGACGCCATGCAGGTGGCGTCGCCGCAGGACGGCATGGACGCCGTCGCCAACGGGCGTGCCGATGTCTTTGCCCTGACCGGGATCTCGCTGAACTGGCTGGCGCAGAACAACCCGCAGGTGCCGGTTGAGGTGACCAACTCGTTCGTCGCAGTGATCGACGGGGTACCCCAGGTCGGTGCCGGCGGGACGGTCTTCCGTAAGGAGGACACCGAGTTGCGCGACGCCTACAACGCCGAACTCGCCAAGATAACGTCCGACAAGGAGAAGTACCTGTCGATCGTCGGACCGTTCGGATTCACCGAAGAGGAACTGCCCGATCCGAACCTGACCACCGCCAAACTCTGCGGCGAGACCAGCTGATCGTCGCCGGGGTCTGCTGCCTGTGAAGGAGAACATCGACGCGCTGCTGGATGCGTGGCCGAGCATCCAGGAAGGTATCGTCGTCACGCTCCAACTGACGGCGGGAGGCGCACTCCTGGCGTTCGTGCTGGCTCTAGCACTCGGGTTGGCAGCCCGTGCCCACAACATCGTGGTCCGGGGATCGGCTCGTGCGTTCATCGAATTCTTCCGGGGCACTTCGCTGTTGGTGCAGCTGTTCTGGTTGTTCTATGTGGTCCCGCTGTTCGGCTATCTCCTCGACCCGGTGCTGTGCGGGATCCTCGCGCTCGGGCTGAACTACGGCGCCTACGGAGCCGAGGTGGTCCGCGGTGCGATCAACTCGGTACCGCAATCGCAGTGGGAAGCGGCGACGGCACTGGACTTCAGCCACTGGCAACGGCTGCGCCGGGTGGTCTTCCCGCAGGCATGGGCGGAGATGATTCCGCCGCTGACGAATCTGCTGATCCAGCTGCTCAAGGGCACCGCCCTCGCGAGCTACATCCTATTGCAGGACTTGACCTTCGAGATCGATCAGCTCCGGCAGACGACCGGGAACACGTTGTTCGCATTCGGTGTGGGGCTCGTCATCTACTTCGTGATCGGCTACGTGCTGACCCTGCTGATGAACGCGCTCGAGGTGCGGGCGAAGAATCGCCTCGGCACGGGACCCTCTCTGCGTGAGATCTTCAGTCTCGCACCCTCCGATCCACGGGGATTGGAGGCGGCGAAACAATGAGTGCCCACTGGAGCTGGAACCGCGCGTTCGAGGCTCTGCCCGTGCTGCTCGAGGGTTTCAAGATCACCCTGATCGCCACCGCCCTCGGGTTCCTGATCTCCGTCGTACTCGGACTCGTCATCGCATTGATCCGGCAGGCCGCACCGCGGTGGGTGAGTGTGCCGGTCCGCGCGGTCAGCGAATTCATCCGGCTGACCCCGCTCGTCGTGCAACTGCTGTTCGTGTACTACACGTTCACGGGACTGTCGCCGCTGCAGATCGGTGTCGCGGTGCTCGGAATCCACTATTCGACGTACATGGCCGAGGTGTACCGGGCGGGGATCGAGGCGGTGCCCGTCGGTCAGTGGGAGGCGGCGCGGGCGTTGTCCATAGCGCCGACTCGGACGTGGCGGGCGATCATCCTGCCGCAGGCCATCCGTCGCGTCGTCCCGGCGCTGGGCAACTACGCGGTGTCGATGTTCAAGGACACCCCGTTCCTGTTCGCCATCACGGTGGTGGAAATGGTGACGGCCGCGCAGCAATTCGGCGCCAGGCACTTCCAGTACCTCGAACCGTTGACGCTGGCGGGTGTGATCTTCCTGCTCGCCAGCTACCCGACGTCCCTGCTCATACGGCGATTGGAGAGACGTCTTGCCCGATGACGCGAGCGCAGCAACCCCGATGATCCGATTCGACGACGTCGTCAAGCAGTTCGGTGACCACGTCGTGCTCGACCACCTGGATTTTCAGGTCGAACGCGGCGACCGCGTGACGCTCATCGGTCCGAGCGGATCGGGGAAGACGACGATCCTCCGACTGGTCATGACCCTCGAGAAGGTGAACGGCGGCGTCATCTGGGTGGACGGAGCGCCGCTGACGCACGAGGAGAAGGGCGGCAAACTCGTTCCGGCGTCGGAGAAGTACACACGCCGGATACGGCGCCGGATCGGCATGGTCTTCCAGCAGTTCAACCTGTTCCCCAACATGAACGTGATCGAGAACATCACCGAAGCGCCGATCCACGTGCTCGGACTGGACAAGGCCGCGGCCGCGAAGCGGGCACGCGAGTTGCTCGAGACGGTCGGTCTGTCGGACAAGGAGACCGCGCACCCGACGCAGCTGTCCGGTGGTCAGCAGCAGCGGGTCGCGATCGCGCGAGCCCTGGCGATGGACCCCGACATTCTGCTGCTCGACGAGGTGACGTCGGCACTGGATCCGGAACTGGTGGCGGACGTCCTCGACGTGCTCAGGGACGTCGCGCGCACCACCGACATCACGATGCTGATCGTCACGCACGAGATGCAGTTCGCGCGGGACGTGTCGAACCGGGTGATGATGTTCGACGCAGGCCGCATCGTGGAAGAAGGCGACCCGGCCACGATCTTCACCGCACCGAAGCACGAGCGCACCAAGACGTTCCTGAAGGCCGTGCTGGCCGACTGACTCCCGGACTAGCGTGAGGTGGTCGCGAGTTCCGTGTCGTCGGCGGGAGCGCGCCGTGCCAGCCGGCCCGCCATCCACGCGCACACCAGCAATTGCAGTTGGTGGAACAGCATGAGCGGCAGCACGATCAGGCCGATCGGCTGACTGGCGAACAGGACCGTGGCCATCGGAAGACCGGTGGCGAGGCTCTTCTTCGACCCGCAGAACGTGATCGTGATCTGATCGGCCCGATCGAATCCGAGTCGCTTCGACCCGAACCAGGTCAGGGACAGGACGAGCGCGAGCAGCACCGCGCACACCGCGAGCAGGCCGAGGAGCCGGCCGACGGACAGCGTGCCCCAGATGCCCTCGTTCATTCCTTCGCTGAATGCGACGTAGACGACCAGCAGGATCGATCCCCGGTCGACGAGCTTGAGCGGCGCGCCGTGCTTCTTCACCCAGGGCCCGATCCATCGTCGCACCAACTGGCCGGCGATGAACGGGAGCAGCAGCATGACGAGGATGCCGATCGCGGAGGACGCGTCGAAACCCGCCCCCTCGCTGGTCATCAACAACGCGACGAGGAGCGGAGTGACGAAGATGCCGAGGATGTTGGAGAACGACGCGCTGACGATCGCCCCGGGCACGTTTCCGCGGGCGATCGACACGAAGGCGATAGACGACTGGACGGTCGAAGGCAGGAGGCAGACGTACAGAAGGCCCAGATACAGCGGCTGGGTCAGGATCGTCGGGACCAGCACGCGTGCGGCGATTCCGAGGAGCGGGAAGATGACGAACGTCGCCGCGAGGATGGTGAGGTGCAGGCGCCAGTGACGCAGGCCCTGCAGCGCCTCCTGTGTGGAGAGCCGGGCGCCGTAGAGGAAGAACAGAATTCCGACAGCAACCTTCGTGGCCCAGGTGAACGCCGTCAGGGCCGTGCCGTCGGCGGGGACCAGGCTGGCGATCCCGACGGTGATCAGGATGCCGATGATGAACGGATCGAGTCTTCCGAGCAGCGGGATCTTGGTCAGCATGGTTCGACCGTAAGGAATCCGGGGATATTTCGAAAGGCGATAGTGACGTTTACTGTAATGCCGAACCGTGATAACAATAGGTCATGTTCGATCCGGTTCACCTGCGGAGCTTCCTGGCAGTCGCGCGCACCAAGAGCTTCACCGCCGCCGCGCGGCGCCTGGACCTGCGGCAATCGACGGTCAGCCAGCATGTCGGCAAACTCGAGAACGCTGCCGGTCGCCGCCTGTTTCTGCGGGACACGCATTCGGTCGAGCTCACCGCGGACGGCTCCGTGATGGTGGGTTTCGCGACGTCGATACTCGAGCGGCACTCGGACGCCGAACGCTACTTCACGCAGTCCGGGGTGCGCGGACGCGTCCGGTTCGGCGCGTCCGAAGATCTGGTTCTGCACGAACTCCCCCGGATTCTGGGCGAGTTCCGGCGCAGCCATCCGCTCGTGGATCTCGAACTCACCGTGGCGTTGAGCGAAGTGCTGTTCCGGCAACTGCGCGAAGGCCGGCTGGATCTGGTCTTCGGGAAGCGTCGCCGAGGAGACCGGCACGGGGAACTGGTGTGGACCGACCGGTTGGCGTTCTTCGCCGCACCCGATTTCGTGCCGGACGCCGAGGGCCCGGTGCCGCTGGTGACGTACCCGCCGCCGTCGATCACGCGGGCAGCGGCGCTGGACACCCTGGAGAAATCCGGGCGCGGCGCGCGCGTGGCCTGTGTGACGGACAGTTTGAACGGGTTGCGGGCCGCCTGCCTCGCGGGACTCGGCGTCGTGTTCCACGCGGAGACCCTTCCACCCGCGGGGCTGGTTCCGGTGCGGATGCGTTCGCGCGACGAGTGGGGGCCCGCGGTCGACGTCGAATTCGTGCTGGAGGCCCGCCGGAGCGTTCTCAGCGAACCGGAGCAGGCGTTGCGCGCCGCCATCCTCGAGAACGCGGATCGACTGCGCGCGTGACCTCGGTGGGAGGGCTGCCCCACCGAGGCCGTCGAGCTTTCGGAATTCGAGTCCCTGCCGTCCGGCGCGCCCGTGGAGATAGAGCTCACAATGGCCGTCTCGACATAGACCCGGGACCGGTCACCGGCGTATAAATACATCTTGTGTCTATGTTGTATTCCGCTGCGGAGCAGGCCTATCGCGAGGTCAAGGAGCTCATCCTGTCGGGCGGCCTGCCCGGCGGTGAGCTGATCAGCGAGGGCGAGATCGCCGGACGAATGGGGCTCAGCCGCACCCCGGTGCGCGAGGCCTTCCTTCGGCTCGAGGCCGAGGGCTGGATGCGGCTGTACCCGAAGCGGGGCGCGCTCGTCGTGCCCGTCGCGGACGGCGAGGCGGAACACGTGGTCGACGCCCGCCAACTCGTCGAGACACACAGCGTCCACGTGCTCGCCGATCAGCCACACGCCCGCCAACTCCTCGTCGCCCGCCTGCGCGAGAACCTCGCCGAGCAGCGCGAGATCGCCGCACGAGGCGACATCGCCGCCTTCAGCGCCGCCGACGCAGACTTCCACCGGATGATCGTCGAGGCGGGCGAGAACCCGCTGCTCGCGACGTTCTACTCCAGCATCCGCGAACGCCAGCGCCGGATGACGGCACACTCCATCACCCGCGACCCGGGACAGCTGCCCAGGATCATCGCCGACCACGAACAGCTGACGGAACTCGTCGAAGCCGGTGACGCCGCCGGCTTCGACGCCGCGGTGCTCGTCCACATGCGACAGGTCCACGCCCTCAACCCGAGAGGAGTTGCGCGATGACCGCCGTCCGCGAATACCCGACGGAGATGCCGCAGGCCCTCGCGTCCCCGCGCGCCTGGATGCTCGTGGCCGCGACCATGTTCGCCGTGGCGTGGGGCGGCAACGAGTTCACGCCGCTCCTCGGCATGTACCGCGCCGATCACGGATTCTCACCGGTCACGGTCGACCTGTTCCTGTTCGCCTACGTCGTCGGGATCGTGCCCGCCCTGCTCCTGGGCGGACCGCTGTCCGACCGGCTGGGGCGACGGCCGATCCTGCTCCCGGCACCGTTCCTGACGGTGGCCGGCTCCGCGCTCCTCGCCCTCGGCGCCGACTCCGCGGCGATGATCGTCGTCGGCCGCGTCCTGTGCGGCGTCGCGCTCGGCCTCGGCATGGCCGTCGGCGGCAGCTGGGTGAAGGAACTGTCGGCCGCGCCGTGGGATCCCGCGGCCGCGGACGGGGCGGGTGCGCGCCGGGCAGCGATGAGCCTGACCGGCGGGTTCGGCCTCGGCGCCGGTGTCGCCGGTGTTCTCGCGCAGTGGGCGCCGCTGCCGAGCGTCCTGTCCTACGCCGTGCACAGTGCGATCGCCGTCGCCGCCGCTTTCGCGCTGTGGCGGGCACCCGAAACGCGCGCGGCCCAGCCCGTCTCCGAACGGGCCTCCCTCGCCCGCGACCTCGCGATCCCGTCCGCCGCGCACAAGCGTTTCCTGTTCGTGATCGTGCCGCTCGCACCGTGGGTGTTCGGCACGGCGGCCGCCGCCTACGCGGTGCTCCCGTCGCTGATGTCCCGGAACAGCGGTGGGCTGCCGCTCGCGTTCTCCGCGCTCATGTGCATGGTCGGTCTCGGGGCGGGTTTCGCCATCCAGGCTCTCGGCCGCAAGATCGACACTCCCCGGAACGCGCGGGCCGTCGTGGTCTCGCTCGTCGTCGTTCTCGCCGGAATGGGTGTCGCAGCGGTCGCCGCGTCCGCGCTGACCGTTCCGCTCGCGCTCGCCGCGGCCGTCGTGCTCGGCTGCGGATACGGCATGGCCATGGTGTCGGGACTGCAGGAGATCCAGCGGATCGCGGGACCGGACGACCTCGCCGGACTGACGGCCGTCTTCTACTCGCTGACGTACCTGGGATTCGGGACACCCGTCGTGATGGCGTACCTCTCCGAGACGTTCCCGGCGGTGACGTACCCGAGGATGTTCGTGTTCGGCGCGGTGGCGGCCGCGGGCTGCCTCGCGCTCGCACTCACGAAATGGCGCGCGCACCTGCCGAATTCGGAAGCTGTGTCAGATCACATCGACGGCAGCGTCTTCTCCCCGAGCCACGAATCCCACAGCAGGCGCAGCGATTCGTCGGTGTAGTGCGCGGCCAGGTCGGTGAACTGCTCGCTCGTGACGGTGGAGTGGCGGTGGGCCAGGGTCCACTCGCGCAACAACGCGAAAAATTTGTCGTCGCCGAGCCGGCGCCGCAGCGCGTGGAGTGTGAGAGCGCCGCGCTTGTAGACGCGGTCGTCGAACATCAACTGCGGCCCCGGATCGGCGATCACCAGGTCCTGCGGTTTGCGGGCCAGGCCCTGATGCGCCTGCAGGGCGAGTTGGTGCGCCGAATGTCCACCGGAATTCTCCGACCAGATCCACTCGGCGTAACAGGCGAAGCCTTCGTGCAACCAGATGTCCCGCCACTGGCCGAGCGTCAGGCTGTTGCCGAACCACTGGTGGGCCAGTTCGTGCGCCACGAGACGTTCGGCCCAGCGCCTGCCGGTGCAATGGTTCGCGCCGAAGATGGACAATCCCTGCGCCTCGAGCGGGATCTCCAACTCGTCGTCCGTCACGACCACCGTGTAGTCGGCGAACGGGTAGGGGCCGAACAACCGGGAGAACACGTCCATCATCTGGGTCTGCCTGCCGAAGTCGACGTCGAACGACGCACGCAGCCGCGGCGGGTGGACGGCGAACATGGGAACACCACCGGAACCGAAACTGCGGCGTTCGTACGGCCCGATCTGGATGGTGGCGAGGTAACTCGGCATCGGCTCGGTCTGCTCGTACACCCACGTCGTCTGACTGGCCCGGGTCTGCTTGCTCACCAGCGCGCCGTTCGCCACCGTGTAATACGGCGAATCGGTCGTGATGGAGATGCGGTAGCTGGCCTTCGAGCTCGGATGGTCGTCGCACGGGAACCAGGACGCCGCCCCGTTGGGCTGACTGGCGACGAGGGCGCCCTCCGACAATTCCTCCCACCCGACCTCACCCCACATGCTGCGGATCGGTTTCGGCGAACCCCCGTACTGCACGGCGAGCACGAGGGCGCCGCCCGCGGGGATCTTCTGCGCGGGCGTGATGATCAGCTTGCCGTTGCGGTGCAACCACTTGGTGTTGCGGGAACCGTTGGTCGTGACCTTGGTGACGTGCAGGTTTGCCGCCAGGTCCAGGGCGAACCGGGAACGGGCGGCGGTCGTGACCGCGGTGATCGTGGCCTTGCCCGCCAGCCGGTTGCTGTGGACCTTGTAGGTGAGGTCGAGTTCGTACCGGGACACCCGGTACCCACGGTTGCCGTTCTGGGGGAGGTACGGGTCGACCGGCTCGTCCATCCCCTTGTCCGACTTCACGTGGCCGCCCAGGGGGCGATCGGGTTCCCCTGCCACCGCGTGGACGGCGGCACGGTGTCGCCGCGCATGACGAGAGAGGCCGGTCCGACCGTGCCACCGTCGCCGATCCGGGCGGCGGGCAGCGCGACACAGTGCGGACCGAGGGTGGCTCCGGCTCCGAGGATGACGGTGTCCATGGACATGATCCGATCATGGAACAGGTGAGTCTGCACCACGCACCCCCGTTCCACGGTCGCCCCGTCGCCCAGCGTCACGAGATCGGCCTCGGGGAGCCAGTAGGTTTCACACCACACACCCTTGCCGATGGTGGCGCCGAGGCCCCGCAACCAGACGTTCAGCACGGCGGTGCCGGTGGCGGCCCGGGCGAACCACGGTGCGGCGACGGTCTCCACGAACGCGTCCGACACCTCGTTCCGCCACACGAACGAACTCCACAGCGGGTGTTCGATCTTCCCGATCCGACCCACCACCAGCCACTTCGCGACCACGGAGATCAGTCCGGCGGCCGCACCCGCGACGAGGAGCACGACCCCGCTGGCCAGCGCTGCCAGCCAGAACCCGACCCGGCCGGCCATCGCCTCCAACGCGAACAGCACGCCGAGCCCGATCCCGAACGTCACCATCACGGGCAGGAGACGGCACGTCTCGACGACGGCACGCGCGACCTTGAGCCGGAACGGCGGACGGAACGTGCGGGAGGCGTCGGTGTCGCCGGGCGCCCGGCGGAGGCGGACGGGCGGACTGCCCAGCCAGGAGGAACCGGATTTCGCCTTCGACGGCGTGGCCGAGAGCACAGCGACGAGACCGTTCTTGGGGACCCGCCTGCCCGGGCCGGTCATGCCGGAGTTGCCGAGAAATGCGCGCTTGCCGACCTTGGCGTGTTCGATGTGCATCCAGCCGCCGCCGAGTTCGTAGCTCGCGATCATCGTGTCGTCGGCGAGGAACGCACCGTCCGCCACGGTCGTGAACTTCGGCAGCATGAGAACGGTCGACGCTTCCACGTTCTTGCCGATCCGGGCGCCGAGCAACCGCAGCCAACCCGGGGTCAGCAGGCTCGCGTACAGCGGGAACAGAAACGTGCGGGCCGAGTCCATGAGCCGTTCGGTGGCCCACACCTGCCAGCCGATGCGACTGCGGACCGGGTGGTAGCCCTCACGCAAACCGATCGACAGCAACCGGACGGTCACGACCGTGAGGACGGCGAACACGGCGAGGCTGACGAGGGTCGCGGCGGGAAGGATCACCAGCGACCGGAGTGCGGCCGCCCCGACCGTGGCCGCGTCACGGATCCACCACCCGACGACCACGATGCCGGCGACGAGAGCGAAGATCGGCAGTCCCGCGATGAGCATGGACGTCACGCCGAACGCGGGAACCCAGTAGGACGCGCGCCGCGGAGTCTCCTCGGGCCACGGGTGGACCGCCTTGCCGACCTTGACCGCCGGTGAACCGGCCCAGTGCTGGTTGGCCTTGACGCGTCCGAACACGGCGGAACCCGCCTCGACTTCGGCATTGCGGCCGATCGTGGCGCCGGGCAGCAGCGTCGATCGCGCGCCGACCGAGGCGCCGGGACCGATCTTGATCCCGCCGATGTGGACGACGTCGCCGTCCACCCAGTGCCCGGACAGGTCGACCTCCGGTTCGACGGAGCAGCCGTCGCCGAGTTCGAGCATGCCGGTGACCGGCGGCAGGGTGTGCAGGTCGACACCCTTGCCGACGTCGGCGCCGAGCGCCCGCGCGTAGTAGAGCATCCACGGGGCCCCGGACAGGTTCGCGGCGCCGCTGGCCTCGGTGAGACGCAGCGCCACCCACAGTCGCAGGTGTGCGCTGCCGCCGCGGGGATACGTTCCGGGCTCCAGTCCGCGCAGCAGGATCCGTGCGCCGAGCACCGAGATCGCCATCCGTCCGACCGGGCTGATGAACGCGAAGAACGCGAGCAGAATCCACCACCACGACACCGTCGGCGCCCAGGACACGGTGGTGAACCAGGAGAGGACGTTGTTCGCGATGGCCAGCCACGTGACCCACTGCAGACCGGTGAGTGTGGTCAACGGGACCGTGGCCGCGATCTGCGCGAGCTGGCTTCGCCGCGGGGTCGGGGTGACGATGCGGGGTTCGGCCGCGTCGATCGGCGCCAGTTCGTCGAGGTATTCGGCGAGCGAACCGAGCCGCGGATGATCGTAGAGTTGTGCGACCGTCACCTCGGGGAACCGTTCGCGCAGCGCCGTGACCAGCTGGGCGGCGGAGAGGGAGCCACCACCGAGCTCGAAGAAGTCGTTGTCGGGACCGGTGATCTCGGCGCCCAGAATCGACGTCCACAACTCGGCGACCCACGCCGGAGTGCCCTCGAGACCCAGCTTCTCCGCGGCGTCGTCGACGCCCGGCGGCGGCCAGGGAAGGGCGTTGCGATCGACCTTCCCCGACGTGCGGGTGGGGAGTTCGTCGACCAGCACGAGCCGCGGGACCAGCGCGGCAGGAAGCTGGCCGATGAGCGCGGTGTGCGCGGCCTTGAGGTCGAAGTCGGGGTTGGTGCTGGCCAGGTAGCCGACGAGGATCTGGTGACCCGCACCGGTCCGGCGCACGGCTGCCGCCGCACCGCCGACGCCGGGGAGGTTCTGCAGCGCGTTGTCGACCTCGCCCAGCTCGATCCGCCTGCCGCCGAGTTTCACCTGGTCGTCGGCGCGGCCCTGGAACAGCAGTCCGCCACGGTCCAGCCGGACCAGGTCGCCGCTCCGGTACGCCCGATCCCAGCCGAGCGTCGGCATCGGCGCGTACTTCTCCGCGTCCTTCGCCGGGTCGAGGTACCGGGCCAGGCCGACCCCGCCGATGACCAGTTCGCCGACCTCGCCCTCGGGTACGGGTTCGCCGGATCCGTCGACCACCGCGAGGTCCCAGCCGTCCAGCGGGAGGCCGATGCTGACCGGGCTCCGGCCGTCCATCAGGGCGCCGCAGGCCACGACCGTCGCCTCGGTGGGCCCGTACGTGTTCCACACCTCGCGGCCGTCGACGGCGAGGCGTTCGGCCAGTTCGGGTGGGCAGGCCTCGCCGCCGAAGATCAGCAGGCGCACGGCCTCGAGGGCCTCGGCGGGCCACAGCGACGCCAGGGTCGGCACCGTCGAGACGATGCTGACGTCGCGGGCGACGAGCCACGGGCCGAGATCCATGCCGCTGCGCACCAGCGACCGGGGTGCGGGCACCAGGCAGGCGCCGTGACGCCACGCCAGCCACATCTCCTCGCAGGACGCGTCGAACGCCACCGACAGTCCGGCGAGGACCCGGTCGCCGGGCCGGATCGGGTCTTCCTGCAGAAACATCCGGGCCTCGGCGTCCACGAACGCGGCCGCGTTGCGATGGTTCACCGCGACGCCCTTGGGGGTGCCGGTGGAACCGGACGTGAAGATGATCCAGGCGTCGTCGTCGACGGTCGGCGGGCGGGCGCTCGGTGACTCGGCCCTGTCCGGCGCGGTGCCGGCGACGATCCCGGTACCGGTCACCACGCAGCGGACCTGTGCCTCGCCGAAGACGAGTTCGACGCGTTCGTCGGGGTCGTCCGCGTCGACCGGCACGTAGGCGGCGCCGACGGCGAGGGTCGACAGGATCGCGACATACAGCGAGCACGACCCGGAGGGCATGCGGATTCCGACCCGATCGCCGGCCCCGACGCCCGATCCGGCGAGGACGTCGGCGGTCTGCCGGATCTCCTCGAGCAGTTCCTGGTACGTCAGCGACGTGGTGCCGTCGTCGATCGCGGGGGCTTCGGGGTGCGCGTCGGCCGTCGCGAACAGGATGTCGACGAGGGTGCGCGGCGCCGGTGCGAATTCACGGCGGAGGAATTCCCGGGGTATACGGAGCGACAGGTCCGAATCCGTCGGCGACTGGAGAGACAATCCAGGATTCCTTCTCTGAGCGGGTAGTGGTGCGTACGGCTCGTTATCTCACGATCAAGTGGCCAGATGGTGAACAGTTGGGGTTGGACACGGCTCTGTCGACCATTCTTCACCTGCTGTTGGAGGTTTCTCGCCGCGGATGTAGAAGTTCGCTCCTTTTCTTCGTCGTCTGGTCAGAGGGAGCACCCGAGTTCCTTCGAATCGAGGAAGGATGACCTCATGTACTACCTGGCATTGCTGGCGGACGAGAAGAACGCCACCGAATGGGCACCGGACAGTCCGGAGTTCGCGGTGGCCGTTGCGCGCCATCAGGCGTTCACGGAGAGAGCGGGCTCCGCGATCGTCGGAGGTGGTGCCTTGTATCCGAGTGCGGAGGCGGCGACCGTCCGGAACGAGGGCGGCCGCGCGCTGATCACGGACGGTCCGTTCGCGGAGACCGCGGAGGTGATCGGTGGCTTCTACGTCCTCGAGGGGCCGGACCTGGACGAGGTGCTGAATGTCGCGCGGCACATCCCGGAGGCGATCATCGAGTTGTGGCCGATGGTCGAGTGGATGCCCGTGACCGATCAGACAGGCTGCTGGATGGCGCTGCTTCGCGAACCGGTGGCGGCGGCGGTGCCCCCGGGCACACCTCAGTGGGACGAGGGGATGGCCGAGCACGAGGAGTTCGGTCGCCTCGCCGGGTCCGCGGTGCGAGGTGGCGGAGCGCTGTATCCGCCGGACTCCGCGACGACGATCCGCGTCCGGGACGGCGAACTTCTGCTCACCGACGGCCCCTTCGCCGAGACCGCCGAGGTCGCGAACGGTCTGTACGTGCTCGCAGCCGACGACCGGGAGAGCGCGATCGCGCTGTCAGCGAAGATCCCGGTGTCGCCGAAAGGCTGCATCGAACTCCGGCAGATCGTCGACTTCGCCGAGTAATGGACGGCGACACGCTGGGCCGCGTCTTCCGGGAGGAGTCCGGTCGGGCGCTGGCCACCGTGGCTCGGATGGTCGGCGACCTGTCCCTCGCGGAAGACGCGGTGCAGGAGGCGTTCGCCGAGGCGATCCGCACCTGGCCGGATTCGGGTGTGCCGAACAACCCGGGAGCCTGGATCACGACCGTCGCCCGCAACCGGGCACTGGACCGGTTGCGCCGGGAGTCGCTGCGCGGCGACAAGGAGCACGATGCGGCGCGGCTCGTTCCGCCTCCGGGCGAGGAAGAGGTGTCGCCGGTGCGTGACGACCAGTTGCGGCTCATGTTCACGTGCTGCCATCCCGCGCTGTCCTCGGAGTCTCAGGTGGCGTTGACGCTCCGGCTGGTGGCCGGGC
Organism: Rhodococcus sp. NPDC057529; assembly: GCF_042802055.1. Lineage (NCBI taxonomy): Bacteria > Bacillati > Actinomycetota > Actinomycetes > Mycobacteriales > Nocardiaceae > Rhodococcus > Rhodococcus sp. NPDC057529. The sequence continues at coordinate 14,142 of NZ_JBHVEY010000001.1, forward strand.
TGAGGCCTGCGGAGATCGCCCGCTTGTTCCTCGCCCCGGAACCGACCGTGTCCCAACGGCTCAGCCGCGCCAAGGCCAAGATCCGGACGGCGGGGATCCCGTTCCGGGTTCCGCCCGACCATCTGCTTCCCGAGCGCACCCCGCAGGTACTTGCCTGCATCTACCTGGTGTTCACCGAGGGGTATTCGGCCACGTCCGGTGACGCCGCGATCCGGGACGAACTCTGCGACGAGGCGCTGCGGCTCGGCCGGTTGCTGTGCGAGCTGATGCCGGACGAGGGTGAGGCGTGGGCGCTGATGGCGCTCATGCTGTTCCACGACAGCAGGCGGATCCAGCGCACGAACGATGCCGGTGACCTCGTCCCGCTCGAGTGCCAGGACCGCCGGCGGTGGGACCGGGCGAAGATCGACGAGGGCGTCGCGTGCCTGCGGGCTGCCCGGCGCCGGGGAGGCGGTCCGTACAGCGCGCAGGCCGCGATTGCCGCCGCCCACGCGACGGCGCCGACCTGGGAGGCCACCGACTGGGATGCCGTCGTCGCCGGATACGACGATCTCGCCGCGTACGGTGACTCACCCGCGGTCCGTCTCAATCATGCTGTCGCCGTGAGTTTCCGGGACGGTCCCGACGCCGGTCTCGCCGAGGTGGATGCGCTCGCCGGGGAGCCGAGGCTGGCCCGGACGCACACCCTGCACGCCACCCGCGCCGACCTGCTGCGCCGGCCAGGCAGGCCGGCGGACGCGAGCGTGGAGTACCGCGCCGCGATCGGACTGGCGGCGAACGAACCGACCCGGCGTTTCCTGACCCGACGGCTCACGGAAGTGGACGGCGGAACCGGTGCCCGTCAGATCCGCCCGCGCGGCTGATGCTGGGTGATGCAGTGGATGCCGCCGCCCCGCGCGAAGATCTGCCGGGCGTCGACGGTGACGACGCGACGACCCGGGTAGACGCTCGACAGGATGTTGCGGGCGAGGGCATCGTGGGGGTCGTCGAAGCCGCACGCGATGACGCCGCCGTTGACGACGAGGTGATTGATGTAGCTGTAGTCGACCCATCCCTCCTCGTCACGCAGGACCGTCGGCGCGGGCACCTCGACGATCCGCCACGGCGCGCCGGACCGGTCACGGCTGTCGGACAGCACCTTCAGGATCTCGGCGGTCACCTCGTGGTCGGGGTGGGACGGGTCGCGCTGGCAGTGCACCAGGACCACCCCGGGTGCCGGCAGCGCCGCGACGATGTCGACGTGCCCCTTGGTGCCGAACTTCTCGGAATCCCGCGTCAATCCGCGGGGCAGCCAGATGACGTGCTCGGCGCCGATCGTGCGCGCGAGTTCCGCCTCGACGCCGGCCGCGTCCAGGCCGGGGTTGCGCAGCGGGTCGAGTTGCACGGTCTCGGTGACGAGCACGGTTCCGTGGCCGTCCACCTGAATTCCGCCGCCCTCGTTGACCATCGAGGACGGGATCGGCTGCGCACCGGACCACCGGGTGACCGCCGCGCCGATCGAGCGGTCACGGTCCCAGGTGGCCCACTCCTGCTGTCCCCAGCCGTTGAACACCCAGTCGACGGCACCGAGACGGTCCTCCTCGTCGAGGACGAACGTGGGACCGATGTCGCGCATCCAGGCGTCGTCGAGGGGCGCCTCGACCACGTCGATGTCCGGCGACAGGTACTGCCGGACGACGTTCCTGTCTGCCGGATCGACGACCATGGTGACCGGTTCGAATTCGGCGACCGCGTGGGCGACGGCCGCCCACGCGGTCCGTGCCTCGTGGGCGTCGTCCGCCGTCGCGGTCATCGACGCCCCCAGGGGCGGGAACGCCATCCACACCCGCTCCTGCGGTTCCGTCTCGCTGGGCATCCGCCAGGTCATGACCGGGTCTCCGCGGCGGCGACCGTCGACGGAAGACCGTACGGGTGCTCGTGGTCGACGGCGTCCGTGAGCCGGGTGTACGTGTCCGGCCGACGGGTGGTCAGGAACGGGAAGAGGTCGAGCCAGTCCTTGCGCTGGTCGAGGTCGAGGTCGGCCACCAGGACTGCTTCCTCGTCACGGGGAGCGGACACCAGCACGCGGCCGTACGGGTCGGAGATGAACGAGGAACCGTAGAAGTCGATGCCGCCCTCGTTGCCGCACCGGTTCGGGACCACCATGAATGTGCCACTGGTGATGCCGTTTCCGACGATCACGTGCTGCCAGATCGGCTGCGTGTCGAACGCCGGGAAGCTCGGCTCCGACCCGATCGCCGTGGGGTAGACGAGGATCTCCGCCCCGCCGAGCGAGTACATCCGGGCCACCTCGGGGAACCACTCGTCCCAGCACGTCGGCAGTCCGAGGGCGGCGCCGCCCAGTTCGGCCGGCCGGTAGACGGGGTAGGCGTCGTCGGCGGGGCCGCCTCGGAAGTAGGTGTCCTCGTAGTATCCGGCGCTGACGGGGATGTGCAGCTTCCGTGTCCGGGACAGCAGTTCACCGGACGGGGACACGAGGATGGCGGTGTTGAAACCGAGACCGTCCGGGCCGTCGGCCTTCTCGTACAGCGAGGCGTGGACGCAGACCTGGTGCCGGGCCGCGGCCGCGGCCGCGAACGTGTAGGTGGGTCCGGTCGTGAGGTCTTCGGCATCGCGGCCGGGCGTCCCGGTCGCGCGGGTGTCGGCGGGGTACTTCGACAGCGTGAGTTCCGGCAGGAAAACCACCGCCGCGCCGAGGGCGGCCGCCTCGCCGATCGCGTCGGTCAACCCGGAGCGCAATGCGTCCGCGTCGGCACGCCAGCGGTGCTGCACCAACCCGACCCGCAGCGGAGCGCGGCCGGACGCCGTGGACCGAGCGGGGGAAGAGGGTGCCGGCAGAGCGGTGATCGTGCGGATGGTCATCGTTGTTCCTTCGTTCTGGTGGTGACGGGGTTGTCGGTGGTGCGGTTGGGGGGCTCGGACATCACGACGTCGATCGCGCCGAGCAGATGGGAGCGGGCGTCCTCGGTGGAGATCTCCTTGCAGAGCCACCGCCCGGACAGTCCCTCGACGAGGGCGGTCATCGTGACCGCGGTGCGCCGGGCGTCGAGCGAGGGGGAGATCTCGCCGGTGGCCTGCGCCTGTGTGATGGCGTCGGCGATCTCCGCAACCCACGCGTCGGTGGTCCGCGCGAGGGGCTCCCGCAGCGCTTCCTCGTACACGGCGGAGGCGCGCAACTCGTTCCAGGCCAGCGAGTTCTCCACGACCTCGGGACGGTCCTGGATCTCGCCGAGGAGCGAGCGGGTGAGCCGGTCGCGAGCGGAGTCCGCGGACCCCTCGCCCTCGCTGCGGTAGTCGCGGGCACGGTCGTTGATGTAGTTCAGGGCGGCCTCGAGAAGGCCGATGCGATCCTTGAAGTGGTAGTACAGCAGTCCCGGCGAGACGCCCGCGACCTCCGCGACATCGTTGACGCGCAGCCCGCGGATGCCTCGCTGGGCAATGGCCGTCGCGCTCGCCTTCAGAATCGCGTCGCGTCGCTCGCTCATCGGGGATCTCCTTCGGTTCGTGTCGCCCTAGGGCGACTGCGCCTCGACCGGGGCCACATGTTCGGGCCACAGTCGCAGCGCGACGAGGTAGCCGGCCACGGCGATGACCGACGATCCGATCAGACTGACATCGACACCGTGCGCGATGTCGGCAAGCGGCCCGGAGTACAGCGACGTGTCGACCGCGAGCAGGCCGAACAGCGATCCGGCGGCCCAGGGGATGACGGCGCGCAGGTTCCAGCCGCCGGTGAACCAGTACCGCCCGCCCTTCCGGCCCAGGTTGAAGACCTGGAGATCGACCGCGTCGTACTGCCCGCGCCGCGCAACCAGGAACCCGGCGACGTTGATCGCCACCCACGGCGCGGCGAAACCGTTGAGCACCAACGTCATCGCCGTGATCGAATCGACGGCGTCGACGACGAAGACACCGATGTAGAGCAGGGCCACCGCGAGCGCCGACGTGATCAGCGTCGTGTGGACGCGGCGCAACCGGGGGATCAGCGCCTCCAGGTCGAGTCCGCTGGCGTAGACGTTGAGGACGCCCTGGCCGAGTCCGCCCGCGAGGGCGACGAGGACGATCGGCAGCACGTACCAGCCGGGAGCCTCCGCCACCAGGTCGGCGACGTAGGAGTCGCTCAGCGTGGTGAACGTCGACGCCGTGAACGATCCGAACGCCGCGGTCAGGAACAGTCCGAAGAAGATGCCGGCCATGGTGGCCGCGACGATCGAACGGTCGCTGAACCGTTCCCGGGAGATCCGCCTGCTGTAGTCGCCGAGCGTCGGGGCGTAGGACAGCGGACCGCCGACGGCGAGGACCACGGCCAGAATCCAGGTCGGCCAGAAGCCGCCGAGCAGGTAGTCGCCGCTGCCCGCGCCGCCGTCGAAGTGGCCACCGAACGCGAAGACCCCCAGCAGGAGCAGTGCGGCGACGACGGGCAGCACGAACTTCTGGAGCGCGACCACCGTGCCGTGCCCGAACAGTGCGACGGCCACGATCTCGGCGGCGATGATGCCGTAGCCGAGGGCGAGCATGCCGTTGTCGACCGGTGTGCCGAACAGGCGGTGGGCGGCGGCGATCAGTGCGTCACCCGAGGTCCAGACCGCGATCGCCGCGTAGGCGAGGGCGAAGAGGAGGGTGAGTCCCGAGCCGATCATCCGCCCGCTCACTCCGAAGTGCGCACCACTCGACACGGTGTTGTTCGTGCCGGTGCGCGGGCCCAGGAGCGACAGGGGAGCGATGAGGAGCGTTCCGAGCCCGATGCCGATCGCGCTGGCCGCCACCGCGCTGCCGAAGCTGAGCCCGAATGTGATGGGGAGCCAGCCGAACACGATCACGGAGAACGCCAGATTGCCGCCGAAGAACACCGCGAGCATGTTGAGCGGTCGCGAATCGCGTTCCGATTCGGGGATGTACTCCACGCCGATCGTCTCGACGTGGCCGAACCGGTCCTCCGGTGGGGAGGGGGCGGTGTCGTCGAGGGGCGTCGTCGGGTCGAGATTCGTGGACACTGCGGACCTCACATTCGGGGCGGAGGTGACAGGTATCACGTCCTGTTGGCTACCGAACATATTCCAAACTGAAAATTCAGTCAATACCGGATGGTGACGTGCGCCACCGTGGGCTGCGCGGAGTTTGCGCTGCTCCGGCAATCGGGCTAGATATATGTGTGACCGCTCGTCTCATGTATTCATCAGTCATCGGAGTGCCTGTGCCTGCCGCCACCACCAGCCGAACCGTGAACCGGCACCCGGTCGCCGCCGCAGGGACGGCGCTCGACCGACGCGACATCGAGGGCGCACCGTGAGGTCGCCGATGGTCCGGTGGCAGCTGATCGGCTTCGTACTCGTCGCCGTCGCGGGGCTCGTCTACGTGGGCGCCCACTACGTGCGCCTCGACAACCTCCTCGGCTTCGGCGAATACACCGTGAATCTCGAACTGGAGACGTCGGGCGGCATCTTCACCAACGCCGAAGTCACCTACCGCGGCGTGCCGGTCGGCCGTGTCGGGAACATGTCTCTCGCCGCGGACGGCGTCGTCGTCGAATTGAGGATCGACAAGAGCGCGCCCGGCATTCCTGCGTCCGCGAAAGCCGTTGTGGCGAACCGGTCGGCGATCGGTGAGCAGTACGTCGACCTGCAGCCCTCTGCTGATCGGGGACCGTTCCTGACGGACGGTTCCCGCATCGCCGCCCGGGACACGTCCACGCCGGTGCCTGTCGAGGAATTGCTTGCCGGCACGCAGGGATTGACCGAATCCGTGCCGATCGACGCGCTCCACACCGTCGTGACCGAACTCGGCGCGGCCTTCGACGGAAAGGGCGAAGACCTTCAGTCGCTGGCGGACTCGCTGTCCGGGCTGTCGGCGTCGGGCGCCGAATCGCTCGACCGCACCGTGGCACTGCTGCGCGACGGCCGGACCGTGCTGGGCACGCAGTCCGAACAGTCCTCGGCGATCAAGGATTTCAGTTCCGACCTGGACTCGCTCGCGGATCGCCTGCGCAGCAGCGACCCCGACGTCCGGCAGCTGATCGACAACGGAAACCCGGCGAGCGGACAACTGGGGCAACTGGTCTCGGAGGCGGGACCCGGAATCACGGCCGGCCTCGCCAACCTGTCGGCCACGGCGAAGGTGATCTCCGTGCAGGCGACGGCCCTGCGCACCCTCTTCGTGTACCTGCCGGGCGTGGCGGCGGCGTCGTCGACCATCGCTCCCGACGACGGAACCGTGCACCTGGGCCTGGTGGCCGAGACGAACAACCCGCCGTCGTGCACCGTCGGGTACGAGGGCACCCAGGCGATCCTCCGGGAGATGAAGAGCCAGGATCCGAACTTCGACGACACGCAGCAGGACTTCCCGCAGAACACCGCCGCCACCTGTGCGGCCCCGCAGGGCAGTCTCACCGGCGTCCGCAGCGCGAATCGGATCGTGTTCGGCGACCCCGCCACCGTTCAGCCGTGGGACTCCACACCCAAGAAGGACCCGAACAAGCTGGACCTCAACCCGATTGCGAATCAGCTCGCCCCGCTGCTCGGAGTCACCCCCGGCTGACGCGAGCGCCGAGCCCGGATCCCGGACCCTTCCGGTGTCGAGTTGACAACTGCGCGCCGATCCTGCAATCTTCGAAACAGGTCACGAGTACCAGCGTCAAGCCCCGGCTAGCTGGTCGGCAACCCTCCACCGCGGCGGGGTGCTCCGGGTGACGACCAGGCTGAGGTTCATACCGAACCCGGCAAGCGCGGACTCCGAGAGGGCGCCGACCCTGCGACGAGTCCCTGACTACGAGGGATGTCGTGATGACTGCTGTATTGACCGCTGACGTGTGTGTTGCCCCCCTGGCTCAGGTTTCGGGTTCCGACCTGCGGGTTCCGCTCGTTCAGGGCGGCGACTGCACGTATGTGAACTTCGACTACGCGGCCAGTGCGCCGGCGTTGGCACAGGTGACGGACCGTATAGGCGCACTGCTTCCGACGTACTCCAGCGTGCACCGCGGCGCCGGTTACGCCTCGCGGGTGTCGACCGAGTGCTACGAGAAGGCCCGCGACTCGGTGGCCCGGTTCGTCGGAGCGTGTGACGACCAGGTGGTGGTGTTCACCCGCAACACCACCGACTCGCTGAACCTGCTCGCCGGTTGCGTTCCCGGCAGCACCGTCGTCCTCGACATCGAACACCACGCGAACCTGCTGCCGTGGAAGGATTCTCGCGTCGTGCGGGCCGCGGACACGCTGGCCGAGACCGTCCGGCTGCTCGTCGCCGAACTGTGCTCCAAGCCCACCGCCCTGCTCGCGGTGACGGGTGCCTCCAACGTCACCGGCGAGGTGCTGCCGATCGCCGCCCTCGCCGAGGTGGCGCATCGTTGCGGCGCACGGATTCTCGTCGACGCCGCTCAGCTGGCACCGCACCGCCGCATCGACGTCGAGGAGTGGGGTGTCGACTACCTCGCCTTCTCCGGGCACAAGCTGTACGCCCCGTTCGGCGCCGGCGTGCTCGTGGGCCGCCGGGACTGGCTCGACGCCGCCGAGCCCTACCTCGCGGGCGGCGGCGCGGTCCGGAACGTGACCGTCGAATCCACTCAGTGGGCGCCTTCCCCCGCCCGGCACGAGGCGGGAACCCCCAACGTGCTCGGCGCCGCGGCCCTCGCCGCCGCGTGCGATGCGCTGTCCGAACTGGACTTCGGCACGGTGGCCGAACACGAGGCGGCGCTCACCGGCCGGCTGCTCGACGGCCTCGGCTCCGTCGACGGCCTGGAGTTCCTGCGGCTGTGGTCGGACGCCCCCGACACCGTGGGGATCGTGACGTTCACGATCGACGGTTTCGAGCCGGGGGAGATCGCCGCCTACCTGTCCGCCGAACACGGAATCGGGGTTCGCGACGGACGCTTCTGCGCACACCCGCTGCTCGGCCGCCTCGGCAGGCCCGACGGCGCCGTGCGGGTCAGCCTGGGTCTCGGAAGCTGCTCGGAGGACGTGGATCGGCTGGTCGACGCCGTGCGCACCCTGGTGGCGGGACGCCGGAACTGGGCCTACGCCAAGGAGAGCGGCCAGTGGAATCCGGTGCCCGAGACCCGCTTTTCGCGAGACGCGCTAGTATGACGGCATGGCATCGCAGGCTGGGAGCACAATGATTGCTCACTGGTGCCGTCGGCATGTCGATCTGTGCCGAACCGCCTCGGGTATGTGTTCGAGCTGACCGGTCTTCCCGCTCCGTTTCACTCACACGCACACGTCATTCCCGAGGAACCCCTATGTCTCGAGACAATGCCTTCGTTTCCCGTCCCCTTCGCGTCGCCGTCGAGCTGACCGGATCAGGACACCACCCGGCCGCCGAGGGCGCCGCAGGCACGCGGCCGATCAACGGCGCCGACTACTGGGTGGACCTGACCGCCGACTCGACGGATCAGCTCGATCTCACGTCGTTCCCGCCGAACGTCGTCCGGATCCGGGCCGCCGACCTGCGTGAGGCGCAGCAGGAGCGCGCGCGAATCCGTGCCGAGATCGTCGCCGACGGTCGCGACCCCGACAGCGTCACCGTCCTGGTGGACCTCGAGGTGCTCATCGCCGGAGAAGCCCGAGCCGCGCGCAAGGAGCTGGCCCTCCTCGACAGTGCACTGGACACACCGCGCGCACCGGTGTCGTTGCAGTACATCGGAACTCCGGCCGGCCTCGCCGGGCTCATCGCCGACATCCAGGCGGCCGGCGTCGCCGACGGCGTCACCCTGCTCCCGCTGTCGCTGCCCAGGGTGCTCGAGCAGCTCGTCGACGGCACCCTCCCGTGGCTGGAGGAGCGGGGTCTCGTCACGTCCGCGGAAGCCGTGGACGAGGCGCTGCGCCGCTTCGACCTCCCCCGCGTCGAACGGGTGCTGGCGTCCTGACCAGGTCAGTTGCCGTTGTTCGCTGAACCCAGCGGAGTGGGCCGGTAGTACCGGCCCTCGTGGTACAGCAGCGGAGCCGACGCGGAATCGTCGTCGGCCTCGGCGTGGACGCGGGTGACGAGGCCGATGACGAGCGTGTGGTCGCCGACCGGGATCAACTGGTCCACGACGACCCGCATCCAGCTGGGCGTTCCGTGGAGCACCGGTTCGCCGGTGTCGAGCCGCGCCCACAGTGACTCGTCGGAGAACCGCTGGTCCGCGCTCCGTGAGAACCGCTGAGCCAGGTGCTGCTGGTGCTCCCCGAGCAGGTGGATCACCAGCGAGCCCGCCGAGTGGAGCGCGTCGATGCTCGACGACGTGTTCGCGATGTTGAACGACACCAGCGGCGGAGCCAGCGAGACGGACGAAAACGAGGATGCGGTGAAGCCGACCGGGCCCGAACCCGAGTCGAGGGTCACGATGGTGACGCCCGCCGGGTGACGACGCAGGGCCGCGCGGTAATCCTCGGCACAGATTCCGGGGGCGAGTTCGGGGTCGCGGGGGAGGTCCGAACCATCGACGGTATCGGCGTTCTCGGCTCTGTCGGACAAATCATTCTCCGGGTCGGCCCGTGTGGGCACTGTGTCGTTCTCGCGCGGTCGTTCTCGCGCGCGTCATTCTCGTTCACGAGATCTGACGTCAACTATAGGGGGCGGGAACCGCCCGGGACTCAGTCGACGTCGATCGCCAGGCCCGCGGTGATCCGGACCAACTCCGAGAACGACGTGCGGAAGACGGTGTCCGGGTGACCGGCGGCCGCCCACAGTTCCGCGTACTCCGACAGGGCGTTGTCGACGTAGGTCGGAAGGTTCGTGGGATGGCCGAGCGGGGCGATGCCGCCGATCGGCTGCCCCGTCGCGATCCGCACCATGTCGAGGGGCGCCCTGGTCAGATTTCCCTGCAGTCGTTTGCCCGTGTTCGCCAGATCCACCTCGTGCGCGCCCGACACGAGGAGGAGGATCGGGTCGTCGTCGAGGAGGAACACCAGCGACTTGGTGATGGCGCCGACATCGACCCCCAGCGACTCGGCCGCCTCGGCCGCCGAGTGGGTGGAGTCGGGCTGGGTCACGATCACCCCATGGTGCCCTCGCGCGATCAGAGTCTCGGCGACATGCGCGGCGTGGGGGTGCAGGGGCGTCGGCATGAACCAAGAGTAGGTCCATTCCCCTGGAACGACATCAAGATGCGTCTTCCGACACGACATCGGAACGGGGCGTAGTCGATTCCAGCTTCCGGAGGCGCCGGACGGTGAACCCGAACAGCAGTCCCAGCCCGACCGCGGAGTAGAGCGCGAGGGCGAGTGCGGGCTGTCCCAGCCCCACGTCGTCGAAGTACACGATGCTGCGGATTCCCTCGGTTCCCGCGCCGGGGGTGATCCACCGTCCGATGGCCGCGTAGAACGTGGGGATGACGTTCGAACCGAACGCCCCGCCGGCGCTGGGATTGCCCAGGATGACGAAGACGGCGATCGCGAGCGGCACCGCGAGGATGCCGACCGAGGCGCGCAGGCCGAGTGTGAACACGGCCGTGCCGAAGACGACCCCGGTCCCGAGCAGCCACAGCGGGAACCAGTGGCCCGCGAACGTCCCGAGCACGTGCGTCGTGATCAGGGCGCCGAGAGCGCCGGACAGCAGCGCGTAGCCGAACAGGACGGCCGTGTGCGCGGACGCCTGGCGCAGAGTTCGCGGGGCGCCGATGAACAGGCCGATCGCCGCGGCGAGCAGGTAGCCGCCGACCACCCACCCGACCGCCAGATAGAAGCCGGACAGGCCGCGGTTGTCGTGCGCGCCGACGGGGATCTCGTCGCGAACCGTGAACTGGCGACCCTGACTGTCCTCCACCCGGGCGAAGACCGATTCGAGTGCGCTGGAGATGGAACTACCGCCCGCGCTGGCCGTGATCAGGGTGTCGGGGCCGGCGGGATTCACGACGAACGCGCCCTGGATCTCGCGGTCGTGGAGGAGGCGGCGGGCTTCCGCGGTGTCCGAGACGACCCGTGCGCGGAGCGGCTTGCCGTCGATCGCGTCGAGTCGGTCGGCGACCTGCTGGTCCGTCCCGGCGGGCAGTCCCGCCGCGGCAACGACACCGATCTGGATGTCGCGGGGCGTGGGCTGATGGAATGCGGCCACGTAACTGAGGATGAAGCCGAGTTGGAGGAGGAGAACACCGAAGACCAGCGCGGTCATCACCGTGGGCGCGCCGTGCTTCGACACCGGGCTGTCGTGGTGCACGGGAGCCGGGGTGGCGGGTTCGCTGTCGGTGATGGTCATCGGGCGTCCTCGATCCTTGTCGATACCGTAGGTATTGAATACCCTAGGTATCGTGACTGAAGAACGTCAACCGGACAGTCGTCACACCGAATGGACGCCGACGACGCGTCCCGGTCGCGACGTCGTGCGTCAGCGCCTCCTCGACGCGGCGGCGGAGGAATTCGCGGAACGCGGCTTCAGTGCGGCCCGGCTCGCCGAAGTCGCGCGCCGGGCCGGATTCACCAAGGGCGCGGTCTACTCGAACTTCGAGTCGAAACAGGACCTGTTCGCGGAACTTTTCGCGGCGCGCTCCCTCGAACTCGCGGGACGGGTGCTCGCCGAGATCGCGGGCATGAACCCCACGGACGCCGCGGGGAAGGGTGGCGAGGCCGTCGCGTCGTGGATGGTGCGCGAGCCGGGGTGGTCGCTGCTGGTACTCGAATTCGGCGTGCTTGCCGCCCGTGACCCGCAGATCGCGCAGGCCTACCTGCGGGAACGGCGGCAACTGCGGGGACGACTCGTCGAATTGGTCGGCGAGCGCGCGCGGGAGTGGGGAGTCGACGACACGTTCGACGTCCGCACCACGGCCATCTCACTCATGGCCCTCATCTCCGGCCTCGTGCTCGAACACTCCGTCGACCCGGAGGGAGTGGACCAGCAGACGATGGGCGCCGCGGTCACTGCGTTGTTCGCAGGTGCCGTCGCCCGGGCCGGGCTGGTGTAACCGCCCGGGCCGGGCTGGTGTAACCGCCCGGGCCGGGCTCGTCTGAACAGTCTGGGCTGGGCCGATGTCAGGCTGTCTGCGCGACGACCCCGTCGAGGAAGCCGTCGACGTGCGCCCACGTGGAGTTCTTGGCTTTCGGGCCCGCGACGAGTCCCAGGTGGCTGCCCGGCGCGGACTCGAACCGCACCGACGGTGAACCGGTGAGCACGTCCGTCGCCGCCCGGACCGACGGGATCGGGGCGATGACGTCCTCGGTGCCGCCGATCGCGAGGACCGGCACCGTCAGATCGGCGAGCGTGATCGCGCCGTTCCGGGTCTCGAAGCTCCCCTCGGCGAGCGCGTTCCCGAGGATCAGCTGAGTGCAGACCTGGCGGAAGAAGCGTGCGGGGTACCCGGGCATGTCGGCCATGAACCGGTCGATGGACTCCATGCGGGCCAGGGTCTCGGTGTCGTGCAGGTTCCGCGCGATGAACCATGGCTTGGTGAGTTCGCGCTGGAGTGCGGTGAAGCGGTAGCTGGCCTGGACCAGTGGCGCGGGCAGTCCGCCCATCGCCCCCGTGGCGGTGGTGAGGGGACGGTCGCCGGTGAACCGGCCGACCGCCCGCAACGGCGCGATCATGGTCACCGACTCGTAGTCGATCGGCGTGCCGATCGCCGTCACCGAACCGATCGGCAGATCGCCGCGGCCGGCAGCCGTGAGCAGCGACATCGTGCCGCCGAGGCTCCAGCCGATCAAGTCGACGGGTGCGCCGCCGTGGAGCGTGGACACGCGGTCGACGGCGGCGGGGATGAAGTTGTCCACCCAGTCCTCGAACCCCAGGCCGCGGTCGGCGTAGCCCATCGTTCCGTAGTCGACGAGATACGTGGCCTTGCCCGACCCGACCAGGTGCGCGGCCAGGCTCTGGCCCGGCCGGAGGTCGAAGCAGTGCGCGGGCGCGGCGAGCGGCGGCACGAGGAGAATGGGCCGGTCGTCGTCGGTGTCGGAACCGTCGAACCGGTACAGGTCCTGATGGGGTGCCTCGTGGATGCGGGTCGACGGGGTGCGCTGGACCGGCGCGATGCCGCCGCCGAAGGACAGTCGCCAGGCGTTGCGGGTCAGCGTGTTCAGCGTCGGGTTCCAGGCGATGTCGAGCACGGATTTCCTCTCGTGGCGGCGCAGAGCCTTCAGGTATCTGTGACGTCAACATACAGGTAATCCTGCGGTGGTCCGTCAGCGGGAGGCGAGCAGAACCCGCAGCACCGTCGCCGGTCGGAGCAGCGTCCCCGGACGGTCGAGGAGATGCGTCACCCGGAGGAAAGCGGCCCCGACGGCCGGGTCCACGGACGCGGCCCGGTCGAGTCGGGACGCATAGGCATTGGCGAACCGCACCCGCGCCGACCGTCGTCCCGGCACGGCCGGGATCCGGAGGTCGTTGTCGACGGTGAGATTCCACGCGGCATCGATGCACCGGTTCGCCCCGCGCAGGAACCGGCGAGCGAGATGCGTCCGACCCGACCGCAGGCAGTCCCGCAGGATCTGCGCCTCCACCGCGGCGACGCTCATCCCCTGGCCGTAGATGGGATTGAACGAGCAGATGGCGTCCGCGAACGGCAGATAGTTCGGCGGAAGATCGTCCGCGGAATAGTGCCGCCGGACGGTCGTCGGGATCCGGTAGCGCACGCCGTCGTCCACCGGTTCGGCCGTGCGCAGTGCGTCGTACATGTCCGGAGCCGGGAACGACTTCACGAAGTCGAGGAACCCGCCCGGATCCAGCGGCGGCACGTCGTCGCCGTACCCGGCGAGCGTGACGATCCACGTGCCGTTCTCCTGCACGCCCATGAATCCACTGCGCGGACTCGACGGTCCCGGCGCCATCCCGATGCCGGAATCGCCGTCCAGGTGCGGCGGGTCGAGTCGGAAGTGCCTCGTCGCGTAACTGACGTCGACTGCCACCTGCGACTCGGACGGCGGCGAAAATCCCAGCGCGCCGAGCCGGGCGACGCTCTGCGAACTGCGGCCCGACGAATCCACGACGAGATCGGCCCCGACGACCTCCGGCGGAACGCCGCCCCGGTGCTGCACGGTCACGCCGGTCACCCTCCCGCCGTCGAGGGTGAGACCCGTGACGTCGGAACGGTCCAGAATCCGCACGTTCGGCAAGGCCCGGACCCGTCGCCGCACCTGCCGCTCGACGAGCGGCCTGCTGGCGAGAATGCCGGGAACCCCACTGGTCGCGCGGGCCATCCGGTGCCCGTCGACGATCCACCGAATGTCGCCGAGCGCGTCGCCAGCGGTGGCGCCGAGGGCGAGGAGTTCGGGCACGAGACCCGGCAGGAGGTCCTCCATCGCGGCCTGCCCACCGGCGAGGAGGGCGTGCACGTGCCGGGCCTGCGGCACGCACCGGCGCGCCGTGGCCGCGTCGGGCAGAACGTCGCGGTCGAGGACGAGGACGTTCCGGAACGCGCCGCCGAGCGCCGCCGCGGCCAGCAGGCCACCCATTCCGGCGCCGACGACCACGGCGTCGCCACCCGGGGGCGTCCGATGCGTCATCGCGGCTGTCCGTTCGCAGGACGGTGCAGAGGCCTCCAGGGTATTTCTCCTGACACCGGCGAGCGGAGGTTACTCTCGAGTAATGACCGAACAGAAGACCTGGAATGCGTTCACCGTCGAGCGCAAGGATCACGTCGCGCAGGTGACGCTCACCGGACCCGGCAAGGGCAACGCGATGGGGCCGGATTTCTGGAGCGAGCTCCCCGAGATCTTCGGTGAACTCGACTCCGATCCCGACGTGCGGGCCGTGGTGATCGCCGGCTCGGGCAAGAATTTCTCCTTCGGTCTCGACCTGCCCGCCATGAGCGGCAGCTTCGGCTCCGTTCTCGCCGACAAGGCGCAGGCAGGCCCGCGCACCGCGTTCCACGACATGATCAAGCGGATGCAGTCCGGCATCAACGCGGTCGCCGACTGCCGCAAGCCCGTGGTCGCGGCCATTCAGGGCTGGTGCATCGGCGGCGGCGTCGACCTGATCTCCGCCTGCGACATCCGCTACGCCGCCGCCGACGCGAAGTTCAGCATCCGCGAGGTCAAGGTCGCGATCGTCGCCGACATGGGCAGCTTCGCCCGGCTGCCCGCCATCATCGGCGACGGACACCTGCGGGAACTCGCTCTCACCGGCAAGGACATCGACGCGGACCGCGCGCAGAAGATCGGTCTCGTCAACGACGTGTGTGCGGACACCGACGCCGTCCTCGCGGCCGCGCACGCCACCGCAGCCGAGATCGCGGCGAACCCGCCGCTCGTCGTGCACGGCATCAAGGACGTCCTCGACCACTCCCGGGCGGCCGCCGTCGACGACAGCCTGCGCTACGTCGCCGCGTGGAACGCCGCATTCCTGCCGTCTCAGGACCTGACCGAGGCGATCACCGCCGTCTTCGAGAAACGCGCCCCCGAGTTCACGGGCGAGTAATCCGGCGGCGGCAGAGCTTATCCGCAGGTAAAGCCCAGTCCAACAGTTGCCCGAATCCTCGCTGCGCTCGCATACTTGCCGACTACAAGTAAACGACAGCGCAGCGAGGAAACAGTGTCGAATTCGGTCGAAACGCCGGTGGCCTACACCCACCGGCAGATCCTGGCTGTACTCAGCGGGTTGATGCTCGGCATGTTCCTCGCCGCGCTCGATCAGACGATCGTGGCGACGGCGATCCGCACCATCGCCGACGACCTCGACGGCTACTCGCTGCAGGCGTGGGCCACCACCGCCTACCTCGTCACCGCGACCCTCGCGACGCCGCTCTACGGCAAGCTGTCCGACATCTACGGCCGCAAGCCGTTCTTCATGTTCGCCATCACGGTGTTCGTGATCGGCTCGGTCCTGTGTACGTTCTCGACGTCGATGTACATGCTCGCGGCCTTCCGTGCGGTGCAGGGACTCGGCGCCGGCGGCCTGTTCTCGTTGGCGCTCACCATCATCGGCGACATCGTCTCCCCGCGTGAGCGCGCCAAGTACCAGGGCTACTTCCTGGCCGTGTTCGGCACGTCCAGCGTGCTCGGGCCGGTGCTCGGCGGACTGTTCGCCGGGCAGGACGTGATCCTCGGAATCGACGGCTGGCGTTGGGTTTTCCTGGTCAACGTGCCGGTGGGGCTGGTCGCGCTCACCGTCGTCTCCCGGGTGCTGCAGCTTCCGCGGCGACCGGGCGGAAGCAGGCGGATCGACTGGTGGGGCGCGATCGCCCTCGCCGTGGGTGTCGTGCCGTTGCTCATCGTCGCCGAACAGGGGCACACCTGGGGATGGGGCAACTCGAAGTCGTTGGCGTGCTATGTGATCGGCGTCGTCGGCGTGCTCGCGTTCGTGCTGGTGGAACTGGCGATGAAGGACGACGCGCTCATCCCGATGCGCTTCTTCCGCAACAGCACGTTCGCGCTCGGCGTCGTCATCAGCCTCGTCGTGGGCGCCGTGATGTTCGGCGGCATCACCCTCCTGCCCCAGTACCTGCAGGTGGTGAAGGGCTCGAGCCCCACCCTCGCCGGGTTCCAGATCCTGCCGATGGTCCTCGGCCTCATGGCCGGGTCGGTGGTCAGCGGCCAGATGATCTCGCGGACCGGGCGATACCGGTACTTCCCGATCCTGGGGACCGCCCTCATCGCGGTCGCCGCGTTCCTGCTGCACACGCTCGCAGCCGACACTCCGATGCCCGTCGTGATGGCCTTCATGCTGATCCTGGGACTCGGTCTCGGAAACCTGATGCAGCCGCTCACCCTCGCCATCCAGAACGCCCTGCCCCCGCAGGACATGGGAGTGTCGACCGGAGCGGCCACCTTCTTCCGGCAGATCGGCGGCACCGCAGGCGTCGCGATCTTCCTGTCGATCCTCTTCTCCCGCCTCACCCCGGCCATCGGCGAGCGCGTGACGGCCGCCGCAGGCACCTCCGACTTCCGGCGGGCAGTGGTGGCCGCCGCGCAGAGCAACGACCCCGCCGAGGCCGCCATGGGTCAGGGAATGCTCAGCCCCGACCACGCAGGCGTCAGCGGTGTCCTCACGGACAGTTCGGTGATCGGAAGACTCGACGACGTGCTCGCCCTGCCCTTCCGGGAAGGATTCGCCGACGCCATCGGATCCGTCTTCCTCACCGTGTCGATACTCGCCGTCGTCGCCTTCGTCCTCACCGTGCTGTGGAAGGAAGTGCCCCTGCGCAGCGAGTCCGGGCTACAGGCCGCGGCGCGGGGCGACGCGGGGGAGTGAGACGACGGCGGCGCCCACCCCGAGCATGGGTGGGCGCCGCGTGAACGAGCGTCAGGCTCAGTGCCCGCCGTTGGCCTTCAGACGCTCGAGCGAGGCCTCGACCTCGGCCTTCGCCTCGGCGAGCCCGACCCAGTCGGCCGCCTCGACGTGCTTGCCCGGCTCGAGGTCCTTGTAGTGGACGAAGAAGTGCTTGATGGCGTCCAGCTCGAACTGCGGGACGTCGCCGATGTCCTGGATGTGGTCCCAGCGCGGGTCGCCGGCGGGCACGCACAGCACCTTGTCGTCGCCGCCGGCCTCGTCGACCATCTTGAACATGCCGACGGGACGTGCCTCGACGATGACTCCCGGGAACACGGACTCGGGGAGCAGGACCAGCGCGTCCAGCGGGTCGCCGTCCTCGCCGAGGGTGTTCTCGATGTAGCCGTAGTCGGCCGGGTAGCCGAACGCGGTGTACAGGTAGCGGTCCAGCTTCACGCGACCGGTCACGTGGTCGACCTCGTACTTGTTTCGCTGACCCTTGGGGATCTCGATGGTGACGTCGAACTCCACGCCGATTCCTCGCTGTCGTGTCGATGATGATTCGGGGAGAGGATATCGGGTCGAGGATAAGGTTGGTTGTCTGACCACCCACGAATCACAGTGAAGACGGAGGCGCGTTGCCGGGCCAGGGAAAGAAGAAGATGGGCTCGTTGGCGGGACGCCACCGTCGGAACATGCGAATTCTGTTCGCGTCGGTCGTCGTCGTGGTGCTCGCGATGGCCGCCGTGCTGGTGGTCGCGGTGAGCGCGCACAACGCGTCGGCGAGGCGCGGCGAACTGACGATCGCGCCCGAACCGGCGCCGGTCATCGCGGCCCCGCAGGTCACGCCGGTCCCGGACGACGCGCCGATGCCGACCTCGCAGGGGATCGCGGCCGCGATCGGTCCGGCCGCCGCCAACCCGGACCTCGGCAAGTTCAGCGGAACGGTCGCCGACGCGGTCACCGGCCAGGTGCTGTGGAGCGTCAACCCGCAGACCCCGATGACGCCCGCGTCGACCACCAAGGTCCTCACCGCGGGATCCGCGCTGTTGTCGTTGCCGTCCGACCACCGCGTCACGACGACGGTGGTGCAGGGGGCGACTCCCGGGGAGATCGTCCTCGTCGCCGGTGGTGATCCCACTCTCACCGCGAAGCCGGTCGGGGAGAACGGCTACTACCCGGGTGCGGCGCACATCTCGCAACTCGTCGACCAGATCCGGAACGCGGGCATCCAGGTGACGCGCATCGTCGTCGACACCGGCATCTACTCGGGCGACACCATGGCGCAGGGATGGTTCCCGACCGACGTCGGCGCCGGATTCATCACCCCCACCGAGCCCATCATGATCGACGGCGGCCGCGCCGACCCACTCGTGGACGAGTCGCCGCGCAGTTCGACGCCCGCGCTCGACGCCGGGCGGACACTGGCCGCTGCGCTCGGCGTCGACCCGTCGGCGGTCGCGTCGGGGGCCGCGGCACCCGGCGCCGCCACCGTCGCGAGTGTGCAGTCCGCGCCGCTGCGCGACCGGTTGCGGCAGATGATGGAACACTCGGACAATGTGCTTGCCGAAGCGATCGGGCGGGAGGTGGCCATGAATGCCGGCGCGGAAGCATCGTTCGCGGGCGCCGTCGCGACCATCGGCCGGACCCTGTCCGGCGCCGGGTTCGATCTGTCGGGGCTCACGCTGCACGACGCGAGCGGGCTGTCCGTCGACGACCGCATCGCACCGCACACGCTCGACCAGGTCCTGACGGCCGCCGCCGGGGAAGGCAATCCCGCCCTGCGGCCGATGCTCGACTACCTGCCGGTGGCCGGTGCCACGGGCAGCCTGTCGGACCGGTACGCGTCGGGCAACCGCACCGGCGCCGGATGGGTGCGCGCGAAGACCGGCACCCTGTCCACGGCCAGCGCCCTCGCCGGCTACGTGGTGGACCAGAACGGGCGCGTCCTCACGTTCGCGCTGATGTCCAACGACCGTCCGCCGGAGGTCAGCCGTCCCGCGCTCGACGCACTGGCGGCCGCGCTCCGCACGTGCGGGTGCCAGTGATGGCCGCCGAGGGAAATGCCTTCAGCGGTGCCGTCGACTGGAAACTCGCAGCCAGGACGGGCGTGAAACTGGCGCGCAGCGGGCCCGCCACGTCGCGGTACACGGCCGAAACCGTGGTCGCGGAACTGGCCGACGCGTCGATGCGCGCGGAACTGCCCGTCCGGGAAGTCACCGGCCTCGCCGACGGACTGCCGGTGCCCACCGCCCAGATCCTCGACCGGGCGGGCTGGATCCACGCCGCCGCGCATTCGATGTCGCAACTCACCGGCGGCGACGCCGCCCCCGGCATGCTTCTCGGCAAACCGGCCGGCATTCAGGCCGGGGCGATGCTCGCCTACCTGTCCTCGGCGATCCTCGGTCAGTACGACCCGTTCACCGGCGACAACGGAACCCTGCTGCTCGTCGCGCCCAACGTGGTGTCCGTCGAGCGCACACTTCGGGTGCAGCCCAGTGACTTCCGGCTCTGGGTGTGCCTGCACGAGGTGACGCACCGGGTGCAGTTCTCGTCGTCACCGTGGCTCACCGGGTACATGCAGGAATCGGTCGAGACCCTCGGATCCGCCGAGGACGAGTCGATCACCGACATGGTCGGCCGGTTGTCCTCCGCGCTGCGCGACCGTGGGCGCACCGAGCCCGACGAGTCGGGTGCGCCGGGCGGCATCGTCGGACTCCTGCGCGCGACCCAGGCCGAGCCGCAGCGTGAGGCACTCGACCGTCTGCTGGTGCTCGGCACCCTCCTCGAGGGGCACGCGGACCACGTGATGGACGCGGTCGGTCCCGCGGTCGTGCCGTCGGTGGCCGCCATCCGCGCGGCATTCGACAGCCGGCGGCGCCGCAAGAGCAACCCGGTGCAGCGCCTCATCCGGGCGCTGCTCGGGATGGACGCGAAGATGGCGCAGTACGTGCGCGGCAAGGCGTTCGTCGACGCCGTCGTGGACAAGGTCGGAATGGACCGGTTCAACGTCGTGTGGACCGGGCCCGACACGTTGCCCCGGCTCGCGGAGATCGACGCGCCGGACGCCTGGGTGTCCCGGGTGCTGGGCTGATTCGCGGAGGGCTGAGCCGGTGACAGTGCTTCCCGAGGAGCCGGCGATCCTCGAGGTTCGTCACGCCGTGCGGCGCTGGATCGCGGCGCATTCCCCGGACGGCGACGTCGCGGTCGCGTTGTCGGGCGGCGCCGACTCGCTGGCCCTGACGGCGGCCGCCGCCGCCGAGGCACGTTCGGCTGTCGCCCTGGTCGTCGATCACCGGTTGCAGCCGGGGTCGGACGCCGTCGCCGACGAGGCGGCCGCGCGCGCCCGGGCCCTCGGCTGCGCGTCCGCCGTGGTGCTTCCCGTCGACGTGACCGGGGCGGGTGGGCTGGAGGCGGCCGCCCGGCACGCCCGCTACCGGGCCCTCGACTCGGCACGCGAAACCCGCCCGGTGCTGCTGGGGCACACCCTCGACGATCAGGCCGAAACCGTGTTGCTGGGGCTGTCGCGCGGTTCGGGCGGTCGATCCATCTGGGGAATGAGCCCCTACGACAGCCCGTGGGGCCGGCCGCTGCTGGACGTGCGACGTGCGGTGACCCGGCAGACCTGCGCGGAACTGGGCCTCGACCCGCACGAGGATCCGCACAACAGTTCACCCGATTTCGTGCGGGTGCGGCTGCGTACCGAAGTGCTGCCGCTGCTGGAGGACGTCCTGGGCGGCGGTGTCGCCGGGGCCCTCGCCCGCACCGGGGAACACCTGCGCGAGGAGGGGGCCGTCCTCGACACGTTGGCCGCCGACGCCGAAGCGAAAGTCGTGGTGGACGGGGAAATCGACGCGGCGCTCCTGGCCCTGTCGGCGCCGCCCGTCCGCCGCCGGGTACTGCGCAGCTGGCTGCTCGCGGCCGGTGCGCGCGGCCTCGGAGACACCCAGCTGCGGGCCGTGGACGACCTCGTCGCACGGTGGCGGGGGCAGGGACAGGTGGCGGTCGGGGGCGGAACACCGGACGCGAGGTTGGTGGTCCGACGGCGACGTGGCAGGCTGAACGTCGGATTGGACGACCGACGAAGGGTTTGATCGCGTGTACGAAGGCGACATCGCATCGGTACTGATCTCCGAGGACGAGATCCGTCGACGTACCGTCGAACTGGCCGAGGAGATCGCCAAGCGCTACCCGGAGGGCGCCCCGGAAGGGGATCTGCTCCTGGTGGGTGTCCTCAAGGGCGCCATCTTCTTCATGACGGACTTCGCGCGGGCCCTCCCCATCCCCACCCAGATGGAGTTCATGGCCGTCAGCTCCTACGGGTCGTCCACGTCGTCCTCGGGTGTCGTGCGCATCCTCAAGGACCTCGACAAGGACATCGCCGGCCGCCACGTGCTGATCGTCGAGGACATCATCGACTCCGGTCTCACGCTGTCCTGGCTGATGCGCAACCTCTCGACGCGGAACCCGGCGTCGCTCGAGGTCGTCACGCTGCTGCGCAAGCCCGACGCCATCAAGGTCGACATCAACGTCGCGAACGTCGGCTTCGACATTCCCAACGAGTTCGTCGTCGGCTACGGCCTCGACTACGCCGAGCGCTACCGCGACCTGCCGTACATCGGAACGCTCGAGCCCTCCGTCTACGGCGGCTGAACCCCGCCCGTCAGCGGACGGGTTCGTGGGACACGGCGAGCTCCAGCGCCCGCAGATCCTGCTCCAGCTGCCGGAACAGCCAGTACACGCCGACGAACGCGAAGATGCCGCCGACGCACAGAATGCGGACGGCGATGATCACCAGCGTGATCTCGTCGGGCGACAGGAACGTCACCCCGGCGACACCGGCCAGCGGAACCGAGGCGGCCACCGCGAGATACAGCGTGCTGCGGCGGTCGAGTCCTCGCAGTTTGTGCGCGTCGGCACTGCTCGCGATGTCCTGCGGTAGCAGGGTCGGGTAGATGCAGCGCACCGCGAAGAACGCCACCACGAAGAACGGGTACGCCACCGACACCGCACCGCACACGATCAGCGACGCGATGAAGTGCACGTACGCGCCCGGCGGCACGTTCCCCGCCGCCAGTTGCAGGGAAATCGGATAGGCGATTCCCGCGATCACCCACAACCCGAACACGACGAGCACCACGCGGTCGCCGAGCAGCAACGTGTCGGTGCGCGCCCGGGCCAGGGTCTGGCGGTCGTACGTCCGGCCCTTGCGCAGACCCCGCGGAACCAGCAGCGGGTAGCGACACCAGTAGAGCAGCATGATCGCGCCCAACGGGAACGCGATCGAGTTGATCACCAACTGGATCCCCTCGAACGACTGCTGCGCCTCGGGCGTCAGATTGCTGATGATCAGCATCTTGTTGTGGTGATAGTTGTACGCACCCGCGAGGGCGTTCGGCACCGCGATACCGATCACCAGAATCGGGAGTGCGAACCGCCGCAACCGCATGCGCCACGAGTTCGGCGGCGGATCGACGAGATCACGGGCCCGCGGGTTCAGACACAGGTCGAACTGCTGGGCCAGTTCGGCGCCGGACGACCACCGGTCCGCCGGCTTCGGCGCCAGGCACGTCAGCAGTACCCGGCGCAGCGACGGCGGGCAGTCGGCGGGCAACTGGTCCAGGAACTCCGGGTCGACGGCGCGGCTGCGGCTGTCCAGCATCGCCTCGAGTGCGGCGAGCGACTCGCTCGACACGTCCTCGTCCTGGAACGGACGCCGCCCGCACATCAGCTCCCACAACATCACCCCGAGCGCGAAGATGTCGCTGCGGGTGTCGAGGTCCGCCGCCGTTCCCGGCATTCCGCGGTGACATGCCTCGAGTTGCTCGGGGGACATGTAGGCCAGGGACCCGCCGAAGTAGGCGAGCGGTGACGCCCCGGTGACGGTGTCGCTGAAACTGATGTTGAAATCGGCGAGCTTGGGCACACCCTCCGCCGTCAGCAGGATGTTGGCGGGTTTGATGTCGCGGTGCAGCACGCCGCGTTTGCCTGCGTAGTCGAGCGCCTCGGCCAGTCGCCGTCCCAGCCACGCGATCGTCTCGGGCCAGGTGAGTGAACTGATCTCGTCCCGCACGCTCGAGTCGGTGGGCCGGAGTTCGCCCTTCTCCCGCATCTCCTCGTCGACGACGTCGAGCAGCAGGCTGCCGGTCCGCTCCTGTTCGGGGGTGACGCGCACGCGCCGCAGAACCCGCAGCAGGGTGCCGCCCGGCAGGTACTGCATGTAGAGCAGGCGCAGTTGACGGTCCTCGAGCAGCCGCTGGTCGAACACGCGGACGATGTAGTCGTGGTCGAGCTGGGCCAGGGTCTGCGGCTCGTTGCCCTTGTCGTGGGAGATCTTCACCGCGACGAGACGCTGCATCGACCGCTGGCGTGCGAGGAACACCCGGCCGAACGCGCCGCTGCCCAGCCCCATCAGCAGATCGAAGTCGTCGACCTGCTGCCCGACCTCCACGTCGTCGAGCGCCGCATTGCCGGGCGGTGTGGTGATCAGCGTGTCCCGCTGCCGGGCGGTCACGGTCTGGTCGGCGGCAGCGGTTTGTTCGGCCGCGGCGGTTCGCTCGGCCGCGGCGGTCTGTTCGGCGGGGGCGGTCTGCTCGGCGGTCATCGTCCGTGCCGACAGGGTTTGCTCAGCCGTCACCGTCGACGGGCCGGCCGCGACCGTCGCGTCGCTGCTCTCGTGTTCGGAGTTCGTGACTCCGACGGTCCGTTCGGCAGAGTCCGATCCAGCGGCCGATCCGTCTCTGCCCGACCCGTTTCCTCTGGTCATTGCACATCGAGGGTTCTACTGGGCGGGTTCTCTGGGCACATCGAGGTTGTCTGGAGCGGTGTGAAGAGTCCCATCCAGGGACAAGCGAATGGTAACCCCGCAGACCTACCGTATCCAGCGCGAATACTCGAAATCGCTGCTGCGCTGCACCATATACTCGGATGATGGGGGAGTCCCCGTTCACCTCAGCCGTCGTCGTCGCCGAGCAGGTCCGCTCGGGCGTCTCGAGCCCGATGGAGCAGGTCGAGGCCGCGCTCGCGGCCATCGCGGAGCGTGAACCGAAGATCCAGGCGTTCGCCGCCGTCCTCGGCGACCAGGCCCGAGCCGAGGCGCTCGCGCTGTCCCACCGATCGGATCTGGCGGCCCTTCCACTGGCCGGAGTGCCCGTCGCGATCAAGGACGTGATCCCCGTGGCCGGGCTGCCGATGCGCGAGGGCTCGGGCGCGACCAGCGCCGAACCGAAGGCCGCCGACCATCCGGTCGTGGCGCGACTGCGGGCGGCGGGAGCGGTGGTGGTGGGCCTGACGACCCTCCCCGAACTGGCGGTGTGGGGAACCACGGACGCGCCCGGCCACATCACCCGCAACCCGTGGAATCCGTCCCGGACCTGCGGCGGCTCGTCCGGGGGTGCGGCGGCCGCCGTCGCCGCGGGAATGGTGCCGCTGGCGCACGGGACCGACGGTCTGGGGTCGATCCGCATCCCGTCGGCGAACTGTGGAGTGTTCGGTATCAAACCGGGCAGGGGAGTCGTGCCGTCCGAACTCGGCGCCACCTCCTGGTTCGGTATGGCCGAGAACGGGCCCATCGCCACGACCGTCGACGACGCCGCCCTCATGCTGTCCGTGATCGCCGACCGTCCCGAGCTCGCGCGGATCGGGCCGTCGGAGCCGCTGCGCATCGCGGTGGCGCCGGGGTCGCCGACGTTCCTGGCCACGGTCGATCCGCAGTGGCGGGACGCGGCCGTGCGCGCGGGGACGGAACTGACCGGGTCGGGCCACGACGTGGAGCCCGCGACGTTGCCGTACCCGGTCAACCTGATCCCCGTTCTCGCCCGCTGGACCGCGGGAACGGCCGCCGACGCCAAGGGCCTCGACCGCAGGAGACTGCAGCCGAGGACCCGCAGGCACGTGGCGTTGGGTCGCGCGCTGGGCCGGTTCGTCCGACCGGAGCAGGTGAACCGGCTCGAGGACTCGCTGCGTGCCTTCTTCGAGAACTACGACGTGGTGATCACCCCCGCGCTCGCGCAGCCGCCGCTCGCCGCGACGACGTGGAGTGAGCGGTCGTGGTTGTCGAACATCGTGGCCAACGTGCGGTACGCCCCGCTCAGCGCGCTGTGGAATCTCGTCGGCTGGCCGGCGGCCAGTGTCCCCGTCGGCACCCACTCGCACTCGGGCACCCCGCTGGCCGTGCAGATCGCCGCGCCGCCCGGTGGCGAGGCCAGAATCCTGGCCCTCGCCGCCCACATCGAGCGGGTCGGCGGCGGCTGGCCGAGGGTTGCGCCCACCCGGTGAACTCCCGCACATCCGGACCCGGATCGAGGCGGAGGGAACCGATGGGCCACCGCGTGCGTTGAACGAAATAGAGACCGCTCGCGACAGCGGTTGGCTGCTACCTGGAGTCGCCGGGGTGCCTTCGCGGTAACCTGGTTTGTCCGGTTGGCAGCCGGAAGGCGCACCCGGAAGACCCGCACTCTCGAAAGGACCGGCCATCTCGGCCGACCTGTATGAACCGTAAGACTGTGTTTCGAAACCTGGCGATAGTTGCCGGCATCCTGCTGGTGATCTACGCCTTCAGCTACTTCGGCAACGACACGCGCGGATTCAAGGGTGTCGACACCTCCGTGGCGATCGCGCAGCTCGACTCGAACAACGTCGAGAAGGCGCAGATCGACGACCGGGAGCAGCAGGTGCGCCTGTGGCTGAAGGACGGCAACGACGCCACCGACGGCAAGACCGAGATCCTCGCCAAGTATCCGGCGTCGGCGTCGGAGCAGATCTTCAACGAGATCTCCGACAAGGGCCTGCAGAGCTACAACACCACGGTCACGCAGGAGAGCTGGCTCACGTCCATCCTGCTGTTCGTCCTGCCGATGGTGATCCTGCTCGGCATCTTCTTCTTCGTGATGAGCCGCATGCAGGGCGGCGGCCGCGGCGGCGTCATGGGCTTCGGCAAGTCGAAGGCCAAGCAGCTGTCGAAGGACATGCCGAAGACGACCTTCGCCGACGTCGCGGGTGCGGACGAGGCCGTCGAGGAGCTGTACGAAATCAAGGACTTCCTGCAGAATCCGGCGCGCTACCAGGCGCTGGGCGCGAAGATTCCCAAGGGTGTCCTGCTCTACGGTCCGCCCGGAACCGGTAAGACCCTGCTCGCCCGCGCGGTGGCAGGCGAGGCCGGTGTCCCGTTCTTCACGATCTCCGGTTCGGACTTCGTCGAGATGTTCGTCGGTGTCGGTGCGTCCCGCGTGCGCGACATGTTCGACCAGGCCAAGCAGAACAGCCCCTGCATCATCTTCGTCGACGAGATCGACGCCGTCGGACGTCAACGCGGCGCCGGACTCGGTGGCGGTCACGACGAGCGTGAGCAGACCCTCAACCAGTTGCTGGTGGAGATGGACGGCTTCGGTGACCGCACCGGCATCATCCTGATCGCCGCCACCAACCGCCCCGACATCCTGGACCCGGCGTTGCTGCGTCCGGGCCGCTTCGACCGGCAGATCCCGGTCGGCGCCCCCGACCTCGCCGGCCGTCGCGCCATCCTGAAGGTGCACTCGCAGGGCAAGCCGATCGACCAGCACGCCGACCTCGAGGGCCTGGCCAAGCGCACCGTCGGAATGTCGGGTGCCGATCTGGCCAACGTCATCAACGAGGCCGCGCTGCTCACCGCCCGCGAGAACGGCACCGTCATCACGGAGGCCGCGCTCGAGGAGTCCGTCGACCGTGTCGTCGGCGGTCCGCGCCGCAAGAGCCGCATCATCAGCGAGCACGAGAAGAAGATCACCGCGTACCACGAGGGTGGGCACACGCTCGCCGCGTGGGCGATGCCCGACATCGAACCCGTCTACAAGGTCACCATCCTCGCCCGCGGCCGCACCGGCGGTCACGCGATGACGGTGCCCGAGGACGACAAGGGCCTGATGACGCGGTCCGAGATGATCGCCCGGCTGGTCATGGCGATGGGTGGCCGCGCCGCCGAGGAACTCGTGTTCCACGAGCCCACCACCGGTGCGTCCTCCGACATCGACATGGCGACGAAGATCGCCCGGTCGATGGTCACCGAGTACGGCATGAGCGCCAAGCTGGGTGCCGTGCGGTACGGCCAGGAGGGCGGCGACCCGTTCCTGGGCCGGTCGATGGGGCAGCAGTCCGACTACAGCCACGAGGTCGCGCGCGAGATCGACGAAGAGGTCCGCAACCTCATCGAGGCCGCGCACACCGAGGCGTGGGCGATTCTCAACGAGTACCGCGACGTGCTGGACATCCTGGCCACCGAACTGCTCGAGCGGGAGACGCTCACCCGCAAGGATCTCGAGAAGATCTTCCACAGCGTCGAGAAGCGTCCCCGGATCACGGCGTTCAACGACTTCGGCCACCGGACCCCGTCCGACAAGCCGCCGGTCAAGACACCGCGGGAACTCGCGACCGAGCGCGGCGAGCCGTGGCCCCAGCAGCCCGAACCGGTGTTCGCGCAGCAGCAGTCGCAGCAGGCCCCGCCGCAGCAGCAGTACCCGCAGCCGGCGCCCGCGAACGGCTACTCGCAGCCCGCTCCGGCCCGGCCGCAGGGCGGGATGACGCAGCCGCGTCCCGACTACGGCGCCCCCGCGGGATGGTCGGCTCCCGGCTGGCCGCCCCGCGATCCGGGCAACCAGAGTCCGGAGGGGCAGTACCCCGGCAACCAGGGGCCGGGAACCGACCAGGGCCCGGGGAACCAGTGGAATCCGCCGCACGAGCAGCGGGGTACCGGGGACGACGACGCGCAGACGAGGGCCTGGAAAGGACCGGACGGATCGAACTGATCCGCCCGACACTAGGCTGTTGCTTCGGGACGATCGGTCCCGGTACTGGAGGAGTTTCGGTTGTCGGTGAATCATCTCGGTAGTGAGCCCGTGGCCCTCGAGACGGGCCGGGTGTTCGATCAGCCGCGTGCCGAGGCTGCGGTGCGGGAACTGCTGATCGCGATCGGTGAAGACCCGGACCGTCCCGGACTCCGCGATACGCCCGCTCGCGTGGCGCGGTCGTACCGCGAGGTTTTCGCGGGCCTGTACACCGACCCGGACACCGTGTTGAACACGACGTTCGACGAGGGGCACCAGGAGCTGGTGCTCGTCCGCGACATTCCGCTGTACTCCACGTGTGAGCACCACCTCGTGTCGTTCCACGGGGTCGCGCACGTCGGGTACATCCCCGGCCGGACGGGCAAGGTGACCGGCCTGTCGAAACTTGCCCGCGTGGTCGACCTGTATGCCAAGCGCCCGCAGGTTCAGGAACGTCTGACCAGTCAGATCGCCGACGCCGTCATGCGCAAGCTCGATCCGCGCGGTGCGATCGTGGTCATCGAGGCCGAGCACCTGTGCATGGCGATGCGGGGGATCCGCAAGCCTGGTGCGAGTACCACCACGTCCGCGGTGCGTGGTCTGCTCCAGTCCAGCGCGGCCTCACGTTCCGAGGCTCTGGACCTTATTCTGCGGAAGTGACCGTGATCGAGCTGCCCTCACCGGGCCGCACCGTGGTGATGGGGATTCTCAACGTCACCACCGATTCGTTCTCCGACGGCGGACGCTTCCTCGATCGTGACGCGGCGCTCGAACGCGGTCTCGCGTTGAAGCGTCTCGGCGTCGACATCGTCGACGTCGGCGGCGAGTCCACCCGGCCGGGCGCGGCACGGGTCGATCCCGACGTCGAGGCCGGCCGGGTCGCACCCGTCATCGCGGACCTGGTCGCCGAGGGCATCTGCGTCAGCGTCGACACGATGCGGGCGTCCGTCGCGGAGGCCGCGATCGGTGCGGGCGCGTCGATCATCAACGACGTGGCCGGTGGCCGGGCCGATGCGGCGATGGCGTCGGTGGTCGCGGACGCCGGCGTTCCGTGGATCCTGATGCATTGGCGTTCGGCCGGTGACTACGTGCACCGCGGCACCGCCGACCACTACGACGACGTGGTTCGCGAGGTGCGGGACGAACTGATGACGCAGGTCGACCTGGCCGTGAAGGCCGGCGTGGATCCGGGCTCGCTGGTGCTGGATCCGGGTCTCGGTTTCGCGAAGAACTCCGATCACAACTGGGCGCTGCTGAAGGCGCTGCCCGAGTTCACCGCGCTGGGATTCCCCGTTCTCGTCGGCGCCTCCCGCAAGCGGTTCCTGGGTTCGCTGCTCGCGGGTGCGGACGGCGAACCCCGTCCCCCCGCCGGCCGGGAGACCGCGACGGCCGTCGTGTCGGCGCTCGCCGCGACCCACGGCGCGTGGGGGGTGCGTGTGCACGACGCACAGGCTTCCCTCGACGCCATCGCGGTCGCCGAGGCCTGGACGAGGGGTGCAGCCGGACGTGAGTGATCGAATCGAGTTGCGCGGCTTGAAGGTTCGCGGCAATCACGGTGTCTTCGACCACGAGAAGCGGGACGGTCAGGACTTCTACGTCGACATCACCGTCTGGATGGATCTCGCCCCGGCTGCCGCGTCCGACGACCTCGACGACACCCTGGACTACGGCGGGCTCGCCGAACGCGCGGCGGCGATCATCGCTGGCCCCTCCCGGGACCTCATCGAGACCGTGGCGGCCGAGATCGCGGACGGGGTGATGACCGACCCCCGCGTCCGGAGCACCGAGGTGGTGCTGCACAAACCGTCCGCGCCGATCCCGCTGACGTTCGCGGACGTCGCGGTGGTGGCGCACAGGTCGCGACCATGAGTCGCGCGGTGCTGTCGATCGGGTCGAACGTCGGCGACAGCCTTGCCCACCTGCAGTCCGTCCTCGACGGGCTGGGCGCCGCCGTCGTTGCGGTCTCCCCGGTGTATTCGACGGCGCCGTGGGGCGGCGTCGAGCAGCAGGACTTCCTCAACGCGGTCCTCGTCGTCGACGATCCCGCACTCGACGGCTACGGCTGGCTGCGGCGAGGGCAGGAACTCGAGGCCGCCGCCGACCGGGTGCGGGTGAAGCGGTGGGGTCCCCGTACGCTCGACGTCGACGTCGTCACGTGCGACGGCGTCCGCAGCGACGACCCGGAACTGACGTTGCCGCACCCGCGAGCCCACGAACGGGCCTTCGTGCTGATTCCGTGGCTCGACGTCGAACCCGATGCCGTGTTGCCGGTCCACGGAACGGCGACCCGTGTGGACGCGCTGCTGCCGCTGCTGGACGACGAAGAGCGGTCCGGTGTGCACCGGACGGACCTCGCCCTGGACCGGCGGTCGCGATGAAGCCGGAACCGACGGGCACGATGAAACCCACCCGCATCTGGGATCTGCTATTCCTCGCCGCGCTCGCCGTCGCCGCCACCTGGATCCTGGTGCGCGTGTTCTACGGGTCGTTCCCACCCATCCCCGTGTACGCGGGGGCGTCGCTGTATCCGGTCGCGCTGATCGAGGTCGTGCTCGCGTTCATGGTCCGATCCCGGGTCAGCAACCACCAGGTGGGCGACGGGCCGCGTCAGCTGCATCCGATCACCGCCGCCCGGGTTGCCGCTCTGGCCAAGGCATCCGCGCTCGTCGGCGCCGCGACGGCCGGGGTGTGGGGAGGCTTCCTGCTGTACCTGCTTCCGCAGCAGTCGGTGCTGCGTGCCGCCGCCTCGGACAGTCCCGGCGCGTGGGTCGGGCTCGTCGCGGCACTGGCGCTCGTCGGCGCGGCGCTGTGGCTGGAACACTGCTGCCGCACCCCCGACGACCCCTCGGACGAGCCCGCGCATTAGGACATCGGGGATCGCCGCAGGTCGGATGGAATGCGCGGCGCACCCTTCGCGGCCAAGTACCCTGGCACCATGACGAATCCTGGTCGCCTCAAGTCTGCGCGCCGCAACAGGCGCAGCGCGAGCCAGATGATCGTTGCGGGTCTGCTCGCCCTCGCGGTGATCGCGTCCCTCTTCCTGATCTTCAGCGACAGTGTCCAACTCCTGCGGGTGGGCCTGGTGGCCGCGCTCTGGGCCGCCACGGTCGGGGCCATCGCGATGACGAAGTACCGGCGCGAGTCGGCGCTCGACAAGGCGAAGGTCAGCGACCTGCAGACCGTCTACGAGTTGCAGCTCGAGCGCGAGATCTCGGCACGGCGCGAATACGAACTCACCGTCGAGAAGCGGGTGCGCAGCGAAGTGCGTGCCGATGCAGAGGAACTCGCCGCGTTGCGTGCCGAACTCTCGTCGCTCCGCAAGAATCTCGAGGCACTGTTCGACGGCGCGATGCCGACCGAACGGATCGCGCTGCGGGCGGATTCGACGCGTGTGCAGGAACTCGCGGGGCGCTCGTACAGCAGCTATCAGCCGGCCGCGTCGGGCCTGTACGTCCCCGGTGCGGGGCACGCCGCGGGCGCAGGGCATCAGAGCGGTTCCGCGCAGTCTTCGCATTTCGCGAATCCCGACGACGATCCGGTCACCGCCGAGACGTCCATCGTCGAGCCCGCCGGCGCCGGACACACCGAACCGGAGATCGAGGTCGAACCGGAACCGGAGCCCACGCCGGAGCCTGTCGCCGAGACAGCGCCGGTCGCCGAGCCGGAACCAGAGTCCACGGAGGCGGAGCCGGAGCCGGAACCCGAGTCGGAGCCGGAGCCGGAACCCGATGCGGCCGCAGAGCCGGAGCCCGAGGGGCGGCGGGGCCGCAGACGGGCGGCGGAGGACGACGACTCTTCGGGCGCGCACTCGAACGGGCTGTCCGTCGCCGAGATCATGGCCAACATGAAGTCCGCGTCGGGGGCGTCCCAGAGCGCTGGAGGCAGGCGCCGGCGGGCCGAATAGGCCCGGACTCGCCCGAGGATCAACCCGCACGGTGTGAGGCATATATCACTCCGCCCGCTCATGGCGGGGTGCGTTCGAGCCGGGCTATCCTCACCGTGGAACGTCTGGTACCCGCCGAGCGGGACTGGAACGAACGAGAGGACGAAGGTGACCTCTTTCGGGATCACTAATGGCCCTGCGCCTGCGAGGTTGACGGTAGGAGTCGTCTCCGCAGGCCGGGTCGGAACAGCAATCGGTGCCGCTTTGGAGCGGGCAGGTCACGTGGTCGTCGCCTGCTCGGCCGTCTCCGACGCGTCACGGCATCGGGCCCGCACCCGGCTGCCCGAGACGGAAATTCTTCCGGTCGCGGAGGTCGCGGCCCGCTCCGAACTGCTCATTCTCGCCGTCCCCGACGCCGAACTGCCGTCGCTGATCGCGGGCCTGGCTTCCACGGGTGCCGTGCCGGGGCGCGCGATCGTGGCCCACACGTCCGGCGCGAACGGCATCGGGATCCTCGCCCCCCTCGCCGAGCAGGGTGTCGTACCGCTCGCGATCCACCCCGCGATGACGTTCACCGGCCACGACGAGGACACGGTCCGTCTCGCGTCCGCCTGTTTCGGAATCACCGCAGCCGATGACATCGGTTACGCGATCGCGCAGTCGCTGGTTCTGGAGATCGGCGGCGAGCCGGTACGGGTCCGCGAGGACATGCGGCCGCTGTACCACGCCGCTCTGGCTCATGGCAGCAACCACCTGGTCACGCTCGTCGTCGACGCCGTGGCGGCGCTGCGGGTCGCGCTCGAGGGCCAGGAACTGCTCGGCCAGGAGTTGATCGGCGACGATCCGAACGGCCTGGCCGAACGCGTTCTCCAGCCGCTGCTGTCGGCGGCGCTCGACAACGCCCTGCGCCGCGGGCCTGCTGCCCTCACCGGGCCCGTCGCCCGGGGTGACTCCGAGGCGGTGGCCACGCATCTGCGCGTCCTCGAGGAAGTCGATCCGCGGATTGCGGCCGGCTACCGGGCCCTCTCGCTGAGGTCGGCGCAACGCGCCGGCGCCACACCTGAACTGCTGGACATCCTGGAAGACCGGAGGTGAGCCCCGTGAGCGATCTGCAGGGCGGATACAAGCGCGGCGAACTGACCGTGCACCACGACCCGAGCGTGCTGACCCGGGTCTCGAAGGCGCTGCGCGGCGTCGGCCGCCAGGTCGCGCTCGTGCCCACGATGGGAGCCCTCCACACGGGACACCTGGAGCTGGTGCGGCAGGCCAAGCTCACCGGCGCGGTGGTGATCGTCTCGATCTTCGTCAACCCGTTGCAGTTCGGTGCCGGCGAAGACCTCGACGCCTACCCGCGCACCGTCGACGCCGACCTCGAACTGCTGCGTGAGGCCGGAGTCGAGCTGGCGTTCGTGCCGACCGCGGCCACTATGTACCCGGCCGGTCCGCGGACGACGATCCATCCCGGACCGCTGGGCGCGGAACTGGAGGGCGCGTCCAGGCCCACGCACTTCGCGGGCATGCTCACCGTCGTCGCCAAGCTGCTGCAGATCGCCGCACCGCACGCCGCGTACTTCGGCGAGAAGGACTACCAGCAGCTGACGCTGATCCGGCAGATGGTGACCGATCTGAACTTCGACGTCCGCATCGTCGGCGTGCCCACGGTGCGTGAACACGACGGACTCGCGCTGTCCTCACGGAACCGCTATCTCGACGAGGATCAGCGGAACGCGGCGACGACGTTGTCCGCGGCCCTGATCGCCGGCGCCCACGCCGCGGCCGGTGGCGCCGAGGCGATCCTCGCCACCGCGCGCGAGGTGCTGGCGTCCACCCCCGAGGTGGAGGTCGACTACCTCGAGGTGCGGGGCGTCGACCTCGGCCCCGCACCCGAACGAGGCGACGGCCGGCTGCTCGTGGCGGCCAGGCTCGGAACCACCCGCTTGATCGACAACGTCGGTGTCGCCGTCGGCACCGGTTTCCTCGAACGTGACACCGAGGCGTCGGACGCGTCGGCGACAGACGAACTTCTTTCCCGCTAGAAGAGTAAGGACCGGAACATGTTTCGCACCATGATGAAGTCGAAGATCCATCGCGCCACCGTCACACACGCCGACCTGCACTACGTGGGCTCGGTGACGGTCGACCAGGATCTGATGGATGCCGCCGATCTCCTCGAGGGTGAGCAGGTGTGCATCGTCGACATCGACAACGGCGCGCGGCTCGAAACCTATGTCATCGCCGGCGAGCGGGGAAGTGGTGTCATCGGGATCAACGGTGCGGCAGCGCATCTGGTCAAGCCCGGCGACCTCGTCATCCTCATCGCCTACGGCGTCATGAACGAGCAGGAGGTGCGCGACTACGAGCCGCGGGTCGTGTTCGTCGACGCCGCCAACACGCCGGTCGACCTCGGTGCCGACCCGGCGCATGCGCCGGAGGGCTCCGGCCTGATCACCCCGCGCATGCTGTCGACGCTCGACGCCGAGCGCGAATCCAGTTTGGTGTAACCGGTGCTCCTCACCGTCGACGTCCGGAACACGAACATCGTTCTCGGACTGTTCACCGGGACTGGTGAACATTCGAAGTTGGTGCAGGACTGGCGAATGCGCACCGATGCGAGGATGACGGCCGACGAACTGGCCCTCATCTTCCGTGGGCTCCTCGGCGCGCACACCGATCAGATCACCGGGGTGTCCGCACTGTCGACGGTGCCGTCGGTGCTGCGGGAGATCCGCGTGATGCTGACGCGGTACTGGGGGCACGTCCCGCACGTGCTGGTGGAACCCGGGGTGCGAACCGGTGTTCCGCTGCTCGTCGACAACCCCAAAGAGGTCGGTGCCGACCGGATCGTCAACAGTCTTGCGGCGCATCATCTCTACGACGCGCCGTGCATCGTGGTCGACTTCGGGACGTCCACGTGCGTCGACGTCGTGTCCGCGAAGGGCGAGTTCCTCGGCGGCGCCATCGCGCCCGGCCTCGAGATCTCCTCGGACGCACTGGCGTCGCAGTCGGCGGCGCTGCGCAAGGTCGAACTGGTGCGGCCTCGGTCCGTCGTCGGCAAGAACACCGTCGAATGTATGCAGTCGGGTGCGGTGTTCGGTTTCGCCGGCCTCGTCGACGGGCTGGTTCGTCGCGTCCGCAAGGAGTTGCCTGCCTTCTCCGGCTCCGACGTGGTGGTGATCGCGACCGGCGACCGTGCGCCGCTGATCATGCCCGAGACGGAGACCGTCGACGAGCACGAACCGGATCTCACGCTCGAAGGGCTGCGCCTGGTCTACGAGCGGAATCAGGCCCGCCGGGGAGCGCGTCGCAGCCCACTTGACTGATGGGTTCCCTCTTCGCGGAAGTTATGTCAGAATGGTCCCCGTGAATCTCTGCACGAGTGCTCAGGAGTGTTGTCGAGGCTGAACGCTGCCTTGACCAATTCACACTTCTGGGAGTCTCTCTCGTGCTCGCAACGTATTCTTCTGCATCTGTACCCACCCGTCTTCGCCCGGCCGACCTGCTGCGCATCACCGATCAGGGTGCTTCCGAGGTCCTCGACGGCCGCCACGACGTCCTGCTCCCGCAGAGCTGGCCCACCGACGAGCGCTGGTCGACCCGGCTCTACTCGGACGACGACGTCGACGTCTGGCTGATCAGCTGGGTTCCCGACCGGAATACCGAATTGCATGACCACGCAGGCTCTTTCGGTGCGCTCACCGTTCTCAGCGGCGCGCTGTCCGAGTTCCGTTGGGCGGGTGATCGACTGCGTCACCGCATCCTCGACGCCGGCGATCAGGCCTCGTTCCCGCTCGGCTGGGTCCACGACGTGGTACGCGCGCCGGACGCACCGGGGGCGGAGGTGGTGACGCCGACGCTGAGTGTGCACGCCTACTCGCCGCCATTGTCGGCCATGTCCTATTACGAGGTCACGGACCACGGCACGCTGCGCCGTACCCGTACCGAGCTCACCGATCTCCCCGAGGGCGGTTCGAAGTGAACATCGACCAGATGCTCGAAGAGGCCCGCACCAAGATCGACCGGATGTACGCGTTCGAGCTGCCCGAGGCAGTGGCGCGCGGCGCGATCGTCGTGGACATCCGCCCGCAGGCGCAGCGCGCGATCGAGGGGACGCTGCCCGGCGCGCTCGCCATCGAACGCAACGTCCTCGAGTGGCGCTGCGATCCCACCAGCTCGGCGCACCTGGCGCTGGCCGTGGACCACGACGTCGAGTGGATCATCGTCTGCTCCGAGGGCTACACGTCGAGCCTGGCCGCGGCGGCCCTGCAGGAGCTGGGTCTGCACAAGGCGACCGACCTCGTCGGCGGCTACAAGGCGATCAAGGCGGCAGGGCTGCTGGGGTCGCTCATCGCGACGAAGCACTGCGTGCGGGAGTTGGCCACCGTCTCGGCTCACTGACCTCTGAATAGGGGCACGCCCGGCCGTCGATTAGGCTGGTGACCCGTGAGTGAAGTAGCAGCCCAGCCAGTCGACGACACCCCCGAGCAGCTTCGGATCCGCCAGGAGAAGCGTGAGCGCATTCTCGCGGAGGGACGCCAGGCGTACCCGGTGTCGGTGGCGCGCACCCACTCGCTGGCGGAGATCCGCGCCAAGTATCCGGAACTCGAACCTGACACCGCAACGGGTGACCAGGTCGGTGTCGTCGGCCGGGTGATCTTCGTGCGCAACACGGGCAAGTTGTGCTTCGCGACGCTGCAGGAAGGCGACGGCACCCAGTTGCAGGCGATGATCAGTCTCGCCGCCGTCGGCGAGGATGCGCTCGCGTCGTGGAAGGCCGATGTCGACCTCGGCGACTTCGTGTTCGTGCACGGTGAGGTGATCAGCTCCCGTCGCGGCGAGCTGAGCGTGATGGCCGATTCGTGGCAGATCGCGTCCAAGTCGCTCCGCCCGCTGCCCGTTGCGCACAAGGAGATGAACGAGGAGTCCCGGGTTCGGCAGCGTTATGCCGATCTGATCGTGCGCCCCGAGGCGCGGGACAATGCGCGTAAGCGTGTGGCCGTGGTCCGTGAGCTCCGGAACGCGCTCGAGCGGCGCGGGTTCCTCGAGGTCGAGACGCCGATGCTGCAGACGGTGGCGGGTGGCGCGGCGGCCCGTCCCTTCATCACGCATTCCAATGCCCTCGACATCGACCTCTATCTGCGAATCGCTCCCGAACTGTTCCTGAAGCGGTGCGTCGTCGGCGGTATCGAGAAGGTTTTCGAGATCAACCGGAATTTCCGCAACGAGGGCGTCGACTCGACGCACTCGCCGGAATTCGCGATGCTCGAGACGTACGAGGCGTACGGCACGTACGACGATTCGGCCGTCATGATTCGCGAACTCGTTCAGGAGGTGGCGCAGGCCGCTTTCGGTTCGCAGGTCGTCACTCTTGCCGACGGCACCGAATACGACCTGAGCGGTGAATGGAAGACCCTCGAGATGTATCCGTCGCTGTCGCAGGCGATCGGTGTCGAGGTCACTCCGGATACCACGGTCGAGGAATTGCTGGCTCTCGCCGAGAAGGTGGGCCTCGAAGTCCCGAAGGACAAGGGTTACGGGCACGGGAAGCTGGTCGAGGAACTGTGGGAGCACCAGTGCGGCGACCAGTTGTTCGAGCCGACTTTCGTCCGTGATTTCCCGGTCGAGACGTCACCGCTGACGCGTGACCATCGCAGCAAGGCCGGGGTGACCGAGAAGTGGGACCTCTACATCCGTGGGTTCGAGTTGGCCACGGGCTATTCGGAATTGGTCGATCCGGTGATCCAGCGTGAGCGGTTCGTCGATCAGGCGCGCCTCGCGTCGGCCGGCGACGACGAGGCGATGGCCCTCGATGAAGAATTCCTCGCCGCAATGGAGCAGGGAATGCCGCCGACCACCGGTACCGGAATGGGAATCGACCGTCTGCTCATGGCTTTGACGGGATTGGGAATCCGCGAAACAATCCTCTTTCCCATTGTTCGGCCGTCTTCTCGCTGATTCGCCCGGGATGAATTCGCGCGGATAAATTCGATCCATTCCTCGTATTCCGAATCGGAAGAACAGGGGTATGGTTACCTCCGGGTCGTAGCTCACGTTGACGATGAGACGTCGCTTCATTCGAGAGGAATTTCATCCCATGGCTAAGAAGGTCACTGTCACCCTGATCGACGACGTCGACCAAGAGGCGTCTGCCGACGAGACGGTCGAGTTCGGACTCGACGGTGTTCAGTACGAGATCGACCTTTCCTCGGAGAATGCGGCGAAATTGCGCGAGCAGCTCGACGTGTGGGTTTCCCACGCGCGCAAGGTGAGCTCGCGCAAGCGCGGCAAAGCGGTGGCGGCTCCGGCTGTCACCAAGTCCCGAGTTTCGGTCGATCGGGAACAGAGCGCCGCTATCCGGGAATGGGCGCGCAAGAACAACAAAAAGGTTTCTGCGCGCGGCCGTATCTCCGCGGAAATTATCGAGGCCTACAACAAGGCGAACTGAAAGTTAGCTGGGAACAGAATTCGCTGATTCGCTCCGCACACCGACCTGGGCTGTTACCGTCCCGCACTGATCCGATATTCGGGGAGTCTGGGGGTAGCTGTGCGCCGCTGCGTGTCCGTTTCAGGGATTCTGTTCCTGGCGTTCGTGATGTGGGCCGGGGTGGCGTCCGCGGCGCCTGCCTATCCGGTGCCGGATTCGTTCCTCGCCGGAGTGCCCCTCGAATTGGGAAATCCGGGCGGTTCGGCACCGGGCTCGAACGACTGGTCCTGCCGGCCGAGTGATGCGCACCCCGAACCGGTGGTCCTCGTCCACGGGACGGGAGGCGCGCGCCAGACCAACTGGGCGGTGTACGCGCCGCTGCTCGCCAACGAGGGTTACTGCGTCTATTCGCTCACCTACGGCAACTTTCCCGATCTGCCGTGGCCGCTCGACGCGATCGGCGGAATGACTCCCATCGACACGGGCACCGCTCAGATCGCCGCGTTCGTCGACCGGGTGCTGGCGAGCACGGGCGCCGCGAAGGTCGACCTGGTCGGGCATTCCCAGGGCACGGTGCAGGCGAACAACTATGCGAAGTTCTTCGGCGGTGCGGACAAGGTCGCGAAGATCGTGTCGCTCGCCCCGCCGTGGCAGGGCACCTACGGAAACGATCAGATCAGTGCCGGCCGGTTCCTGCGGTCGCTCGGTGTCGACGACGCGGTGGCGGCGGGGTTCCCCGTCTGCCGGGCGTGCCCCGAGATGCTCCAGGGGTCGAAGTTCATCGACCGCATGCGCGCGGGCGGGGTCTACGTCCCGGGGATCGAGTACACGAACATCGTCACCCGCTACGACGAACTGGTCGTCCCGTACACGAGCGGCCTCGAGCCGGGGCCGGACACCACCAACATCGTCGTCCAGGACGGGTGTGAGCAGGACTATTCCGACCACGTCGCCGTCGCCGGCTCGGCACGCGCCGCCGGTTTCGTGCTGAACGCGCTGGACCGCGACAATCCGCGCGAGGTGCCGTGCCGTTTCGTCGCCCCGTCGCGGGGTAGCCCCGCGAGATGCATCGCGCCGCCAGTTACCGGGGGAGGCCGGAGCAAGAGCCTGGGTAACGTTGCCGACGCCGGCGGAAAGGAACGGGTGGCGAACTCGCAGCTCGTCGACATACCCTGTCCGGATACGCAGGTCTCGCCCCCTCGGGGAGCGGGCCGTCGGCCTCTCTCGACCGGATGCCCTCCACAGGCGCCGCCGGACCTGTTCGCTCCAGGCGTACAGCGAAGGGGAAACGATTGCCGGACCTGGGGCGTTAAATACGAATAAGCAGGCGTGCTCGCCCACCTAAAGGGGTGGAGGGGCAGCAGGTCGATCGGCAGCCAACTAGAGTAATAGCTGGGGTCGTGGAACCTTCGTCGGTTCGGGGCTTCTGCCCTCGGATCAGGCGCTGGCGATCTGCTTGTAGTGCCGGAGCGAAACGCGGCGAACAGGGACGAGACACCCGGTCTCGTGACTGCACGTCGGAAAGTGTGAGGGAGAGCGATGTTCGAGAGGTTCACCGATCGCGCACGGCGCGTTGTTGTCCTGGCTCAAGAAGAAGCCAGGATGCTCAACCACAACTACATCGGTACGGAGCACATCCTGCTCGGCCTCATTCACGAGGGCGAAGGTGTCGCTGCCAAGTCGCTGGAGTCGTTGGGCATCTCCCTCGAAGGAGTGCGCAGCCAGGTCGAGGAGATCATCGGCCAGGGCCAGCAGGCCCCGTCCGGCCACATCCCCTTCACCCCGCGTGCCAAGAAAGTCCTGGAGCTCAGCCTGCGCGAGGCACTGCAGCTCGGACACAACTACATCGGCACGGAGCACATCCTGCTCGGCCTCATCCGCGAGGGTGAAGGCGTCGCAGCGCAGGTTCTGGTGAAGCTCGGCGCCGACCTCAACCGGGTCCGTCAGCAGGTCATCCAGCTGCTTTCCGGTTACCAGGGCAAGGAGCCGGCCGAGTCCGGCGGCACTCGTGGCGAGGCGGGCACCCCGTCCACGTCGCTGGTGCTCGACCAGTTCGGTCGCAACCTCACCCAGGCGGCCCTCGAAGGCAAGCTCGACCCCGTCATCGGCCGCTCGAAGGAAATCGAGCGCGTCATGCAGGTGCTGTCGCGCCGTACCAAGAACAACCCCGTGCTGATCGGTGAGCCCGGTGTCGGTAAGACCGCCGTCGTCGAAGGTCTCGCTCAGGCCATCGTCAACGGTGAGGTCCCCGAGACGCTCAAGGACAAGCAGCTGTACACGCTCGACCTCGGGTCGCTCGTGGCAGGCAGCCGTTACCGCGGTGACTTCGAAGAGCGCCTGAAGAAGGTCCTCAAGGAGATCAACACCCGCGGCGACATCATCCTGTTCATCGACGAGCTGCACACCCTGGTGGGTGCCGGCGCGGCCGAGGGCGCCATCGACGCGGCCTCGATCCTCAAGCCGAAGCTCGCCCGCGGTGAGCTGCAGACCATCGGTGCGACCACCCTCGACGAGTACCGCAAGTACATCGAGAAGGACGCCGCACTCGAGCGCCGCTTCCAGCCGGTGCAGGTCGGCGAGCCGACGGTGGAGCACACCATCGAGATCCTCAAGGGTCTGCGCGACCGTTACGAGGCGCACCACCGCGTGTCCATCACGGACGGTGCACTCGTCGCCGCGGCCACCCTGGCCGATCGCTACATCAACGACCGCTTCCTGCCGGACAAGGCCAT
This sequence comes from Rhodococcus sp. NPDC057529, assembly GCF_042802055.1. NCBI lineage: Bacteria > Bacillati > Actinomycetota > Actinomycetes > Mycobacteriales > Nocardiaceae > Rhodococcus > Rhodococcus sp. NPDC057529. The sequence goes on from NZ_JBHVEY010000001.1 coordinate 55,074, forward strand.
CGACCTCATCGACGAGGCCGGAGCACGGATGCGCATCCGCCGGATGACCGCACCGCCGGACCTCCGCGAGTTCGACGACAAGATCGCCGACGCCCGCCGCGAGAAGGAGTCCGCGATCGACGCGCAGGACTTCGAGAAGGCCGCGAACCTGCGCGACAAGGAGAAGACCCTCGTCGCTCAGCGTGCGGAGCGGGAGAAGCAGTGGCGCTCCGGTGACCTGGACGTCATCGCCGAGGTCGACGACGAGCAGATCGCCGAGGTCCTGGGTAACTGGACCGGCATCCCCGTGTTCAAGCTCACCGAGGAGGAGACCACCCGTCTGCTCCGCATGGAGGAGGAGCTGCATAAGCGGATCATCGGTCAGGAAGACGCGGTCAAGGCTGTCGCCAAGGCGATCCGTCGCACCCGCGCCGGCCTGAAGGACCCGAAGCGTCCGTCCGGTTCGTTCATCTTCGCCGGCCCGTCCGGAGTCGGTAAGACCGAGCTGGCCAAGTCGCTCGCCAACTTCCTGTTCGGCGAGGACGACGCTCTCATCCAGATCGACATGGGTGAGTTCCACGACCGGTTCACCGCGTCGCGGCTGTTCGGTGCCCCTCCCGGCTACGTCGGCTACGAAGAGGGCGGCCAGCTCACCGAGAAGGTGCGCCGCAAGCCGTTCAGCGTGGTGCTGTTCGACGAGATCGAGAAGGCACACCAGGAGATCTACAACACCCTCCTGCAGGTGCTCGAAGACGGCCGTCTCACCGACGGTCAGGGCCGGACCGTGGACTTCAAGAACACGGTGCTCATCTTCACCTCGAACCTCGGCACGTCGGACATCTCCAAGGCCGTGGGTCTCGGCTTCACGTCCGGTAAGGGCGACGAGTCGAACTACGAGCGGATGAAGCTCAAGGTCCACGACGAGCTGAAGAAGCACTTCCGTCCCGAGTTCCTCAACCGCATCGACGACATCGTCGTGTTCCACCAGCTCACCACCGAGCAGATCGTTCAGATGGTGGACCTGATGGTCGCGCGCGTCGAGGTGGCCCTGAAGAACAAGGACATGACGATGGAGGTCAGCGACAAGGCGAAGGCGCTGCTGGCCAAGCGTGGTTTCGACCCGGTCCTGGGTGCGCGGCCGCTGCGTCGCACCATCCAGCGCGAGATCGAGGACCAGCTGTCGGAGAAGATCCTCTTCGGCGAGGTCGGCCCCGGTCAGATCGTGTACGTCGACGTCGAGAACTGGGACGGCGAAGGCGCGGGCGAGGACGCGAAGTTCACGTTCCGCGGCGAGGCGAAGCCGGTCACGGTTCCCGACGAGGTTCCGGTCGACCTGGCCAAGTCGGGCGCAGCAGACTCGGAGTAGTCGTGCGGTAGTCGAACGAGACGGGCCGCCGGTGGTTTTCCACCGGCGGCCCGTTCGTGTGTGCGGGGTCAGATGCTCTTGCGTCCCGACCAGTTGGCGAGACGTTCGGTGGGGCCTGCGGTGGGGAGCGGGTCGACGACGTCGGCGAACGGCACGGGGCCGCCGCGTGGCTCCGCGGGGATCGCCTGCCGTGCGACGCCGAGCACGGCCTCGGCCAGCTCCGGGCGGGTCTCCGAGGGCTGGCCGGTGGCGACCGCCAGGTCCCAGCCGTGCACGAGGGTCTCGTTGATGTAGCCCCAGATCGCGGCGCGGCCGGGGACGGTGCCCCATGGTGCGGTCACCGTCGCGTCGAGGCTGTGGTCGTCGGCCCAGACGGGCCACATGCGGTCGGCGGCGGATCGGTAGGCGTCCGCGTAGCCGTCGTCGCGGATGTCGGCGACGACGATCGGAATGCTGCGGGGGTCGCCGCCCTCGCCGATCACGCGGGCACGTTCCACGGTGGCGACGAGGTGGCCGAGCAGGGTGCGGACGTCGAAGTCGGCGCACGGGGTGGAAGCCGTCAGCTGGTCCTCGCGGACGTTGTCGATGAGGCCGGTGGTCCAGGTGAGGGCTTCGCGGTACAGGGGCCGGGGATCAGTCGTGTGTGTCATGAGGCAACTATCGCCGCAATACATGACATCTTCTGTCGTATATTTCTGACGACTTTTCGGCATGCGCGCCGACCGCCTGCTCTCGCTCGTCCTCCTGCTCCGCAACCGTGGGCGCATGTCGGCGTCGGCGCTGGCCCGCGAACTCGAGGTGTCGCCGCGGACCGTGCTGCGGGACATCGACGCTCTGTCGACGGCGGGGATCCCGGTGTACGCCGAACGCGGCCGGGACGGCGGTTTCGAGTTGCTTCCGGGATTCACCACCGATCTCACCGGCCTGACCGTCGACGAGGCCAAGGCCCTGCTGGCCGCCGGCTCCGCGATCACCTCGGAGTCGCTGGGCATGGCGCCGGCGTTCGCGTCGGCGATGCGCAAGGTGGTCGCGGCGATGCCGGACGCGCACCGGGCCGCGGCGACGAAGGTGGCGGAACGCGTGTTCGTCACCCAGGGGTCGTGGCTGACCGATCCGGAACCGGCCGACGACCATCTCGGGCTGATCCAGCAGGCGGTGTTCGTGGGCAGGCGCCTGAGCATCCTCTACCCGTCACGAGGGAACGAACCGGTGTGGCGCGTCATCGACCCGCAGGGTCTCATCCACGCGGGGGGACGGTGGTACCTGGTGGCGACGGACGCCGGCCGCGACCGGACGTACCGGCTCGAGCGGATCGAGGACGTCCGCGAACTCGACGAACCGGCGCAGCGAACAGCCGACATCGACCTCGCCGCGATCTGGGAGCGTCGCCGTTCGGCGTTCCGGGCGCGCGGCACACCGGTGGTCGTCGACGTTCTCGTCCGGCGGGAGCGTCGCGACGTTCTGGCGGAGCGTGCCTACGCCGTCCGATCCGAGCAGCCCGCCGACGGCGACCGGGTGCGCCTGGAAGTGGTGTTCGGCGACGACTCCCACGCGAGCGGGGTGCTGTGGTCGCTCGGCGAGGACGCGGAAGTGCTGGCGCCGGACGATCTGCGGGCCGCCCTGCGTTCCCGGGCGCTGCGGATGTGCGCCAGGTACGAGTAGGTTCGACACGTAAACCGAAGAACCACGAGAGGATGTGGCATGCCGACACGTACCGCACGGACCGCTTGGAACGGATCACTCGAACAGGGAAGCGGCCAGGTGGAACTCACCAGTTCCGGTGTCGCGACCTTCGACGTCTCGTTCCCGAAGCGCGCGGCGGAGGAGGCGGGTGGAACCACCAGCCCGGAGGAGCTGATCGCGGCGGCGCATTCCTCCTGCTACGCGATGCAGCTGTCCGCACTCATCGCGGAGGCAGGCGGAACCCCGCAGAGCCTCGAGGTGAAGGCCGATGTCTCACTCGGGCCGGACAACCCGGGTTTCAAGCTCACCGGCATCACGCTGACGGTCCGCGGTGAGGTGGACGGTCTCGACGCCGACGGCTTCGCCAAGGCCGCTCAGGCCGCGAAGGAGTCGTGCCCGGTGAGCAAGGCGCTCACCGGCGTCGAGATCACGTTGGACGCGGCACTCGAATCCTGAGTGCCGACTACCGACGGTTGAACCGTGCGCGTATCTCCTCCATCTTCGCCTGCAGTTCGTCCGGGCTGATGACGCCCTTGTCCATCAGCGCGTGCGCGGTGGCGACGACGGACCGGGAGCGGACGGGAAAATCGCGGTAGAGGGTTTCGCCCAGCTGGTCCTCGGTGTGGCGCCTGTCGAGATTGTCCCAGGCGCCACGCCAGGACAGGCATTCCGCGGTGGCCTGCATGCTCGATTCCCACGGGTCGGGCTTGCGGTCGAGGTCCGGGAGCGTCACGTCGTCGCGAGTTGTCTCCGGCGTCAACGTGTTCAGGATGACGTCGTAGCCCTTGTCCGCCATCATCGTGCGGCTCCTCCGTTGTCCGAGGGTGGTGTGGTCGCCGTCCAGTCGACCTGAGGGACGGCGACACCGATCATGGTGTCGCGGGTGACGATCGACGCCAGCTGTTCCTCACTCCACCCCTCGGTGCCCTCGGGGCGCATCGGCATCACCATGAATCGCGATTTCTGATTCGAATCATGCACGCGCACTTCGACATCCGACGGGAAGTGCAGGCCGAACTCCGCGATCACCTCGCGGGGCCAGCGCACCAGCCGGCGGCGGTAGTTGGGTGTGCGGTACCAGTCCGGGGACATGCCGAGGACGGGCCGCGGATAGCACGAACACAACGTGCAGACGATGACGTTGTGCACTTTCGGGGTGTTCTCCAGCACGTAGAAGTACGTGTAGTCGCTCGGCGTGCCCGATCCCGTGGGGTCGCGCCAGTCGATCCCCACCTCCTTGCAGGTCTCGGTGCCGTCGGCCAGCAGGCGCTTCTTGAATTCCGGATCCACCCACGCCTTCGCGACCAACTTCGAACCACCCGACGGCCCTACCGACTCGGCCCATTCCGAGAACCGCCGGTGATCCTCGCGGGAGAACAGTCCGTGTTCGATGGACAGTTCCCGGATGGCGGTTTCCAGGATCTCGAATTCGCTGACCTCCTCCGAGGCCTGGATCGGAGCGTGATCGTCGTGCGAATGCGTCATGTGTCGGCCTCTCCTGCCGGCTCGAGCCAGCGCTCGGAGCACTCGGTTTCCAAGGTGTCGATCTCGTATCCGGTGTAGCGGGGCCAGAGGTCGGTCTGCTGGAAGCGGACGACGTAGAACGGTTCGGTCCGCCCGTCGTCGACGCGTCCCCACGCCTCGTCCTCGGGGATCACCCACTCCGGGCGGTGTTCGACGACGACACCGGTGTGCCCGCGGATGAATGCCTGCGTGCGGGTGTGGAACATCGACGTCGCGTCCTTGACGGTTACGCGGTCGCCGATCGCGAATTTCGTCATGACCGGCCTCCAGCCGTAGGTCCGCCTGCGGTCCGGGCCCGCACTTCGTCGATCTTGGCGGACAGTTCGTCCGGCGTGATCAAGCCCTTGTTGACGAGTGTCTTGGCGGCCACCGTGATCCAGCGCGCGTAGTACGGCAATCCGAAGTAGAGCGTCGCACCCAGGTCGTTCTCGGCGCGGCGGCGTTCCTCCGAGTTCCACACACCCCGCCAGCCGAGGCATTCGCACGTGACGTACGTGCTCATCTCCCAGTCCTCTTCGACCTTCTCCTCGTACGCGACGGGAAGGGCGGGCTGGCCGCCGACGTCGTGCAGCACGTGCCGCAGCGCGTCGAATGCGGAATTGGACAGGTAGTACGGCGAATCCATCTCTTCGTGATGGAGGGGGCCGTACCCCGCCACTCTGTTCGCCTGTGCTTCGAATTCTGCTGGAGAGTTCATCGCGTGCTCCGTAGGGGTGGAACTAGTGACAGGGAACTCCCAGGAGATGGCGTCCGTCGTGCATCAATTCGTGCAGGTACATGCCACTTCGGGAGATCGCACCCTGGTCGAAGCCGACCAGGTAGAGGGTGAGAAGGGAGAGCAGGACGACTCCGACGGCGATCAGCACGATTCCGAGTGATTCGACGGACTTGCTCGGTGACGAGACGTAAACCATGGCTACTCCTGGAGGAGTTCGGGTTCCGCAACCATCGGCCGTCGATCTTCCGGGCAACGCGACGAGCGCCCCTCGTTCAGCGGCACGATCGATACGACGTTACTCTCGCCGTGTCGACACCCTCACCGTACCGTTCGGTCGAATTCGGCGGGCGGAAATGCACCACGGCGAGCCAAGACACTCTCTGCGCGGAAACGTGCCGGAACAGAATGCGGCACCCGTCTGTTCCACTGAACTGTGAGAACACAGCAGAAGCACGACGGCGACATCGAGATCGAGATCTGGTCCGACGTGGCCTGCCCCTGGTGCTACATCGGCAAGCGACGCTTCCTGTCGGCCCTCGACGAGTTCGAGGGGCGCGACCGGGTCACCCTGACGTGGCGGTCGTACCAGCTGTCGCCGGACACCCCGGTCGGGGAGCGGCGCACCGAACTCGACGCCCTGGTGGAGAGCAAGGGGCTGTCGGTCGAGCAGGTCCGTCAGATGTTCGGGCACGTCGCGCGGACGGCGGCCGACGAGGGTCTGCAACTGGACTTCGACACGGTCGTCGCCGCCAACACCTTTGACGCGCACCGGCTGATCCACCTCGCGGGCGACAAGCGAGATGCAGTGGTGGAGGGACTGTTCCGCGCCCATTTCGGTGAGGGTGCCGTGATCGACGACCGCGAGGTGCTCGTCGACATCGCGGCGCGGGCCGGGCTCGACGCCGACTCGGTGCGCGCCGAACTCGATTCCGATGCCGGCGCGGACGCGGTGCAGGCAGACCTCGAGGCGGCCCGCCGGCTGCAGGTGACGGCGGTGCCGTTCTTCGTCGCCAACCGCCGCGTCGCGGTGTCCGGCGCGCAGCCGAAGGACGTGTTCCTGCAGCTTCTGACGCAGGCGAGCGCGGCACCGGTCTCCTGACCACCGGCATCGCTTGCCATCGCCCCGGACGGGGAGCACATTGAAAAGCAGTCGTCGGCAGGGAGGCACTGTGCGCGAGCAGACACGATCCGGAGATGCATGGCCTGCGTTGAAGGTGGACGAGTGGACGTCGACGAGGGACACCCTGCACATGTGGACGCAGATCGTCGGGAAGATCCGCCTGGCCCACGCACCGCTGATCAACCACTGGTGGCAGGTGCCGCTGTACGTGAGTCCCCGCGGTCTCACCACGTCGACCGTCCCGTACGGCACCGACTGTTTCGACATCGAATTCGACTTCGTAGACCATCGGCTGGTGATCCGCACGAGCACGGGTGGCACCGGGACGATTGCGCTCGAACCGAAGTCGGTGGCCGATTTCCATGCGGAAACGATGGACACGCTGGCCGAACTGGGCGTCACGACGACCATCCTGGCCAGGCCCAACGAGGTGGTGACGGCCGTCCCGTTCGCGGAGGACACGCAGCACTGCTCGTACGACGGTGAGTCGGTGCACCGGTTCTGGCGGCAGCTCGTGCAGGCGGACCGTGTGCTGCACGAATTCCGTGCCCATTTCATCGGGAAGGTCAGTCCCGTGCACTTCTTCTGGGGTGCGCTCGACCTGGCCTGCACCCGGTTCTCCGGTCGAAGCGCGCCGACTCACCCTGGCGGAGCGCCGAACTGCGGAGACTGGGTGATGGTCGAGGGCTACTCACACGAGCTGAGCAGCTGCGGATTCTGGCCCGGCGGTGGCGTCGAAGGTGCGTTCTACGCGTACGCCTATCCGGAACCGGACGGCTTCGCCGACTACCCGATCGGGCCCGAAGGGGCGTTCTACAGCGCGGAGTTCCGGCAATTCCTGCTGCCGTACGAGACCGTCCGCACCGCGGACGATCCCGACGCGGCTCTGCTGAAGTTCCTGCACAGCACGTACGACGCGGCCGCCGATCGGGGTGGCTGGGACCGGGCCGCTCTGGAGACGGACCCGTCCCGTTGGGACGCCCACCCCATGTGAGTGGCACGGTGTGCTCCGGCACACGGTGCCACTCACATGGTCAGGCAGAGGCGTTCGCCCGCGCGGGCGCGGTGGCCCGGGTGGCACGCTCCGTGAGGAACGCGAACACGAGTCCGAGAACCAGCCACAGCGTGGCCTGCGTCGCGAGGGACGACAGCCGGAACTGCCACAGCAGCACCGCGGGGAAGTCGTCACCCACTTCGTTGATCGTGGGCAGCACCAGATATCCGATGGTCGCCACCACGAGGAACGCGACAACCGGCGCCGCGATCCGCACCGACAGGAACTCCTGTGCGGCGACGGCCTTCGCCGCGAAGACGGACGCCACCACGGCGAGCAGGCCCAGCGCGACCGCGGCAAGCCACAGCCAGGTGCGCTGGTTGATCGTCTCGGGGTCTCCGACTGCGGGCGGGTTGGCGGGGTACTTGAAGAACGGCACCGCCTCGATTGCCAGCCAGCCGAAGGTGGCCAGGGTCAGGCCGAGCAACGGTCCCGACAGCGTCGTCACCCGACGCGCGTAGTTCGCGACGACGGCGAAGATCGCTCCCAGTGCCAGTCCCGCGAGGGACGTGGCGAGGAACAGCCCGAAGCGCTGCCCGTCGCGGCTGACGAGTGCCTCTTCCTCGTCGTGCGAGTGCCCGGCCGGTTCCTCCGCCGCGGTGGCGTCGTGCGAGTGGCCTTCGGGTTCGGCGGCGCTGTGCGATTCTTCGATCGCGATGGCCGCGTCGATGTGCGACTCACCGAGAACGAACGCGACGCCACCGGCCAGGATGCCTGCGATCAGGCCGGCCAGCAGGCCGCGGATGAGGAGTTTCGTGAAGGAATCGGTCAGTGGCATGGCAGACCCAGGAGGTGGCGGCCGTCGTGCATCAATTCATGCATGTACATGCCGCTGCGCGAGATCGCGCCCTGGTCGAATCCCACGAGGTAGAGAGCGAGCATCGCGAACAGAACGATCGCGAAAGAGATGACGGCGAGGCGGGTCGTGTCGACCGACGAGCCGGGTGCGTAGGCGAGTGCCATAGTTCCTCCTGGGATTTCGCGTCCCCTAGGTCCAGGCGATGGCCGCAGTATCTGGCTGTCGAGGTGGTTCCCGTGAGGGACTACTCCGATTTACAGTGGCGCGACCGCTCCGGGATTGCACCGGATTCCTGCCGAACCATCGCATTGTCCTGCGAACTTTTGCACCCGGCGGGCCGTCGTGTCAATCCTCGGCCAGCCCCTGCCGCTCAGCTCTTGTTCGCCGCCGCGACGTCGAGTACGACCTCGAACTCCAGCAGCGACGCACCGGATGCCACCGGCTTCTTCCGCTCACCCGCGTGTGCTTCCCGGGCCGGACCGTCGCGCCACGCCGCGAATGCCTCTTCGCTCTCCCACTGCGTGACGACGAAGTAGCGGTTCTCGCCCTGCACCGGACGCAGGAGCTGGAAGCCGAGGAAGCCGGGAGAGTTCTCCACTGCGTGCGCGCGCGCCGCGAAGCGCTTCTCGAGTTCGGGGCCCGCACCCTCGGGGATTTCGATTGCGTTGATCTTCACCACTGCCATGCGGGCGAGGTTACTCCGCTAGCGTCGGAGTGGTGGCGGGTGAGAGTGCGTTGCACGACGAGGGTGGGGCGGGACAGCCGATTCTGCTGCTGCACGGGTTGATGGGCAGTGCCCGGACGTGGGGACGGCACGTGCCGTGGCTGCGCGAGCACGGCCACGTCTTCACGTTCGACGCCGCAGGCCACGGCAGGCCCGCGCCGTCGCGGTTGACGACGGAAGCGTTCGTCGCGGACCTGTCCACGGCACTCGCGCCCGTCGCCGGGCCGTGGGTGGTGATCGGCCATTCGATGGGCGCCCTGCACGCCTGGTGCCTGGCTGCCGAGCATCCGGAGACGGTGTCGGCGCTCGTCCTCGAAGACATGGCCCCCGACTTCCGCGGCCGCACCGCCGACGACTGGGCGGCGATGATCTCGAACTGGCCGCAACCGTTCGCGACCCGGGAGGATCTGTTCGAGTTCTTCGGTCCGGTTGCCGGACAGTACTTCCTGAATTCGTTCGAGAAGCGCGCCGACGGCTGGTACCTGCACGGCGACGTCGACACGTTCCGCGACATCTCGGCGGAGTGGGGCGACAGGCACTTCTGGGACCAGTGGGCGTCGATCACCGTTCCGGCCCTGCTGATCGAGGGGGAGTTCACCATCACCCCGGACGGCCAGATGCGGACCATGGCGGAGCGGCATCCCGGCGCCGAGTACGTCCGCATCGCGCAGGCCGGGCACCTCGTCCACGACGACCAGCCGGAGCAGTACCGGAAAGTGGTCGAGGAATTCCTCGACGGGCTCGGCTGAGATCCGCCTCGTCCGCTGCGGAGGACATTGTGTGTTCGTTTTTTTCGTTTTATCGTTGAGGTATGGCCGCTCTGATGAACCACACGGTGTTGCCACCGGGCTCCGACGATCGCGAAATTCTCACCGCGTTGAAGTATCTTCTCGCTGGTCAGGACGATGTGACGATCTCGACCCCGGAGGGTTCGGCGCCATTGCCGGACAGTGTCCGGGGTTTGCTCGTCGACGCGGTCACGGCTCTGGACCGGGGGCAGGCGGTGACGGTGGAGCCGCATCGGACGGTGCTGACGACGCAGGAGGCCGCGGAACTGCTGGGTATTACCCGGCCGACGCTGGTGCGGTTGCTGGAGGCCGGGAAGATTCCGTACTCGTCGCCGGGCAGGCATCGGCGGGTGGAGTTGGCGGACGTGCTCGCATTCCGACAACACGAGCGTGCGCGACGCGGTCAGGTGTTCGAGGAGATGGCGCAGGAGGAAACCCCGGACCCCGGCGACGCCGCTGACGGCTTCGTCTCGACCCGCTGATCGAGGGGCAGGACAACCGATGGCTGCCTTTCGGGTGGTTCTCGACGGGTGCGTCCTGCTCCCGCAGGTCCTGAACAACCTGCTGCTGACCCTGGCCGATGCCGAATTGTTCCGGCCGGTGTGGACGCCGGACCTGCTCGACGAGGTGGAGCGCGACCTGGCCGGGGAGAGGTTCGGCAAGTCGCCGGAGCAGGCGGCGCGTCGGGTCCACCAGATGCGCAGGGCGTTCCCGTTCGCGGAGGAGGAGTCACGCGGGTACCGCGAGTTGATCCCCGCGATGACCAACGATCCGAAGGACCGGCACGTCCTGGCCGCGGCGGTACGGTCCGGTGCGGCCTTGATCGTGACCGCCAACCTGACGGACTTCCCGCCGGCGGCACTCGACCCGTACGACGTCGAGGCGATCCACCCCGACGAATTCCTCTGCGATCAGCTCGATCTCGACTCGGAAGCGGTGTTCGAGCGTATACACCTGCTGGTCGCCCGGAATGCGCTCCCGCCGCGCACGGTGGGTGAGTTGCTCGAGTCACTCGACCGGCTGACCCCACGGTTCGTCGACGCGGTCCGGGCGGTGCTGGTCGGCCGGGACGACACCTCGGACCGCGGTGCGGCGCCGGCTGTGTCCGCCCTTCCGGAGCTGACCGACGAGCAGATCGACTCGTTGCCGCCCGAGGTGCGGCAGACGTACCGGCAGCTTCGTGCGATGGATCCGGCCGAGCGGGTGCGGTTGCTCGGGCACGCAGATCTGGTGAATGCGGCGTGGGCGTTCCTGATGCCGGTGTGTGTGGACGGGGATCTGCTGTCGGTATGGCCGAATGTGGATCCCGGCTTCCGGGCGGTACTCGCACAGAAGTGGGTGCGCGACAACCACTATCAGATGACTGTCGACGGTTGGGACGGCGAGGCGGTCGAGGCGGCCCTTGCCGGGCCGGTGCCGGATCATCCGCTGTGGGTGCATTTCGAGCGCGTGCATGTGCGGTCGTTCCGGGCGATGCTGCCGGATCCGGCGACGTGGGGTATCAGCTCAGCCACCAGGATGGTCGCTCCGGGCGTCGAGGCGCTCTACGTGCTCGACACCTCGACGCTGGAGGGCGGCCTGTGGCAGCCGAACGACACCCGGTATGTGTGCCCGGTCCTCATGCATCTCGTCGACGGGCGTTGGCTGGTGCGAAATCTGGGGTCGGAGTCGGACCCCGCGACTACCACCTGAACCTACGTCGGTGCGGGCGGGGGTGAATGGTTGCCAGCCCCGGGGTATCTATCGCGCGACGCGGCGAAGCCTCACGCTGGTCGAAGGCGTACTCCACAACCTATTCGAAGGCGCACAATGTATTTCGACTTCCGTGACAAGCCCGACCGTCTCTGTGTCAAAGAAATGGTCCACGGCTACAACATATCCAGCTGCTTGTTCGTCGCCGTCGAGCTGGAGCTCGCGGATCTGCTGGCGGGGGGCCCACTGGCGCTTGTCGATCTCGCCCGACGAAGCGGAACCGACCCCGATGCGCTGAAGCGGATCCTCCGCCTACTGATGAGCGCGGGGATCTTCGCCGTGGACGAGCAGGACACGTGCGCACTCACGCCGCGAGCCGAATTCTTGCGCAGGGACAATCCGGAATCGATCGCAAGCGAGGTGGAGCTCTTTGCCGGCGCAGAAACGTACCTGGCCTGGAGCGAGCTGCTCCAATGCGCTCGTACGGGGCGGACAGGGTTCGGCCAGTTCTTCGGCAAATCCCTCTTCGAGTACCTGGCCGAGCACCCCGACTCCGCCCAGCGCTTCCATCTGGGCTGGCACGAGATCTCGGTCCGCGCCGGTCTCGAGACCGCGGAGGCGATCGATTTCGCGGACAATCGGCACGTCATCGATGTCGGCGGTGGTTACGGCATCGTGACCGCCCAGTTGTTGCGCAAATACGATCATCTGCGGGGCACGATCTACGACTTGGAGTTCTCGCTGGCCAGGGCCGGTCACACCTTGCGGGAATACGGCGTCGAGGAGCGGTGTGGCATCGTGCCCGGCGACGGTCTGACAGAGGTGCCCGGCGGGGGTGACGTCCACCTGCTCAAGAGCGTTCTCCACACGATGAACGACGACGACTCGATACGCGTTCTCACCCATTGCGCGAACGCGCTCGAGCCCGGCGGAAGGATCCTGGTCCTGGAGCGGGTGATCAGCGAGGACGGCGGATACGTCTGGGGAAACGTGGTCGACGTCGCCATGCTGGTCATGACGGGCGGCCGGGAGCGAACCATTCAGGATTATGCGCGCCTGTACGAGCGCGCAGGTCTCGGGCTCACCGGCAGTACGCTCCTGCCCTGTGGCTTCAGCGTGATCGAGGGCCGGAAGTGAGACGGGCCGGACGAGGACGACCTCGCAACGCCGAAATCAGCGGACCTCGAGGAGCAGGTTCGGCATGGCGCACATATTGATCGTCGGCGGACATGACGAGACTTTCCGGATGATCGACGATCTACCGGTCGAACTGTCCGTCTTTCAGAACTCCGAATCGGTCACCGTGGACCAGGCCAGGCGCGCGCACCGGCTGTGCGTATTCGACTACCGCGACCAGGCAGAGGCGCTCTGCAGGGCGCGGGCGCTGCACGAGTTCACACCCTTCGATGCCGTCGTGTCCTTCACCGAGCACGGCCTCATGCCGGCCGCCGTGATCAAAGAGGCTCTCGGCATCGCGGGGAACGCGCGGGAAGCCGTCCGGTTGACCCGCGACAAGATTGCCATGCGCGAGCACCTGGCCGGCCGTGATCTCGGCGCTGTGCTGACCCGGAGCTGCAGTTCGGCGTCCGAGGTGCGGAACTTCCTTCTCGCAGTGGGCGGCCCGATCGTCGTCAAGCCCGCTGGAGGCGCCGGCAGTTCCGGCGTCTTTCGCGTCTCGAGCCTCGACCAGGTCGAGTCCGCATTCGCCCGCTCTCGCGGCGAGTACCCCGGGCCGACCCTCGCCGAAGAGTTCATCGACGGCCCCGAATACAGCGTCGAATCCTTCACCACGGACGGCCGGCACGACATCATCGCGGTGACCGCCAAGACCACCACCGGCGCACCACGGTATATCGAAACCGGTCATCTGATGCCGGCCGCGGTCGCACCATCGGCCCTTGCCGAGCTCCGCGGTCTCGTCACCGAATTCCTCGGTTCGATCGGTCATTCCTTTGGGCCGGCCCATACGGAAGTGCGTTTCGGCTCGGCCGGGCCCCGGATCATCGAGGGCAATACCCGTCCGGGCGGCGATTTCATTTGGGAGCTGGTGCTCCGTGCGATGGGTCGCGATCTGGTCCGGGAGTCGATCTGCCATCTTGCCGGACTGCCGCCGCAATCGCGAACACCCGGGCGCGGTGCAGGCTGCGTCGCATTCTTCGCGTACGAGAACGTGGTGATCGAACGGGTGCATGGCATCGAGGCCGCGCGTCAGGCCGAGGGGATAATCCGGTTGCAGTGTTCTCTCGAACCGGGGCAACGCCTCGGTCCGCTCCGATCCTCCGCGGATCGTCAAGGTGTCATTGTCGCGGTCGGCACCGATCTCGTGGATGCCGAGCGCCGGTTGGCTGAGGCGCAGGCCCGGATCCGGGTGGAGACGAGCCCGCTCCCGCACTGACAGGGCGGGAGCGGGCTCACCGGTCGGTCAGATGACGGTCATTGCATGGGCTGCTCGATGGGCATTACTTGCACGGTCGTCAAGATTTCGCGAATGAGTGAGGTCACGTCAGAGCTGGACCGGCCGGCGACGATGCCGCTGACGGGCAATTCGAAATCGAAATAACTCACGGTCTCCGGGAGGGAGGCGCCGGCATCCAGCTCCTTCCATCGAAGGACATCGGGGTGGCCTTGGAATCTTTCTCCACCCGAAATCGCACAGTGCCGCGACCGAAGCAGGTGCCCCGGGAACATGAAGTCCCCGTAGACCTTGGTACTCGCCGTCCTTTCGAACCACCGTTTCAGTGGATTGGTGTCGAGAGGTGACCAATCGAGGTTGCAGGCCAAGCCGGCTGCGACCAGGTCGATGCCCGTGGCGAGCCGGAACGTCTCCTTGATATGTCCCCCGCCGGGACGGGCGCCGACCTCCAGGAACACCATTCCCTCTGCGGCCTCGATCATTTCGAGATGAAATGGGCCGTTGTCGATACCCACTGCCCGAAGGTACTCGACCGCTGCCGTGCAGCGCCCGCCGTCGTCGTCGACTTGAATCGATCCCTGCGGAACTCCCTGGGCGAACTCGAGGCACGTGCCCAGATATCTGCTGGCGACGATCGCCACCGGCGCACCGGCAAGCATCACGCCATCGAAGTGGAAGATCGGCCCCTCCACATATTCTTCGAGCTGGAAGCGCTCCGGATCCCAGTCCTCCACACCTGCAGGGTGGTCGAGAATCGCAGCGCCGGCGTCAGCGTAGGTGGCGAAAACGACAACATCCTTGCTGGCGGTTCCATCGAGTGGTTTGAGCACTGTCTTCCCATACCAGGGAGCGACATCGGCGGACGACGCGGTGAGCGCCTCGTCGCAGCGAACAAATCGGGGCACGCGAAGTCCGCATCCTGCGACTGCGGCTTTCATCGCCACCTTGTCGTTCACGATGTGGACCTGCTCCGGGGATACTCCTTCGACGCCGAGGCTACGCCGTATCTGCGCTGCGTCCATCATCTCGTATTGGGAAACGCTGATCACTCTGTCGAAGGCATCGTCGGGGGAGAACAGGGTGCGAACCTCCTCGGCCACACCCGCGTGACCGGGCCGTTCAACCCTCGTACAGGGAAGGTCGGGCGGCACGGTGGCAAGTTGCGCAGCTGTGCCGACGTACACGACATCGTGAATTCCATGATCTATGACCCGGTGGTATTCGATGAAGGAATAGGGAACGCGGTGGAGGATGAGCAGTTTCATTCGGAAGACTCCGCTGGATGGAATGCCGATGGGAGTAAAAGGCTTTCGCCTTCCAGTATTGTCGCGAGCCGGCCGACGTGAAGCCAGGGACCCTGGGGGGAGAGATCACCCACCTTGCGCGGTCGTCATCGAATCGCGGACCGGCCGTGGGTCAAGTCCCGGTACTCGGTGGCGATCGCATCGACCACTGCGGACTTCGCATACCGGATCTCGTCGATGCCGGCCACCCCCATGATCTCGATCGCAGTGCCACACAGAAATGCGGCATCGAACGATCCGATCTCGTCGTACGCGATGTCGCGTTCCGTGACCGAGAGATTCAGTCGCGGACACAGCTCGTCGATGATCACCCTTCGGGTAATCCCGTCGAGTGCCAATTCGGCAGTGGGTGTGAACAGTGTGTCCCCGTCGACGAAGAACACGTTGGAGCCGCTCGATTCGCACACAGCGTCGGTTGTCGAGAGAAAGAGCACGTCATCGTAGCCGTCAGCCCTGTGGCGGTGGCTCAAGTAGCTCAACGCATAGGTAGACGACGTTTTCGCCTGATACGGGTGGCACGAGGCGGGTGCCCGCCGCCACGTTGCCGTCGAGAGCCGATAGTGCTCCGCGGCCGAATGCGACGGAAAGGGCAGGGCGAACAGGACCACCTTGCTGGACGATCCCTGCGCCTTGAAGCTCACATCGGTGTCGTCGTAGAAGACGAGGCACTTGATGTACGCATCGGTGAGATCGTTGGCCCTCACCAACTCGCGGCACGCATCGGCCAAGTCCGCATCCGAATAGTGCACTGTGTGCCCGAACAACTCGGCGGACCGTCGCAACCTGGCTAGGTGGTCGTCACATCTGAAGATGTTTCCGCCGTATGTGCGGATGCCGTCGAACACCGAAGTGGCATAGGACAACCCGTGGGTGGCAGGCGACAGACTCATGTCGTCGAATCGGACGCATCGGCCGTCTTCCCAGGCTATTTCGCTGATCATCTAGTCTCCCAGTCGCGCTCTGGCGTATTCGTGCATCGCCTGTGTACGCCGTGTGTTGACCGGAATCAGCCAGTTCTCCAGGTCGACGATGTGAATTGCGCCTACCCGGACCTTGGCGTCAATGGCGCCTCGGCCGAGGCAGACGTCCGAGAAACCCAGCCGATCCGCGAAATGATACATGTGATAGTAGTCGGCGATATACAGATTCAACCCACGCGGAATTCGGTCGTGGTCCAGTCCCCGAACGAGTTTCGTGAACACGCCACGGTGATCGTCGGCATAGCTCAGTGATCCGGCCAACGGAGTAGTCGAAGACTTGTCGTAGTCCACCTTGACGAAGTATTTGGCACCTTCGGACGAGCGTGCAAGCATACGCAGCACATCTCTCGTATAGAGGTTCTTGGCGTGTCCGTATTTGGCCACGTTCAATGCCTGCAGGCCGGCGAAATCGTCCACGACTCGACTGTCTTCCGCCACGTCCGAGAGACGGTGTATCTCGGTGGTGCACGCCGCCTCGGCCCTTCTCGTGATCCTGACTATCGATTTGTATTGACTGGCTCCTACCGCTGTTCGCAGGGCGAGGTCCACACTTCGCGAAGACCGAAAGAATGCCGCCTTCATGAAAGGAACTGCAATGACGTCGGCGCGCGGGCGACTATCGTTTCTGCGAAGGGAAGGGACCAGCAACCAGTCGGCGGTTGATGCCAGGCTCGACAACTCCGCCAGTGTCGAATCGTCGGGCTCGTCGCACACGGGCATGTAGAAGTATCCGGGTGCGACGTACGCCCGCTCGCGATGCAGGGCGTCGTCGCTGCTCACGCTGTCTCGGAGTACCGCGTTCCAGTGGGCGATGTCCCTCAGCGGAAGTTGTGGCCGTGGAACGTTGTGGCTGTTACAGAACGCATCTCGTTGGGGCAGCCATTCCATGGTCTTCCTCCTTTCCGTTCCGGTTCCGATCGGCGGTCGTGTGCGACAGCCCGGAATTCTCGAGAAGACGTCGCTCCCCGTTGAAATAAAAGACTCGATTGGCAAGTCCGGTCAGCCCGGGATTGTGCGTGATGATGAAGAAGAGCGTGTCCGGCAAGGCAGAGATCACGGTCTGCAGTATCGAGAGCTCTGCTCCTGTACTCAACTCGGAAGTCGCTTCGTCGAGAATTGCGACCGCAGGGCGAGTGATCAGGAGGTCGAGGAGCGCCAGCCGCTGCAGTTCCGTCTTGCTCAGATTCAACTGACCGGTGGCGGGGACGGGCTCGTCGAATCCGGACGGTAATCGTCCGACGACGTCTGCCACGTCGAGATAGTCGACGGCGCGTGCCAATTCGAGCGGTATTGGGCTGTTGAAGTGTTCGATCAATCTGCCCGGCTTGAAGATCGGACTCGACGTCAGGAGGCGGACGTCGTCGGCGTGGGAAGTCGAGACGTATCCCGTCGTCCGGCCCAATGTCGAGACGACGCCTGTCGTGGGCTGCAGGCTGCCGACGACCAGCTTCGCAAATGTCGACTTGCCGACCCCGCTCGGGCCCATGACGACCACGACGTCTCGGCTGGCGAAGGACTCGGAAAGCTCCTCCAGCAGCACAGCCCCGGTGTGCGGCGCGACGTACGTCACCTCCGAAAACGACACGAGCGCTGCGTCGTCGAGGGCCGCATCGGTCCGGCACGGCGCAGGGCCGATCGGAGGCGTGCGGAGACGATCCGCGCTGTCGAGGACCTGTCTGAGGTCCACCAGGCAACGGCCCACCCGGGCGAAAACCGCGATGAGGCTGTACGAGAGACTCAGCGCGAGAACACCGCCGAGGCCGGGTCCGCCGCCGGCCTGGACGAACACGGTCGAACCGACGACGACCGACAGGAAGAGCACACCCATCAAATCGAGCTTGTAATTGAACCAGCGGCGCGCGCCGGCATTGTCCATCGACGCGAAGGCACGATTCATCACACTCTTGTTCAGCCAATTGACGAGGGTCGAGTTGTCGCGTGCCAAGTCGAATCTCGCCGAGCTCCAGGTAATGGCCTCGACCCGCTCCAATACGGTCGACGTCGTGCCGATCTCTCTGTCGTTGAAGTCCTGCAGCCGCCTTCCCGATCGCTTCGAACTGTGCCAGTAGGCGAAGCACATCCCCGCAAGGGGCAGCAGGACGAGAATGTTCCTGCTCGCGACGAACGCGGCGGTCGTGAGCAGCAACGTCACCGCACCCAGCGTATTCAGAAGTACTTCCGGCAGAAGTTCGTCGATACGTCGTTGATCCCACGTCAGTTTGCTCTGATAGTCCTGATCGACGTCGTCGAAGTCCGACCTGGAGGGCTTGGGACTCATGACCGTCGAGAAATAATTCCGACACTTTCGGGATGCCGCGATGATGCTGCGTTCGACTATGAACAGGGAGGTGAACATCGACAGGAGCGCCCCGGCGGACAGTGCGGCGATGAGGATTGTCACTGCTGTCCGAGCATTCGTGGTCGTAATTCCGCTGGCAGCTGTGTAGTCACCGACAATCGTCAGAACGTCGCGGCACGCGAACAGGACGCATGCGACAATTACGACCTTCGCGACACCCAGGCTCATCAGACTGCGGCGTGACGAGGTCGAGACTTCCGGTCGGTCCACGCCCTGAGGACGGCGAGCGACCGGCCGATCCTCGTGAGCGAGCCGCCTTGTGCAGTCGTGAACTGGATTCGCGGCACGTGGTGTGGGGTTTCGCATCACCTCCACGACCTCGCCCCCGGCCACTACCCATATCTCGTCTGCGGCATCTCTTTCATCGGGCTTGTCCGTTGCATAGATGACCGTGGTGTCGTGCCACGGCCCGCGCAGAAGCGAGGCCAGCAGCCCCCTGGCCAGGTCGTCGTCCAGCCCTGCCGTGGGCTGATCCAGGTACACGAACGCAGGCTCGGCCACTATTGCCCGTGCCAGTTCCAGCCGCTTCCCCTGCCCGCGGGACACGTCCCAGCATTCGGTCCGGTCGCGTGCCTTGCTCGAGAGGTAGTCGCCGTAGAAGGTGTCGGGAAGTCGGGACAGTGTCAAGGCTCGACGGGCCTCGTCGTCGGTGAATTCGCTTCGATAGAGACACAAGTTCTCGTAGAGCCCGCCAGGGAATATCCACGGTTCATCCGGTACGAAGAACGTTTTGTCGCTCACCTCGCTGCTGCGTCGTGCACCGATTTTCAGAACGGATGTCTTGCCACTGCCTGCGGCGCCGACTACGGCGATGTGCTTTGCCGTTGTTGCCGGTAGGCGCGTTGCCGTCGCATCGGTGTCCAGTGGGTGGGGACTGGACAAGTACTTCGCAACGTTGGCGTGCCCGACGATGCCCTGAGAAAGGCTCTGAACAATGAAGGGGATATTGTTGGCGACGGATTTCAGGCCTCCGACCAACGCCATTGTGGACAACAGGCCTGCCGGATCGACGTACCCGACGTGGACCAGCTGGGCAAATACCGCGGCAAGTATGGCCACGATCGGAGTGAGTGTCGAGATGAGATTGATCCGCGCGACGAGACGGGCCGCCTTCAGGAGCGCGCGCTCCTCGCCGTCCCGTTTGTCTCCATAGCGCAGAAACAGTTCGTCGTTCCAGTTCTTGAGCCACACGAGCAGGCGATTGTTCATCGAGAACAGGCCGACGTCGATGCGATCTGCCGCCGTCGCCGACAGTGCGGCATGTGCGGCATTCAGTTGTCTGGCGTTCCCGTAGATCACCACGGAACTGATGAGGATCACGATCAGAGCCGCCAGCGCACTCAGCCCCAGTGCCACGAAGAAGTACGCGGAGGTGAAGGTGACGGTTACGAGTGCCAGGATGATGAAAATGAGTCCTGACCAAGCATTTTCGACGCGCGCTGCCTCCCGGTCCAGCAGGGTGACCAGGTCGGCTGGTTGGCCGGAAGGGGTAATGCTGCGTTTCTTGCGCAGCAGTCGTTGTTCGACGTATGTCCGGGCGCCGATTCCTACCACGTCCGCTTGCATGAAAGTGTGGTTCAACGCAAGCCACGCCACGTACGTCAGCACGATGCAGGTGATGCCGAGCGTGAGGTTCGTCGTGAGCGCGGAATCGCCGGCGACGAGGCGCTGGATCAGCGACTTCAGCGTGATCGCGGCACCGAAGGCGCATCCTGCGTTGATCGCGATGGCCACGAGCCCGAGCACGATGTCACGACGGAGCCCGCCGAAGACGGATCTGCCGAGTCGCTCGCCTCCGAGCGCGTTCATGCTGTCCCGCTGCGCCGCGTCGCACCACCGCCGCCATCTGGCAAGGTGTGAGGCGTTGGGCACCGGGTCTCGCCGAGTTCGGGGTGTGGGAACCTCGAACCAGACGATTTTCCTGAGGACGCTCAGCATGTGGAGTACGTGGGGGCCACCGGGTCGGCCAGGGCGATCGACGCGATTCTGTCGCACAATTGCGTGATCATCTTCCATCCGTCGGCGAGTGCTTCACGGAGTTCTCGGATCTCGGCCGGCGTTGCTCCATCGAGCAGGTCGATGCCCATGCTCACGTGCTGGCCGTCGTCTTCTCCGTGTTCTTGGAAGTGCGGAATTGCCGGAAACGCTCGTGCCGCTTCTCGATGCCAGATTTCGCCACTACCTTCCAGCACCACATGCATCAGCAGAGTGCGCACCATGTCGCTCCGGTACAGCATCTGATGTCGGAACCACTCCATCGCCGAGACGAACGTTGCATCGGTGACGGGCGTGTGCGCTGTACCCCGTTGGGTGCGCAGGTTGTCGTTGTGGCCCAGTTCCTCGACCAGATGGTCGAGCGCTACCTGCTTGTGTGCCATATCGGAAGTCATCGCGACACGCAGGTGCAGCAGGTCCTGAAACACGTCCGACCAGGTCTGCTGGCAGTCGAGCAGCCGTTCCCGAACGTGTGGGTTGTCGAACGCAGGGTCGTCGATCAGCCGTAACAGGTCGCTGGTTCCGAATTGCTGCAGGTATTTCTCGTTGTCGGCCAGGAGTACAGCCGCCCGATTCGGTGCCTCGCCTGCAAATACCGCGTTGGGCTTGTCTGCGTCCTCGTAGAGCGCCTTGCCGTTGAACTGGATCGAGAGCGCCCAGAAGCCGTTCCGGGTTCCTTCGAAGCCGTGCCAGGTGTCGCCGGGGACGAGGATCATGTCGCCCGCATCGACCTCCTGCTCCGCACTGCCCATCGTTCGTCCGGAACCCTCGCAGATCAGGATCAGGCTGGGCTCCGGGTGCTTGTGCACCGCGAGCACCTCACCGCACTCCAACCTGACCCAGCTGATCGCCAGATTGCTGGAAGCAGGAATGAATTGCGCCAACTGAGGGTGCTGGCTGAATATCTTCACGACCCCCAGGTTGTGGATGTCCCCGCCGACAACGGCTTCGTTGATCGTCTCGAGTGCGCTTCTGGCGATTATGTGCATAGATTTCTTCCTTCTGTGGGATCGACCTACCTCGAGCTCTTTGTCGTCCCCAATCGTGGGCACACGCCTTCCCGTCGAACAGGTACCCCAGGGTTGAAAACGTCACCCCCCCAGTGGAAAGGGTGTCGAAAACTCTCCCCAGGGTGTCTATCCGCATCAGCCGAGCGCCGCCGAAGATAGCTGAACACCGCAGTAAGAATGAAAGGCGAGTTTCGCATTGATTTCCGAAACGATGCTCGAAGCCGAGCAGAAATTTGTCCGCTCCGGCGTGATCGGCGTCGGGGGCACATGCCTTCAGACTGCTGAAGCGACGGCCGATGAATTATCCGGCCGCACTGTCGAGAATGCGCTACGACGATGGGAAGCGGGGCACGCGGAGTTTCCCCATGCCGCCGTCGCGGCCCATTACCAGACAGTCGGGCGTCACGGGGTCCGGCCCCATCTGGTCGCCATGCTGCGAAACTTCCACAGCGACAACCGTTCGCATCATGTTCTCGGCGCCTGGCTACCGATGACGTTCGATGCACAGAACGGCGACTACCTGTCCTACGTCGGGCTCGACTATGTCGACCAGGTCGTCCGGTCCGACGACGCGCGGCGCGTGGACGCATTCGTGGCTGCCGCGGCCATGGACCTTGCGTTGCTGGAGGCGCGAGCCCTCGGCAGGTCGGCACACGCACCCCAGGTGGCTCGGGCGCGCGCGGCGGCACGGGTCGTGACACAACTCGACAGGCTCGCACCCGATTTCTCGCTCGATCCTTCCGTCGCCGCGGCCGGCCTCGCGGCGCTGGCTCAGCCGGGCACCGACTACGGTTCGTTTGTCTCAGTCGCCGCGCCGGCGCTGAACGGCGTCCCCGAAGAGATCGGAAGTGCAGTCCGGTTGACGTTGTTGCCGACGACTCGCCTGCACGACGAGCAGATGTTCATCCGCTGCATCCAGATCTTCGAAGGTCTGTATCGTCAAGTCGCGACGGCTATTTCGAGGGCAATCCGTGATCTGCGCCGCGGTCGGGCAGCAGCGGCAAAGGATCGCCTCGACCGGGCATCGATCCGACTCGAAGCGGTGCCTGCGCTCTTCCGGGTTCTCACGACGATGCCGGTTGACGCCTTCGCGATCATTCGCGGCTTCACCCACGGGCGGAGCGCGGTGCAGTCGCGCGCGTTTCGTGAAGTCGAGTTCGCGTGCGCTCCACTCGATCCCCGTGACTTCGAGCACGTTGCGACAATCGATGTCGGGGACACCACGTTGCAGGACGCCTATCTCGCGATGCGCAAGACGCATCCGGACGCAGGCGTTGTCGAGGAGTCGATGCGGCGCCTGGACCGTGCGTGGGTTGCGATGAAGCGAGGCCACTGGGGCATCACCCTGAAAGTCATCGGGACGGTACCTGGTACCGGCGGGACGGCAGGCGCGTCGTATTTAAAACATGCTGCGATGATGTCACTCTTCCCGCGGCTGTCCGAGGTGGCGTGACCATGAGCGACATCAACCACCGGGTCCGAAAACAAATCATGGGATACATCGTGTCCCAATCCATTTCAGCCGTCTGTGAACTGGGTGTGCCCGACCGGTTGGCGGACGATGCGTGCTCGCTCGGCGATCTCGCGGCGAGCGTGGGTGTCGACGCCGACGCGCTCGGTCGATTCCTGCGGGTCCTCGTCGCGGAAGGATTGTTTGCGGAAGACGGAGGACGGTTCGCGTTGACGGAGGCCGGTGAGCTCCTGCGGGCAGACACTGCGGGCTCGCTTCGGCACTTGGTCGGTTTGATGTCGAACGAGGCCTACCTCGTGTGGGGGCACGCGGCCCATTCGATCCGCACGGGGAAGGAATCGTTTTCGGCAGCCTTCGGCAAGCCGTACTTCGAATGGTTGTCCGACAATCCGTCGGCGGCCGACGAGTTCGCACGGGGCCAGGCAGGGCTGGTCGAGTTGCGATTGTTGCCTTTGCTCGACCACGATTGGTCGGGCGTGGGAACAGTCGTCGACGTCGGAGGCGGGACCGGCGCACTGATCACCCGGTTGCTCGATCGGCACGCGCATCTACGCGGAATTCTGTTCGATCTGCCTCATGTGGTCGAGGAAGCGCCGTCGACGTTGTGTTCGGCCGGTATCGGCGAGCGAACGACGGTTGTGGGGGGAAGTTTCTTCGACGACGTCCCGGGGAACGGTGACGTGTACGTGCTGTCTCAGATTCTGCACGATTGGGACGACGTGTCCGCCGGCAAGATCCTCAGCAGTTGTCGGCACGCGATCCCGGCAAGTGGACGATTGATGATCGTCGAGCAGATCCTCCCGGAATCGGCGACAACCCACCCCATGGCTCTGCTGGATCTCCACATGCTGGTTCTCCTGGGAGGCCGCGAGCGCACGATCACCGAATGGCGCCGACTGTTGACCGACCACGGATTCATGCTGGATTCGGTGACGCAGGGTCCCCGATCATCCGTGATCGAGGCGGTTCCGGTGTGAGCCGGCTGCCCTCGCCCGCGAGGGCGAAGAGCCCGTCGTCGGTCTGCTCGACGAGTCCGTCGATCAGCAGGGAGTGGAGTGCGCGGTCGCGTTGCCCGGGGTCGTCGAGCCACACCTGGTCGAGTAGGACGCGTTCGACCGGCGCGGTGCTTTCGCGGAGCACGGCCATGAGCTTGCCGCGCACCTGACGGTCGGTGCCTGCGAATTTCTGGACCTTCCGGCGCTCCCCGGTGTGCGCGGGACGTCCGGCGTCGACCCAGGCGCAGTTCGGCAGCGGGCAGCGGGTGCATTCGGGGGAGCGGGCGGTGCAGACGGTGGCGCCGAGTTCCATCAGGGCCGCGGAGAACGTGGCGGCGCGGGCACGGGTCCGGGGGAGCAGCGCGGACACGTCGGCGAGGTCACGGGTGGTCGACGGGTTTCCGGGCTCGGCGCTTCCGTGCACCGCCCTGGCGACCACGCGCCTGACGTTCGTGTCGACGACGGGGACCCGCTGCCCGTAGGCGAAGCAGGCGACGGCCCGTGCGGTGTAGGCGCCGATGCCGGGCAGTCGGAGGAGGGTGTCGACGTCGCTCGGCACCACGTCGCCGTGGTCGGCGGCGAGCACACCGGCGCATTCGTGGAGTCTCAGCGCGCGACGCGGGTAGCCGAGCTTGCCCCACGCGCGCAGGACGTCGGCCTGACTCGACGCGGCCATGCGAGACGGGACCGGCCAGCGCTGCACCCATTCCTCCCAGATCGGGGCCACCCGGACGACGGGAGTCTGCTGCAGCATGATCTCGCTCATCAGGATGTGCCAGGCGGTGACGCCGTCGCGGCGCCACGGCAGATCCCGCGCCTGTACCTCGTACCAGCTGAGCAGCGCGGAGGAGTCAACGGCCACTTCGTCCTCACAAGTCCCTTCGTTCACGGGTGAAACAGAATTTCCGGGCTCGTCATAATCCCGTCGCGACGGTGCCACACGCCCGGTGCACAATGATCCCATGCCTAATTCGAACCCGGTGTCCGCGTGGAAAGCCCTTCGTCAGGGTAACGACAGATTCGTCAGCGGCACCTCGCTCCATCCCAGCCAGGGCGTCGCCGATCGGGCGAAGCTCGTCGGCGGCCAGCACCCCACGGCCGTCCTGTTCGGTTGCGGAGACTCCCGCGTCGCCGCCGAGATCATCTTCGATCAGGGTCTGGGCGACATGTTCGTCGTCCGCACCGCGGGTCACGTGATCGACGACGCCGTGCTCGGGTCCATCGAGTACGCGGTCGGCGTGCTGAACGTGCCGCTGATCGTCGTGCTCGGTCACGACAGCTGCGGTGCCGTGAAGGCGACGCTCGACGCCCTCGACGACGGCAACGTGCCGCCCGGCTTCATCCGCAGCATCGTGGAACGCGTCGCGCCGTCGATCCTCCAGGGACGTCGCGAGGGCCTGAGCAGCGTCGACGAACTCGAGGGTCGCCACGTGGTGGAGACCGGTGCACTGCTCATGCAGCGTTCGCGGATCATCGCGGAGAAGGTGGAGAGCGGCGCGTGCGCCATCGCGGGTGTCACGTACAAGCTGTCCGACGGCCGCACTCACCTGCAGGGCGCTGTCGGGGACATCGGTGAGCTCACGGACTGACCGCGACACGCCGCAGCCGCTGAGCCGTTGCCGCGCGACGCCGAACTACCGTTGACGTCGTGCTGGAACCGAATGGACCGTTGCCCCCCGAGATTTACTGGCGCCGCAGGGCGCTGGCGATCGGCGGTGCCATCGTGGTGTTGATGCTCGTGGTGTGGTTGATCAACTCGCTGCGTGGTGGCGGTGACTCCGAGACGGATCCGGCGGCAGCGAGTTCGTCGTTGACGACGCCTGTGTCGATTTCCCCGACAGCCTCGGGTTCGTCCACGTCCAGCGGAGGTTCGGGCGGTTCCGGTGGTGGCGGCGGTGGCGCCGCTGCCGCCGGCGGCGAGGCGTCGTCGGGTACGTCCGGTTCGTCGGGGGCGTCGAGCAGCGGTGCCTCGAGCAGCGCCGCTCCCAGCGGTCAGCCGGTCGCTGCGGGACAGTGCCCGGACCAGTCGCTGGCCATCAAGGTGGCGGCGGACAAGCCGACGTACCTGCCCGGTGAGGAGCCGAGCTTCACGACGGTCGTCACCAACATCGGCACCGCGCCGTGCGAACGCGATCTGGGTAGCAGCCTGCAGCAGGTGCTCGTCTACACGATCGACGGCGCGGTGCGCCTGTGGTCCAACATCGACTGCTTCCCGCAGTCCGCGGCCGATGTGCGCACCCTCGCCGCGGGCGAGCAGGCCCAGTTCACCGTGAAGTGGTCGGCCAAGACGTCCGCCCCGGACTGCCTGACGCAGCCGGAACCCCAGCGTGATCCGGTGGGGCCCGGCGCGTACACGGTGGTCGGGCAGCTCGGTCAGCTCCGCAGTGCGCCGGAGCCGTTCAACCTCAGCTGATTCTCGGTGCGGGGTCGACGCGTGAGCGTCGATCAAATTCCTTGTCGAGCTCGGTGAGGTCGGGGTCGGCGAGCAGCGCCGCGAGCAGGATGCGGGCCTGACCTGCTCTGAGGTCGGTGGAGAACAGCGCCCCCGCCGAGACGAGGTCGTGTCCGCCGCCCCCGCCGCCATAGGTGGCGGAGGTCGGGCCGTGCGGCACCCGGGTGGTGACCACGACCGGGATTCCGGCGGACGTGCAGTCCCGGACCGCCTCGACGATCGCGGGGTTCACGTTCCCGGACCCGAGCCCGTCGAGCACCAGCCCCCGGGCCCCGGCCGCGAGGCACGCGTCGAACTGGACGCGGTCCGCGCCCGGATAGGCGGCCACGATGTCGACGCGGGTTCCGGAGATCGGATGCCACGACAGCGGATCGAGACGGTGCGGCAGCAGGTCGCCGGTGGGGTGGACGGATCGGAACGCGTCCAGGGACGTCGTGTCCGCCTTGCGCGTTCCGGACGCCCGGTGCAGGACACCTCCGAACGCGATGAGGACACCCGCTCCGCGCAGGGCCGGGTTCGTTCCCGCGACGATAGCGTCGGCCAGGTTGGCGCGGGCGTCGGATTCCGGATGGTCGAAGGTGCGCTGCGCACCCGTGAAGACCACCGGCCGCGGGTCGTCGTGGTGGAGGTCGACCAGGAAAGCGGTCTCCTCCATGGTGTCCGTTCCGTGTAGGACGACCACCGCGTCGAGATCGGGGTCGCTCAGCTCCGAGGTGACGGTGTCGCGGACCCGGTCCATGTCGGCGAACGTCATGCTCGAACTGTCCTTCGACATCACGTCGACGACACGGATTTCCCTTCCGGTCCGGGTGCTGCCCAGCAGATCGGAGCCTGCGACCGCGGGCCTGCTGACACCCTGCCCGTCCCGCGTGCTGGCGATGGTGCCTCCGGTGGTGACGACGGCGACTTTCGGCACTGTTGTCCTTCCTGCTAGGCGTTGGGGCGGTCGGATGCCAGGGTCCGGATGCGGTTCCTCGCGCCGTACCATCCGATCACCAGCAGCGGGGCGATGATCGCGATGGATCCGACGGTCCAGGTTCCGACCGGGTGATCGAACGCCATCAGTATGACGACGCATCCGAGGAACACCAGAGTGAGGAGACCGGTGTAGGGGGCGCCGAACATCCGGAAGCCGGGACGGGTGAGGGTGCCGTCCTTCGCGAGTTTCCACAGTTTCAGCTGGCACAGAACGATGACGGCCCAGGCGCTGATGATCCCGAGTGCGGCGAGGTTCAGAACGATCTCGAATGCCTGCGTGGGAACGACGGCGTTGAGTCCGACGCCGAGCAGGATGACGAATCCGGTGAGGGCGATGCCGCCGTACGGTACTCCGGCCTTGTTCATCCGGGCGGCGAACGACGGCGCCGACCCGGCCATGGCCATCGAATGCAGTATTCGTCCGGTGGAGTACAGACCGGCGTTGAGAGACGACAACGCGGCCGTGAGCACCACGAGGTTCATGATCGCGTCGGCGCCCTGCACGTTGATGGAACCGAAGAACGTGACGAACGGGCTTTCGCCTGCGTGGTACTCGGTGTAGGGGAGCAGCAGCGACAGCAGCAGCACGGATCCGACGTAGAAGACGAGGATCCGGATGATGACCGTGTTGATCGCCTTGGGAATGACCTTCTGCGGGTTCTTCGTCTCGCCGGCGGTGGTGCCGACGAGTTCGATCGAGGCGTACGCGAACACGACGCCCTGGATCACCACGACCGCGGGCAGCAGGCCGTTGGGGAAGAGTCCGCCGTTGTCGGTGATCATGCTGAATCCCGAGGTGTGGCCTTCGATCGGCGTCCCGAACAGCACGAAATAGATGCCGAAGCAAAGGAACGCGGCCAAGGCGACGACCTTGATGAGCGCGAACCAGAATTCCAGTTCGCCGAACACCTTGACGGACACGAGGTTCAGCCCGAGGACGAGCACGACGGCGGCCAGGGCGAAGACCCATTGGTCGACGTTCCCGAGCGGTGCCCAGTACTTCTTGAAGAAGTTCATGTACAGAGCGACGGCGGTGACGTCGACGACGGCCGTCATCGCCCAGTTCATCCAGTACAACCAGCCCGCGGCGAAGGCCATCTTCTCGCCGAAGAATTCGCGGGAGTACGACACGAACGACCCGGAGGTGGGCCGGTGCATGACGAGTTCGCCGAGGGCCCGCAGGATCAGGAAGGCGAAGAACCCGCAGAGGGCGTAGACGAGGACGAGTGCGGGCCCGGCCTGCTGGAGGCGTCCGCCTGCGCCCATGAACAGGCCGGTGCCGATCGCACCGCCGATCGCGATCATCTGGATCTGTCTCGGGCCGAGCGCTTTCCGGTAGCCGAGATCTTCCTCGACGAAGATGTCTCCCGAGGTGTCGTCCTTCTCGATCGTCACGAGACCACCTCCGCGGTCGCGGCGACGGGCATCTGGCGTGGCGAACCGGACGCTCTCAGGTTGGCGAGATGCTCGGGGCTCAGGAGCCGGTCGAGTTCGTCCCGGTCGAGCAGGCCCGCCTCGATCACGAGGTCCGCGACCCTGCGGCCGGAGATCAGGGCCTCCTGCGCGATCCGGGTCGAGGCGGTGTACCCGATGTACGGGTTGAGTGCGGTGACGAGCCCGATCGAGTCCTCGACCCGGGCCCGCAGCAGATCGGCGTTGGCCGTGATGCCGAGCACGCAGCGGTCGGCCAGGATCCGGCAGGCGGCGCCGAGGTGGCGCATCCCCTCGGACAGGGAGTGCACGATGATCGGTTCGAACGCGTTGAGTTGCAGTTGGCCGGATTCGGCGGCCATCGTGATGGTGACGTCGTTGCCGATGACCTCGTAGGCCACCTGATTGAGGACTTCGGGGATCACCGGATTGATCTTGCCGGGCATGATCGACGAACCGGCCTGTACCGGGGGGAGATTGATCTCGTTCAGGCCCGCGCGCGGTCCCGACGACAGCAGGCGGAGGTCGTTGCACACCTTGGACAGCTTGACGGCGATCCGCTTGAGCACGCCGGAGAGGTGGACGAACTGACCGACGTCCTGGGTGGCCTCGACCAGGTCCGTTGCGAGCACGAGGGGGAGTCCGGTGAGTTCCCGCAGTGTGTCGCAGGCGGCCTCGGCATAGCCGGCGGGCGCGTTCAGGCCCGTGCCGATGGCGGTGGCGCCGAGGTTGATCTCGTGGACGAGGAGAGCGGCCTCGCCGAGGCGGGCGCGGTCCTCGTCGATCATCACCGAGTAGGTGGCGAATTCCTGGCCGAGCGTCATCGGCACCGCGTCCTGGAGTTGGGTACGCCCCATCTTCACGGTGTCGGCGAACTCCACGGCCTTGGTCGCGAAGGCCTCCTGCAGGACCCGCAGTGCGTCGAGGAGGTCGTCGATCGCAAAGATCGTCGCGATGTTGACCGCGGTGGGGTAGACGTCGTTGGTCGACTGGCTGAGGTTCACGTGCTCGTTGGGGTGGAGTTCCGCGTAGTCCCCGCGTCCGTGGCCGAGGATCTCGAGCGCCCGGTTGGCGATCACCTCGTTGGCGTTCATGTTGGTCGACGTGCCGGCGCCGCCCTGGATGACGTCGACGACGAACTGCTCGTGCCAGCGGCCGTCGACGATCTCCCGGCATGCCTGCCCGATCGCGTCGGCGCGGCGGTGATCGAGGATCCCGAGTTTCTCGTTGGCGCTCGCCGCGGCCCATTTGACGTATGCGAGTCCGCGGATCAGACAGGAGTTGGTGGAGATGGTGCGACCGGTGATCGGGAAGTTCTCGACGGCCCGCAGCGTGTGGATTCCCCAGTAGGAATCCGCAGGCACTTGGCGGTCGCCGAGCAGATCGTGTTCTGTTCGCGTTTCGAGCACTTGATCAATTCCTCACGGGGATTCGCGCGCTGTTGCTCTGCACGGATGCGGTGGACGGAGTCTGCTGCTCGAAGAGGGTAGATTCTCGGTCGAGCCACCCGGCTATCCACCTGCCAGGCTGTCAGACAGGTGCAATTGTTACCTCGCTCACTCGCAGCCGTCAACCCGGGGCCCGCGCCGTGTTGACGTCGTCGCGGGGAAGTGAGCAGAATATCCCCATGAACCTGTCAGACAGCTGGGCAGCCAGGCGTCCTGTCACGGCGCGGGTCAGTGCCGCCGAGGCGGTCCTCGCGGATCTTCGTGACGCGATCACCTCGGGTGAGCTGTCGGTCGGTGAGCGACTTCCGTCCGAAGCGTCCCTCGCGGCGCGGCACGGAGTCAGCAGATCGGTGATCCGGGAGGCCCTGCGTTCCTGCCACGCGCTCGGACTCACGGAGACGAAATCGGGCCTCGGGACATTCGTCGTCAGCGATTCGATCGCCCGCGACCTCGACTTCGGGAACTACGCGGCCAACGAACTCGTCGAGGCGCGCCCCCACGTGGAGATTCCCGCCGCCGGATGGGCGGCCCAGCGGCACACCGCCGACGATCTCGCCGCCCTGCGTGGCCTGGTGGACCAGATGCGGGACGAGGACGACCCGCTCGTGTGGGTCTCGCTGGATGCGCAGTTCCACGCGTACATCGCCCGGACGAGCCGGAACCGCGTATTCGACTCCGTGATCGTCGACATCCGCGAAGCCCTCACCCGCCAGTCCGAAACGCTGAATCTGGTTGCGGGACGGCAGCAGAAGTCGAACGACGAACACGACCGGATCGTGGACGGCATCGCATCCGGAAGCTACGACAAGGCTGCACGCGCCATGGCCGAGCACCTGGACGCGGTGCGGGTCGCACTGGAATCCGTGGTCGGAGAAGGCAGCCCGGACCGCCGACGGTGAGCTGCGACCGCCGACGGTCAGTCGTACGGGCCGGAGATCGACGTCTCGGCGAGCCGGGACAGGCCCTCGCGGATGTGGCGCGCCCACAGCCCGCCGATCCCCTCCACCGACTGAAGGTCGGCGGCCGTCGCGGCCAGCAGCGACTGTAGCGTGCCGAACGAGCCGACCAGCCGGTGAATCTGGTTGAACTGCAACCGGGGAACGCGAGTCAGGACGCGGTAGCCGCGGGGGCTCATCGGCGCCTCGAGCGCCTCGATGGTGCCCGGGTAGCCGAACGCCCGCGCCAGCGTCGTGAGGTCGAGAAGGTCCGCGTCCGTGATCCTGTCGAGCGCGGTGAGCGACTTCTCGACGTCCTCCGCGGGCGCCGGGCCCGAACCGGCCAGATAGTCGCGCACGATGAGTTCCCTCGCCACGTCGTTGTCGCCGACGAGTTCCTCGAGTTGCAGTGCGAGCTGCCGCCCGTCCGTCCCGAGTTCGAGCACGTCCTGCTCGATCTCCACGGACACGCGCCGCACCATCTCCAGGCGCTGCACCACGGTCAGGGCGTCGCGGAGCGTGACGAAATCCTCGATCTCCACCACCGACAGCTGGCGGGTCACCTCGTCGAGCCGCGCCTTGTACCGCTCGAGGGTGGCCACCGCCTGATTGGCGCGCGACAGGATCGTCGCGGACCCGTCGATGACGTGCCGGATGCCGCCGACGTACACGCTGACGATGCTCATCGACTGGCTGACCGACACCACCGGGTACCCGGTCTGCATCGCCGTCCGCTCGGCGGCACGGTGACGGGTGCCGGACTCGACGGTCGGGATCTTGTGGTCGGGCACCAACTGGACGTTGGCGCGCACGATGCGGGACCCGTCGGTGGACAGCACCACGGCGCCGTCCATCTTCGACAGCTCACGCAGGCGGGTCGGGGCGAACTCCACGTCCAGTTCGAAGCCGCCGTCGCAGATCTCTTCCATCTGCTCGTCGTAGCCGAGGACGATCAACGCACCCGTTCGGCCGCGCAGAATGCGTTCCAGACCGTCGCGAAGTGCAGTTCCGGGAGCCAGCCGGGCAATCGTTTCGCGCAGTGCAGACGACGACTCGGCATCGTTCATCGCGCAATACTCCCGCTGAGGTAGACGTCACTTGTCGGGGACCGCCGCGCGAACACGTCCGGACCCGCGTTTAGATTACCTATCCATGAGTGGTACCTGGACTTTGCCCGACGACCTGACCCTGCCCGGCCGGGTCGGAAGCTTTCCCGCCGCAGGTCAGCCGGTGCCGCACCACTGGTCGAGGTGCTTCGGGTGCGGAGACCAGTCGCCCGCCGGGATGTCGATGAGCTTCACCGCCGGGGACGGTCTCGACGTGTGGGGGCGGCTCGAGGTGGCACCCCGCTACCAGGGCGGTCCTGGGGTGATCCACGGCGGCATCCTCTCGACCGCGTTCGACGAGGCGCAGGGCATGGTGTGCCGGTCCATCGTCGACGGACCGGTGGTCACGGGACATCTCGAGATCGACTTCGCCAGGCCCATACCGCTGGGTTCCGTCCTCGAATTCCATGCGCGGATCGACGGGTCGATCCGCCGCAAGGTCTATACGAGCGCCGAGGCGCGCATCGTCGAGGGGCCCACCGCCGACCCCGGCGTGGTGGTGGCGACGTCGCGGGGGTTGTTCCTCACCGTCACGGCCGAACACTTCGAGAAGACGAAGGACTTCGTGGACGGCGTGCCGGAGCGCCCGTTCGGAACGTCGTCGATCTGAGCGTCGGCGTCACCGCAGCGACGCGATCGCCGCTCCCAGGTTCCCGACCTCGGTGACCTTCATGCCCTTCGGCGCGGCCCCGGAGTCGAGGGGAACGATCGCGCGGGTGAACCCGAGGCGGTGCGCCTCGGCGAGCCTGCGCCCGACGCCGGGCACCCGGCGAACCTCGCCGGCCAGTCCCACTTCGCCGAGGATCACGAGCCCGTCGGGAACGGGACGGTCCTTCACCGCGGACGCGACGGCGAGGGCCAGCGCCAGGTCGGCGGACGGCTCGGTCATCCGCATTCCGCCGACGGTGGCGGCGTAGACGTCGTTCTTCGCGATCGGCACCCCGCACCGGCGGTCGAGCACGGCCAGGACCATGGCCACCCGGGCGCTGTCGAGTCCGCTGACGGCGCGGCGGGGCGCGGGCATGGACGTGGCGGCGACGAGTGCCTGCACCTCACCGAGAAGGGGCCGTTTGCCGTCCATCATGACGGTGACGGCGGTTCCGGGAACGGCTTCGGCACGGTGGTGGAGGAACAGTCCGGACGGGTCGCTGATACCGGCGATGCCGTCTTCGCGCAGTTCGAAGCAACCGACCTCGTCGGCGGCACCGAACCGGTTCTTGACGCCGCGCACCATCCGCAGCGTCGAATGCTTGTCGCCCTCGAAGTGCAGCACCACGTCGACGAGATGCTCGAGCGACCGCGGACCGGCCACCGCACCGTCCTTGGTGACGTGGCCGATGAGGAGCACCGGCACCCCGCTGGCCTTCGCGAGGGAGGTGAGGGCGCTGGTGACAGCCTTCACCTGGGTGACGCCGCCGACCACGCCGTCGACGTCGGCGGCCAGCATGGTCTGCACGGAGTCGACGATCAGCAGGGTGGGACGCACCTGCTCGACGTGACCGAGGATGGTCGCGAGGTCGGACTCGGCGGCGAGATAGACCCGCTCGTGGACGGCGCCGGTACGGTCGGCCCGCAGTCGCACCTGACCGGCGGATTCCTCACCGGTGACGTAGAGCGACCGGTCGTCCGGGCTGCGCCGGGCCCACTGGTGGACCACCTCGAGAAGCAGGGTCGACTTGCCGACGCCGGGTTCGCCGGCGAGGAGAACGACGGAACCGGGCACCACACCGCCGCCGAGGACACGGTCGAGTTCGTCGATGCCGGTGGCCTTGGCGCGGGTGGACGTGCTGTCGATCCGCGTGATCGGAGTGGCGGGGGTGGACGGAAGGACCGCTCCGGCTCCGGCTTTCGCGAGCGAGGCGCCGGGGCGGCTCGCGACGGACGCGACGATCGGGGCCTCGTCCATCGAACCCCAGCTACCGCATTCGGGGCACCGCCCGACCCATTTGGGAACCGTGCACTGGCACGACGAGCAGCGGAAGCTGGATTTGAGTTTGGCCACCGGGCCAGCCTAGGTATCGGGTCCGACAGCGGACCCGGGCCGGCTGCTAGTGTCCGCCGCCCTCGGCTTCGGTGCCGGGCGACTTGTCGGAGACGTGCCGCTCGGTCTCGTGGCCCGCGTCGACGGGAACGGACACGGTGATGTCCCCGGCCTTCTCGAAGGCGAACGTGACGGGGAAGGTGAGGCCCGGGCGGACGCCTTCCTTCAGGCTGTTCAGCGTCACCAGGACGACGTCGGTCGGCGCGTCGGCGGTCTCGTCCGTCTCGGCGGCGGCGTCCGCGCCGGCTTCGGCGTCCCCGAGCGGCAGGCCGGCGACGAGTGCGCTCTGCGGCGGAATCTCGAGTCCGCCGGACTTCTCGCCGAGCGTGACGGACTGCGCGAAGTCGGTGCTGATGCGGGTCAGCTTGTCCGGGGTGTCCTCGTTGTTGTTGATCGCGGTGAACGCGAGGACGGCGTTGCTGCCCGGCTCGAGGCTGTACTCGGCGGAGTCGGGGTAGACGACGTGCACGTTGCGCAGGGCGATCGACCCGGCCTCCGCGCTGTTGCCGTTGACCGCGGCGACCTGACTCGACGTCTGGGTGATCTGGCCCGCACTGCACGCGGACAGCACGAGGGCCGCGCCGGCAGCGAGAGCGACGGCGGTAGCGACTCGGCGAGTCGACTTGTCGAGAGCAGTCACGAGTTGTCCTCCGGTGTCAGGTTCGCACTTCAACTAGGCAGAGTAGTAGTTCGCCCGCGTGGCCTGCTCGCTGGGTACTCACAATGGTTGTCTGCGTGCGGTTTCGGTGCCGGAGAACGGCCTTATCGGGGTGTCCGGAATGCACGTATCAGGACCCCTGTCAACCCCTAGGGTCAGGCCATGATGCCCCTGACCTGCACCGTTGATGCGACCAGGATCCGGACACGTGTTAAACTCGAATGATCGAAAGGGGCACGGGACAGATGATTTTTAAGGTCGGAGACACCGTCGTATACCCCCATCACGGTGCGGCGCTGATCGAAGCAATTGAAACCCGCACCATCAAGGGTGAGCAGAAGGAATATCTCGTTCTCAAGGTTGCTCAGGGCGATCTCACCGTACGGGTTCCCGCAGACAACGCAGAGTACGTGGGCGTACGCGACGTCGTCGGCCAGGAAGGTCTCGACAAGGTCTTCCAGGTACTGCGGGCTCCGCACACCGAAGAACCCACCAACTGGTCACGCCGCTACAAGGCGAATCTCGAAAAGCTCGCGTCCGGTGACGTCAACAAGGTTGCCGAGGTCGTTCGTGACCTGTGGCGTCGTGAGCAGGACCGCGGGCTGTCCGCGGGAGAGAAGCGCATGCTCGCGAAGGCGCGGCAGATCCTCGTCGGCGAACTCGCGCTGGCCGAAGGCACCGACAGCGACAAGGCCGAGACCATCCTCGACGAGGTCCTCGCGGCCGCGTCCTAGACAGTCGCGATACACGCAGTGGCCGAGGGAAGAGGTCCTGTAGTCGCGCTGGTTCCCGCCGCAGGTCAGGGAGTGCGTTTGGGCGAGAACAAGCCCAAGGCATTCGTTGATCTCGGTGGGACGACCATGCTGACACGCGCGGTCGACGGGCTCCTGCAGTCGGGGGCTGTCGACCGCGTCGTCGTGATCGTGCCGGAAGAACTCGTCGAGTCGACGCGCAGCCTCCTCCCCGGTGACGTCACCGTCGTGGCCGGTGGGAGTGAGCGGACCGATTCGGTTCGCGCTGGACTCGCCGCCGCCGACGACGCCGAATACGTCCTCGTGCACGACGCCGCCCGCGCTCTGACGCCGCCGTCGCTCATCGCACGAGTTGTCGCGGAGTTGCGGTGCGGCCGCACCGCGGTCATCCCCGTCCTCCCGGTGGCGGACACCATCAAGACCGTCGACGTTCTCGGCGCGGTCACCGGCACACCCGAACGGTCCGAACTGCGGGCCGTGCAGACTCCGCAGGGTTTCACCGCGGAACTGCTGCGCCGCGCGTACGCCGCCGCCGACGGCATCGCCACGGACGACGCCGGCCTGGTGGAGCGGCTCGGCGAACGGGTCCGCAGCATCGTCGGCGAACCCACAGCATTCAAGATCACCACGCCGCTGGACCTCGTGCTGGCCCGCGCGCTGGTGGAAGAGGGAGCGCGCTAGTGCGAGTCGGAATCGGGACGGACGTCCACCCGATCGAGCAGGGACGGCCGTGCTGGATGGCAGGTCTGCTGTTCGAGGGCGAGAACGGCTGCGCGGGTCATTCCGACGGCGACGTGGCCGTCCACGCACTCTGTGACGCGCTGCTCTCCGCCGCCGGCCTCGGCGATCTCGGCTCCGTCTTCGGAACCGGCAGGCCCGAGTGGTCCGGGGTGAGCGGCGCCGCGATGCTCGCGGAGGTCCGCCGACTCCTGGAGGAGGACGACTTCGGTGTCGCCAACGCCGCGGTCCAGGTGATCGGGAACCGGCCGAAGATCGGCCCGCGCCGGGACGAGGCGCAGAAGGTGCTCAGCGACATTCTGGGAGCGCCGGTTTCGGTGTCCGCGACCACCACGGACGGGCTCGGTCTCACCGGGCGCGGCGAGGGGATCGCCGCGATGGCCACCGCATTGGTCATTCCCGATCGAAGCGCCAGGTAGGATCGCTGGTCGTGACCCTGCGCCTATTCGACACCGAGACGCGGGCCTTGCGTGACTTCGCTCCGCTGGCCCCTGGACACGCATCGGTGTACCTGTGTGGCGCCACGGTGCAGGGCGACCCCCATATCGGTCACGTACGCAGCGGAGTCGCCTTCGACGTGCTGCGACGCTGGCTGCTCGCCCACGACTACGACGTGGCGTTCGTCCGCAATGTCACGGACATCGAAGACAAGATCCTGAACAAGGCCGCCGAGGCGGGCAGGCCGTGGTGGGAGTGGGCCGCCACGTTCGAGCGGTCCTTCACGTGGGCCTACCAGCAACTGGGTGTGCTGCCGCCGTCCGTCGAACCGCGCGCCACCGGGCACATCACGCAGATGGTCGAGATGATGCAGCGCCTCATCGACAACGGCCACGCGTACGCGGCGGGTGGCGACGTCTACTTCGACGTCCGCAGCTACCCCCGGTACGGCAGCCTGTCCGGGCACAAACTCGACGACGTGCACCAGGGCGAGAGCGCCGGCGAATGCAAGCGCGACCCCCGCGACTTCACGCTGTGGAAGGCGGAGAAGCCGGGCGAGCCGTCGTGGCCGACGCCGTGGGGCCGCGGCAGGCCGGGCTGGCACCTCGAGTGCTCGGCGATGGCCGAGTTCTATCTCGGGGCGGCGTTCGACATCCACTGCGGTGGCCTCGACCTGGTGTTCCCGCACCACGAGAACGAGATCGCGCAGGCCAAGTGCGCCGGCGACGACTTCGCGCAGTACTGGCTGCACAACGGCTGGGTCACCATGGGTGGCGAGAAGATGTCGAAATCGCTCGGCAACGTTCTCTCCGTGCCGAACGTCCTGAAAAAGGTTCGGCCACAAGAGCTTCGGTACTATCTCGGCAGTGCCCACTACCGGTCGATGCTCGAGTACTCCGACACCGCGCTCGACGAGGGCGCGGCCGCGTACCGCCGCATCGAATCGTTCGTCACGCGCACGCAGGAGCGCGCCGGTGAGGTCGAGGTCGGCCGGTGGACGGACGCGTTCGCTCGCGCTCTCGACGACGACCTCGCCGTCCCCGCCGCGCTCGCCGAGGTGCACGGCAAGGTCCGCGAGGGCAACATCGCGCTCGACGGGGGAGATCTCGAGGGTGCGCGCGCGATCGCGTCGCAGGTCCGGGCCATGCTCGGAATCCTCGGCGTCGACCCGCTGGACGAGCACTGGACTCAGGAGACCGCGGACGCGTCCGCGGCAACCGATGCCCTGGACGTTCTGGTCCGGGCCGAACTCGAGCGCAGGCAGACTGCCCGCGCCGAGAAGAACTGGGCTGTGGCCGACGAGGTGCGTGACCGTCTCATCCGGGCGGGCATCGAGGTCACCGATACCCCCAACGGGCCCGAGTGGTCACTCAAGGCAGGACAGTAGTAATGGCTGGAAATTCGAGTAGGCGCGGAGCCGTCCGCAAGGCCGGTACCAAGAAGGGACAGGTCGCCGGTTCCGGTGGGCAGCGGCGCAAGGGTCTGGAAGGCCGTGGTGCCACGCCGCCCGCGGAGGCCCGAACCAAGCACCCCGCCGCCAAGCGCGCCGCCCGCGCCGCCCGGGACGCCGAGAAGCAGCCGGGCCGCGGTCGTCAGACCGCCGGTCGCAAGGTGCTCGACGGCCCCGAGACCGTGCTGGGCCGCAACCCCGTCGTCGAGTGCCTGCGCGCCGGTGTTCCCGCGACCGCACTGTACGTCGCGGTCGGGACCGAGAGCGACGACCGACTGAAGGAATCCGTCCAGCGCGCGGCCGACGCGGGCATCTCCATCCTCGAGGTTCCCCGCACGGATCTCGACCGGCTCAGCGCCAACGGCATGCACCAAGGCGTCGCGTTGCAGGTGCCGCCGTACCGCTACGCGCACCCCGACGACCTGATCGCGGAGGCTCGCAAGCACCAGGAGGCGCCGCTGCTGGTGGCCCTCGACAACATCACCGACCCCCGCAACCTCGGTGCCGTCGTTCGGTCGGTGGCCGCGTTCGGTGGTCACGGCGTGGTCATCCCCGAGCGGCGCAGTGCGTCGGTCACGGCGGTGGCGTGGCGCACGAGCGCCGGTGCCGCCGCGCGACTGCCCATCGCCCGCGCCACCAATCTCACTCGCACGCTGAAGGATTGGGCGTCCAAGGGCGTTCAGGTGGTCGGGCTCGACGCGGGTGGCGACACCACGCTCGACGAGTTCGACGGCAGCGGCCCGGTGGTCGTCGTGGTCGGCTCGGAGGGCAAGGGACTGTCGCGTCTGGTGCGCGAGAACTGCGACGCCATCCTCAGCATCCCGATGGCGGGCCCCGTCGAATCGCTCAACGCGTCCGTCGCCGCGGGTGTCGTGCTCGCCGACATCGCCCGACGTCGCCGGGGTTAGATTTCCGCCCCGATCACTTCGGGATCGGCGACGTCACCACCCGGTGGAAGCGCACCCGGTGTCCGGGCCGCAGCTGCGCGGCCATCGGCAGGTCGGCCTCGGCGACCACGGCGATCACCGGGTAGCCGCCCGTCACCGGATGGTCGGCGAGGAACAGGATCGGCTGACCGTTCGGCGGCACTTGCAGGGCGCCCGCCACCATGGCCTCACTCGGCATCTCGTCCCGCACGGATCGATGCAGCGCTCCCGGGCCTTCGAGTCGCGCCCCCACCCGGTTGGTGTCGGAACTGACCGTCCACGTCTCGCGGAGAAGGGCGTCGACGGACGCGGGCGTGAACCAGTCGTCCCGCGGCCCGAGGCGGACCCGCATCGTCAACGGATCCTCGGGGGTGACGGGTGGCGGGATGATCTCGTCCGCGGGCCAGTCGCCGGCATCCGCACCCACGAGCAACCGGTCGCCCTCGGCGACGGGATCGGGGCCGAGGCCCGACAGTGTGTCGGTGGACCGGCTCCCCATCACCGCGGGCACGTCGAACCCTCCCCGCACCGCGACGTAACTGCGCAGCCCCTCGGTCGCGAACGCGATCTCCAGCAGATCCCCCGTGTCCAGGTGGAGCATCGTGTAGTCGGGTCGGGGATCGGAATTGACGGTGACGGGATTGCGGGCGCCCGTGACGGCGACGGAGACGGTCCCGGCCGCCCGCACGGCGAGCCCGCCGAGCGTGACCTCCAGAGTGGCTGCTCCGGAGTGGTTGCCCACCAACCTGTTTGCGCTGTCGTGCGCCTCGCGGTCGGCGGCACCCGACTCACCGACACCGATGGACGCATAGCCGGGGCGGCCGCGATCCTGCACGGTGGTGAACGGTCCGGTGCGCACGACCTCGAGCCAAGCCATCGTCCGATTGTCCCGCATCCCCGCGTCGTCTGGATACGCTCTCGACCATGTTGACCGCGACTCTGTACGGCCTCGGCACGGCCGTGCCCCTGCTGATCGGTGCCGTCGTCGGGCTGCGCTACGACCTGCCGCGGCCGGTCCTCGCGGCACTCATGGCGTTCGGTGCGGGAACGATGGTGGCCGCCGTGTCCACCGAATTGTTCCAGCCCGCGTTCGAGACCGAAGGGATCTGGACGGCAGGCGCGGCCCTGTTCACGGGGGCACTCGTCTACGTGGTCGCAGACCGGCTCATCGAGCAGAAACTCGGTGCCGCCGCACTCGGCTGGGCGTTGATGCTCGGTGCGCTGCTCGACGGCATCCCCGAGAACACCGCCCTCGGGGTGACGATCAGCAGCGCGGGCGGGGTGGTGCTGCTCGTCGCCGTCGCGGTCGGAAACGTGCCCGAGGCGGTTGCGGGCGCGGCGTCCATGCGGTCACAGCCGCACTTCAGCCGCGGCCGCGCCCTGTCGGTGTGGGTGGCCACCGCCGTCCTGCTGGTGCTGGTGGTGATCGGTGCCGACGCCGTGTCCGACACCATCTCCGACGGCACCATCGCGACCATCCAGGCGTTCGCCGGTGGCGCGACAATCGCCGTCCTCGCGGACTCGCTGATGCCCGAGGCCTACCGGGAAGGCGGGTGGTGGGTCGGGTTGTCCACCGCGCTCGGGTTCCTCGTCGCGTTCGGGCTCGGCGCCTAGTCCGCTCAGGCGGGCAGGGTTGCGACCGGGTAGCCGTGCGCGGCAGCGACTTCCGCGGACAGCAGCGTGCCGTCGTGGGTGGACAGGCCTGCGGCGAGGCCGGGGACGGTCGCGGTCGCTTCCTGCCAGCCCTTGTCGGCGAGCGCGACGACGTAGGGAAGGGTGGCGTTGGTGAGGGCGTAGGTGGAGGTGCGGGGGACGGCGCCGGGCATGTTGGCGACGCAGTAGAACACCGAGTCGTGGACCTGGTAGGTGGGTTCGGCGTGGGTGGTGGGCCGTGAGTCCTCGAAGCAGCCGCCCTGGTCGATGGCGATGTCGACGAGCACCGAACCGGGCTTCATCCGGGAGACCAGGTTGTTGGAGACGAGGGTGGGGGCCTTGGCTCCGGGGA
Organism: Rhodococcus sp. NPDC057529; assembly: GCF_042802055.1. Classification (NCBI taxonomy): domain Bacteria; kingdom Bacillati; phylum Actinomycetota; class Actinomycetes; order Mycobacteriales; family Nocardiaceae; genus Rhodococcus; species Rhodococcus sp. NPDC057529. The sequence continues at coordinate 96,406 of NZ_JBHVEY010000001.1, forward strand.
CGAGGACGGCTCCGATGACCAGGTCGGCGTCGAGGACGGCCTGCTCGAGTTCGAGACTGTTGGAAACGATGGTCTTGACCTGGCCGTGGTACTGGGCGTCGATCTCCCGCAGCCGGGCGATGGACAGGTCGAGGACGGTGACGTCGGCGTGCATGCCGTGCGCGATGGCGATCGCGTTCTTGCCGGAGACACCGGCGCCGATGACGACGACCTTGGCCGGACGGACGCCGGGGACACCGCCCATGAGGACGCCGCGGCCGCCGCCCTGGCGCATCAGGTGGTAGGCGCCGGCCTGCGGGGCGAGGCGTCCGGCGACCTCGCTCATCGGGGCGAGCAGCGGCAGCGAGCCGTCGGCGCCGGTGACGGTTTCGTAGGCGATGGAGGTGGTCTTCGACGCGAGCAGGGCGTCGGTGCAGTCCTTGGATGCGGCGAGGTGCAGGTAGGTGAACAGCACTTGGTCCTGGCGGAGGCGGGGGTATTCCTCGGCGATGGGTTCTTTGACCTTCAGCAGCAGGTCGGCGCCTTCCCAGACCTGGTCGGCGGTCTCGAGGATCTGAGCGCCTGCGGCTTTGAAGTCTGTGTCGGCGAAGGACGAGCCGACCCCGGCCCCGGTTTCGATGATCACCTCGTGGCCGCGGCCGACGAGTTCGTGGACACCGGCGGGGGTGATGGCCACCCGGTATTCGTGGTTCTTGATCTCGCGGGGGATGCCGATCTTCATGAGAACTCCGTGCTGTTGGAAATTCGATTGGTAGGAGCCAATGGTGAAGAAAGCGATCATTCATGCCAATAGTTCTGAAGATAATTCTCAAGATTGGGGTTCCGGCTCGCGACCATTCGGCCGTCGGCGGCCTGAGCGGGTTCTCGTCGAACGATGTTCGAGAGTGGCTCCGCCCCGTGAGTACTTATTAACCGCCCGCCGTTAATAAGTACTCACGGGCGGCGGAGCTGCAGGATCAGCATGGCCGTGTGCAGCGACGTCCGGGACTCGGCGTCGTCGAGGTCGACACCGAGCAGACGCTCGATCGTGGCGAGCTTCGCGTAGAGCGTGGGGCGCGAGAGGTGGAGCCTCTTCGCGAGTTCCGTCTTGTTGCCACCGAGTTCGAGGAAGCTCCGCAGGACTTCGACGCTGTCGCCGCCGTGACGCGCCCGATGCTCCAGCAGGCCGCGGAGTTCGGTCTCGGCGAACGCCTGCACCCGCGGATCGGTCCGGATCAGGGTGAGGAGACCGCGCAACCGGATGTCGGCTGCCCGGTGAAAGGCCTTGTCGTCCGGTGGCAACGACAGCGCGACGTCGGCGATGTGCGCGGATTCCGCGAGGCCGCCGGCGGCGTCGAGGAGCCGGGTCGATTCGGGGCCGACGCCGATCGTGCAGTGCAGGACGCCGTCGAGCCGGGTGAGTGCGGCGCGGATCGCCACGCAGAGTTCGGTCAGCGCGCCGGGTGTGGACGCCGGCGGATGGGACAGGAGTAGGTCGATCTGCCCGGCCCGGGTGTTCGCGGTCAGTGCCGTCTGCCGCGACGTCCGGACCGCGTGACGCACGGCGTCGAGCATGGTGATCCGGCGTCGCTGTGCCAGAACCTGGTCGGCGCTGGCGGTTTCGCCGACCCGGACCGTCATCGGCAGGTACGTCAGGGCCGGCCGGAGACCGAGTGCGTGGGCGCGTGCGGTCGCCTCGGCCTCGTCCTGGATGCGTCCGCGGCGGAGTTCGTCGATGAGCCCGCTCTGGGCCTGCTGCTCGAGTGCGGTCCGGTCCTGTTCGACCATGCGGTGCAATGCAAGCGCCTGGGCCGCGCGTTCGAGGGTCATCCGCGCGCGACCTTCCGCGGCGACCGGGCGGGGGGCGACGAGTCGTCCCCATTCCTGCCGATGTGCGCCGACGGGCGTCGTCGTCCACGACTCCGGACCGTCGACCGCGGTCTGATGCGACACGGGCGTGAGCCGCGACCGGCGTTCCCACTCGGCGAGGAGGTCCGCCGTCGCGGTGCCCTGCGCCGCGAACGCCAGCACCTGCCGGTTGAGGTCTTCGAGCACGATCGGGGCGCCGAGCATGCCGGCCGCGGCGTCGACGATCTCGCCGAGCGACGCCCGCTTCATGCTGAGGTCGGTGAAGACCTCGTGGGCGTGCCGTGCGAACGCGACCTCGTCGTACTGCTCTGCGACGATCGACCGGTGCACAGCCTCGGTGACCTCGACGAACTTGATCTGACGGTGCAGCGCGATCACGGGGAACGACAGTCTGTCGGCGGCGCGTGCCACACCTTCCGGGACCGTGTCGACGTGGACGCCGAGTTCTACGACGAGTCCGGCTGCGCCCGCCGCGGCCAGTCCTTCCAGGTATCCCACGCTCGACGAGTCGTCGGCGAGGGGCTGCCCGGTGGTGAGGACGAGTTCGCCGCCCTGGAGGAGGTTCGACAGGTCGGGTAGATCGCTGACGTGCACCCATCGCACCGGCCTGTCGAGCGGTCCGCCGCCGATCACCTCGGGCGTCCCGGCCTGGACGACCGGGAGCGCCAGGATGTCGACGATGGTGGGCAGCATTTACGCAGTGTAAATCAGAAGGCGGATTGCTATACAGATCGTCGGGCTCTGGGGGCTGGTTCACGGACCAGAGTGGAGGCATCACGCGATCCGTGCGGATCGCCCCGGTATCCGCTCTCTCTCGGTAAGGACACCCATTTCATGACACACAGCGACGGCGCCGCGCAGACCCGAACGATCGCGCACTCCGGCGAAGGCCGGATCATCTCGCACTCCGGCGAAGGCCGGATCATCTCGCACTGGTTCGACAACAAGAGCTTCGCCGGCACGAGCGGTAACACCGCACCCGTGACGAATCCCGCGTCCGGCGCCGTAACGGGCGAGGTCGCCCTCGCCAGCGTCGAGGACGCCCGCGCCGTCATCGACTCGGCCGCCGCCGCGTTCCCCGCCTGGCGTGATACTTCGCTGGCCAAGCGGACGCAGATCATCTTCAAGTTCCGGGAACTGCTCAACGAGCGCAAGGGTGAACTCGCCGAGATCATCACCTCGGAGCACGGCAAGGTCGTCTCCGACGCATTGGGCGAGGTCTCCCGCGGCCAGGAGGTCGTCGAATTCGCCTGCGGCATCGCGCATCTGCTCAAGGGCGGCATGACCGAAAATGCCTCCACCAACGTCGACGTGCACTCGATTCGTCAGCCCGTCGGCCCCGTCGGCATCATCTCCCCGTTCAATTTCCCCGCGATGGTGCCGATGTGGTTCTTCCCCATCGCCATCGCCGCCGGCAACACGGTGGTGTTGAAGCCGTCGGAGAAGGACCCCACCGCCGCCATCTGGATGGCCGAACTGTGGGCCGAGGCCGGACTGCCCGCAGGGGTGTTCAACGTGCTGCAGGGTGACAAAACCTCCGTCGACGAACTCCTCACCAACCCCGCGATCAAGGCCATCAGCTTCGTCGGGTCCACCCCCATCGCGCAGTACGTCTACGCCACCGGCACCGCCCACGGCAAACGCGTTCAGGCGTTGGGTGGCGCCAAGAACCACGCCATCGTCCTGCCCGACGCCGACCTCGACCTCGCGGCCGACGCCATGGTCAACGCCGGCTTCGGATCCGCGGGTGAGCGCTGCATGGCCATCTCCGCCCTCGTCGCCGTCGGCGACATCGCCGACGAACTCGTCGCCAAAATCAAGACGCGCACCGACACGTTGAAGATCGGCGACGGCACCAAGGACTCCGACATGGGTCCGCTGGTGACGAAGGTGCACCGGGACAAGGTCGCGTCCTACATCGACGCCGGCGAGACGGACGGAGCCACCATCGTCGTGGACGGCCGCACCGTGCAGGCCGACGGCGGGGCGGACGGGTTCTGGCTCGGCCCGACGCTGATCGACCACGTCACCACCGACATGAGTGTGTACACCGACGAGATCTTCGGACCCGTCCTGTCCGTGATTCGCGTCGAGAGCTACGACGAGGCGCTGGAACTCATCAATTCCGGTCCGTTCGGCAACGGCACCGCGATCTTCACCAACGACGGCGGCGCGGCCCGCCGGTTCCAGAACGAGGTCGAGGTCGGGATGGTCGGCATCAATGTGCCGATTCCGGTCCCGACCGCGTACTACTCCTTCGGTGGCTGGAAGAACTCGCTGTTCGGCGACACCCACGCCCACGGCGCCGAGGGTGTGCACTTCTTCACCCGCGGCAAGGTCGTCACCAGCCGTTGGCTCGACCCGAGCCACGGCGGCATCAACCTCGGCTTCCCCCAGAACAACTGAGCAGGAAAGGACCCACGGTCATGACGACGACAGTCTCCCAGGAACTCCTGCCCACCGGTCAGCCCCTCGACGCGGCCCGTGCCGAGGGTGAGCGCGCCTACGCGCTCGACCGCGCGCACGTGTTCCACTCGTGGTCGGCGCAGGAGCAGATCACGCCGATGACGATCCTCGCGTCCGAGGGTTCGTACGTGTGGGACGGTGCCGGGAACCGCATGCTGGACTTCTCGTCCCAGCTGGTCAACACGAACATCGGGCACCAGCACCCCAAAGTCGTTGCCGCCATTCAGGAGCAGGCCGCGAAGCTGTGCACCGTCGCACCGCAGTACGCGAACGATGCCCGCTCCGAGGCCGCGCGGCTGATCGCCGAGCGGACCCCGGGTGACCTGAACAAGGTGTTCTTCACCAACGGTGGCGCCGACGCCAACGAGCACGCCGTGCGCATGGCCCGCCTGCACACCGGCCGCTACAAGGTGCTCTCCCGCTACCGGTCGTACCACGGTGGCACGGACACCGCGATCAACCTCACCGGCGATCCGCGTCGGTGGCCCAACGACTACGGCAACAGCGGAGTCGTCCACTTCCACGGACCGTTCCTGTACCGGTCGCAGTTCCACTCGGAGAACGAGCAGCAGGAAACCGAGCGCGCGCTCCAGTACCTCGATCAGCTGATCCGTCTGGAGGGACCGAATTCGATCGCGGCGATCGTGCTCGAATCCGTTCCCGGGACCGCGGGGATCATGGTGCCCCCGCCCGGATACATGGCCGGCGTCCGCGAGATCTGCGACCGCTACGGCATCGTGTTCATCGCGGACGAGGTGATGTCGGGGTTCGGCCGGACCGGAAAGTGGTTCGCGATCGACCATTTCGGTGTGGTACCCGACCTGATCACGTTCGCGAAGGGCGTCAACTCCGGCTACGTTCCGCTCGGCGGTGTCGCGATCAGCGAGAAGATCGCGGCGACGTTCGCCAACCGGCCGTACCCGGGCGGACTCACCTACTCGGGACATCCGCTCGCCACCGCCGCCGCGGTCGCGACGATCACTGCGATGGAGGACGAGGGGATCGTCGAGAACGCGGCGCGGATCGGCAGCGAGATTCTCGGTCCCGGACTGCGTGGCCTCGCCGACCGGCACCCGTCGATCGGTGAAGTGCGCGGGCTCGGCGTGTTCTGGGCGATCGAGCTCGTCGCCGACCGTGCCACGAAGGAACCGCTCGCCCCGTACGGTGCGTCCAGCCCGGCGATGAACGAGGTGATCGCGGCGTGCAAGGCAAGTGGTCTGTTGCCGTTCGCGAACTTCAATCGCATTCACGCGGTACCGCCGTGCACCGTCACCGAGGCCGAGGCCCGTGAGGGTCTCGCGATTCTCGACTCGGTTCTCGACATCGCGGACGCACACCGCAACTCCTGACACACCCCGTCCGACGACACCCTCGTGTCCCGACACTCGATCCGTCCCGCGGTCAATGGCGCCCGCGGGGCGGATCTTTCTCTATTCCACGACAACCACTCGGCGCCCGGATCTCAACGGAGAGAATCTATGAGCTCGATTTCGTCCACGCTCGCCCCGTCCCTGCCGGAAGGCTATGTCGAAGAACGGGATCGGCCGCCGGTCCCCGACGTCGCCATCCTCGACCGACTGACCGCCGACGCCTTCGACCTGCACGTCGACACCGCCGGAACCGGTGAGAACCCGCAATTCCGGGTCACGCTCTACAGCGGAGGGGCGACCGTGTCGCTCGAGCGGGTGCTCCGCCTCCTCGGCAGTCTCGACCTCGAGGTCGTCGACCAGCGGACGTCCGTGTTCCGCCGCGCCGACGGTCTGGTGTGCCGGCTCTACGACTTCCGGGTGTCCGCGGGACCGCTCGTCGCGTCCGCGATGGCCGCGGGATCCGTCGAACCCGAGGCCGTCGTCGAGACGTTCCGGGCGATGTGGTCGGGCCGGGCGGAGGCGGATCGGTTCAACGTGCTGGTACTCGCCGCCGGCCTGGACTGGCGTGAGGTCGTGCTCCTGCGCGCCTACGCACGCTTCCTGCGGCAGAGCGCTCTGCCCTACGACCAGGGCCGGATCGAGGCGGTGCTGCTGTCGCGTCCCGAGTTCGCCTCTGCGGTCGTGGGTCTGTTCCACGCGCACTTCGATCCGCGCGGGCATTCCGCCGGTGAGGTCGAAACCCGTCGGACCAGAGTCGAATCACTGCTCGAGGAGGTCGAGGGCCTCGACGCCGACCGGATCCTGCGCGCGTACGTGAATCTCGTCTCGGCGACGACCCGCACCAACTTCTACCGGGACGGGACGCTCGGTCCGTCGCGGCCCCAGTTGTCGCTGAAGTTCCGCTCCGGCGAGATCGACGAACTCCCGCGGCCGCGGCCGCTCTACGAGGTCTTCGTGTATTCACCGGACATGGAGGGTGTGCACCTGCGGTACGGACCCGTCTCGCGCGGTGGGCTCCGCTGGTCCGACCGCCCCGACGACTATCGCACCGAGATCCTCGGACTCGTCAAGGCGCAGGCGGTGAAGAACGCCGTCATCGTGCCCGCAGGCGCCAAGGGCGGTTTCGTCGTGCGCAACCCGTCGTCGACCGGCCTGGACTGCTACCGGCAGTTCATCTCCGGGTTGCTCGACGTCACCGACAACCGTTCGGACACCGCCGAATCGGTGCACCCGGACGGCGTCGTCTGCCGCGACGGCGACGACCCCTACCTGGTGGTGGCGGCGGACAAGGGCACGGCCACGTTCTCCGACGCCGCCAACGAGGTGGCCCGGACTTACGACTTCTGGCTGGGGGACGCGTTCGCGTCCGGTGGTTCGGTCGGCTACGACCACAAGAAGATGGGCATCACCGCGAAGGGTGCCTGGGTGAGCGTCACCCGGCATCTGTCCGAACTCGGAATCGACGTCGATCGTGACAGCTTCACGGTGGCGGGGATCGGCGACATGAGCGGCGACGTGTTCGGGAACGCCATGCTCGCGACGTCGGGGATCGGCCTGGTCGCCGCGTTCGACCACCGGCACATCTTCGTCGACCCCACTCCCCGCCGCGAGCAGGCCCGGCAGGAACGCCGCCGGTTGTTCGAACTGCCGAGGTCGTCGTGGGCCGACTACGACCGGTCCCTCATCAGTGCGGGCGGGGGTGTCTGGTCGCGGGAGAGCAAGTCGATTCCGGTGAGCAGCCAGATGCGGGCGGCGCTCGGACTGGCAGAGTCGGTGACGACGCTGACGCCGCCGGAGATGATCCGCGCCATCCTCGCCGCCCCGGTGGATCTGCTGTTCAACGGCGGCGTCGGGACGTACGTCAAGGCGTCGTCGGAGTCGCACACGGATGCGGGGGACAAGGCGAACGACAACGTCCGGATCGACGCCGGCCGGCTGCGCGCACGGGCCGTCGCCGAGGGCGGCAACCTGGGCGTGACTGCACTCGCCCGCATCGAATTCGCCCGCACGGGTGGACGCGTCAACACGGACGCACTGGACAACTCGGCCGGCGTGGACTGCTCGGACCACGAGGTGAACATCAAGATCCTGCTCGACTCCCTGCCGGTCGACCGACGGCTCGACCCGTCCCGGCGCTCGGACCTGCTCGGGACGCTCACCGACGACGTGTCGGACCTCGTTCTCGCGAACAATCGTGCACAGAACCGGGTGCTCGGCGACGCCCGGTCGAACGCCCACCGGATGGTGGACGTGCACGCACGGATGGTGAACGACCTGGTCGACAAGCGCGGTCTGGACTGCGAACTGGAGGCGCTGCCCACCGCCGACGGCTTCACCGAGCTGTCGGAGGCGGGCCTCGGGCTGACCTCACCGGAACTGGCGACCCTCCTCGCGCACGCGAAACTGGATCTGAAAGCGGAACTGGAGGATTCGGACGTCTTCACCGACGGGTACTTCTCCGAACGGCTTTGCGCGTACTTCCCGGCCGCACTGAGCTCCGTCCTCCCCATCGACACGCACCCCCTCCGCCAGGAGATCCTCGCCACCGAGATCGTGAACGACATCTTCGCCCGCGGCGGGCTCACGTACGCGTACCGGTTGCGCGAAGAGACGGGGGCCGGGCCCGCGGATGTGGTGCGTGCGTTCGTCATCACGTCGGAAGTGTTCGGGCTCGAGGAACTCTGGTCCGACATCGCCGCGGCGAAACTGCCGCCGGCCGCGGAGTACGAATTGGTCGTCGAGGCCCGCAGACTGCTCGACCGGGCGTCGCGGTGGTTCCTCGCCAACCGACGTCAGCCGCTGTCGGTGGACGCCGAGATCGACGAGTTCCGGCGTGACGTCCACGCGCATTCCGTCGACGTCGGCGGATGGCTCCGCGGCGCCGAGGCGCTGGCGATGGAGGAAACGCGGCGAATCTACGACGAGGCGGGCGTGGAGACGTCCATCGCCCGGCGCATCGCCGACGGCCTCTACCGGTTCAGTCTGCTCGACATCGTGGACGTCGCACGAGAAGTGGGACGCGACGTTGCCGAGGTGGCGCCGCTCTACTTCGCCCTCTCCGATCACCTCGGCGTGGATCGCTGGCTGATCAAGGTGTCGGCCCTTCCGCGCGGCGAACGGTGGCACACGCTCGCCCGGGTGGCGCTGCGGGACGATCTGTACCGTTCCGTCCGGCTCCTGACCAGGGACGTGTTGTCCTCGGGTGAGCCCGGCGATTCGGCGGACTCCCGGATTCTGCTGTGGGAGACGACGAACAGCGCCCGGATCGAGCGAGCTCGACGGACGCTGGGGGAGATCGACGCCGCGTCAACCCACGACCTCGCATCGCTGTCGGTCGCGGCTCGCCACGTGCGGTCCATGGCCTGATGTGCTTCGCGCCTGTGAGTACTTGTTAACCGCGGGCGGTTAACAAGTACTCACAGGTGGAGCTATACGGTGCGTGCCGGATCGGCGGCGGGTGCGTCGTCCTCGTCGTCGTCGGGCACGAAATCGGCTTCGACGGCGGACGCCGGTTCCTTCCAGACCCACGGCTGACCGTCCTGGACGACGCGCCGGTAGGCGTACAGCACGATCGACAGCGACAGGACGAAGACCCCGACGATCAGTTCCTTCGTGCTGCCGTAGCCGGTGATGGAGGCACTCAGAGCGCCGACGACGACCATGATCGTGTCGATCACCACGAGGACACCGGCGATGTACACCCACTGCTTGCCGAGCTTGATCGGGCGAGGGGCGTCCGGTTCGTCGCGGCGCAGGTTGAGGAAGCCGGTCAGCGACAGGATGTGGCAGATCAGGTAGCCGACGATGCCGGCGACGATGACGGCGAGGGCCTCGCCGACGAACAGGATCAGGATGACGTTGACGAGCAGGTCGAGCGACATGGCCCGCCCCGGGACCTTGAAGCGGTTGAGTTCACCGAGTTGCTTGATGGTGAGCCCCTCCCGGGCGCTGCCGTGGAGCACGCGTCCGCCGTCGGCGGTGGTCATCACCATCAGGAGCACGAGGCCGGCGATGAGGCAGATCGCCATCACGATGTCGCCGCCGGGGAAGAGGCTCTCGAACACGGTCAGGTAGAAGGAGACGGGGTTCTCGGCGACGTTCGCCTGATCGACGAGTCCGCCGACGCCGAAGGGGACCAGGATGTAGACGGCGATGACGAAGAAACCGGCCAGTCGCAACGCAATTCGGCTGTCGCGGATGGTGTCGCGGAACTCGGGCACGAACGAGGCGACCGCCTCGATGCCGTAGACCGACCAGGCGAGGACGAACATCCAGGCGATCGCGGTGCGCCAGCCCGCTTCACCGCTGGCGGCGATGTCCCAGTGCAGGTTGCTCATCGACCAGCTGTCGGACAGGAGCGGAGCGGCAGCGAACACGACGATCGGGACGAGGACGAGGGCGCCGGTCGCGTACATGAGCCACATCGCGGGTCGCATCCCGAGGACGTTCAGTCCCCAGCCCATGACCAGGACGCCGAGTGCGATGAAGTGGGGCAGTCCGATGGTGGCCAGGCCCGTGGAGAACGTCCACGTCTGCTCGGGGAACCATTCGGCCTGCACCAGCTTCCCGATCTGGAGGCCGTAGATGGCCAGCGAACTGGACCACGAGAACCAGTAGCCGTAGGTCGCGAGCGGACCGACGAGGGTCGAGCGGGTCCGCCAGCCCTGATGGGCGTACATGGAGATTCCGCCGACCTTGTCGACGAACATGCTGGCCATCTCGGAGTAGATGAAATTCTGCAGGCACGCGAGGACGGCGACGGCGCCGAGGAGGACGAGCGTCGTCCAGGCACCGATCAGGCCGATTGCGTAGCCCATGCCGACGAACAGTGCGGCGGGGATGGAGAGGCTGATGGTGAAGCCGTCCCACCACCGCAGGTTCTTCTCGTAGGTGTGGTCGTCGGCGAAGGAATCGTGCAAGCTCACGGGATTCTCCAGTTCTGGGCCTTGTCGGCGCAGTGTGTGTATTCAGAATGCGGCCCTCGGCGACTCGAGTCGAGTGGGTGGAGGCCGACGGGCCGCCGCAAGTATGTGATTCAAGACACTAACACCGCGCAATGCGTCGCACAAGATGAAAATGCCCTCGCAATGCGTATTAACCGACGCTTAACATTCATGAAATGCAGCATTTCGTGCCCACTACGCCACTGATCTCGTCGTTCTGGATAGAGTCGGTCCATGTCTCAGCACACTCTGGACGAACTGGACCGCGCGATCCTGCGGCAACTCGAGGACGACGGGCGGCGAGCGTTCCGGGAAATCGCCCGGAATCTGGGCTCGTCCGAGGCGACGGTGCGGGCGCGGGTCAAGCGACTGCAGGATCTCAACATCCTGCGCATCGTCGCGTTCGCCGATCCCGAGCGGCTGGGCGACTCGCAACTGGCACTCGTGTTCCTGACGGTCGACCCCGGGCGGCACCAGGACGTGGTGGATGCGCTGACCGAGATGCCGGAGATCACGTACGTCTCGACGCTGCTGGGGCGGGCCGACATCTGCGTCGAGGTCGGCACCGCCAACAACGCGGAACTGTGGGCCTTCCTGAATCAGTACGTCAGCACCATCGAGGGCGTGCGCACCACGGAGACCATCTCGATCCTGAAGGTGCACAAGCTGCGGTACGGCACGCCCTCGAAGGAGTAGTCCTACTGCGTCGCGCCGAACACCGTGCGGTGCCACGCTTTCCGCGACACTCCGGTGATGTCGCTCATGACGTGCTTGACGGTCAGGTACTCCTCGAACGAGTACGTGGACATGTCCTTGCCGAAGCCGGACGCGCCGACCCCGCCGTGCGGCATCTCGCTGATGATCGGGATGTGATCGTTGACCCACACGCATCCCGCGTCGATCTCCCGTGATGCGCGCTGCGCGCGGTACAGGTTCGTCGTCCATGCCGACGCGGCGAGACCGTAGTCGGTGTCGTTGGCGCGGCGGATCGCGTCGTCGTCGCCCGAATGACGGCTCACGGTGAGCACCGGTCCGAACACCTCGTCGCGGTAGATCTCCGCATCCTCGGTGACATCCGCGATCAGGGTCGGGAGGTAGAACGCTCCGGGCAGGTCGGGGGCGGATCCGCCGGTCACGATCCGGAAACCGGCGGCGCGGGCGCGCTGCACCATGCCGTCGACCCGGTCGCGGTGCGCGAGTGTGATCAGCGATCCGAGGTCGGTGTCCGGGTCGTAGGGATCGCCCACCACGACCCGTTCCATCAGTGCGGCCACCCCGGCCACGAACTCGTCGTACAGCGAGTCCGCCACGATCGCGCGGGTCGCCGCGGTGCAGTCCTGTCCGCCGTTGATCAGCGACGCCGCGACCGCGCCGTGCACTGCCGCCTCGAGATCGGCGTCGTCGAACACGACGAACGGGGCCTTGCCGCCCAGCTCGAGCTGCACGCGGGTGCCGTTCACGGCCGCCTGCGCCATCACCGTCCGGCCCACGGCGGTCGACCCGGTGAAGGTCAGCACGTCGATTCCGCGGTGTCCGGCGAGCGCGGCGCCCACCTCGGCGCCGGTACCCGTCACCACGTTGAACACGCCGTCGGGCAGCCCGGATTCGGTGGCCAGCCGGGCGAGGCGGAGCGTCGTGAGGGGCGTGAGCTCGCTCGGTTTGAGCACGACCGTGCACCCGGCGGCCAGCGCCGGAATCACCTTCCAGACCGCCATCTGCAGCGGATAGTTCCACGGCGTGATCGACCCGACGACGCCGACGGCGTCACGCCGGATGCTCGATGTGTGGTCAGGGGAGTACTCCGCGGCGGCCTTGCCCTCGAGATTGCGGGAGGCTCCGGCGAAGAAATCGATGTTGTCGATGCTGCCCGGGACGTCGAACTCGCGGGCGAGCCGGATTGCCTTGCCGGTCTGCGCGACTTCTTCGCGGGCGAACAGTTCCGCGTCGCGCTCGAGTGCGCGGGCAAGGGTGGTGAGAACGGCTGCGCGCTCGGCCGGGGCGGCACCCGACCAGCCGGGGAAGGCGGCACGCGCCGACCGGACGGCGGCGTCGACGTCCCGGGCGGTCGCGAGGGTCAGTGCCGTGACGGGGGCGCCCGTCGCCGGATCGATGATGCGGTGGATGGCACCGGAGCCCTCGGCCGGGGATCCGGAGATCCAGCAGCCGGGCACGGTGGTCGGCAGGTCGAGCGAGGGGGACGACGGAAGGGGGACCGAGACGGTCATGGGATCACTCCAAGACGGGGGCGAGAAAAAAGATTCACTCACAGTAGAAGAGCGCACTCGTGTTGGCTACCTGTCGCCACGAATTCAGTCATAAAAACGCAACTGCTACTGCGCATTGCGTCAAAAATTATCAACTTGCCACTTGAATTCGCGGGCAGAAGGCGTCACGATTGACGCATGCCGGATCGGACCTCTGCGTTCGACGGCCTGCCGAGACGATCGGCCCGGATTCGACCTCTGACGCTGGACCAGTCCGAATTCGACTGAACCGAAACATAATTGAGGACTACGATGACTGCAGTCACCGAAAGAACCACGACCGGACTCGAAGCGTCCGCTCGCCGCCATCTGTGGGGGCATTTCTCCCGGCACGGGGAGAACATCACCCCGCCGATCATCACCCGTGGCGACGGCGCCCGGATCTTCGACTCCACCGGGAAGAGTTACCTCGACGGGCTGTCCGGGCTGTTCGTGGTGCAGGCCGGGCACGGCCGGGCCGAGCTCGCCGAGGCCGCCGCCAAACAGGCCGAACAGTTGGCGTTCTTCCCGCTCTGGTCCTACGCCACCGAACCGGCCATCGAGCTCGCCGAACGCCTCGCCGGCTACGCCCCGGGCGATCTGAACCGGGTGTTCTTCACCACCGGCGGCGGCGAGGCCGTCGAAAGCGCCTGGAAACTGGCCAAACAGTACTTCAAGAAGGTCGGCAAACCCGGCAAACACAAGGTCATCTCCCGCTCCATCGCCTACCACGGCACCCCCCAGGGCGCCCTGGCGATCACCGGCATCCCGGCGCTGAAGGCGCCGTTCGAACCGCTCACCCCCGGCGCGTTCCGGGTCCCGAACACCAACATCTACCGCGCCCCCGACCCCCTCGGCACCGACCCGAAGGCGTTCGGGATCTGGGCCGCCGACCGGATCGCCGAGGCCATCGAATTCGAGGGCCCCGACACCGTCGCCGCCGTCTTCCTCGAACCGGTGCAGAACGCCGGCGGCTGCTTCCCACCCCCGCCCGGCTACTTCGACCGGGTCCGGCAGATCTGCGACGAGTACGACGTGCTGCTGGTCTCGGACGAGGTGATCTGCGCGTTCGGGCGGATCGGGTCGATGTTCGCGTGCGAGGACTTCGGGTACGTGCCCGACATCATCACCTGCGCCAAGGGCCTGACGTCGGGGTATTCGCCGATCGGGGCGATGATCGCCTCCGACCGGCTGTTCGCACCGTTCGCCGACGGGACGTCGATGTTCGCGCACGGCTACACCTTCGGCGGGCACCCGGTCTCCGCGGCGGTGGCGCTGGCGAACCTGGACCTCTTCGAACGCGAAGGCCTCAACGCGCACGTCGCCGAGCAGGCGCCGGCGTTCCGGGCCACCCTCGACAAGCTGACGGATCTGCCGATGGTCGGGGACGTGCGCGGGGAAGGCTTCTTCTACGGCATCGAACTGGTCAAGGACAAGACCACGAAGGAGTCGTTCACCGACGCCGAGGCCGAGCGGGTCCTGCACGGCTTCCTCTCCACCGCCCTGTTCGACGCCGGCCTGTACTGCCGCGCCGACGACCGAGGAGACCCGGTCATCCAACTCGCACCGCCCCTGATCTGCGGACAGGCCGAATTCGACGAAATCGAAAACATCCTCCGCGGCGTCCTCACCGAAGCCTGGACGCTGCTGTAACGCAACGGGTCCCATGCACGAAGGCGGCACCTCGACAACGGCGTCGAGGTGCCGCCTTCGTGTTGCCGGTGCGCCGCACGCGCGCATCGCCCCTTCTCACGAGAACGGCAGAATCATGACTTCCCACTCCTCGCTGTCCGCGAACGGCGGTGCCGGCCCGGACGGCGCCGATCGCGGCGAGGGCATGCATCCCCTGAACCGCGGATTGGGCGTCGGCGCCATCGTCTTCATGGTGGTGGCCGCCGCCGCACCGCTCGCCGTCGTCGCCGCCCAGGTACCCATCGTCATCGCGTTCGGGGGCAGCATCGGTGCGCCGCTGTTCTTCCTGATCGCCGCCGTCATCCTCACCCTGTTCGCGGTCGGGTACACGCTGATGAGCAGGCACGTCCGCAACGCGGGGGCGTTCTACTCGTACGTGCAGGCCGGGCTCGGACGGATCAACGGGCTCGGTGCCGCGTTGCTGGCGCTCGTGTCGTACTCGATGCTCCTCATCGCCGTCTACTCCTATCAGGGGGTGGCCGCGAGCAACGCCGCCGCGCAGTACCTGCATGTCGACGCTCCCTGGTGGGTGTTCTCGTTCGCCGCCTTCGCGATCGTCTCCGTGCTCGGGTACCGCGACATCGAGCTGAGTTCCAAGGTTCTCGGAGTGCTCCTGGTCGCGGAGGCACTCATCGTCGTCGTGCTCGATCTCGCCATCCTGGTCAAGGGCGGCGCAGCAGGTCTGACAGGCGCCCCTCTGCTGCCGGCCACGGTGTTCGACGGCTCGCCCGGGCTGGGTCTGATGTTCGCGTTCTTCGCCTTCTTCGGGTTCGAGGCCACAGCCGTGTTCCGGAACGAGGCGCGCGACCCCGACCGCACCGTTCCGCGCGCAACGTACGTCGCGGTCGTGTCGATCGGGGCGTTCTACGCGCTGTCCGCGTGGGCGGTGGTCGTCGGAGCCGGTGTGACCGATGCGGTGGACACGGCGTCGGACGATCCCGTGAACATGGTGTTCGACCTCGCCACCCGGTACGCCGGGCCGGTCGTGCACGACATCATGCAGCTTCTCGTGGTGACCAGCGTCTTCGCGTGCGTCCTGTCGTTCCACAACGTCATCACGCGATACCAGTTCACGCTCGGCGCGATGGGAGTGCTGCCGTCGGCGCTCGGCCGGGTCAGCCCGAAGTACGGGGCGCCATCGCGCTCGTCGATCGCCCTGACCGCGATCTCCGGAGTGCTGCTCGCGGTGGTCGCGGTCAGCGGCATCGACCCGATCACCCAGGCCTACACGTGGCTGTCCGGTGCGGCGACGCTCGGGATCGTCCTGCTCATGGCGCTCACCAACCTGGCGGTCATCGTGTTCTTCCGCACGCACGATCTCGACAAACGCCGGTGGCACACGGTCGCGGCACCGTCGCTCGCGATCCTCGGTCTGCTCGCGGTGGTCGCTCTCGTCGTGACCAACTTCGAACTCCTCATCGGAGATCGGCTGGGCGCGTTGATCATCGGAGGCCTGGTGCTCGCCGCGTACGGCGCCGGTGTGGCCGTCGCCCTGCGGATGCGACGGTCCCGCCCTGCGGCCTACGCGGCGCTGCGGGACGGCGAACCGCAGGCCGGCGACTGACGCTGCGCAATGCGCAGCAAGGCCGGCGTAGTTTGACGCAAAGTTTCAGTGTCTCCGGGGTTGTGTGTCGGTTTGCGCGCTGTTAATGTGGTCTGTAACACGCAAAGCGTTGAATCAATCCCCATTGGACGCCGAAATGCGCAGCATCGGGTCCCATCCGCCGCCGAAGCGGCGCAATCAGAGGAGCGCGTCTTGACGATTCAGGACTTTCCCACCGCAGACTGGCCGGGAGGCAAGGCCGCCGCGGTGTCGTTGACCTTCGACGTCGACGCGGAGGCCGGCTGGCTCGGTGAAGGCGACGAGTACGCACGCCGTCTGACCATCCTGTCCGAGGGCCGCTACGGCGTCACGCGCGGCGTGCCGCGCATCCTCGAACTGCTCGCCCGATACGACATCTCGGCCACGTTCTTCGTCCCCGGACACACCGCGGAGCATCACCCCGCGATGGTGGAGAGCCTGCTCGACGCGGGGCACGAGATCGGCCACCACGGGCACCTGCACCTGCGCAGCGACAAGGTGAGCGAGCAGCAGCAGATCGACGAGATCGACAAGGGCCTCGAAGCCCTCGAACGGCTCGGCGTCCCGCGGCCGAAGGGATACCGCTCCACGTCCTGGGAACTCACCCCAGAGACGTTCGCTCTGCTCGTCGAGCGCGGATTCCTGTACGACTCCAGCTGTATGGGCGACGACCGCCCGTATGTCGAGTCCTGGGACGGCCTCGAGATCCTCGAACTGCCCGTGCACTGGTCGCTCGACGACTGGCCGCGCTTCGGATGGAACATCGACGGAGGCGGCAACGTCGCCGACCCCGAAGAACTGCGTCGTTGCTGGACAGCCGAATTCGAGTCGGCCCGCGCCGAACGTCGGCACACGAGTTTCACCATGCATCCCGAGGTCATCGGACGCCCCTACCGGCTCGCCCAGTTCGAGCAGGTGGTGGCACACATGGCCGAATCCGGCGACGTGTGGTTCGCCCGTCTCGACGAGGTCGCCGAGTTGGTGGCGCCGCGACTGCTGCGGGTGGCGTCGTGACCCGCCGGTTCCGCTCCACGCAGACCCGGCCGTGGGATCGCGGATACGAATTCGGCAATGCCCACGCGGAACGGGTCGGCGCGTCGGTGGCCGCGTACCAGCAGCTGTTCGACCGTGCCGCCGGCTCGGCCGTCGACCTGGACCACTGGGGAACCCGTGCCCTCGAACGGATCGCCGCGGCCGCGCCCGCACTCGCCGACGAGATCGCCGGCATCGCGGACGGCGCCGGCCTTCCCGTGACCGCGGTCGCGGCGATCAATGCGCGCACCGAAGTGCTTGCGGCGGTGGGCTCGACCACGCCGAGTGAGTGCACCACCGTCGTCCGGCTCCGGGACGGGACGCCGCCGGTCTCCGTCCAGGCGTGGGACTGGTTCGCCGAACTCGCCGACCTGTGGCTCGTCTGGGAGATCCCGCACGAGAACGGTCACGTGACCACCACCGTCACCGAATACGGCATCGTCGGCAAGATCGGCGTCAACGACCGCGGCCTGGGCGTGCACTTCAACATCCTCCACCACACCGGGGACGGAAACGGAATCGGTGTCCCGGTGCACGTGCTGGCCCGCGCCGTACTCGACGAATCACGCGACCTCAACCACGCGCTCGTCCGGCTCGCGCAGGCGGACGTCACGGCGTCGACGTCGCTGACGCTCGTTGCGAGCGCCGGTGGCGAATCCGCGGCCGTGAGCGTCGAACTCCACCCCGGCGGGATCGGATACGCGCTGCCGGACCACGACGGCCTGCTCGTCCACACCAACCATTTCCTCAGCAGCCCGGCGAACCTGCACGACACGGAACTCCGGAACGGACCGGACACCGTGATCCGATTCGACCTGCTCCGCCGTCGACTGGCCGGCCGGCCGGACATCGACGCACCCGCGGTCGTCGAGGCGATGACGTCGCATCTGCTCGGCGGCGGGGCGACGTGCTGCCACGTCGACCCGGCCCTGCCGGCCTCGTCGCGTTTCGAAACCCTCGCGACCGTCTCGCTCGACGTCGAGAACGGAACCCTGACCGCCCATTCCGGTGGGCCCTGCACCATTCCCGCCGATTTCGCGGCACCGACCAAGGAGAACACCGTGCTGAAACTGAAGCGCATCGACAACATGGACATCCTCACGCGCGATGTCGACGCACTCGTGGCGTTCTACCACGGCGTCCTCGGGCTGCCCTTCCACCTCCCCTACGAGAAGGACGAGGAATGGGCGGCGATCGACATGGGCAACGTGACGCTCTACATCTTCAAATCCGAAGTGGGCGAACATGCTCCGCGCCGCACCGCGGTCAACCCCGACAACGCACCCGGCTACGACTCGATCGCGTTCGAGGTCGACAGCCTCGACGAGGCCGAGGCCGCGCTCGACGGGCGTGTCGAATGGGTCGACGAGCGGATCCAGTGGAAGCACCCCAGCGGCACCTGGTACCAGTACCGCCCGTTCTTCGACCCAGACGGCAACATGCTGTACGTCACCGAGCCGCACATCGTGGGGGCGGGAGCATGAGTGTCACCGCCATTCCGAGTGTTCGGCTGGACGACCGCGTCGCGCTGGTCACCGGCGCCGCACGCGGCATGGGAGCCGCACATGCCCGGACCCTGGCTGCCCGCGGCGCCGACCTGATCGTCGCCGACCTCGACGCCGCGGAGCTGTCGACGGTCGCCAAGGAGATCCGCGACAGCACCGGCCGCCGCGTCGAATGCCTCGAGCTGGACGTCACCGCACCGGACGCCGGCGAACGGGTCGTCGCCGTCGCGAACGACAACTGGGGCCGCCTCGACATCCTCGTCCACAACGCCGGCATCATGCACGACTGGAAGGGTTTGAGCGACACACCCGTCGAGAACCTGCGGCCCTACCTCGACGTCAACGTCCTCGGGCCGTACGCCATCACCCGCGCCGCCGCGCCGCTCCTCGCCCGCAGCGAGGCACCGCGCGTCATCTTCATCTCCTCGCAGTGGGGGCAGGTCCCCGGCGGCCACTCCTACGGCTACATGGTGTCCAAGACGGCGCAACTCGGGCTCATGAAGGCGCTGTCCTCCGAACTCGTCTCGCAGAAGATCCTCGTCAACGCCGTCGCTCCGGGCGCGATCCACACCCGGATGGTGCCCGACGACGTCTATGCCGAGGAACTTGCCGCCGTCCCCCTCGGCCGTCTCGGCGACGCCCACGAAATCGCCGCGGCCGTCGCCTTCCTCGCCTCCGACGGAGCCGCCTTCATCACCGGACAGACCCTCGCGGTCAACGGTGGAGCGCTCGTCATCGGCGCCTGAACTCCCCGAAAGGACCCTCGTGACCACCTCGATCCCCACCCCCACCAAACGCGAACTGGCCGAAGCGTCGATGCGCCGCTCCTGGTTCCCCGTCGCCCGCCTCCGCGACCTCGACAAGCCCCAGACGGCCACGCTTCTCGGCGTCAGCCTGGTGATCTACCGCGACGGCGAGGGGCGGATCTCGGTGCAGTCTCGGCGTTGCCCGCACCGCGGCGGCGACCTGTCGATGGGTGAAGTGCACCAGAGCTCCATCGGCTGCCCGTACCACGGCTGGGAGTTCTCCAGCACCGACGGCAGCTGCAGCCGCATCCCGTCCCTGGCCGATCAGGGCAAGATCCCGCCGCGCGCGTCGATCGCCACGTACCCCGCGGTCGAACGGTTCGGTCACGTCTGGACGGTGCTCGAGGACCCGATCCGCGACATATACGAGATCGAGGAGTGGCAGGGCCTCGACCTCGAATGGCTCGCCGCCGACCCCATCGACTCGTCCGTCGGAGTCGGGGTGACGATCGAGAACTTCCGCGACGTCGCGCACTTCCCCTTCGTCCACAAGGTGTCGATGGGCCCGACGCCGGAGGTCGTGGAACCGCTCAACGTCAACCGGGACGGACTCGACGTCTGGATGGACCGGCCCCTCGACGCCGGCTCCGGCGACTGGGCCAACGACGGCGACTGCATGATGCGGTACCGCTGCTCCGCACCGGGTCTCGCGTCCATCACGTACCACTACGAGAAGCTGGGCCGCCGCGTCGTCGCCGGGTTCCCGTCGCCGATCGACTACGAGCACGTCAAGATCTTCTGGGGCGTCGCCAACGAGGTCGGCTACCGCGGCGCCGACCTCGAGGAGTGCCTGCGCGTCGAGGAGATGGTGTACCTCGAAGACATCCCGATCGTCGAATTCATCGAACCCCGCGAAATTCCCTGGGATTCGGAGTTCCAGGAATTCTCCGTACCCGCCGATCTGTTCACCCTCAACTACCGGCGCTCGTTCACCGAGCTGATGAACCGCGTCAAGGACGGCAGTCATGTCACCGAGTTCGTCTGACCCGCTGATCCTCCCGCTGCGCGTCGTCGCCGCTCGCTGGGAGGCGGAGTCGATCACGTCGTACGAGTTCGCCCGCCCCGACGGCGGCGAGCTGCCTGCCTGGGAACCGGGCGCTCACGTCGACGTGCACCTGCCGTCCGGCACGATCCGGCAGTACTCGCTGTGCGGCGACCCCGCTGACACGAGCCGTTACCGCATCGCCGTCCTCGAACTGCCCGCGGGCAGGGGTGGTTCGGTGGAGGTCCATCGCGAGCTGCGTCCGGGCCGCCTGATCGAGATCGGTCGTCCCCGTTCCAATTTCGCGTTGACCGACGCGGACCGGTACGTGTTCGTCGCCGGCGGCATCGGCATCACCCCGATGCTGCCGATGATCCGGGAAGTGCAACGGCGCGGCGGAACCTGGGAGCTGGTGTACGGAGCGCGCACCGCCGAGCACTTCGCGTTCGTGAGCGAACTGGACCCGTCCGCGGTGCGGCTGGTGCCGCAGGACACGGACGGTCACCTCGATCTGGCGTCCGTCGTGGCGTCCTCGGCGGAGGCGGCGGTCTACTGCTGCGGGCCGACACCGCTCATGGACGCGCTGGTGGAGCGGATGTCGCAGGCGGGTCGCGCCGGCGACCTCCACCTCGAACGGTTCGCCGCGGCGGCCCCCGCGGTCGAGTCGAGCGGAGAATTCGAGGTCGAACTGGCCCGCAGTGAGAAGGTCGTCCCGGTGCGCCCCGACCAGACTGTGCTCGAGGCCGTCCGCGGCGCCGGGATCGACCATCCGTCGTCGTGCGAGATGGGCATCTGCGGGTCCTGCGAGGTGAAGGTCCTGAGCGGCGACGTCGACCACCGTGACGACCTCCTCACCGAAAGTGAACGCGCGCAATGCAACAGCATGATGATCTGCGTGTCCCGGGCAAGGGGTGATCGCCTGGTCCTGGACCTGTGACGGGGGCGGCTCCGCCACCCGTGAGTACTTGTTAACCGCGGGCGGTTAACAAGTACTCACGGGCGCGAAGCGCACCACGACACCGGGACGGAGCAGGGCAGGGGGAGTGCGCCCGGCATCCCAGATCGATTCGTCCGTGGTCCCGATGAGCTGCCACCCGCCGGGCGAGGTGCGGGGGTAGATCCCCGTGAACTCCCCTCCGAGCGCCACCGTCCCGGCGGGGACCGAGGTTCGGGGCGTCGCGCGGCGCGGCACGTGCAATTCGGGTGCGCCGCCGGTGAGGTACCCGAAACCGGGGGCGAAGCCACAGAACGCCACCGTCCACGGCGTTCCGGTGTGCGCCGCGACGACGCCGTCGACACCGAGACCGGTCAGTTCGGCCACGTCTTCGAGGTCGGGTCCGTCGTAGCGCACGGCGATCCGGACCTCCTCCGGGGAGTCCTCGGCGACAACCGCCGCCGGTTCCGTCCTCCGTACCCACTTGGCGACGCGGTCGCGGCTCGTCGCGCCGTGGTCGAACCGCACCAGGATGGTGCGCGCCGCCGGTATCACCTCCCGGACCCCGGGTGGCCGGGAGTCGTCCAGAGCCCGGAAGTACGCGAGCACGGTGCCCTGATCCTCGAACTCGGCGAGGATCGCGCTTTCTCCGACGTCGAGGATGCGCATCACACGAACGGCTCCACCGTGACGCCCTCGGCGTCGAGCAACGACCGGATGGCGGTGGCCATCTCGACGGCGGCGGGCGTATCGCCGTGCACGCAGACGGATTCGGCGGCGACCGCGAGGACGGTGCCGTCGACCGCTTCGAGGACGTGATCGACGACGAGTCGACGGACCCGCTCCGCCACGACCGCCGGATCGTGCAGGACCGCGCCGTCCCTCTTGCGGGGCACCAGCGTTCCCTCGGGCGTGTACGCGCGGTCGGCGAACGCCTCGGTGACCGTCCGCAGTCCGGCCTTCTCGGCCTCCTCCAGGAACACCGAACCGGGCAGACCGAGAACCGGAAGGGTGTCGTCGTATGCGGTCACCGCCGCGACCACCGCGCGGGCCTGCTCACGGTGATGCACGATCGCGTTGTACAGCGCGCCGTGCGGTTTCACGTACGCCACCGCGGACCCGGAGACCTGGGCGAGACCGTCGAGGGCGCCGATCTGGTACACGACGTCGGCCGTCAGATCACGCGGTGTGACGTCGATGAATCGGCGCCCGAACCCGGCGAGGTCGTGATAGCCCACCTGCGCGCCGATCCGGACCGTCAGCTCGGACGCCGCGGAACAACAGGCCAGCAGGGTCGCGGGATCACCCGCATGAAAACCGCAGGCCACGTTTGCACTGGTCACGAGCTTCAGCATCGCGACGTCGTCGCCGAGGGTCCAGGCACCGTAGCTCTCGCCGAGGTCGCTGTTCAGATCGATTGCCGGCACATATTCGATATTAGGGTTCCGAGTGCCGTCTTGTAGATTCTCTCGCGGGGGCGGGCGGAACCGGTGAGGGTGCTGCTGCGTCAGAACAATTGACCGTGTGTGGCGGACCGCGCCATCGGAGGGGGAAACGTGACCGACCCGGCATACATCAAGGATCCCGAGAACTTCCACTCGGACCAGTGGGACCACGCGAGGATCGCGAGTGCCGTCGCCGGCATGGACGTCGAGCACGTGAGCGGCATCGCGCGAGCCTGGACCGAACTGGGGACGACGGCCCACGACGCGATCGTCGATTTCAGCGACGCGATCAAGAAGACGATTGGCGAGAGCTGGCAGGGCGCGGCCGCGTCGGCGGCCTACGTCGAGACCGAGCGGTACTCGACGTCCGCGCCGGAGGCACAGAATCAACTTCACGGAGTGGCGGCGGCGCTGACCCCGCTGGCGGAGACGGTCGCGTCGCTGCGGTCGCAGGTCCCCGAGACCATCGGCACCGGACTGTGGGACAAGCTGACGCCCTGGGACACGGACACCGAGGACGAGTACTACCGGCGCGAGGGTGAAGCGCGCGAGAAGATGGCCACGATCTACAACCCGGGGCTCGCGACTTCGGACGGCACCGTCCCGTCGTTCACGAGACCGGAGAGCCGGGTCGATGTTCCTTCGGGTCCGTCCGCGCCCGGCGTCGACTACTCGAGCGGCGTCCCCAGTTCGAGCGATCGGATCGGGGGACCGATCGCCGGGCAGCCGAGTTCCGGCGACGCTCCGAATATCGACGGTCCCGACAGCGACGCGTCCGCTGCGCCCGGCACCCCCGCAGCGGACGGCGCGCAGCAGGATGCGGAAACCGCGTCGTCGTCGGCCACCGCCCCCGCGGCGACGGCCCCGGCCGCGGTGACGGGTGATCAGGCGCAGAGCCGATCGGTCGTGCCGCCGGGTGCCGACTCGTCCTCGGGTGCCGGTTCGCGATCCGCGGGGGCGGGTGCGGGTGGAGGTGCCGGCGGATTCGGCGTCGGCGGGCTCGGCAGTGCCGGCGGCGTCGGCGCCGGAAGTCGGGCGGGGGCCGGCGCCCGGCCGGGCACTACACCGCCCGGGGTCGCGGGGACCGCAGCCGGTGGTCGCACCGGTGCCGGGGTGCGGGGCACCGGCCCGATGGGCGGCGGAATGATGGGCGGCGCCCCGGGGGCTGCCAGGGCCGGCGGCGAGGACAAGGAACACAAGACGCCCGACTACCTGATCACCCTCGACAACGGCAACGAGCTGATCGGCAAACTGCCTCTTGTTTCACCGCCGGTGATCGGCGCATGAGCATGCGCAATTGGCGGTTGCGTCCGGAACTGTTCGACGCACTGTGGGCCGGCGCCGGGCAGGACCGCATCCCGTACCCGTTCCGGATCGTCAGCGCACACCCCGGGCTCAACGCCTATGTGGCAGAGCAGAACCAGATAAGGGAAGCCTTCGCGGGAGCCGAGCACGACGATGTGCGGTCGGCGTTGAACGTGCTCGCCGAGCCCGAGGTGTACGTCGAGATTTCCGGTTCCACGGCCGACGAGACACCGATCCGCATCATCGGTGCGCAGCACCGGCAGTCGGTCGTGATCGCGTCGCAACTCCCCGGCCGGGCACCGCGGATCGGCGGCGACGTGGTGATCGGCGCCGGGCCGGCCGGCCGCCTGGGCGCGCAACTGATCGGCCTCATCCCGCAGAACGCCGCCGGCAGTCGCCGGTTCCAGCGACGGGACGACGTAGACGCCCACTTCTCCCAGGGAATCCTGCAGGAGGTCAACCGGGCGGCCCCCGCCCCGCGACTCGAATCCGCCGTGCAGAAGGGATACGCGGGCCGCGGCAAGATCCGAGTCTTCCGCGGTCCCCGCTACGGCACCGGCCGCGACGCCGGCGTCATGCAGTGGATCGACATCGCCGCCGACGGCCGATACCTGATCGGCCCGCACGATCCCGCCGCCGCGCACCCGGCAGGCCCCGACCAGCTCGTATCCTCGCTCGACACCCTGATCAGGGTCGGTACGACTCCTCGGGCAGGCTCGGTCGGTGCCCGCAGTTGGTAGATTGCCACGCGCCGGCGATTGCACAGGTGGGGACACAGCACGACACACGGAGGGGACACGAACATGGCAGGGCCAGAAGCACCGGAAGCCGGATGGAAGGCTTTCACCGAAAACATCGTCGGGGGAGGCAGGCTCGAACTCGACCCGGCCGGGTTGGAACAGTGCATCAAGCTGTGCCAGGAGCATGCGGACCACATGAAGCTTCTCGGAGGCCGAGCGCGCCGAGAACTGCGCGCTACGGACCTTGGACTAGGGGAAAAAGACATCGAGTCGGCCAAGCAACTCGCGCGGAAGTTCGATGAAAAGGCGATCGGCGGAGATGACATCGAGTTCGCAAACACTGCCGTCGGCCTATTTCTGGCTCACGAGACCTACGCGTCGGATATGAAGTCGATGTTCGAGGCCGTCTTGGCGAGCTACAGAGAGCAGGACGCTGCAACCGCCGCGCGATTGGGATCCGTTGGAGTGCAGCTGTGAAGCGTGCCGCGGTCCGCGCGACGATGGCGACCTTGAGTCTCCTGTCGGTTGTCGGGGTCGTCGCATGCTCTCAGCCGGTCGACGGGGAGCCTGCTGGAGAGCCCGCGGTCGAGATTGCTTATCAGCCATGCGACGCCTTCTCGCCGGAAGCGCTCGCCGCGGCAAGGATCGATGCGGCACCGCCTGACCGGATGCCGGATCGAGATGACCCCCCAAATCATGCATGCGGGTTCTTGTCTCGAGATCCCTCCTACGTGGTCGTGGCTTCGGCGATCGGCGCACCTTTCAGTGGTATCGCGAGCGACGACCGCTTCACCGTCCTGAGGGACACCGAGATCGGCGGGCGGAATGCGCTGGTGTCGGATTTTCGCGGTGGTAGTGCGTGCACGGTGTCGGTGGCGATCGAGCCGGGGATTCTCGAGTTCATGATCGGGTACAGCGAGTTGGAGGATTTCACGACTGTCGACGAGGCGTGCGATCAGGCGACGAAGGTGGCGACGGCGCTGGCACCCTATTTCCCCGACCACCTGTAGGCGGCTTGCATCGATCCGGCTCAGTGCGTGTGTGCGTGGGTGTGGGCGATGCGTCCGGCGTTCTTTCGTCGTGAGGAGCCGCTCAGTCGGCAGGCGAGGTAGATGACGAACGAGATCGTGGTGACGAAGCTGGACACGGGCACGCCGGGTGCGAGGGACAGCAGGATGCCGCCGACGGCGGCGAGTTCGGCGAACACGATCGACAGGATCGTGGCTTTGAGGGGGCTGGCGGTGACGTAGGCGGCGGCTGCGGCGGGGGTGATGAGCAGCGCCATGACGAGGAGTGCGCCGACGATCTGGACGCCGAGGGCGGCGGTGATGCCGACGAGGACGGCGAACACGATCGACAGGGCGCGCACGGGGACTCCGCGGGCTTCGGCGACGTCGGGGTCGGTGCTCGCGAACAGGAGGGGACGGTAGATCAGGCCGAGGACTCCGATGACGAGCACGGCGCACAGCAGCAGCAACTGCAGGCCGCTGTCTCCGGGTGCGACGATCTGGCCGATCAGCAGCGAGAAACTGGTGCCGGTGCGCCCTTGGTAAGACCAGATGAACAGCACGGACAGGCCGAGCCCGAACGCCATGATCACGCCGATCACGGAGTCACGGTCGCGGGCCTTCGCGCCGAGCAGCCCGAACAGGACGGCCGCGACCACCGACCCGGCGATGGCGCCTGCCCCGACGCTGACGCCGATGAGCAGGGCAGCGGATGCGCCGGTCAGGGACAGTTCGCTGGTGCCGTGCACGGCGAACGACATCTGCCTGCTCACGATCAGCGGTCCGATGGCTCCTGCGAGGAGGCCGAGGATGGCGCCGGCGATCAAGGCCTGCTGCACGAAGTCGTAGTGCAGGAGGTCGACGGTGGCGGAGACGTCGAACATGCGTGACATGGCGTCGGTGAATTTGTTGCTCATGCGTGTCCCTCGTCCGTGTGGTGCACACCCTCGCCGGGGCGGAGGCCGCCCGCGCTGCCGAGGGCGTCGATGGCGTCGCCGGTGCCGATCACGACGAGGCGGCCGCGTACGTGCAGCACCTCGACGTCGGTGCGGTACAGCTCGGACAGCACCTCCGACGTCATGACCTCTTCCGGTTTGCCGATGCGGAACTGGCCGTCGACGAGGTAGAGCACGCGGTCGACGAGGGGGAGGATCGGGTTGATCTCGTGGGTGACGAACAGGACCGCGGTGTCGTGGGTGCGGCGGCGCCGGTCGATGAGTCCGGACACGAGGTTCTGGTTGGCCAGGTCGAGGCTGAGCAGCGGCTCGTCGCACAGCAGGATCTGCGGGTTGCCGACGAGGGCCTGCGCGATCCGCAGTCGCTGCTGCTCGCCGCCGGACATGGAGCCGATCGGCGCGTCCGCGTAGTGCTGGGCGCCGACCTCGGCGATCGCCGCGTCGACGATGGCCCGGCGCCGCCCGCGACGGAGGAGACCGGTTCCCCACTGGTGGCCGTCGACGCCGAGCCCGACGAGGTCGCGGCCGCGGAGCGGCAACCCGTCGTCGAGCGACTTCTGCTGGGGGATGTACCCGACGTGCGAATTGCCCTTCCGCGCCGGGGTACCGGCGATGCGGGCGGTGCCGGAGCTGAGGGCGAGCTGACCGAGCAGCACCTTCAGCAGCGACGTCTTGCCCGACCCGTTGGGTCCGAGGACGGCGACGAATTCGCCGGGTTCCACGGTGAGGTCGAGGTCCTGCCAGAGCGTGCGTTCGCCGAAGGACAGTCGCGCCCCCGTCAATTCCAGTGCGGGGACGCGACCGTTGCCGGCGTTCTTCGAAGTGGGTTCTGTCACAAGCCGATCAGTTCTATTGCAGAGCCGCGGCGAGCGACTCGGCGGTGTTGGTCTGCCACTGAATGTAGTCCAGGCCTTCGGGCAGGGTTTCGGTCACCTCGACGACGGGGATGCCCGCCGACTCGGCCGTGGCGCGCACGTCCTGGGTGACCCGGTCCTGTGTCTGCACGTTGTAGACGAGGGCCTGCACCTGCTTGCCGGTGAGCAGTTGCCGGGTTGCGGCGATGGCGGCGGGCGCGGGGTCGTTGCCGTTCTCGATGGCGCTCGTGAACTCGGGCGGGGTGACGTCCTTCAGGCCTGCGGACTGGAGCAGGTAGTACGCGATCGGTTCGGTCTGCGCGACAGGTGCGTCTTTGTGCGCTGCCGCGATGCCGTCGGTGATCGCGGAGATCTTCTCGAGCTGACCGTGGAAGGTGGCGGCGTTGGCCTGGTAGGCGTCGGCGTTGTCGGGGTCGAGTTGGCCGAGCTTGTCCGCGATGGACTGCGCGGTGGCGTCGACGGTGTCGACGTCGAACCAGACGTGTTCGTTGACGTCGCCGTGGTCGTGGCCCTCGTGCGAATCGCCGCCGTCCGAGTGCTCGTCCTCGCCCGCGTGCGCGCCGCCCTCGAGGAGGTCGAACGCGTTGACCGTGAGTTGGTCGC
Organism: Rhodococcus sp. NPDC057529; assembly: GCF_042802055.1. Taxonomy (NCBI): domain Bacteria; kingdom Bacillati; phylum Actinomycetota; class Actinomycetes; order Mycobacteriales; family Nocardiaceae; genus Rhodococcus; species Rhodococcus sp. NPDC057529. The sequence continues at coordinate 124,740 of NZ_JBHVEY010000001.1, forward strand.
TGTTGCCGGTGCCGATGATGTCGTCGACGAAGTGGTCGTATCCGCCGCCGTTGTAGACGATCAGCGACGCGTCGGTGAGCTTGGCGGCGTCGGTGGGGCTGGCCTCGAAGGAGTGCGGGTCGGACGACGGCTCGGTGATGATCGAGGTGACGTCGACCTTGTCGCCGGCGACGGCCTGGGCGACGCTGCCCCACACGTTCGTCGACGCGACGACGGTCAGGGTGCCGTCGCCGGTTGTGTCGGAGCCGCACGCGGTGAGGGTGAGGGCCGCGGCGAACGACAGCCCGACGGCCGCCGTGGCTGCACGAAAACCTGAGGAAGCGCGCACAGAGAACTCCTGACAGAACGAATCGCTAAACGCTATTGGAAACCGTTACCGTTGCACTTTAGCGGATCGGTCCTGGTAGTGCACTTTCGGTGCAGCCCCGACGAGCCCGAACCGGCACCAGGTACTAACGTCCCCCTATGCCCAGGTCTCGACAGCCACGTCGCCAAGCCACGCTGGCGTCGCTCGCGGCCGAGCTCAACATTTCGCGAACGACGGTGTCCAACGCCTACAACCGGCCGGATCAGCTCTCCGCCGAACTCCGCGACCGGGTGCTGCAGGCGGCGAAGCGCCGCGGCTACCCGGGCCCCGACCCGGTGGCCCGGTCACTGCGCACCCGCAAGGCCGGCGCCGTGGGATTACTGCTCACCGAGGCCCTCAGCTACTCCTTCCGCGACCCCGCCGCGATGAGCTTCCTGTCCGGGCTGGCCGAGTCGTGCGAGGCCGCCGGGCAGGGCCTGCTCCTGATCCCGGCGGGCCCGGGCCGGGAGGAGGCGGACGCCGCGGCGGTCGTGCAGCAGGCGGGTGTCGACGGGTTCGTCGTGTACTCGGTGGCCGACGACGACCCGTACCTCGCGGCGGTGTACGAACGGCACCTGCCGATGGTCGTGTGCGATCAGCCGCGGGAGATCCCCGGTGCGTCGCTCGTGGGCATCGACGACCGCGGCGCGATGCGCGGTCTCGCCGACTACCTCATCGGCCTCGGCCACCGCGACATCGGCGTGCTGAGCATGAGGCTGGGGCGCGACCGCGCGGACGGGGTCGCCGATGCCGAGCGGCTGCGGTCGCCGAACTTCCACGTCCAGCGCGAACGCATCGAGGGCGTGCGCGACGCCATGTCCGATGCCGGCCTGGACCCCGCCACCCTCACCGTCATCGAGCGGTTCGAGCACACCGGCAAGTCGGGGCATGCCGGTGCCGCGCAGGCGCTCGCCGTGAATCCGCGGATCACCGCGCTCGTGTGCACCACCGACGTCCTCGCGCTCGGCGCGCTGGACTGGGCGCGCTGGCAGGGCATCGACGTGCCCGGTCAGCTGTCGGTCACCGGATTCGACGGCGTCGACGACGCACTGCGCGAGGGCCTGACCACGGTGCGGCAACCGCAGGAGGAGAAGGGCCGCCGGGCCGGGGCCCTGCTCATGTCGCCGTCGCACTCCGGCGTCGCGACCGTCGAGATGCTCGAGACCGAACTGCTGCGCGGTTCGACGGCCGGGCCCGCCAGCCGCTGACCCGGCCTCCGGCTCACGCCAGGAGCTGAGCGCAGCGCAGCAGTCCCAGGTGGCTGTACGCCTGGGGGTGGTTGCCCAGCGACCGCTCGGCGACGGGGTCGTACTCCTCGCTGAGCAACCCGGTCGGCCCGGCGGCGTCGACCAGTTGCGCGAACAACGCCTCCGCCTGCGACCGCTGACCGATCAGCAGGTACGCCTCCACCAGCCACGCCGCGCAGAGGTGGAACCCGCCCTCGGTGCCGGGCAGTCCGTCGTCGTGGTGGTAGCGGTACACGGTGGAGCCGCTGCGCAGTTCCGCCTCGGTGGCCGTGACCGTGGCCGCGAACTTCTCGTCCGACGGGTCGATCAGCCCGGACAGTCCGATGTAGAGGGTGGCGGCGTCGAGGTCGGTGCCGTCGTAGGCGGCGGTGTACGAGCGGACCTCGTCCTTCCAGCCCTTCTCGCGCACCTCGTCCGCGATCTTGTCGCGCAACGGTATCCAACCGGGTTCGACGTCGCGCCCGAAGTGCTCGGCCAGCGCCACCGCGCGGTCGATGGTGACCCACCCCATCACCTTGGAGTACACGTGGTGCCGCGGGTTGTCGCGGATCTCCCAGATGCCGTGGTCGGGTTCGAACCAGCGCCGCTCCACGGCCTCGACCATGGCGCAGACCAGTTCCCAGTCGCGGTCGTTGAGCGCCACCGGGGCGCCCTGCGTCTCGCGGGCGTGGGACAGGTCGTGGATGAGTTCGACGATGGGGCCGAACACGTCGAGTTGCACCTGCTGGTTGGCCGCGTTGCCGATGCGGACGGGACGCGATCCTGCGTACCCGGGCAGCGAGTCGATGACCGCCTCGGGTGGCAGACCACCGCCGTGCAGCGTGTAGAGGGGGTGCAGGCGTTCGGGGCCGGGCAGCGTCTCGAGGACGTCGTGCACCCAGTCGAGGTAGCCCTCGGCCTCGCCGAGCGAACCGAGGCTGACGAGCGCGGACGCGGTGAGCGCCGCGTCGCGGAGCCAGCAGTACCGGTAGTCCCAGTTGCGGACGCCGCCGATCTCCTCGGGCAGCGACGTGGTGGCGGCCGCCATGATCGCGCCGGAGTCGACGTGCACCAGGCCGCGGAGAGTGAGCGCGGAACGCTTCATCAGGTCGGGTTTCAGCGTGGGCAGGGTCAGGCTCTTCGCCCAGTCCGACCAGTACGATTCGGCGCGCGCGCGGCGTTCCGCCTCCGGGGTCTCGGAGGGGCCGAGCTCCTCGGTGCCGCAACGCAATTCCAGGACGACGTCGCCACCGGACGGATCGACGACGGCATGCGCGGTCTGCTGGTTGCCGTCGGAGGTGACGTTCCACTGCACGCCGGGGGAGCGCAACACGATCGGCTCGTTGGTGCCGTGCACCCGCAGTCCCTCGCTGACCGCCTCGAGGATGACCTGGCCCTGACCGAACTCGGGCCGCGGGGCGAACGTCACGACGGCGGCAGCCTGCCCGCTGATCACCCGGGTGAGGTCGGTGCGGCCCAGGCGGACGTCGTGCGGCAGGTAGTCGGTGACGGAGAGGCTGGCCCACCGGGTCTGGACGGTCATCGTGCTGTCGATGTACCGCTGGCTCAGCGGCAGGGCGCTGCGGTGCGGGCCGACGCTGAAATGGCCGGCCTCCGGTCCGCCGAGCAGGTGCGCGAAGACGGAAGCAGAGTCGGGTTCGGGGTGACACAGCCATGTGAGGGTCGCGTCCGGCGTGACGAGGGCGACGGTCCGCGGGCTGGCGAGCATGGTGAGGCGCTCGATCGGCGGCGCGTGCGCCCCGGACAGCCAGGTGCGGCGCTCCTCGAGCAGGAACGCGAGGGCCGCGGCGACGTCCTCGGTGGTCGACACCCGGAATTCGGCGAGGCTCTCGCCGGGGCCGACCTTCACACCGAGGTCGGGACCCTGGAGACGGGCGAACGCCTTCTCGTCGGTGACGTCGTCGCCGACGAACACGGCCGCGGTCGCGCCGTCCTGGTGGCGGATCAGGTCGAGGGCGTGGCCTTTGTCGGTGGCGACGACGGCCAGTTCGATGACGGACTTGCCCTCGGTGACCTGCACGCCCACCCGCTGCCCGGCGTCGGCGCGCACCGCGGCCAGGGCCCGGGCGCCTTCCTCGGCGTCGGCGTTGCGGACGTGCAGGGCGACGCTCGCCGGCTTCGCCTCCACCGACGTGCCGGCGTGCAGGCCGGCGATCCGGGTGAGTTCCTCGGTGATCTCGCCGAGAAGCTTCTTGGCGTCGGCGTCGATCGCGTGGATGAACCCGATGTCGAATTCCGAACCGTGGCTGCCGACCAGTTGAACCTCGGCGGGCAGCCGCGACAGCGCGGCGAGGTCCTTGAGCGCCCGGCCCGAGATCACGGCCGCCGTGGTTCCGGCGAGGCTGGCCAGGGCGCGGAGAGCGCGCACCGATTCGGCGTGGGGAAACGCCTTTTCGGGGTCGGAGACGATGGGGGCCATCGTGCCGTCGTAATCGGACGCGACGAGCAGGCGAGGGGTCCGCGCAACCCGGGAGAGGGCACGACGAAGTTCGATGGGCAGATCATGGGCGCTCACACGTTCAAATCTAGGGGATGTGACGGATGTGAGCGCGTTCTCGGCCGGGGCTGTGCCCCGATCGCGTCCTATTCGGGTCTGCGGCTCCCGTCACCGAGCAGCAGTTCTACGGTGAGTTCGAGCCGATTCGCCACATCGGTCGCGGACGAGCGCCGTGTGAGCCAGGCCACCAGGTTCGACAGCCATACGTCGGAGATGACGCGGGCGACGGCCAGCTGGTCCTCGGTGGGTTCGGTGTCCGTCATCGCGCGGGCGAACAGCCGGTCCATCAGCTTGCCCACCTGATCGACCTCGGCGGCGGCGGACGCGTCGGCGAACATGAACGCGCGCGTCATGGCCTCGGTCAGCAGCGGGTCGCGCTGCATGGCCCGGGTGATCTGACTGAGGATCAGCTGCATCCGCTCGAGGGGGTTGCGGCCCGGCGGGTTCTTTCCGCGGGAGTCGATCCGCTCGAACTCGCGGGCGAGCGCCGACACCAGCAGGTGCACCTTGGACGGGAAGTAGCGGTACAGCGTTCCCACGGCGACGTCGGCGCGCTCGGCGACGGCCCGCATCTGCACGGCTTCGTATCCGCCCTTGGACGCCAGGGCCAGGGTCGCGTCGAGGATCCGCTTGCGCCGTTCCTTCTGCGCGTTGGAACTGAGATCGTCCTCGCCCAGCGTCGCCGCAGCGACCGTCGTGGACCGTGATCGAGAGCTGGTCGTCATTACCTGTTTTCCTTCGCGCCTTGACTCATGGCCAGGTGTCATATTAGAACACGTTCTAGACGAATGTGTCATTCAGGAGAGGCGGATACCCGTTGTGACTATCGCCACCACCGAGGAACAGAGAGCTGCAGCGGGTGCGATCCAGGCGTGGGCGCGGTCGACGGATCCGCTGGCCACAGTACGGCAAGGACCAGCAGATTCGTGGCACACGTCGTGGCCGTCCTTCTCTTCGCTCGGAATTTTCTCGGTCGCCGTGCCCGAAGAGGTCGGTGGGTCGGGGGCGGAGATCGTCGATCTCGCCGCGATGCTCGAACAGGCCGCGACCGAACTCGTCCCGGGCCCTGTTCTCTCCACCGCTCTGGCCGCTCTCGTCGTCGGCCGCAGCTCCGGCGCCGCCGCGAAACGATGGTCCGAGGACCTCGCCGACGGCGCGATGCCGTGCGCGGTGGTTCTCGGCAACTCCCCGGTGAACGCGACCCTCGGCGCCGACGGCGGGTTGACGGTCACCGGCGACGCCGGCTTCGCGATCGGCGGCGACACGGGAGTGACCGTGCTGGTGCCGGCCGACACGAGCGAAGGGGTCGTGTGGTGCCTGGTCGACGGCGAATCCGACGGTCTCGGCATCACGGTCGCCGACACGATCGACAAGAGCCGTCCGCTCGCGCGGGTGCGGTGCGACGGGGTGGCGGTGGCGGCCGACCGCGTGGTCACGGGGGTGCGGGACGGGCTGGTGTCCGACCTCGCCGCGACCCTGGCCGCCGCGGAGGCGTCCGGCATCGCGGCCTGGTGTCTGCGAACGGCGGTGGAGTACGCCAAGATTCGCGAGCAGTTCGGCAAACCCATCGGATCGTTCCAGGCGATCAAGCACCTGTGCGCGGAGATGCTGTGCCGCGTCGAACAGTCCGCGGCGGCGGCCTGGGACGCGGCCGTGGCGGCGGAGGACGCGTGGGACGCGGACGGCGGCGAGCTGCCGGTCGCGGCCGCGGTGGCGGCGACGATCACGCTCGATGCCGCCGTCGAAACCGCCAAGGACTGCATCCAGGTGCTCGGCGGCATCGGCTTCACGTGGGAGCACGACGCGCACTTCTACCTGCGCCGGGCGACGTCGCTGCGGCAGCTGCTCGGCGGCTCCGCCCACTGGCGGTCGCGGGTCACCGAACTGACCCGGGCGGGCGCTCGCCGGCACCTGTCGATCGACCTGACGGGCCTGGGAGAGGAGCGGGCGCGGATCCGCGCCGACATCGCCGCGCTGGTGGCCCGGCCGGAGTCGGAGCGACGCGCGGCCCTGGCCGAGTCGGGTTACCTGGCGCCGCACTGGCCCGTGCCCTACGGGCGAGGTGCGCGCGCCGCGGAGCAGATCCTGATCGAGGAGGAGCTGGCGGCGGCCGGGATCGGCAGGCCCGACCTCGTGATCGGCTGGTGGGCGGTGCCGACCATCCTCGAGCACGGCAGCGCCGAGCAGATCGAGCGTTTCGCCACCCCGACGCTGCGCGGCGAGATCGTCTGGTGCCAGCTGTTCAGCGAACCCGGCGCCGGCTCCGACCTGGCGGCGCTGCGCACGTCGGCGGAGAAGGCGGACGGCGGGTGGCGGCTGAACGGCCAGAAGGTGTGGACGTCGCGGGCGCGGGAGGCGGACTGGGCGATCTGCCTGGCGCGCACCGACAAGGACGCGCCCAAGCACAAGGGCATCAGCTACTTCCTCGTCGACATGACGACCCCCGGCATCACCGTCTCGCCGCTGCGCGAGATCACCGGCGACGCCCTGTTCAACGAGGTGCACCTCGAGGACGTGTTCGTGCCGGACGACCTGATGGTCGGGAATCTCGGCGACGGCTGGAAGCTGGCCCGCACCACGCTGGCGAACGAGCGGGTCGCGATGGGCGGGGGCTCCTCGCTCGGTGCGGCGATGGAGGAACTGCTCGCGCTCGCGGGTGACGGCGACCCGGTCGCCGACGACACGCTCGGCCGGCTCATCGGCACCGCGCTCGTCGGCTCGCAACTCGAACTGCGCACCACCCTCCGGCAGCTGGACGGCCAGGACCCCGGGCCCGAATCGAGCGTCCGCAAGCTGGTGGGCGTCCGTCAACGGCAGGCGGTCGCGGAATTCGCGATGGAACTCGGCGGCACGGACGGCTGGGTGGAGGGTCCGCTCGCGCGCGAGTTCCTGAACACCCGCTGCCTCTCCATCGCCGGCGGAACGACGCAGATCCTGCTGACCGTGGCGGCCGAGCGGATTCTAGGGCTGCCGCGCGGCTGAGCCGGGTCGCGCTCGGCCTTTCGCGGGCTCCGGGATGGTGATACAACTAGAACACGTTCTAAATCGAAGGTGGGATTGTCAGCGTGGACTTCACTCGAGACGAAACCCAGGAGGCCGTGGCCCAGGTCGCGGCCGGACTGCTGGCCCGCGACCTCGACGGCGACGCCCTCTGGGCCGCATTCGCCGACGCCGACCTGCTGACCCTCGCGCTGCCGGAACGTCTCGGCGGCGAAGGGCTCTCGGTCACCGACGTCGGCGCGCTGCTCACCGAGGTCGGGCGGAATGCGGCGCAGGTTCCTGCGCTGGCGACGCTCGGATTCGGGGTGCTGCCCATCGTCGCGCTGGGCGACGACGCGCAACAGGACGCCCTGCTCACCGGTCTCGCCGACGGTCGCACGTTCACCGCGGCGCTCGCCGAACCCGGGGCGCAGTTCCCGGCACGGCCGTCGGTGACCGCGGTCGTGGACGGCGACGGCCACTCCGTCACCGGTCGCGTACTCGCGGTCCCGTTCGCCGAGCACGCGCACCGGATCCTGGTGCCGACGGACGCCGGGGTGGTGCTGGTGGATCCGGGCGAGGACGGCGTCACGCTCACACCGACACCCACGGCGTCGGATAGTCCCGAATTCGCGATCACGTTCGACCGGGCCAAAGGCGAACTGCTCGCCGCCGGCGACAACGCGGTGCAGACGCTGTACCGGATCGCGCTGGCGTCGATCGGGGCGGTGGCCGACGGACTGCTCTCCGGTGCAACGGTTCTGGCGGGCGAGCACCTGGCCACCCGGCACCAGTTCGGCAAGCCGCTCGCGACGTTCCAGGCCGTCTCGCAGCAGATCGCCGACGTCTACGTCACGTCCCGCACCCTGCACGTGTCGGCGCTCGCGGCGTCCTGGCGGGTGTCCGAGGGCCTGGACGCACAGGACGATCTGGACGTGATGGCCTACTGGATCGCCGCCGAGGTGCCCGCCGCCATGCAGGTGCTGCACCACCTGCACGGCGGGATCGGCGTCGACGTGACGTACCCGCTGCACCGCTACTACTCGACCGCCAAAGACCTGGCCCGCCTCGTGGGCGGCGCCTCGTACCGACTCGACCTCGTGGGGGCCCGGTGTTCATCGATCTGACCGACGAGCAGCGGGAGCTGCAGGCGGAACTCCGGCGCTACTTCTCCGGGCTGATCTCCCCGGCCGAGGCGGAGGTGATGCGCACCGAGCGCCACGGCGCCACCTACCGCGAGGTCATCCGCCGGATGGGGAAGGACGGCTGGCTCGGGGTGGGCTGGCCGGTGGAGTTCGGCGGTCGCGGTTTCGGAGAGATCGAGCAGCAGATCTTCGTGAACGAGGCTGTGCGCGCCGATGTTCCGCTGCCCTCGGTGACGCTGCAGACGGTCGGGCCGACGCTGCAGACCTACGGCACCGAGGAGCAGAAGCGCAAGTTCCTGCCCGCGATCCTGGCGGGCGAGGTGCACTTCGCGATCGGCTACACCGAACCCGAGGCGGGTACCGACCTGGCGGCGCTGCGGACCACGGCCACCCGGGTGGGGGACGAGTACATCGTCAACGGCCAGAAGATCTTCACCACCGGCGGCCACGACGCCGACTACCTGTGGCTCGCCGTCCGCACCGGTTCGGCCGACTCGCGGCACCGCGGCATCTCCATCCTGATCATGGACACCAAGGACCCCGGCTACAGCTGGACGCCGATCATCACGTGCGACGGCGCGCACCACGTCAACGCCACGTACTACTCCGACGTCCGGGTGCCCGCGAACATGCTGGTGGGCGAGGAAAACCAGGGATGGCGCCTGATCACCACCCAGCTCAACCACGAACGCGTCATGCTCGGGCCCGCCGGCCGGGTCGGGGGACTCTATGACCGCGTCCGCAACTGGGCGGTCGCGCACGACCTGCTCGGCGAACCGGACGTGCGGCGCGCGCTCGGCGAGATCCACGCGACGTACCGCCTCAACGAACTCCTCAACTGGCAGGTCGCGTCCAGTGAGTCGGATGCCGTCGACATCGCCGACGCGTCCGCGACGAAAGTGTTCGCCACCGAACGCATTCAGCGTATCGGCAGGCTCGCGGAGGAGATCGTCGGACGTTACGGCGACCCGTCCGAGCCGGCGACCGCCGACCTCGTGACGTGGCTCGACATGCAGGTGAAACGCAACCTCGTCATCACGTTCGGCGGCGGCGTCAACGAGGTGATGCGCGAGCTGATCGCGACAGCCGGCCTGAAACTTCCCAGAGTCCCGCGATAGGAGCGCCGCGCGATATGAGTTCCGAACAGATTCTCGCTGCCGCAGAAGAGGTCCGGTCGGCGGGTCCGAGCGCTCCCCGGCCCGGACGGGACCCGATCAACCTGCCGATGATCCGCAATTGGGTGGAGGCGATCGGCGACAAGAATCCGATCTACGTCGACGAGGCGGCCGCGCGGGCAGCCGGACACGACGGCATCGTCGCCCCGCCCGCTATGGCGCAGGTGTGGACGATGCAGGGCCTGAACGCCGTTCGGCAAACCGACGACCCGCTCGGGCGCATGACGACCATCCTCGACGAGGCCGGGTTCACGTCCGTCGTCGCCACCAACTGCGATCAGATCTACCACCGCTACCTGACGGTCGGGGAGGAGGTCACCATCACCACGACCCTCGAGGACGTGGTGGGCCCGAAGAAGACGGGCCTCGGCGAGGGGTGGTTCTTCAACACCCGCAGTGTGTGGCGCGACGCCGCAGGCGAACCGGTGGCCGAGATGCTGTTCCGGATCCTGAAGTTCATGCCGAGAACCGACAGGCCCGGGCCGTCGGGGAACGGCCGCGGTGCGTCCTACGACGACCTGGACCCGTCGAGGATGATGCGGCCCAGCGCCTCCCAGGACACCCAGTTCTTCTGGGACGGTGTGGCCGCGCACGAACTGCGGATCCAGCAACGCGAGGACGGGTCGCTGCAGCATCCGCCGGTGCCCGCGCTGTGGAAGGACAAGGCGGAGGCGACGGACTACGTCGTCGCGTCGGGCCGCGGCACGGTGTTCAGTTACGTCGTCCACCACGCGCCGAAGGTCCCGGGGCGTTCGCTGCCGTTCGTGGTGGCGCTGGTCGAACTGGAGGAAGGCGTCCGCATGCTCGGCGAACTGCGCGGTGTCGAGCCCGCCGACGTGACGATCGGGATGCCGGTGGAGGCGATCTACCTCGACTTCCCCGGCGACGAGGAGACGGGCGGCGCGCCGTGGACCCTGTACGCGTGGCAGCGCGGAGCGAAGGAGCAGTCATGACGTCCACTCTCGATGTCGTCGTGGGAACGACGCTTCCGGAACTGTCCGTCACCGGCGACCCGACGTTCGTCGTCTCGGCCGCGCTCGCGACGCGCGACTTCCAGGACGTCCACCACGACCGCGACCTGGCGCAGCAGCGCGGATCGAAGGACATCTTCGTCAACATCCTCACCGACACCGGTCTGGTGCAGCGGTTCGTCACGGACTGGGCGGGACCGACCGCGGTGATCAGGTCGATCGCGCTGCGCCTCGGGGTTCCGTGGTACGCCTACGACACGCTCACGCTGAGCGGCACGGTGGCGTCGGTGGACGACGGCGTCGTCACGCTCGACGTCGTCGGGAAGAACGGTCTCGGCGACCACATCACGTCGAAGGTGACCCTCGTCCTGGACGGACGCACGAACGGAGCGGGTGCATGAGCGGGCTGTCGGGCAAGGCTGTCATCGCCGGGATCGGCGCCACCGACTTCTCGAAGGATTCGGGCCGCAGCGAATTGCGGCTGGCGGCGGAGGCCGTGACGGCGGCGCTCGAGGACGCCGGGCTGACACCGGCGGACGTCGACGGCCTGACGTCCTTCACGATGGACACCAACACCGAAGCGGCCGTGGCCCGTTCGGTCGGCATCCCGGACCTGAAGTTCTTCAGTCGAATCCACTACGGCGGTGGCGCGGCGTGCGCGACCGTGCAGCAGGCCGCGATGGCCGTGGCCACCGGCGTCGCCGACGTGGTGGTGGCGTATAGGGCGTTCAACGAGCGGTCGGGGATGCGGTTCGGGCAGGTGAACTCCGGTCTGGTGCAGCAGGTGAACTCGTCCGGTACCGACAACGCGTTCTCCTACCCGCACGGCCTGTCGACGCCTGCGGCGTTCGTCGCGATGGTCGCGCAGCGGTACATGCACGAATACGGCGCCACGAGTGAGGACTTCGGCCGGGTCGCGGTCACCGACCGCAAGCACGCGGCCACCAATCCGAACGCCTTCTTCCACGGCAAGCCGATCACCCTCGAGGACCACCAGAATTCCCGCTTCATCGCCGAACCGCTGCACCTGCTCGACTGCTGTCAGGAGTCCGACGGCGGCATCGCGATCGTGGTCACGTCGCCGGAGCGGGCGAAGGATCTGAGGCAGAAACCGGTCGTGATCACGGCGGCGGCGCAGGGGAGCGGCAGCGACCAGTACATCATGACCAGCTACTACCGGCCCGAGCTCGCGGGACTGCCCGAGATGGAGCTGGTCGGCAGGCAGCTGTGGGATCAGGCCGGTCTCGGACCACAGGACATGGATCTGGCGATCCTGTACGACCACTTCACACCCTACGTATTGATGCAGCTCGAAGAGCTCGGCTTCTGCGGTCGCGGCGAGGCCAGGGACTTCATCGCCGACGGCACGATCGAACTCGACGGCAGCCTGCCGCTGAACACCCACGGAGGCCAGCTCGGGGAGGCCTACATCCACGGCATGAACGGCATCGCCGAGGGGGTGCGGCAGGTCCGCGGCACGTCCGTCAACCAGGTCTCCGGTGCGCAGAACGTCCTCGTCACCGCCGGGACGGGCGTTCCGACGTCGGGTCTGGTGTTGACGGCCTGAGCCCGATCAACGCAGGAAGGCACCGATCACCGGCGCCAGCGCGCCTGCGTTGGTGACGATGTCGATGTGCCCACCGGAGTGCAGGTGCAGCGTCGCATTCGGCAAGAGTCGATTCATGATGTGCGCGTTGACGACCGGGATGATGGGGTCGTCGGTACCCGCGACGATCAGCGTCTGCTGCCGAATCAGGGGCAACACCGGCAGACTGGTCCACACCGATCCGGCCAGCAGTTGATGGAGGTAGCCGACGAGGGAACCGGCGTGGAGTTGCTGCAGGAACAATTTCGCGACGTCGTCACCCCTGCGGTGCGCGGTCCCGCCGTACAGGTCGCCGGCGATCGAGGCGGCGTAGTCGGGGTCGGTGAACCGGCGCGGCGTCAGCATCTTCGCCAGCACCCGGGGACTGCCCGGAACCATGAGCACACCGGTCCCGGTCGCCACGAGAACCAGCCGCCGGCAGCGGGACGGGTTCTGCAGGGCGAACTGCTGGGCGAGGGCGCCGCCCCAGGACAGCCCCAGGACGTCCACGACGCCCGTACCCAGTGTGGTGAGCAACCGGCCCAGCACCCACGCGAGGTAGGGGAACCCGTACTGCAGGGGCGAGGCGGGCGACCCACCGGTTCCCGGAACGTCGAACCGGACGATCGCCCGTTCCGGATCCAGCTTGTCCACCAGGGGTTCGAGTACCTCGAATCCGGCGCCGATCCCGTTGCACAACACCAGGGGCACCCCGGTTCCGCGACGGACCTTCACCCGGATCCGCTGGCCGCCGACGGGGACGACGTACGTGTCGTCCCCGCCGCGGTCTGCAAACAATTCGGTCACACTCATCGGTACAGCACCACGACGTCGGCGATGCACGCCGGCCGTTGCGCTCCCTCGATGTCGTAAAGGTGAAGGGTCATGGTTGTCTCCGGGTGTGTCGGGTGTCAGTTCTGGTGCACGTAGGTGCCGGGCGCCGGGGCCACGGGCGGATACTCGCCGGCGCCGAGGCTCTGCGGAGCGTCGATCTCGGGGCCGCTGCGCTCACCGAGCCACTGCGCGTAGTCGGGCCACCACGAGTCCGAGGCCGTCTGGGCGGTTTCCAGCCACTGTTCGGGGGTCTCGTGGTCGGCCTGGGCGAAACGAAACGACGCGCGCGGGTTGTCAGGCGGGTTGACCATCGAGGCGATGTGGCCGCTCGACGAGAGGACGAATCGGTTGTCCTTGCTGCCGAGCAGGCGGGCGCTGCGGTATGCGGACTGCCACGGGCTGATGTGGTCGGCGATACCGCCGATCACGTACGCGTCGGCTGTGACCGTCGACAGATCGACGGGGGTGCCCAGCATGCTCACCGCTCCGGGGGTGGTGAGTGCGTTCCGCAGGGCCATCATCACGAGGTCGCGGTGGAGGGCGGCCGTCATCCGGGTGGTGTCGGAGTTCCAGAACAGCACGTCGAAGGCCGCCGGACGACGTCCCTGCACGTAGTTGTTGACCCAGTACCGCCAGACCAGGTCGGTCGGGCGCAGCCAGGCGAACACCTCGGCCAGTGTGCGACCGTCGAGGTATCCCTGCGCGGACGAGGCCCGGATCGCGGCGCTCGCGGCGCGTTCGCTCAGCGCGGCCGAGGCGAACCCGGCCCGGTTCTGGTCCAGCACGGTGACGGCGAGCGCCAGCCCGGCGATCCGGTCGCCCTCGCCGATCTCGGTGAGATGGGCCGCCGTCATGGCGGCGAGGATGCCGCCCGAGCAGGTGGCCAGCAGGTGCGTGCGATCGGCACCGGTGATCTTCTCCACCGCGTCGAGTGCGTCGATGATCGCCTGGCCGTAGGCGTCGGTGCCCCAACTGCGATGGCGAGCAAGAGGATTGCGCCACGAGATCGTGAACACCTGTTGGCCCTGCTGCAGCAGGTATTCGATCATGCTCCGTCCCGGAGCGATGTCGAGGATGTAGTACTTGTTGATCACCGGGGGCACGATCAGGAGCGGGGTCGAGCGGACGGTCGGCGTCTGCGGTGTGTAATGGATCAGCTCGAAGGCCCGGGTCTGGAGCACCACCGCGCCCTTGGTGGTGGCGACGGTCTCACCGACCGCGAACGCGTCGGGCTCGACCATGGCGGGCACCCGCGGCTGGGAACTCATGTCCCGGGCGAAGGCACGCAATCCCCGGACGGCGCTGAGACCGCCGGTGTCGATCAGGGCCTTCCACCCGAGCGGGCTGAGGAGCGGGCTGTTGGTCGGGGACAGGCCCTCGACGATGTTGTCGAGGACGAACCGGATCTTCTCGGTGTCCCGCCAGTCCAGCGCGGCGTCGGCGAGCAGGGCATCGCTGGTGTGCGCCGCCGCGAGATAGGCCTGCATGGTGCGACGGAGCAGTGGATTCTGCTGCCACGCGACGTCGCTGAAACGCTTGTCCGCCTTGGCCGGGGCGCGGTCGGACCGGCCGGCGGCGATCGCGCCGAGCTCACGTGCGAGTGCGCCGCCCCGGGAGGCGAGCGTGCGCGGTTGCTTGGCGAGTTCGAACCCGAATCGGGTCCACGAACTGTTCGGCTGCATTCTCGCCGGGAGTCCGCGCGTCGGCTTCGTGAGCAGGAGGTCGAGGGGGACGGCGAGTTCGTCGGGGCTGGTGAACGAGGGCGCAGTGGTCACGGTGCGGTGCTTTCGGTGGTGGATGCAGGGATGGTGATCTCGCGGCGGACGATCTTGCCGGTCGGGCCCTTGGGGAGGGTGTCGACGAGCCAGATCTCGCGCGGGTACTTGTAGGCGGCGACCCGGGTCTTGACGAAGTCGCGCAGTTCGGCGGGATCGGCGTGCGCACCCGCTTTGAGCGCGATCGCGGCGCCGATCTCCTCGCCGAGGGACTCGTGCGGAACACCGACGACGGCCGCCTCGGCCACCGCGGGGTGCTCGTAGAGCACTTCCTCGACCTCGCGGGGGTAGACGTTGAGACCGCCACGGATGATCAGGTCCTTCTTCCGGTCGACGATGATGAAATACCCGTCCTCGTCGGCCTTTCCGATGTCCCCGGTGGCGAACCAGCCGTCCGCGGAGACGGCCGCCGCCGTGGCGTCGGGCAGGTTCCAGTAGCCCTTCATCACATTGCCGCCGCGGATCTGGATCTCGCCGGATTCGCCCTGCGCCGCCTCGGCGCCCGCGTCGTCGACCACGCGCATCTCGACGCCCTCGATGGGGGTGCCGATCGTGCCGGGTTTGCGTTCCCGGCCGGGGTGGTTGAACGAGGCGACGGGGGAGGTCTCCGACAGTCCGTACCCTTCGAGGACCACGGCCCCGACGGCCTCCTCGAAGTCGGTGAGCACCTGCACCGGCAGCGCCGCGCCGCCGGACACGCAGACGCGGAGGGTCGCGGTAGCCGACTTCGGGAACTCGGACGCCACGCCGAGCAGCGCCGAGTACATCGTCGGGACACCCTCGAAGACGGTGACGCCGTCACGTTCGACCACCTCGAGCGCCTTGCGTGGCTCGAACCGCGGGATCAGCGTGAGGGTCGCACCGACCGACACGGCGGCGTTCAGCCCGCAGGTCAGGCCGAACACGTGGAAGAGCGGCAGACATCCCATCACCACGTCGGCGGGCCCGATCTCGAGCAGAGTGCGCGCGGTGACCTCGGCGTTCCGCGCGAGTCCGCCGTGGGTGAGTTCGGCGCCCTTGGGCTTGCCGGTCGTCCCGGACGTGTGGAGCACGACGGCGGTGTCGGTGTCCGTCCGGTCGACCGGACGCGGCTGCGGAGCAACGCCGGCCATCAGGTCGTCGAGGCCCGCGTCGTCCACCAGCCAGCACCGCGCGCCCGTCGCCGCCGCGGCGTCGGTGGCCGCGTCCGCGAACGCCGGCGACCCGAACAGTGCCGTCGCGCCCGTGTTGGACAGAAAGAACTCGACCTCCCGCGACTTCAGCAGCGGGTTCATGGGGACGGCGATCGCACCGCAGCGCAGGATGCCGTAGAAGACGATCGCGAACGCGGGGGTGTTGGGCAGCATCAACCCGATACGGTCGCCCGGTGCGACGCCGGCGCGTTCGAGGACGGTGGCGAGCCGGGCGGCGGCGTCGTCGAACTCGGTGAAAGTGAGCTGCAGGTCGTCGCACCGGAGGGCGATGTTCCCGGGAACGTCGTGGGCGGACGCTGTGAGATTCAGACTCAGATTCGGCAAGATGGGTCTCCGCTCGCTACCGGTTGTCGTCGATTGCATCCATCGTGACCTCACCCGCGCGGAAGGGCGATGGTGGCGGAAACAACATGACGGCCTCCAGGATGTTCCCGGCCACAGTGCGTGTTCCGGCCGACTATCGTGTCCGGTATGGCTGCGTCCCCCGATCCCTCAGTCGCAGCACTGGGCAAGGTGATGCTCGTTCACGCCGACGAACTGGGTGCGCAGCTCGCCGAACTGATCTGCGTGCAGATCGAGTTCTACGGTTCGAATGCCGTCGTCACGAAGGACGAGCTCCGGCAAAGTTGCACCGCCAACATTGCTTTCGTCTTCCGGCAACTGTCCGGTGAGGCCGACTCGGACTTTCCCGCGGCGGCAGAGACCGGTACCGCGCGGGCCCGCGCCGGTGTGCCGTTACCGGCGGTCATGGACGCGTACCGCGTGGGGTTCAGATTCATGTGGGAGACGACGATCGCGCACGCGCGCCGAAACGGCGACCTGTCGATCGACTCGATCCTCGCTGCGACGTCGCAGATCCTGCTCGCCCAGGACACCTTCACCCAGGCCATGGCCACCGCCTACCGAAAGCAGCTCACCATTCAGATCCTCAGCCACGAGGAGGAGCGGTCCGCATTGGTGGAAGCGCTCCTGTTCCGGCGGATCACCGACCGGCACAATCTGTGGGAGATCGCCGACAGTCTCCGGTTGCCCACCTCGGGTCCCTATGTGGTTGTAGCAGCTGAGGTCCCGGAGATCGGACGTCTGGGGCTCCCCGAGATCGCGAGCAAACTGGACGTGCGCGACATTCGCTCGGCGTGGCGGCTGCTTCCCGACCTGCAGGTCGGGATCGTCTACCTTCGGGCGCCTGCGGTGCTCGATGCCGTCGTCCAGGTGCTCGAGGGCGTCGCGTCGTCGCGCGTCGGGATCAGCCCGCGCTTCGACGACCTCGCCGAGACGAGTGAGGGGCTGCGTCTCGCCCGGCTGGCCATCGCGGGTGAACCCTCGTCGGAGTCACTGGTCGCGCTGTTCGACGATTCCCCGCTCGCCTTCGCCGCGGCGAGCGCACCGGACACGATGGCTCGCATCCGGACGTCCATTCTCGGTCCGCTCGACGATCTGCCGGACGCGGAGCGTCAGATCCTGGTGACCACCTTCGAGGCCTGGCTCGACACCGGCGGTTCGGCGAACGACACCGCGACCGCCATCTTCTGCCACCCCAACACGGTGCGTCACCGCCTGCGCCGGATCGAGGAGCGGACCGGCAGGTCTCTCTCGCGACCGCGGGACGTGGCCGAGTTGTGCCTGGCGTTCGAGATCGACCGCCGCCGGCCGCGAGCCTCCGAGGCGTAGTCAGGCCACAGCCCGCGGCGACCGTACGACCACGCGCTTCGCGATGTGTTTTGCGACGTAGGCGGCGTCGCGGCCCACCCCGCCGGTGAGCATCGACGCGAAGGCCTGCAGGAACGGCAGACCGACGAAATACAGTCCGGGATGGTCGGGTGAGACTCCGCGGGACTGCTCGGGCCACCCGTCCGCACCGGTGACGGGGATCTGGATCCACGTCGTGTCCTTGCGGAACCCGGTGCACCAGATCACGTTGCGGACGTCGAGAGCGGTGCCGTCGTCCAGGATCGGATTGCCGTCGCGCACGTCGGTGACCTTCGCCGGGAAGTGCTCCACACGAGCCGCGGCCAGGTCGGCGCGCTTGACCCGGAGCAGTGGGCCGCCGCCCGAGCGGACGTGGGCGCGCATCTTCCGGCCGACGGGGGTGCGTTCGGTCAGAACGTGATTCGCCATGAACCACAGAATCGGGATGGCGACGTGCGCGGCGCGGCCCTCGAGGTCGAACGGCACCTCACCGCGGACGGGACCGCAGATCGTGGTGTGATGCGAACGCGACGCCTCCAGGGCGATGTCCGCGCCGGAGTGGCTGCACCCGACCACCAGCACCGGCCCGTCCTGCAGTTGGGAGGGATTGCGGTAGTCGCTGGAATGCAGTTGCCGGATCCGGGGGTCGAGGCGGTCGGCGAGGTCGGGGACGACCGGGGTCTGCCAGGTGCCGGACGCGACGACGACGTTGCCGGCCTCGAATCGGTCCGTTCCGGCGGTGACGACGTAGCGGTCGCCGAGACGGGACAGTCCGTCCACGGTGACGCCGGTCCGGACCGGCAGCGCGAACCGCTCCGCGTAGGCCTCGAAGTAGTCGGCGATCTCGTCCTTCCCCGGCCAGGACCACGCGGGGGCCGGGATTCCCCAGCCGGGCAGGCCGTCGTACCGGGCGGGACTGTAGAGCCGCAGCGAGTCGAACCGTTCCCGCCACACGTCCCCGACGCGGTCGTGGGCGTCGAGGATCACGAACTGCTGCCCGCGCCTTGTGAGGTGGTAGCCGGTGGCGAGACCGGCCTGCCCGGCACCGATCACGATCGTGTCGAAACGTTCTGTGGACATCGGGTGCCTTCTTCCCTCGGCGTTCGGTGGTTGTGCTCAACGCTAGGAGCGGGGCCGATCCCGGCGCGTCGGGAGAAAGGCGCAGATACGTACGACCGTATGGGTACTTTCATGCAGCCGGGCCGACGAGATGATGCTCGTAGGCATAGGCCGTGGCCGCCGACCGCGACGAGATTCCGAGCTTGACGAAGATGTTGCTCAGGTGCCGCGCGACCGTCTTCTCGCTGAGGAACAGTTCCGTCGCCACCGCCCGGTTGCTCTTGCCCGCCGCGACGAGGCGGAGCACGCACACTTCACGCGGGGTCAGCGGAGCGGAGTCCGCGGGGCCGGGACGGAACTCCGCCCGCAGTCGCTCGAGGTCGGGGAGCGCGCCCAGTTGCCGGTACGTGGCGGACGCGAGGTCGTGCTCCATCTCCGCGGTGTCGTCGTCGCCGAGGTCGCGGCACACCAGCGCGACCGACTCCCGGACCCGCGCGCACTCGTAGGGCGCGCCGATCTCCTGCCAGCGCCGCCACGCGTCGCGCAGAACGGTCAGCGCGTCGCTGCCCCGTCCCTCGGCGTGCAGTACCGATCCCGACGCCTGCGCGGCCAGGGCGCACAGATAGGGAATCGCGAATCGGGTTGCCGTCGCGTCGAGTTCGTCCGCGGCAGATCTCGCCGCCGGGACGTCGCCCGAGGCGAGCAGGATCTCCACGCACGCGGGCAGCAGCCGGGCGCGTTCCACGGCGCCGGTGGCTTCGTCCAGCGCGCAGCGGATCGACGCGGCCGCGCTGCCGACCCGCCCCTGCGCCATCCGCAGCAGTGCGAGTCCGGGTTGCGGGCGCCTGCCCAAGCGGTTCGCCTCCAGGAACAACTTCTCGGCCTGGGCGACCTCGCCGCGCAGGCGGTGGAGGTCGGCCATCACGTAGGCGGCGGACCCGGCCGCGGGTTGCGAGGCGAGTCGTTCGTGCGCCCGCCGCGCCGAGTCCATCGCCGTCGGCCACTCGCCCTGCAGTTGCAGGATCTCGGCACGGTGGACGAGGCACTGGCCGCGGTAGGGGACGAGGCCGGGTTGCGAAGAGCACCATTCCTCCAGCGCCACAGTCCATTCCCTCGACCGCCGGAGGTCGCAGATGTTCTGGCACTGCTCGATCACGGCGCAGTACACGATCCCCGCGACCACCGGGGAGACGTTGTCGGACGTCACCCCGACCATCGCCTCGTCGAACGCGGACACCGCCTCCGCGACGTGCCCCAGCAGGACGAGCGAATGGCCGGTGCCCAGCACCCCGAGCGTCGTCAGATCCGGGTCGGCGAACCGGATGCCCACGTCCGTCACCGTGCGGAAGATGTCCCGGGCCGCGGTGCCGTCGCCGTCGTCGATCCGGCGCAGCCCCTGCGGCACCAGCAGGTAGCCGCGCTCCGCGCAGTCCACGCCCGCGGTGTCCAGAAGTCGCTGGGCCTTGCCCAGCCAACCGCCGCCGCGGGCGTGCTCGCCCCGCATGAGCAGGCCGAACGAGAGCCAGAACGCGCACCGCGCCGAGCGCACCGGTCGACCCGTGCGGGTCCACTCGTGCACCGCCCGCTCCCACCATCCGGTGCTGGCGTCGTCCTCACCGAGCAGGTAGGCGGCGGTGGCGAGCAGTTCGAGGTCGGCACCCGGCAGCGGGTCCTGCCGATCGGCGCTCGACAGGCGGGTGTAGGTGTCGCGCCAGTCTCGCCGCTCGAAGGCCGCACGGCCCGTCCGGAGTTCCGACGCCGCATCCGACATCATGGTCTCCTGCCGAAGATCTGCGCGCTGACCTGCTCGAATTTCAGACTACCGCCGCACAGTGCCTGCCCGGAACGTCGAATATTCCGCTGCACCTGTCGGTGCCTCGAGTCACACTGGGTCGACACGCCAACGGATGGGAACTTCTGATGGTCGATGCGATAACGGCAGAGGGTCTGGTCAAGAAGTACGGCAAGGTCACAGCGCTGGACGGGGTCGACCTCGCGGTCCCCTCGGGAACGGTGATGGCGCTGCTCGGCCCGAACGGCGCAGGCAAGACGACGGCGGTGCGGGTCTTCACCACCCTCCTCGTCCCGGACGCCGGCCGCGCGCAGGTCGCCGGTCTCGACGTCGTCCACGACGCGCGGGTGCTCCGGTCCCGGATCGGCGCGTCGGGACAGTACGCGGCCGTCGACGAGTACCTCACCGGCTTCGAGAACCTGGAGATGGTCGGTCGGCTCTACCACCTCGGGGCCAAACGCAGTAAGGCGCGAGCCCGCGAACTGCTCGACCAGTTCGACCTCGTCGAGGCGGGAGATCGCCCCGTCAAGGGGTACTCGGGCGGCATGCGCCGGCGTCTCGACCTCGCCGGCGCGCTGGTGGCCGAGCCGGAGGTGCTGTTCCTGGACGAACCGACCACCGGGCTCGACCCCCGCGCCCGGCTGGCACTGTGGGACGTCATCGACAATCTGGTCGCCCGGGGCACCACCCTGCTCCTGACCACCCAATACATGGAGGAGGCCGAGCGCCTCGCCGACCAGATCGCGGTGATCGACCACGGCTCCGTCATCGCCCGCGGAACCGCCGACGAATTGAAGGACCGCGTGGGCGGTGAGCGCATCGAGTTGAGCGTCCGTGAGGGCGTCGACCTGTCCGTCGTGCGCGACGAACTGGCCCCGCTCGCCGCAGGCGACATCCTGCTGGAAGAGAACGTCCGCCGGGTGACGGTGCCGGTGACCGGCGGTGCCGACGCCCTCGTCGAGGCGCTGGGCCGACTCTCCAACAGAGGAGTGAAAGTCTTCGACGTCGGACTCCGCAGGCCCACCCTGGACGACGTCTTCCTCACCCTGACCGGACACGAAGCCGAAGAGGAGCACATCTCATGAGCGCCCCACAGACGGCGTCCGTGCACACCGCGCTCGCGGACGGGCTCACGATCGCCAAACGAAACATGATCAAGATCAAACGCGTCCCCGACCTCATCGTGTTCACCACGTTGTCGCCGATCATGTTCGTGCTGCTGTTCGCGTACGTCTTCGGTAGCGCGATCCAGGTTCCCGGGATGTCCTACCGGGAATTCCTGATCGCCGGGATCTTCACGCAGACGGTCATCTTCGGGGCCACCTGGACGGGCCTCGGGATGGTCGAGGATCTGCAGAAGGGGATCATCGACCGATTCCGGTCGCTGCCGATGGCCCCGTCCGCCGTCCTCCTCGGCCGCACGTCCACCGACGTCCTGATCAACATCGTCAGCCTCGTCGTGATGTCGCTGACCGGTCTGATCATCGGGTGGCGCATCCACTCGAGTCTCGGCGAAGCGGTCCTCGGCTACCTGCTCCTGCTGTTGTTCGCCTACGCCCTGTCGTGGGTGATGGCGGTGGTCGGGCTCTGGATCCGCACCCCGGAAGTGTTCAACAACGCCAGTTTCATCGTCATCTTCCCGCTGTCGTTCATCGCGAACACGTTCGTCGAGACCACCAACCTGCCCGGCCCGCTCAAGGTGATCGCCGAATGGAACCCGGTGTCCGCGGTGACACAGGCCGTGCGGGAACTGTTCGGAAACACCAACCCGGCCATGACCGTTCCCGACGCCTGGCCGTTGCAGCACCCGGTCATCGCATCACTTTTGTGGTCGGCGGTCCTGTTGGTGATCTTCGTGCCATTTGCCATCCGGCGGTACAAGAAGGCGGTCAGCCGCTAGTGGAGTTCGCGCGGCGAATCGACGTCGCGTCCCGAGCCCAGATCGGAGCAGTCGACCGCCTCGGCGCCGTGTGCCGCAAGGTACTTTCGTGCACCGGAGTCCCCGGTGAGGCTGCGCCGCAACGGGAGCCAATGGTCCCGGCCGATCAGAACTGGGTGCCCCGGGCGTCCGCCGTAGTGAGCCTGGCGCAGCGCCGACCGGGCGTCGCCGGGCGGAACCGAAGCCACCCGCCGGACGGCGTCGACGCCGAGGTCGGGGAGGTCGACGAGGGTGATGACGACGGCATCGACGTCGTCGAACGCATCCGCGACCTCCAGCCCCCGCCGCAGGGACGCGGACAGCCCCGACTGCCAGTCGTCCGCGATCCCGACGGTGACGGGGACCCCGCCCGGCAGGAGCTGCCGGGCCTCGTCGGCGCGGGCACCGAGCACCACGACGGTCGGCGCGCATCCGGCCTCCGACAGCACCCGGACACCGCGCGCCAGCCACGGTTCCCCGTCCGCGCCGACGACGAGCGCCTTCGGCATGCCCATGCGCGAACCGGCCCCGGCCGCGAGCAGCACGCCCCCGATCGTCATCGAACTCTCACCGTCCAACGCTGCATGCGCTCAAACATACGACGGTGCGGTCGTAGACTGGCCGGTGGCCTCGGCAGGCCCAACAGACGGCACGCCCAACAGACGGCACGCCCAATCGGAACGGACGGACGCATGGTGGATCCGAACAGAGTCGGCGAACCTGCCCAGCAGGAGTTCGCGCAGCGGTGGGGCGGCGCGGGCAGCGTCGTCGACCTCGACGGTCCCGTGCACTGGGTCGAATACGGCGAGGAGACCGAGTTCCCTCCGGTGGTCATGGTCCACGGGCTCGGCGGCTCGCATTTGAACTGGGTGCGGATCGCACCGGTTCTCGCCGAGCGCACCCGCGTGCTCACCGTCGATCTTCCCGGGTTCGGGCTCAGCCCGTCCGGACGACGCCGCACTGGGGTCGGCGCCAACGCGAAGGTGCTGCACCGCTTCCTGCGTGACGTCGTCGGTCGTCCCGTGATCCTGATGGGCAACTCGATGGGCGGCATGATCTCGCTGTTCGAGGCGGCGGCGCACCCGGAGACCGTCTCGGCGCTGGTCCTGGTCGACCCCGCACTGCCTGTCGCGCAACGGATTCCGGACCCGCGGGTCGCCGCACAGTTCGCGATGTACTTCACCCCGTTCGTGGGCGAGCGGTTCCTGCAGTATTCGAGCCGGAAGATGACGGACCGGCAGTTGGTCGAGCGCACGATCGACCTGTGCTTCGCCGATCCGAGCCGGGCGTCGGAGGATTCCCTGGACGCCGCAACGGCGCTGGTGGGCTATCGCCGCGCACTGCCGTCCGAGGACGCTGCGTTCCTTCAGGCCAGCCGCTCACTGATGCGTGTGCTGGCGCGTCCGCGGCGATATCTCGATGCCATGCAGTCGCTCGCGCAGCCCGTTCTGCTGCTCCACGGCGACCGTGACCGGCTGGTCCCGGTTGCGGCGGCCCGCAAGGTGGCGACCGCGAATCCGCGGTGGGACAGCGTGATTCTCGCGGACGTGGGGCACACTCCGCAGCTCGAGGTCCCCGACACGATGCTCGACCGCGTGCTGACGTGGGTCGACAGGCACGGGCTGATCGACGTCTAGGTGTCGGACGCTCCGCCGGTCCCGGCGATCGACTGCGCGAGCGCACGGAACAGGTGCGTCAGTTCGGGCCGCGTCGCGGTTCCGCTCCGGACGACCCCGCACACCGGGATGCGCAGCCGATCGTGCGCCTCGCGCAGGAAGCTCAGCCCCCGCCGGGGCGTCGCGTCGGCGGTGTCGGCGTACAGCACCGTCCACGACCGCGGGGTGGTGAGGACGTCGAGTGTGGCCGTGTGGTCGCTGGGGATCGACGGTCCGAGCATGACCCGCTGCCCGACCTGCCGGAATGCGTCCTCGACCACGTTGTGGATCAGGATCTGACTACTGCGGGGCGGCAGTAGCAGCGGGTACGGCGCCAGTTCGCTGAGGTCGACGGTCGAGACCCCGGCCAGCGGGTGTTTGCTCGACGTCACGATGACCAGGTCTTCGAGCCCGAATTCCACGGTTTCGAGCCCGGGCCGGTCGACGCCGCCGCGGATGAGTGCGAGGTCGGCGTCGCCCGACGCGACCGCGGTCATCCGGTCGGTGAAATCCTTGATGACGAACTCGATGTCGAGCTGTGGGAAGTCTTCGCGGACAGCCGATATCGCCTCGAGGCTCTGGGTCGCGAAGCTCATGCTCGCGCTGATGCGGAGCCGGTTGCGCGGGTCGAGTCCCACCGACAGAGCGCGGGCCTCGAGGCCCATCATCTCGGCGGCGATGGGCATGAGTCGTTCGCCCGCAGCGGTGAGCCGGGTGGCGCGCGTCGAGCGTTCCAGCAGGGTGGTGCCCAACTCCTGTTCGAGTTTGGCGATCTGATGGCTGATCGCCGACTGGGAGATGAAGCAGCGCTGTGCCGCGCGCGAGAAACTGCCCTCCTCGCCGACCGCGAGGAAGTAGCGAAGCTGTCGGAACTCCATGACCTGAGGTTACGTCCTTCGGGGAAGACTTATGAGCAATCGAGATAACACAATTTCGATTTCCCCAGCTTACTGGCGATTAACACGGGTCGATCCCTAATGTGGAGCTCATACGCGGCGCTAAGTAGACGCCAGAAGCAGTAGGAGGTTTCGGTGGATCGCACACAGGTCGTCATCGTGGGATCGGGATTCGGCGCACTCGCGGCGGCGAAGAAGCTCGGCAAGGCAGGCACGCCGTTCGTGCTGATCTCCGAGACCACCGAGCATCTGTTCCAGCCCCTTCTGTACCAGGTCGCCACCGGTGTCATCTCGCCCGGCGAGATCGCTCCGTCCATCCGCGCGATCCTCGCCAAGTACCCGAGCGGCGACGTCCGGCTCGGCCGCGTCGTCGACGTCGACCCGGACAAGAAAGAGGTCGTCTACGAGGCCGGCAGCATCCGCCACACCATCGGATACGACAGCCTCATCGCCGCGACGGGCGCCCGGCAGGCCTACTTCGGTCGCGACGAGTTCGCCGAGGTCACGTACGCGCTCAAGACCGTCGCCGACGCCGACCGGCTGCGCAGGCAGATCGTCCGCTGCTTCGAGGAGGCGCACACCACCTCCGACCCGGAGCGTCGCCGCGACCTGCTGCACTTCATCGTCATCGGTGCGGGCCCGACCGGTGTCGAACTGGCAGGTCAGATCAAGGAACTGGCGGGCCGTTACTTCGAGAAGTCGCTTCGCGACATCACGTCCGAAGATGTCACCGTCACGCTCGTCGAGGGTGCGAACGAGACGCTGCCCGTCTTCGGCGGCAAGCTCAGCAAGTACACGCAGGACTCGCTGGAGAAGGCGGGTGTCGAGGTGGTTCTCGGCACGATGGTCACCGACATCGACGAACACGGCGCCACGCTGTCGTCGCCGAGCACCGGCTTCGAGAAGCGGCTCACGGCCGACACGATCATCTGGTCGGCGGGCATCCAGGCCAACGACTTCGCGGCTGTGCTCGCGGACCGGACCGGCTGCGAGACCGGGCGCGGTGGCCGTCTGCTCGTCGACGACGACCTCACGGTGGGCCGCTACGACGACGTCTACGCGATCGGCGACATGGCGTCGCTGAACAATCTGCCCGCGCAGTCGCCGTTCGCGATGCAGGGTGGACGGCACGTCGCGGCCATCATCACCGGGAAACGCGCCCTCGGCACGCCGTTCACGTACCGCGACAAGGGCAGCATGGCGATCATCAACCGGTTCCGCGCGATCACCCGCGTCGGCAAGGTCGAGCTGACCGGTGTGCTCGCCTGGTTCCTGTGGCTCGCCGTGCACCTCGTCTACCTGGTCGGATTCCGCAACCGGTACGTCGCGGTGATGTCGTGGTGCGGTTCGTTCCTCGGACACCGCCGCCCGCACTTCCACTACGCCCAGGAGATCGAAACGATCGAGTTGAGCGACCAGCGAGAGGACGCCGCGGCCTAACGTGGTTCCATGACCGTCACCAGCGCTGGAGTACTCCTGTATCGCACAGACGATGCGGGAGTGCTCCAGTTGTGGATCGTGCACATGGGCGGCCCGTTCTGGGCGCGCAAGGACGAGGCCGCGTGGTCGATCCCCAAGGGCGAATACGTCGCCGGCGAGGATCCGTTCGCGGCCGCGCTGCGCGAGTACGAGGAAGAGATCGGGGCACCGCCGCCCGCGGTCGAGTACGAGTTGCTCGGCGAATTCCGGCAGCCCTCACGCAAGGTGATCACCGTCTACGCGGCGGAGGTGAGCGAAGACGTCGCCTTCGTCGAGAGCAACACGTTCGACCTGGAATGGCCGCCGCGGTCGGGGAAGATTCAGCAGTTCCCCGAGGTCGACGACGCCCGCTGGTTCCCGTCGGATGTCGCCGAGACGAAGCTGGTCAAGGGTCAGCGTCCGATCGTCCAGGCATTGCTGCGGCTCCGCCGCCCGTGAGTACTTGTTAACCGCCCGACGTTAATAAGTGCTCACAGGCGGCGAAGCCGCACGCCAGACGGCGGCGGGGGTCATCGGGAGCCGCCGAAGGCGGGCGCCGGTGGCGTCCGCGATGGCGTTGGCCAGGGCCGGGGCGACCGGGTTGTACGGGGACTCGCTCATCGACTTGGCGCCGTGCGGGCCCAGCTCGTCGTAGGTGTCCGCGAAGTAGACCTCGGTGTCCGGCACGTCCACGAGCTGCGGGATGTGATAGTTCCGCAGCTGCGGGTTGAGCACGGTCCCGGCGCCGTCGAGCAGGATCTCCTCGTACAGCGCGCTGCCGATGGCCTGCGCCACGCCGCCCTCGACCTGCCCGCGGCACTGCTGCGGGTTGAGGACCGTGCCGGCGTCCGCCGCCTGGATGGACTGCAGGATCCGGACCTCCCCGGTGACGGTGTCGACCGCGACCCGGAAGGCGTGCACGTTGAACACCACCGACCGCGGGGTGCCGTCGTGGTGGCCCTCGGCCCGGAGTGGTCCCTCGGGCACCAGCTTGTCGAGTTCGACGGTCCGCCCCGCAACCACGACCGCGTCGGGTGTGAGCGCGCAGTCGCTGTCCTCGGCGGCGCCGGCGACGCGGCGGGCGACCTCGAACAGCTGCTCCCGCAGCCGGGTTCCCGCGAGATGTACCGCCTTCCCGGCGACGACCGTGCCTGCCGAACCGAACGCTCCGGTGTCGTGCCCGGCGACGTCGGTGTCGGATTGGATCACGGTGATCCGGTCGGCGGTGGTGCCGAGCGCGGACGCGGCGAGCTGCGCGTGCACGGTGGTGGTGCCGTTCCCGAACTCGGCTGTGCCCACCCGCAGTTCGTACCGGCTGCCCTCGACGAGGGTGCAGGACACGTCCGCGAAGTGCCCCCGCGGCGGGATGGTCGCGATCATGGACGCCGCCATGCCCTCGCCGACCCGCCACTGCGGCCCGTCCGGCGGAAGCGCGTCGTTGCCGCGGCGCAGTGCGGCCTCCGCCAGGTCGAGGCATTGGTCGAGCCCGTAACTGCCGTACGTGAGGTCGCCGGTTTCGACTTCGAAATCGACGAAGTCGTCACCCGGGACGACCACGTTGCGACGACGCAACTCGAATGGATCGATTCCCAGCTCCGCGGCCAGCTGGTCGAGCGCGGACTCCACCGCGAAGATGATCTGCCCCAGTCCGTAGCCGCGGAACGCCCCGGACGGCAGGTTGTTGGTGTAGACGGCCTGGGCGTCCACCCGCTTGTTCGGCGACCGGTACAGCGCAACGGATTCGCTGCAACCGTGGAACATCACCCCCACCGAATGATTGCCGTACGCACCGGCATCCGACAGCACGTCGACGGCGAGTGCCGTCAGCTTGCCGTCGCCGTCGGCACCGACCTTCACCGACACCCGCATGGGATGGCGGCACGGGGCGATCGTGAACTGGTCGGACCGGGTGAACTCGTACTGTACCGGTCGGCCGGTGCGCAGCACGGCGAGGGCGACGAGGTCCTCCACCAGCATCTCCTGCTTCGCGCCGAAACCGCCCCCGACGCGGGCCGTGAACACCCGGACCTGCGCGCGGTCGAGCGAGAACAGGTGAGCGAGTTCGTCTCGGACGAGGAAGGGCACCTGGGTGCTGCTGCGGAGGGTGAGCCGGCCGTCGGCGTCGAGCCAGCCGATGGCCGAGTGGGTTTCGAGATGCGTGTGCTGCACGCGCTGGGTCTGCCACGTGCCCTCCACCACCGCGCCCGTGTCCCGCGCCGCCGCGAGCCCGGCGGCGAGGTCGCCGGTCTCGCCGTGGACCTCGGCCACCAGATTCCGGGCCGGGTCCGCGATCCGGGACTCGGCGCCCTTGTCGCCGTGCAGCAGGGGTGCACCCGGGCGGCGCGCCAGGTCGGGGTCGAAGACCGGCTCGAGGACCTCGTACTCCACCTCGATCAACTGCAGTGCGCGCCGGGCGATGTCGACCGAGTCCGCGACGACGGCGGCGACGCGCTGCCCGCGGAACCGGAGGATCGTGTCGAACACGTAGGTGTCGTCGGGGTCGTCGGTGCGGAACTCGTGACGCGCGGTGGAGAAGGCCACGCCCGGACTGTCGCGGTGGGTGAGCACCGCGTGGACGCCGGGCAGTCGCTCCGCGGCAGACGTGTCGAGGCGGGTGATGCGGGCGTGCGGGTGCGGGCTGCCGAGGATCTGGATGTGCGCCAGACCGTCGACGGCCAGGTCGAGCGTGTACGGTTCGGCGCCGCACACCACCCGGGTGGCCGCGGGTGCGGGAATCGATCGTCCGAACGACGCACCGGCACTGTCCGATTCGGTGGTGCACACGCCGCCGACAGCGTCGCGGACGGAGCGATAACCGGTGCAGCGGCACAGATTTCCCTTCAGCGCGCGCGGCAGGTCGGCGCGTTGCGCGGCGTCGAGCGCGGACGCGGTCACCACCATCCCTGGTGTGCAGAACCCGCACTGGAATCCCGCCGCGTCGACGAACTGCTGTTGCACGGGATGGAGTTGGCCGGGACCGCCGAGACCGGCGGCGGTGGTGACCTCGCGGTTCTCCGCGCGATGCGCCGGCACCACGCAGGAGTGCACCGCGGCGCCGTCGAGCAGCACGGAACAGGCGCCGCAATCCCCGGCGTCGCAGCCCTTCTTGACCGCGAACCGCTGCTGTTCCCGCAGGAAGGTGCGCAGGCACTGACCGGGCCGTGCGTCGGCGTCCACCGGCTGACCGTCGACCGTCAACTTCATTCCAGCTCCCTCCGGATCTCCTCGGCGAGGACGCCCGTGACGTGGCGACGCCAGTCCGCGGCGCCGTGCGCATCCGTCAGGTAGTCGTCGGGGGAGATCCGTTCGGCCAGAAGGGAACTCAACTCGTCGACGCCGGGCACGACGGGGAGGCGCAGGACGAACGGGCGGACGGTCGACGCGGTGACGGTCAGCGTGAATCCCTCCGCGCCGGCGCGCCCGGCGAGCAGGGCGCCGGACCGTCCGAGCGGCGAGTACGCGATCTTCCGCAGCGACGTGCGGCCTCGCAAAGCGGCGGCGGGGAGGTGGATGCTGCGGATCAGTTCACTGGGCTCCAGCGTCGTGCGGCCGGCCTCGGTGACGAACCGGTCCACCGGAACCCGGCGTTCGCCGCCGTCGGGCGTCCAGATCAGGAGTTCGGCGTCCAGCGCGCAGCACAGCGTGATCATCGCACCGGCCGGCAGCGCCAGCGCGAGGTTGCCGCCGACGGTCGCGGTGTGCCAGATCTTCCACGACGCGACCAGCGACTCGGCGCACGGCCGGAACAGGTTCTTCGCCGACCACTCGGCGGGAAGCGGTGCATTGCAGAGGTTCTCGATGGTGCACGTCGCGGCGAGTTCGAGTCCGTCGTCGTGGACGGTGATCGCAGGCCAGTCGAGGGTGGCCAGGTCGACCAGCCGGGTGACCGTTGGTTGCGGCTCCGAATACAGCCAGGTGCCGCCCGCCAGGTACGCCGTTCCGGGTTCCGGCGCGGGCAGGTCGTCCCGGCTGCGCGGCGCCGAGATCTCCGTCACGAACGACAGATCCATGGTCTCACCCCGCCTTGCGCACCAGGGCCCGGTGGGCCTGCTCGACCTCCGCGGCGACGTCGTCCTCGTTCACGGTGATCACTCTTCCACGCTCGACGACGGCGCGCCCGTTCACCAGAAGCAACTCCAGCGGCGCGGTGGCCCCGAGGGCGAGCGCCGCCACCGGGTCGGTGATGCCGGAATGCGCGAGGGTGTCGATCCGCCACAGCGCGAGATCGGCCAGTTTGCCGGGTTCGAGGGAGCCGAGTTCGTCGTCCCGGCCGAGCACCCGGGCCCCGCCGATCGTGGCGAGTTCCAGCGCGGTGCGCACCGTCATCTCGCGCGGGCCGCCGCGGGCCCGGGCGAACAGCACGGCGTGGCGGGCCTCCTCGAGCATGTTGCACGCCTCGTTGCTGGCGGCGCCGTCGACACCGAGCCCCAGCGGGACCCCGGCCGCGTGGAGGTCCCGGGCCCGGGCGATCCCGGCGCCGAGGCGGGCGTTGGACGTGGGGCAGTGTGCGACACCCGTGCCGGTGCCGGTCAGGGTCGTGATCGCGACGTCGTCGAGGTGGACGGCGTGGGCGTACCAGACGTCGGGGCCCACCCAGCCGAGTCGCTCCAGGTACTGCACCGGGGTGCAGCCGAAGCGGTCGAGGCAGAAGTCCTGCTCGTCAACGGTTTCCGCGAGATGGGTGTGCAGTCGCACCCCGGCGGACCGGGCGAGGGCCGCGGCCTCGGTCAGCAGGTCGGCGGTGACGGAGAACGGGGAGCAGGGCGCCACGGCGACCCGCAGCATCGAGTCGGGCGAAGGGTCGTGCCAGCGGTCGACGACGTCCTGGGTGCCCGTGAGGATGTCGTCGAGACGCTCCACCACGGAGTCTGGTGGCAACCCGCCCCGGCTGCGGCCGAGGTCCATCGACCCCCGGCTGGGGTGGAACCGCAGACCGACGGTCCGCGCGGCCTCGATCTCGGCGCCGAACACGTCGCCGCCGTTGCGGGGCACGACGTAATGGTGGTCGGTGGTGGTCGTGCACCCGTGTTTCGCCAGCCAGGCGAGACCGCCGGTGGCCGCGGTCCGGACGGCGTCGGCGTCGACGCCCGCCCAGATCGGGTAGAGGGTGGTCAGCCAGTCGAACAGGTTGTCGTCGGCGGCGAGCCCGCGGGTGATCCACTGATACAGGTGGTGGTGGGTGTTCACCAGTCCGGGTGTCAGCAGGCAGCCGCGTCCGTCGACGACCCGTGCCCCCTCGATCTCCGGCGCGGGACCGGCACCGACGTCGACGATGCGGTTGCCCCGGACGACGACGTAGCCGTCGGGATGCTCGGTGCCCGACGTGTCGACCGTGGCGACGTACGCACCGGCGACGACGACCGTGCCGGGGACGTCGGACATCAGCTGAGCCACCCCGCGTACGCGGACCACGCGGGCCCGGCGTCCGGGGCGTCGGAACGCTGCACCGTGGCCTGGATCAGGCCGTACGGGCGGTCGGCGGCGTGGAAGACCTCGTTGTCGTTCTCCACGCCGAAACGCGCGAGGTCGTGGGCGAAGTGGTGCTTGTTCGGCGCGGACAGCCGCACCTCCGCGAGCACGGGGTAGCGCTCCAGGATCGCCTTGCCGATCTCGTACAGCGTCTGCTGCAGGGCGAGCGAATGGACGGTCGCGAACGTCGCGACGATCTGCTCCTTGATGCCGGCGTAGACGCTGTTCCAGTCCACGTCGGTGGTGACGAACCGCCACTGCACGACCAGCGACGTCGCCATCACCCGGTCGTGGGTCTCCTCGAGGATCGTGTACTCGTCCTTCAGGAATCCGAAGAATTCGCTGCCCGTGGACTTGAGGATCACCAGATCCTTCAGCCCGCCGACCACCCACGTGCCGTCGGCGTCGACGGTGATCGCCGCGGTGCGTACCTCCTCGCCCTTGCGCACCCAGGTGTGGTCGTGTTCCGCCCCGTCGACCACCGCGCGCTGCCACGCGTACTCCTCGATCTCGATGCGGGCACCCACGACCGGGGCCACGTCGTCCACGAAGTGCCGTGCCAGCGTGAGCCCGTACTCCTCGATGGAGTCGAGTCCCTTCTCCTTCGCGTAGGAGTACGCCGTCTGCTTCTGGGTGTCGGTGGGCAGCACCGAACTCTGGTCGCCGGCGAGGTGCGCGGCCGAGAAGTCGCCGCGCAGACACGTCGACACGCTCACGTCCCGGATTTCGTGCCGCGGGGTGTCGCGGTAGATCCGCACGATGCGGTTCTCGGCCTTGCCGTACTGGTGCTCGCCCAGGACGATGGCGCCGGTGAGGTCGGTCATTCTTCAGCTCCCGCGGTAGGTGGAATAGGCGAACGGGGACAACAGCAACGGGACGTGATACCCCCGCTGCGGGTCGTCGAGGACGAACGTGACGGTCACCTCCGGGTAGAACGTCTCCCGGCCGCGGGCGGCGAAGTAGTCGCCGGTGGCGAAGACCAGCGAATAGGTGGCTGCGGTCAGACCGTCCGGCGCGATCTCGGCGATGCGGCCGTCCGAATCGGTCGTCGCGCTCGCGAGGACGTCGCCGGCCGAGTTCACCAGTTGCACCTGCACCCCCGTTGCGGGTGCGCCGTCGGTGGCGTCCAGTACGTGGGTGCTCAGGATCTTGGACATCAGGGGACCGTGTCTCCGATCTCGCCGAGAAGGCGTTCCAGGCGCAACCGGTTGATGGCGGCCAGCTCGGTCCGCAGGATCGTGCGTTCCGTCGCGGCGTCGTTGCCGAGACGCGCGTGCAGCACGTCGAGTAGTTCCTGCGCCGACCGACCGGACGCGCACACCAGGTAGACGTGCCCGAATTTCTGCTCGTACTCCTCGTTGCCCGACCGCAGGCGCGCGCGGACGTCGTCGTCGGCGGACGCGACCGCCGACTGTTCGCGCGCCGACGACGGGTTGTCCGCGCGGTCGCCGATCCGCGGATGACCGGCCAGGGCCGCGTCGATCTCGGACTCGGTCAGGTCGGCCAGGACGTCGTCGGCGGCGGTGTGCAGCGCGTCGGCGGACGGGAACGGCCGCCCGGCGGCCACCCGCTGCGCCCACACCGTCGACGCGCAGCACTGCACCAGCAGGTCGGCGGCCCGCGCGTCGCTCAGTGCGTTGAACGCGATCAGGCCGGGCGGTTCGGTCATGACGGCTCCTCGCTCTGCGCCTTTTCGGTACCTCTGGCTACCACTATGGCGCACAGGGCGCAGCCATTCGGGGTCAGCGGCCGAAGCCCTCGAGCAGTCCGGTGTACTTCTTGGGCAGGGGAGCTGCGAACTCGCCGCGCGCGCCGGTCCGCAGACCGAGCGTGACGAGGGACTGCACCATGAGGGTCGCGGCTGCCACGCCGTCGACCACCGGCACGCCGAGTTCCGCCGAGATGACGGCGCACAGGTCCGCCATGCCCGCGCAGCCCAGCACGATCGCGTCCGAACCGTCCCGGTCGAGGGCGACGCGGCAGGCCTCGGTGATCACCTTCACCGCGTCCGGGTCGCGGTCGAGGTCGAGGACCGCGATCTCGCACGCGTGCACCCCGAGGCAGAAGCGTTGCATGCCATACCGTTCGGCGAGTTCCCACGCCCGTCCCCGGGTGCGTCCGAGTGTGGTGACGACGCTGAACCCGCGGCCGAGGAAGCTCGCGGTGTGCATGGCGGCCTCGGCGATGCCGAGCACGGGGCCGGAGGCCAGTTCCCGGGCCGCGTCGAGGCCCGGGTCGCCGAAGCAGGCGATCACGTACCCGTCCACGCCGGCCTCCTCGCCGCGCGCGATCTCCTCGAGAAGCCCGGGGACACTGAGTGCTTCGTCGTAATGACTCTCGATCGAGGCGGGGCCCATCCGCGGGCTCACCGCCTCGACGAGCGTCCCGGGCCCGGCGACGGAGCGGGCGCAGTCGCCGATCTTGTCGGTCATCGCCCGGGTGGTGTTGGGATTGACGATCGTGATGTGCACGTTCCTCGACCTACACCTCGGCCGGGGCCGTGCGGTGCGCACGACGCGCGCCGGTGGACAGCGCGAAATAGCAGAGGAATCCGATGCCCATGCCCAGGAACCACGAGTACTGGGCGGCGCCGGCCATGCCCCACACGTCGAGTCCGAACGGCTGGGCCTTGAGGATCACGGGAACCATCGCGACGAGTGCGCCGACGACGGTGGAGATGATCGCGGCCGGGTTGTAACCCTTCTTGTACCAGTATGTTCCGTCGTGCGACATGGTGAACATGTCGTCGAGGACGATCCGCTGCCTGCGCACCAGGTAGTAGTCCGCGATGAGGATTCCGAACAGCGGCCCGATGAAGGCGCCGAGTGTCTCGAGCGTGTAGTGGATCACCTCCGGGTTGTTGTACAGGTTCCACGGGGTGATCAGGACCGATCCGACGGCGGCGATCATTCCGCCCGTGCGCCAGCTGATGCGCTGCGGGCTGACGTGCGAGAAGTCGAAGGCCGGGGACACGAAGTTGGCGACGATGTTGATGCCGATGGTGGCGACGATGAAGGTGAGCAGGCCGAGGACGACGGCGAACAGGTTGTCCATCTGCGCGACCGTCTCGACCGGATCGGTGATCAGGCGGCCGTACACGGGCAGCGTCGCCGACGCGGTGACGACGGTGAGGATCGAGAAGAACAGGAAGTTCACCGGGAGGCCGAGGAAGTTGCCGCGCTTGACCGCGGCGAACGTCTTTCCGTACCGGGAGAAGTCGCCGAAGTTGAGCATCGGGCCCGAGAAGTACGACACGACAAGGGCGATCGCGCCCAGCACCACGGGAACGGCCGACCAGCCGGTGTAGTTCACCTCGCCGAGGTTCAGGCTGATGTTCGACCAGCCGGCCTCGCTGATCAGATAGATGGCGAGCATCAACATCACGACGTAGACGGCGGGGCCGCAGAAGTCGATGAACTTGCGGATGCTTTCCATGCCGCGCCAGAAGACCAGCGCCTGCAGCACCCACATCGTCATGAAGCCGGCCCAGCCGAGCGCCGACAGTCCGAGGAATCCGTGCTCGTGCACGTCCGCCCAGGGCGCCAGGCCCGGCCAGATCTTCAGACCGAGGATCACGAACGCGTGTGACGCCAGGTAGGTCTGGATTCCGTACCAGGCCACCGCGATGAGTCCGCGGATGACGGCCGGGACGTTCGCCCCCAGGACGCCGAAGGCGCTGCGGCACATGACCGGATAGGGGACACCGGTGACCTGGCTGGGCTTGGCCACCAGGTTCGCGAACACGTTGACGATCGCGATGCCGACCACCAGGGCGACGAGGACCTGCCAGCTGGTCAGCCCGAGCGCGAACAGGCTGCCCGCGGTGACGTACCCGCCGACGCTGTGCACGTCGGACATCCAGAACGCGAAGATGTTGTACGACGACCACGACTGGGTCTTCAGCGGCGCGAGGTCGTCGTTGGTCAGTCGAGGGTGGTAGCCGGGTTTGATCAGCCCGGCGCCGGCCAGGTGTGCACCGGGGACGGTTTCCCCTTCGGAGGAGGAGGGCGCTGTCTGAGTCATCGTTTTGCTCCCTGGTGCAGTCCGGAGACGACTGCTTCGACGTGAGGGTGCCTCGGTGAAAAGCACACCACCGAAGCGCTGGGAGCAAAAGTAGTTTTCGGATATTTCCTGACTGTGACGGCGAAGATATATTCTCGCGGGCGCCCGGTCGGGCCGAGAATATATCTTGCCGCCCGGCCTACCCGGGCGTGTCCCGGAAGATTCCGGTGTCCGTGGGCAGGGCCGCGATCACCGTGTCGAGTTGTTCGTTGTGCCGATCGGTGGCCGCCTTCAGCGCGGCGGCGTCCCGGGCGAGGAACGCCGCGAGCATGTCGCGGTGTCCGAGGTGCAGCCGCAGCCGCTCCGGGGTGTCGACCTGCGACATCGGCTGCACCGGCTCGGTGATGTTCCACGCCGCCTCGAACATGTGCAGCAGCCGCTGCATCCGGCACGGCGACGCCAGGGCGAGGTGGAAGTTGCGGCTCTCCCGGTGGTACGCGGTCAGGTCGTCCTCGAGAACCGAGCGGTCGAGCGCCGCGTACGTCTCCCGGGCCCTCGTGTCGTCGGCCTCGTCGGCCAGGGTGATGGCCACCGAGTGCGCCGCCGACTCGAGGACGCCCCGCACCAGGTAGAGCTCCTCGAGTTCGTCGACGGTCAGCCGGGCGACGGTGTATCCGGCGTTGGCCCGGTGATCGACGAGACCCTCACCGATCAGCGTCTTCAGCGACTCCCGGATCGGGATGCGGCTGACACCGAAGTGCTCGGCCACCTCGTCCACCGGAATCGGGGTGCCCGGCGGGGCGCCGCCGCTGAGGATCACCCGGCGCAGTTCCTCCAGGATCACGGTCTGCGAGCTGCCGGGATCCCGGTTGGCCAGGTTCGCGACCAGCACAGACGGTCTTCGTGGGGGCATCGGGCCGTCCTCAGGCCGGGTGGACGGTGCGCCAGTGGCGGGCGATGTCGATGCGGCGGGCGACCCACACGTCGTCGTGGGACTGCACGTGGTCGAGGAAACGCTCCAGCGCCGCGGTGCGGGCGGGCCTGCCGACGATGCGGCAGTGCAGACCCACGGACAGCATCTTCGGCGCCCCGGCCGTGCCCTCCGCGTACAGGACGTCGAAGGCGTCCCGCAGGTGCGCGAAGAACTGTTCGCCGCTCGGGAAACCGCCGGGCGAGGCGAACCGCATGTCGTTGGTGTCGAGGGTGTACGGCACCACCAGATGGTCGACGAGGCCCTTCCCGGGGGCGTCGACCTTCACCCAGTACGGCAGGTCGTCGGCGTACGAGTCGGAGTCGTACTCGAAGCCGCCGTGCTCGACCACCAGCTTCCGGGTGAGCGGGGAGTCGCGGCCGGTGTACCAGCCCAGCGGCGCCTCACCGGTGAGGTCCCGCAGGATCTCCACGGCCTCCGCCAGGTCCCTGCGTTCGGCGTCCTCGTCGGACAGCTGGTACGACTTCCACCACAGGCCGTGGCAGGCGATCTCGTGGCCGAGTTCGCGAAACGCGCTGACGGCCTCCGGGTTCCGCTGCATGGCCTTGGCCACCGCGAAGATCGTGAGCGGCAGTCCGCGCCGTTCGAACGCCCGCAGCACCCGCCACAACCCGGCGCGGGAACCGTACTCGTAGATCGATTCCATGCTCATGTGCCGGTTCGGGAACGGTTGCGCACCGACCATCTCGGACAGGAACGTCTCCGACGCGTCGTCGCCGTGGAGGACATTGTTCTCGGCGCCCTCCTCGTAGTTGAGGACGAACTGGACAGCGATCTTCGCGCCGCCCGGCCACTGCGGATCGGGCGGGTGCGGCCCGTATCCGACCAGGTCACGGGGATAGCTGTCATCGAAACCGTGAGTCATGCCGTCAACCCTGCCCGACCCGCGTCGGTCAGGGAACCCCACAACCGCAACCGCGCCATGCCGCCGTCCGGGAAGATGTCGAGCCGGGCCTCCGTGACGGGCCGGTCGCTGTCGATGACGAAGCGGTGCCTCGTGTCGGGCTGCAGGCGCGTCCGCGGGAGCAGTTCCGTCCACTCGCCGTCGCCGTCCCGGCCGAGGAGGCTCGCCTCACCGGGGGCATTGCCGAGGAAGTAGGACGTGTCGAGTTCGGCCAGCGACACCGTGCCCTGGGCGGCGAGCCGGATCTCGACCCAGTCGTTGCCGTCGTCGCGGCGGCGGGACGTCTCCCAGCCGTCGCCCATCACCCGGGCGAGACCGGGGAGCAGCATGTTCTGCGGCGACCCGTAGAACATGTTGGAACAGGACGTGACTCGGGCGCCGTTCTCGAGCGCCGCGAGATCGACGGGGCCCGCATCGAGGAAACGGGGGTCGGGACGGCCCTCGCCGTGCACGCGGAGCCGGGCGACACCGCCGTCCGGGTGCATCGTGAGCTTCACGTGCGTCCACCGTGCGCCGGAGTCGACCGCGAACGGATTCTCGGTGTCACCCTGAACGGGGCTGCGCTCGACGATCGTGGTCCAGTCGGCGGCGACCAGTTCGTCGGAGGACGGGTAGCCGTCGACGGACGCGGCCTGCACGGAGATCTCCGGCGGGTAGTTGCCCTTGAACCAGGCGGTGTCGACCACGACGCCGCGCACCACACCGGGAACCCCGAGCCGGACGATCGCCTCGTCCGTGCCCGCCACCCGGCGCCGGCGGGTCTCCCAGCCGTCGTACACCTGACCCTTGTGCCCGAACGTCGCCGGCTGGTACTCGGCGGCCGTCGGGCGGATGAGGTTCTCCCGCTCGGCGAACAGCTCGTCGTTGGCCCACACGACGGCGCCGCCGAGTGTGCGTACGGCCAGGTCCGGCAGACTCCGGAAGCTGGGCGGGGTCAAGGCGTTCGGGGTCACGGGTGCTGGTACCTCCTGATCGGGCGTGGGGCCAGTGTAGGACCTCGGAGGCGGTGGTGCGGGTGGTCCTCGCGGGCGGGGAGGCGGTCAGATCTCCGGGACCACCGCTCGGGTGAGGAGGTCGCGGAGCGTGTCCACCGTGCATCCGGGGGCCTGCACGCGGACCACGTCCTCGTCGAACGCTCCGCACGCCAGCCCCCGCAGCACCACCGTCGCGAGGGCCTGCGCGGTGGCCGGTTCGTCCATCACCCCGCCGCCCTGGCGGTCGAGGTAGGCCTGCAGGCGGGTGGCCGCGCCGGGCAGGGCGTCGCGGTAGAAGTCGAACGTCGCGAGCCAGCGGGTGATCAGATGCCCGGGATGCATGTCCCATCCCTGGTAGTACCCGCGTTCGAGCGAACGGGTGACGAGCCGGTAGTGCCGGGCCAGCGCGGCGCGGATCTCCTCGTCGCCGCCCTGCGGGACCACCTGGGTGGATCCGTCGCACACCCACACCCCGGTCTGGGCCGCCGCCACCAGCATCACGGACTTGGCGTGGTCGGCCACCGGGTGCTCGAGCGACTGGAACCGGGAGGCGATTCCGCAGGCCGCGCTGTAGTCGTAAGTGCCGTAGTGCAATCCGGTGCAGCGACCTTCCGCGAGCTGGATCGCCTTCGCGACGGTCACGGTGCCGTCCGGACCGAGGACGGCCTGCGGGCTCTCGATCTGCAACTCGAAGCGCAGCGACCCGTCGGGGAGCCCGTACGCGCTCTCCAGTTCCTCGCACAACGCGACGACGGCGGTGACCTGCTGGGCTGCACGCAGTTTCGGCACGGTGAACACGAAGCCGTCGGGAACCCCACCCGCGCCTTCGAGGACGAGTTCGAGCGTGCGGATGCCGCGGCGGCGCTCGTGCGGCGCCAGGCCCTTCGCGCGGATCCCCAGCGACCGCGGTCCGGACAGGTCGGACGACAGCTGTCGCAGTGTGCGACCCGTCTCCAGTGCGGCCGCGTCCTCGACGTCGTCGCTCCGCCAGCCGTAGCCGTCCTCGAAGTCGATCCGCAGATCCTGGATCGGGCTGCGCTCGAGCGTCGCACGCACGTCGGGAAGTGCACCGGTCGTGCCGATTTCGGACAGTGCCTCCGTGTACCTGTCCAGCAGTTCGACAGCCTGCTCACCCCACACCCTCGGAGTGTCCGGGCCGGCGTCCGCCGCGCTCACGTAGACGGTGTGGATGGGCTGCGGTTGCTGCCGGTCACCCGGAAACGCCGCCGCGAGGTCGTCGTCGACGGGCGCGAGGAGTGCGTCGACGCGATCGAAACCGCTGTCGGGGAGACGGCTGAGGTACTGGGGGTTCACGTCACGATCTTCCCAGAAATGCGGGATTCTCGTCGCCTGGTCTGCCGCGTTCGGGCCGTCGCGTCGCACAGTCTCCCTGCTCACATCTGCTTGTCGCCCGAGACTCCCCGTTCGTAATGTCTCCTTCCGTGAATGTAGAGGTTCTGCTGGACGACGCGCAGCGCTCGGCCGCGGCAGTCCTGGACGAGACCGCCGACGGCCTGGCGCAGGGGAGACCCGGGGTTCGCGGCGTGTACCTGTGGGGGCCCGTCGGACGGGGCAAGACGTGGCTGATGGACCGCTTCCACGCGGCTTCCGACGTCCCGAGAAGGCGCGTGCACTTTCACTCGTTCTTCCGCAGCCTCCACGCCGACGCGCACGCGCTGGGGTCCATCGACCTCGCGATCGACGCGACGCTCGGCGACGTCCGGCTGCTGTGCTTCGACGAATTCCACCTCCACGACGTCGGGGACGCGATGCTGGTGGCGCGGCTGCTGAAGGCGCTGTTCGCCCGCGGCATCACGCTGGTCGTGACGTCGAACTATCCGCCCGAAGGACTGCTGCCCAACCCGCTGTTCCACCACCTGTTCGCGCCGACGATCACCGTGCTGGAGCAGAATCTGACCGTCGTGCGGGTGGCCGGACCCGTCGACTATCGCACGGCGGTCACGTCGGAGAACGGATTCGCCGCCGGCCGCTTCGTCAATGCGTCCGAAGTGGAGGTTCCGGCCCCGTCCGAGCGAGTTGCACTGACCGTCGGCACGCGGACCGTGACGGCAGCGGCGGTACGCGACCGGACGGTCTGGTTCGAGTTCGCGGCGCTGTGCGGCACCCCGACCGCGCCCGCCGACTACCTCGACCTGTCCGAGCAGTACCGCTGCTGGGTGATCACCGGTGTGCCCCGGTTGCGGGAGGTAGGCACGGACACCGTGCGACGGTTCGCGAACGTCGTCGACGTGCTGTACGACCGCGGCACCGCGTTGACCGTCGTGGCGGACGCGCCGTGGGAGGGCATGTTCAGCGGACTCACGGGGACCCTCGACGCGGACCGCCTGGCGAGCCGGTTGTCGACGCTGCGCCGGTGACCGCCGAGGCAGACCCGTACGTGGATCTGCCTCGGCACATCGATCAGACGTACCGGCTGTACGCGGGCAGGTCCAGCTGGCCGTTGCCGGACAATCCGATGACCACGACCTCCGGTTCGGTGACCGTGCGGGCATGCGCGATGGCCGCGGCCACACCGTGCGTGGATTCCGGCGCGGGGATGATGCCTTCGGCGCGGGCGAACAGCAGGCCCGCGGTGAGTGCGTCGTCCTGTTCGATCGCGGTCGCCTCCATCAGTCCGAGGGCGACGGCGTGCGAGACCATCGGCGACATGCCGTGGTATCGCAGGCCGCCCGCGTGGATTGCAGGCGGAACGAAGTCGTTGCCCAGCGTGTACATCTTCAACAGCGGCGTCAGACCGGCGACGTCGCCGAAGTCGTAGCGGTACTCGCCCTGCGTGAGTGACGGGCAGGCCGCCGGCTCACACGCGACGAGGCGGGTGGTGGTGCCCTCGCGCAAGTTGCGGCCGAGGAACGGGAACGTCAGGCCGGCAAGGTTGGAACCGCCGCCGGCGCAACCGAATACCGTGTGCGCGACCGGCTCGCCGGCCTCCTCCAGCTGGGCCATGGCCTCCTGGCCGATCACGGTCTGGTGGAGCATGACGTGGTTGAGGACACTGCCCAGTGAGTAGTGCGCGCGCGGGTCCTGGGCGGCAACCTCGACGGCCTCGCTGATCGCCATGCCCAGCGACCCCGTCGTGTCGGGGTGCTCGGCGAGAATCGCCCGGCCCGCCTCGGTGAGGTCGGACGGCGACGGATGACAGATGCCGCCGTACGCCTCCATCTGGAGTCGGCGGTAGGGCTTCGCGTCGTAGGACGCGCGAACCTGCCACACCTCGACGTCGAGACCGAGCAGCGCACCGGCGAACGACAACGACGCGCCCCACTGGCCGGCGCCGGTCTCGGTGGTGAGCTTGGTGGTGCCCTCGAGGGCGTTGTAGTAGGCCTGCGCGACAGCCGTATTCGGCTTGTGCGAGCCGACCGGGCTCACACCCTCGTACTTGTAGTAGATCCGCGCCGGGGTGCCGAGCGCCCGCTCGAGCCGATGCGCCCGCACCAGCGGCGACGGACGCCACATGCCGTAGATCTCCCGAACCGTCTCGGGGATCTCGATGTAGCGGTCGGTCGCGACCTCCTGCTCGATCAGGCTCGCCGGAAACAGCGGCGCCAGGTCCTCCGGCCCCAGCGGCTCGCGAGTGCCCGGATGCAGATGCGGCGGAACGGGTTCCGGAAGATCCGCCGCCAGGTTGTACCAGTGTGTGGGAACGGCCGAGGGGACCGCAACCCCCAGAGGTTCCAATGAACGAGCCAGTTCTGCTCCGGTTACCGGGGACATGGTCGAGTAACTCTCCTTCGTCGATGGATGCGCCGCAGAACATGCTGCGCTGTCCGCCGTCGTGAACGAGTGATTTTCGCGGTCTCCGCGTGTCACGATGGAGGGGCAACTCGGGAGTGAGGATGCCGGACCGTCGGGTGATGAGCAGGGTCGTCCACACGGTTGCCCTGCTGGCGGCCGTCGTGACGGTCACGCTTGTGGTCAGGGCGGTCCCCGCATCCGACACCCCCGCCACAACGGCGGAGCCGGGTGCGGGGGCGACGCGCGCGTTGGTCGTCCTGTCCGCGATCGCGGTCGTCGTCGCGGCCGTGGCACTCGCGTCGGCCGTGCGCGGCGGACGGCCACGGGTCGCCCCCGACCCGCCGGCGGTCGGGCCGACCGGGAACACCGGGTCCTCGGTCTCGCGCCGGCACGTGGTCGGGTGGGCGGTGTTCGCCTCCCTTCTCGTGGCTGTGGCGTTCCTCCTCGGATCCGTCCGTGGCGACGAACCCCCGGGCCGTCAGCGCTCGACGACGACCCAGACCGCCGACGAGGGGGCCGACCGCACCGACCGGGTGGTTCCCACCGAGACGGTCCTGCCGCCCGACACGGTCGCCGAGACCCGTGAGGATCTCGCGGAATTGTGGACCGCGGCAGCCATTGTCGGACCGATTCTGGTGACGGTGCTGATCCTCGGTGCCGTGGCGCGGCGTCCCCTCAGGTCCCGGGTCGGCGCCTGGACCGCGGCGAGTTCCCCCGACGCTCCGGCAGGCGCGCAGTCGCTGGCCCGGGCCGCGGAGGAAGGTCTCGCCGTGGTCGTGGCCACCGGTCTGCCGCCGCGCGAGGCCATCATCGCCAGTTACGCCGCGATGGAGGACGCGTTGCGGACGGCGCCGGGCGCCGAGCCGCGGGATTCGGACACACCGTCCGAAGTACTGGCTCGCGCAGTGCAACTCGGAGCGCTGCGTTTCGAGGCGGCGGCGCCGCTGGTGCGGCTGTTCTCGGAGGCGAGGTTCAGCCTGCATCCGATGGGCGAACTGCACCGCGACGAGGCCGCGGACCTGCTCCGGCGCGTGCTCGCCGACCTGGGGAGCGACGCGTGCTTGCCGTCGCGGTAATCGGGGTCGGAGCGGTACTGGCCGTGGAGGTCCCGCTGGTGGCCGCGGGCCGGTACGGCGCCGCCGTGCTGATCGCGGGAGCGGTGACGGCGCTGGTGCTGTTCGAGATTCGGCGACGGATGGCACCCGCAGACGTCGACGGCGAAGCGTTGGGTCTGGAAGCGGAACGAGCCGAGGCAACGGCCCGCTGGATGGCACGGACAGAATCGTTGATCAGCTGGGCGGACGGTACACGCGGCGACTGGGATCACCATTTGCGTCCGTTGCTGGCGCGCGAATTCCAGCAGTCCACCGGACAGCGGCAGGGACTCGACCCCGCCGACA
Source organism: Rhodococcus sp. NPDC057529 (assembly GCF_042802055.1). Taxonomy (NCBI): domain Bacteria; kingdom Bacillati; phylum Actinomycetota; class Actinomycetes; order Mycobacteriales; family Nocardiaceae; genus Rhodococcus; species Rhodococcus sp. NPDC057529. Next base: position 168,447 of record NZ_JBHVEY010000001.1, read on the forward strand.
CCGCCGCCGCGGGTGAAGTGTTCTTCGGCGACCTGTGGCGGTGGGTCGATCCCGACGGCGTTCAGCGCATCGACAGGACGGAGCCCGGTCCGGGCCGGGACGTCCTCGACCGGATCCTGCAACGACTGGAGCAGTTGTGACGATGCCCGCCCAGGTCACCACCGCGCGCGCCCACGCCGTGCTGGCGGAGGTCGAACGGGCGGTGGTCGGCAAGCACGACGAACTCACGTCGATTCTGCTCGCCGTGCTCGCGGGCGGGCACGTGCTCATCGAGGATCTGCCCGGGCTCGGAAAGACGTTGGTGGCCCGCTCTTTCGCCGCCGCGCTCGGGCTCGACTTCACACGCGTCCAGTTCACCCCCGACCTACTGCCCGCCGACCTGCTCGGCGCCACCATCTACGACATGCCGTCGGGACGGTTCGAGTTTCGTCCGGGCCCGATCTTCACCAACCTGCTGCTGGCCGACGAGATTAACCGCACCCCGCCCAAGACCCAGGCCGCGCTGCTCGAGGCCATGGCCGAGGGGCAGGTCAGCGTCGACGGCACCACCCGGATCCTGCCGCGTCCCTTCGTCGTGCTCGCCACCGACAACCCCATCGAATACGAGGGCACCTACCCGCTGCCCGAGGCGCAGCTGGACCGGTTCACGCTCCGCCTGAGACTGGGGTACCTCACCGAGACCGACGAGCACGAGATGCTGCGCCGCCGGCTGGACAGGGGATCCGCCGCCGTCGTCGTCGAGCAGGTGGTCGATGCCGCCGACCTCCTGGCGATGCGGGAGTCGCTCGAACAGGTCAGTGTTCATCACGACGTCCTCGGGTACGTCGTCGCACTCGCGAACGCCACCCGGCACCACCCGCAGGTCGAGGTCGGGGCCAGTCCCCGCGCGGAACTCGACCTCGTCCAACTGGCGCGGGCACGCGCCCTCCTCGCCGGCCGCGACTTCGTCATTCCCGAAGACATCAAGGCGCTGGCCGTTCCCGCCGTCGCGCATCGCATCAGCCTGCGACCGGAGATGTGGGTGCGCCGTATCCGCAGCGACGACGTCCTCGCGGAACTGTTGCGCCGCCTCCCCGCGCCGAGGGCACGATGACGCCGAGAGCGCGATGACGGCGAGAGCACGATGACCGAGCAGCCGCTGACGTGGCGGGCGTCGCCGGCGGCCCTCGCCCTGGCGACCTGCGCGGCCGTGGCATTGACCGTGGGTGTCGTGGGGCGGTGGTGGGAACTGATGGTGTTCGCCGCCCCGATGCTGGGCGCGCTCGGTGCGCTGACGTGGTTGCCGCGACCGGCCACCGGTGTGCGGGTCGACAGTTCGGGCGGCACGCTGCGGTGCTTCGAATCCGAATCCGTGCGGTTCTCGGTGGACGTGACGACGTGCGGCGGCGCGGCGGAGCTGGCGGTGACACCGGCGCCGTCCGACAGCTACCGGGTCGAGCAGACCGGTGACGGCGAGTACCTGGTGTCGGCGGACCGGTGGGGTCGATACGAACCCGCAGTGATCGTCAAGGCACGGGCGGGCGGCGGCCTGCTGACCGCGACGGCGCGGGTGCCCGCCGCGGAACTGCGGATCTTTCCGCTCGCACCGCCGATGCCGACGCCACTCCCGCGCGCCCCGCTTCCGGACCGCATCGGCGCGCACCGCACCCGCCGATTCGGTTCGGGAGTCGAATTCGGCGACATCCGGCCGCACGCCCCGGGAGATCCGCTGCGCAGCGTCAACTGGCCCGTCAGTGCCCGTCGCGGCAGGCTGCACGTGACCGAACGGATCATGGACCGCGCCGCGGACGTCGTCGCCGTACTCGACACCACCCCGCAGGCGCCCGGACCGGCGTCGGAGAGTCTGCACCGCACCGTCCGCGGGGCGACTCAGGTGGTGCAGACGGCCCTGCAGCGCGGCGATCGGGCCGGGGTCGTCGCCCACGGTCTCCGGCTGCGGTGGCTCGGCGCCGACATCGGGCGCAGGCAGTTCTACCGGATCCTCGACACCGTCCTCGACTCCGAGGAGGGCGCGGCTGAAGGCACGCTGGTCCCGCGGGTCGCGTTGCCGCCGCGGGCGGTGGTCATCGCGTTCTCCACCATGCTGGACACCGGGTTCGCGCTGTCGCTGCTGGAGTTGCGGCGGCGCGGTCACGTCGTCGTGGCCGTCGACGTCCTCCGCGGCCCGCCGTTCGAGCACGAACTCGATCCGATGACCGGCCGGATGTGGCGGCTCGAGCGGCGGAACATGTACCGGAACATGAGTGTCCTCGGCGTCCCGGTGGTGGCGTGGGACGACGATTCCGCGCTGGATCTGGCACTGGCCCTCGCGGACCGGGCCCGCAGGCCGTCGGGAGCGCACCGATGAGATGGGTTGCGGTGCTCGCGGTGCAGGGGGCGCTCATCGCGCTCGTCCTGGGGGACGCGTCCGCGCCCGCAGCGGCCGCTGCCGGGGTCGCGGCGACGGCACTGCTGCTCGTCGCCTACGTCGGCCCCGCCCGGGGCATCCCGACGCTCCTGCTGGGAGCGGTCGCCACCGGCGCCGTGGCCGTGCTGGCGGCGGCACTGCCGGATGTGCCCGCGTGGGCGGCCCTGCTCGGACCGGTCGCGGTGGTGGTGCTGTTCGTCGTCGCGGTGTGGCCGTACGTCGGCGACCGTCAGAACCGGCGGATGCTGTAGATGTGGAACTGCGACAGCGGCGCCAGACCCACCGGAACGCCGCGCCCGTACGCGTTGAAGACCTGACCGAAGCCCGCGTAGATGCCGATGTGCGACGCGTCGTCGTTGAGCACCACGATGTCGCCGGGAGCCAGCGCCCACAGCGGAATGGGGGCACCGACCTCGGCCTGTTCCCAGGTGGTGCGCGGCAGGTTCACCCCGGCCTGCCGGAATGCCCATTGCACCAGACCCGAGCAGTCCCACGCGTCCGGACCCGTCCCACCCCACAGATAGGGCTTGCCCGTCTGGGTGGTCGCGGCCGCGAGCGCGGCCAGCCCCGTCGGAGTGGGAATGGGCGTCGGGAGGACGGAAGAACCCATCGAACTGCCGCCGGTGCTGCCGCTGTCGGAACTGCCCGCCACCGGTGCGGCATTCGCGGGAAAAGCGACGAGAGCGGTGGCACAGAACGCGAGAGCACCGGCAACGGCGGCACGGCGCACGGGACGGAGAGGTCTGCGCTGGGACACGAGGTCCCCCCTTTTGTTCGCTACTGCTCGTGGAGAGCCGTGGAACCGCCCCGACCATCGGTTGACACGTCTCGATGAGGTCACGGACAGCGTACAAAGTGTTGCCCCGCCGTGCCCGGCAATTGCGAACATCCGCCCGAACTGGGCGAATTCGGTCAAATTTCGGTAACTGTCACCGACCTGACGTGGCATCGATCGGGAGACCTCGGAGCTGTCTGCGATCAGCGGCGGCGCGATGCACGGCACCGGAGTGGAGGTAGTCGAACAACTGCCGCAGCCCGAAGGTCCACGCGGGCAAGGTTTCGGTGGCACCGACCTCGTTGACGAGCGTTCCGAGGTGACGACTTCGGATGGTGACGACATCACCGGGATGGTGCGTGAACCCGTGGCCCGGCACGTCGCGGTCTACGGTGGGAGCGAACAGCGTTCCGGTATAGAGGGCGATACCGTCGGGGTACTGGTGGTGATCGCCCATCGTCGCCGCGATGAGATCTTCGAAGGTACGGCTGATCCTTTCGACGTTGTTCGTTCCCTCCAACACGAAGCCGTCCGGACCGTCGACCCGGAGCCGGATCTCCTCCTTCCGGACGGTCTCGAGGGTGAAGTGCTCGTCGAACAGCCGCAGGAACGGTCCGAGGGCGCTCGAGGCGTTGTTGTCCTTCGCTTTCCCGAGCAGTAGAGCGCTGCGGCCTTCGACGTCGCGCAGGTTGACATCGTTGCCGAGCGTGGCTCCGACGATGTGGCCCGCCGAGTTCACGACCAGCACCAGTTCGGGCTCGGGGTTGTTCCACGACGAGAATGCCGGGACGCCGATCTTCGAGCCCCAGCCCACCGACGACAGCACCGGGGCCTTCGTGAATACCTCGGGGTCGGGACCGATGCCCACCTCGAGGTACTGCGACCACAGGCCCTCGTCGAGCAGGATGCGTTTGGCCGCGGCGGCTTCGGGCGATCCCGGCCGTAGTGCGGCGATGCTACCGCCGATCGCCTGCCCGATGGACGCCCGGATCTGCGCTGCCCGGTTCGGATCTCCCGCCGCACGTTCCTCGATGATGCGCTCGATCATGCTGTCGACGAACGTGACGCCGCATGCCTTGACGACCTGCAGGTCGATCGGAGCGAGAAGGCGGGAGCGGCTCGGATCCTGGACGGCCGACGCATCGAGGAGGTCGTCGAGCCGCCAGCGCGGCGTCGTCGTGGCTGCGTCGATGTCGGCGACGACGCTGGACGACTCGAGCAGATCCGAGACGGTCCCGGCGGCGGCGGCGAGATCGAAGACGTCGCCGCCACGGATCGCGACCACCCGGGGGCCTCCCGTCTCGACGTCCCACACCCTCCCGACCAGACGCGCACGGTCGGCGTCGTCGGGCAAGATTTGGTCGACCGTCATCATTCCGATTCCTTCCGATCCGGGTGTCGCCACCGACCGTCGACCCGCTGTGCCACGCCCCACGGGTTCGTGTCCTGCACCGGTTCGGGTAACTGTGCGGCGGGAAAGGACTGATACGCGACGGGGCGGACGAATCGCCGGATCGAGGCGGTGCCCACCGAGGTGGTTGTCGAGGTGGTCGCCGGATACGGACCGCCGTGGTGCTGGGCGTAACTGACGGTCACTCCGGTCGGCCAGCCGTTCCACAGCACCCGGCCACTGATGTCGGCGAGAATGGCGGCCAGTTCGGTCACGTCGTCGTCGGTGTCGGCCTGCAGCGTGGTGGTGAGCTGCCCGTCGAGAAGTCGTGCAAGACCTGTCAACTCGGCTTCGTCGTCGTACTCGACGACGAAGCTCGCCGGACCGAACATTTCCTGCCGCAACAGTTCCGGGTTCGTCCGGACGTGCGTCGCGGTGGTACGGAGCACTGTCGGGGTCGGCTCCGCCTGATCGGTTCCGGCGATGACCGCGGTGACACCAGGATTGCTTCGGACAGCGGTCACCGCCTTGCGGTATCCGGTGTGCAGGCGTTCGTTGAGTAGTGCGGTGGGCTCGAATCCGTCGAGAGCATCGGCCAGTGTCCGCGCGAGGTCATCGGTGTCTCCTGCCGGGACGAACAGCAGTCCGGGTTTGGTGCAGAACTGTCCCATACCGAGTGTGAAGGACTGCGCAAAACCGGCGAGGATGGCGTCGCGGCGGCGCTTCCATGCGGATCCGGTGACGAAAACCGCGTTGATGCCACCGAGTTCGCCGTAGAAGGGAATCGGTTCGGGACGCGCCGCCGCGCGGTCGAACAACGCACGACCACCAGTAGTGGATCCGGTGAAACCTATTGCCTTGACCAGACGATGATCGACCAGTGCCTCCGCGGCGGGCCGCCCGGTCACGAGCGCGAAGAGACCGGTGGGGGCACCGGCGGCCTCCAGTGCGGCGACCACGACAGCCGCGGTGCGTGCGGCGAGATCGGGGTGTCCGTCGTGGGCTTTGTGGACGACGGCACATCCGGCGGCGAGCGCCGACGCGCTGTCGCCGCCCATCACACTGAAGGCGAAGGGGAAGTTCGACGCCCCGAAGACACCGACGACACCCAACGGCACGTTGACACGCCGGATGTCGGGACGCGGCCCCATCCCCCAGGTTTCGTCCGCGTGGTCGATGGTGGCGTCGAGATGTTCACCCCGGCGGATCTCGTCGGCGAACAGCCGGAGCTGGAAGGTGGTGCGCCGCAGTTCCCCGTGCAGTCGGGCAATTGCGAGATGGGTCTCACGGGCGGCGATCTCGACCAGAGCGGCCGCGTCGCTTTCCAGGCCGTCCGCGACGGCTTCGAGCCAGCCGGCGCGGGTGTCGGGCGTGACCGTGCGGGCCTTCTCGAAGGCGGCGTGCGCCGTCTCCACCGCCCGATTCAGGTCTTCGGGGGACGTGGTCACGATGCGACCTCCACCCCGGCGGAGGTGGTGGCTGCGCGGCCGTTCACCTCGCGCCAGCCGGCCCCGTCGGGGAAGACCCAACGATCCCGCGACCCGGCGAGCATCTCGGCGCCGATGCCGGGCAGTGTCGGGGCGGCGTAGCGTCCTCCGACGATCCGGACGGGTTCGACGAAGTGCTCGTGCAGGTGGTCGACGTACTCGATCATGCGGCCCTCCTGCGACCCGCTGACGGCGGCGTAGTCGAAGAACGAAAAGTGTTGGACGAGTTCGCACAGCCCGACCCCACCCGCGTGCGGGCACACCGGGACGCCGAAGCGTGCGGCGAGCAGGATCGTGGCGATGTTCTCGTTCACTCCCGCAACCCGGGTCGAATCCAGTTGGAGCACGTCGATCGCCTGCTTCTGCAGCAACTGTTTGAACACGATCCGGTTGGCGACGGCCTCACCGGTGGCGACGCGGGTCGGCGCGACGCCCTTGCGGATGTCGGCGTGCCCGAGGATGTCGTCGGTGCTGGTCGGTTCCTCGATCCAGTACGGGTCGAACTGCGCGAGCCGGTTGACCCGGTCGATGGCCTCGGGGACCTCCCAGCGCTGGTTGGCGTCGATAGCGATGGGCAGGTCGCCGACCGCGTCCCGGGCGAGAGCGAGGCGGCGCAGATCGTCCTCCATGCTGCCGCCGACCTTGAGTTTGATCATGGCGAAGCCGTCGGCGGCGGCCTCCTTGCTGAGCCGGACAAGTTTGTCGTCGCTGTAGCCCAGCCATCCCGGTGATGTCGTGTAGGCGGGATATCCGTCTGATTGCAGGGCGGCGATGCGGTCGGCCTTGCCGGAACCGGCGCGCTGCAGGAGGTCGAGGGCCCCCGCCGGGTCGAGTGCGTTGCGGATGTGGGTGAAGTCGACGACGTCGACGATCTCTTCCGGTGTCATCGTGCTGAGCAGGAGCCACAGCGGCTTGCCCTCACGCCTCGCGCGAATGTCCCACAGCGCGTTGATCAGTGCGCCGCATGCCATCTGGCTCACCCCCTTTTCCGGACCCAGCCACCGCAGCTGCGAGTCGTGGACCAGCCGTCGGGACGCACCACCGAGGTCGAAGATCAATTCCTCGACGTTCCGGCCGACGAGCAACTGTGCGTAGGCGTCGATAGCGTGCGTGATGACGTCGTTGCCGCGGCCGCAGGTGAAGACGAAGCCGTGGCCTTCCTCGCCGGCGTCCGTCCGGATCGTGACGTAGGCGGCGGAGTAGTCGGGGTCGACGTTGACTGCATCCGAGCCGTCGAGTTCCAACGAGGTCGGGAACCGGACGTCGGCGGTGGTGATGGAAGCAATGTGAGACATGGCGCTCTCTTCCGAGAATCGTATAGGAATAGCCGTAATCATATAGATGCTGTGATGGGCGTCAACCCCGAGTTGGAATCCGGGCCGCGTCACCGACCGCGTGCACTGCGCCTGATCGACCGAGACCCGACGCCGGGCGTATAGAGTCGTCATGCCCGTGACCTGCCACGTCGCTGTGGCAGCCCGAGGAATGAAATGAGGTAGTCATGCCCCGGCGAGAGGTGTCCGACGCTCCGAAGTCCGCGCCGAAAGCGGCAGCGGGCGAGGTCTATTCGACGCTACGCGACTCCATCGTGGCCAGCGAGATACCGCCGGGCACCCGGATGAACATCGACGCCATCGCGCGTGAGCTCGGGGTGTCGCAGACACCGGTCCGGGAGGCGCTGCAACGACTGGAGGGCGACAACCTGGTCGTCTACAGCCCCGGTCGCGGATACAGCACCACCCCTCTGCTCGGTCTGCCGGAATTGCGCTCTCTGTTCGAGTTCCGCCTGCTCGTCGAACCGTGGGCTGCACGGTCGGCGGCAGTGGACCGCCTTGCGAATCCGAGCGCCGGCCTGGATCGGGAGCTGGAGGTCTTCGAACGGCGGATCGACGAGGGCGGCGACCTGCGGCAGGACCTCGTCGCGCACGACACCCGCTTTCACGACACCATCCTCGGCGCGGCCGGTAACCGCGTGGTCCAGCAGGCGTTTCAGCAAACGCACTGCCACCTGCACATTTTCCGGCTCTACCCTGCCGATGTCGACGGAACCGTCACCGTCACCGAGCATCGCCGCGTGTGGGACGCGATCCGCGCCTGCACGCCGGAGGCGGCCGAGCAGGCCATGGCCGACCACATTCGGAACTCTTTCACCCGATTCGCGCAGGCCTTCGACGGCACCCTCCCGGCGCTCGACCCCGACGCGGCGCGGCCGTCCTCGGCGATGCGCGTCGTCCGCTAGGCGCGCCCTCGACACCTTCGCGGGCGATCCCGGCCGTCGGCCGACTCGAAAACAGTGCCCGTCCCGCCCGCACCCTTGACAGTGACGGCGATCACCTGATTCCATGCTCCCTATACGATCAAGTTGGTTCCTATACGATCCGGCTCGTCGATCGACACCTCCACCCGGCTCGGCACCCGCATCCGAGAGACACAATGGTCAGGTCAGGGAGACCCCACATGAGTACTGCAGTAGGACGTGCAACCGACGTGAGAGCACCGCGCACCATGACGCGCACGCGTTGGGCGATCATCTGGCTCGCCTTCGTCGGGCTGAGCATCAACTACCTCGACCGGTCGAGCCTGAGCGTCGCCCTGCCGTTCATGGGCGAGGACTTCCATCTCACCGGCACCCAGCAGGGCCTGATCTTCGCGGCCTTCTTCTGGGCCTACGACGTGTGCCAACTCGCCGCCGGATGGTACGTCGACAAGGTGGGACCACGGCGATCGTTCACCATCGCCGCCCTGTGGTGGTCGGTGTGCACGATGGCGACCTCGCTCGCCCGCGGGTTCGGCTCGCTGTTCGCGGTCCGCTTCCTCCTCGGTGTCGGTGAGAGCCCGGCCCCGAGCACGTCCGCGAAGGTCGTCGCCACGTGGTTCCCGAGGAGCGAGCGGGCTTTCGCGACGAGCATCTGGGACTCGGGATCCCGTGTCGGCGCCGTGATCGCGCTGCCGATCGTTGCGCTCATCATCTCGTTCACCACCTGGCACGGCGTATTCGTCATCATCGGCGCGCTGGGCGTGGTGTGGGCATTCGCCTGGTGGAAGTTCTACCGCAGCCCGCAGGAGCACCCGCGCGTCGACGCAGCCGAACTCGCGCACATCGAAGACGGCGGAGCCCGCAGCGCCGAGAACGACGACGCCGCGGCCGCGAAGTTGCCGTGGCGGGCGCTGTTCCGGTACCGCACCATCCTGAGCATGATGTTCGGCTTCTTCTGCCTGAACAGCGCGATCTACTTCTTCATCACCTTCTTCCCCAGCTACCTCGTCAGCGAACGCGGCTTCGACCTGCTTAAGCTCGGCATGTTCGGCGCCCTGCCCGGAGTGTGCGCCGTCGCGTGCGGCTGGATCGGCGGCCTGCTCGCCGACCGCGCAGTCCGCCGGGGACACTCGATCACCGTTGTCCGCAAGACCCAGATTGCCGGAGGCCTGGCCGGCGGCTCCGTCATCATGTTCGCGGCCGCCGTCCCCGAGGCCTGGATGGCACTCGCCCTCCTGTCGCTTGCTTACTCGAGCCTCACCATCGCCGCCACCGGCATCTGGTCCCTCCCGGCCGACGTCGCACCCAGCTCGAACCACGTCGGGTCGATCGGGGGAATCCAGAACTTCGCCTCCAACCTGGCCGGCATCTTCACCCCGGTCGTCATCGGAGTCCTCGTCGACCGCACCGGCTCCTACATGGCCCCACTCGCCGTGATCGGCGCGGTGGCCCTGCTCGGTGCGGCCAACTACCTGTTCGTCATGGGCAAGATCGAACCGCTGAAAGTCGCTGCACCCCAAGCTTCCCCGCATTGAGCGACCTGCTCACCGGAACGGATGGCCCCACCCTCTCAGCAGGTTGGGGCCATCCGATCGAGGGCGTGATCGTTCCGGCTGCGCGTGAACGCTGACTGTCATCCCTCGGCCACGGTCAGGACCACGTCGGCCAGGGCCGGGGCGTGATCACGCTCGGGGACCGTCGCCGAGATGAGGAGTCTTCCCTGTTCCTTCCAGATCCGCGTGTGCAGGGTCTCGCCGGGGAACACGACGCCGGCGAACCGGACCCGGAATCCCGCGACCTGCGCTGCGTCCGAGTCGAGGACCGCGTCCACGGCCGCCTTGCACACCATCCCGTACGTGCACAGGCCGTGCAGGATGGGGGCGGGAAACCCTGCGGCGGAGGCGAACTTCGGGTCGGAATGCAGTGGGTTGCGGTCACCGCACATCCGGTACATCAGTGCCTGCTGCGGGAGGACGGGGGTGTCGACCTCGACGTCGGCGGGCCGGTCGGGCAACGTGACGGACCGGGACGGGCCGCGCTCACCGCCGAAACCGCCTTCGCCGCGGGCGAAGATGGACGACCGCCCGGTCCACAGGGGAGTGCCGTCGAGGTCGGTGGTCGCCGATTCCTGCACGATGACGGCGGCCTTGCCCTTGTCCCACACCTCGGCGATGCGGGTGGTGGTGCGGGCCTTGCCCTCCGGGGGAATCGGCCGGTGCACGGTCACTTCCTGGGTGCCGTGGACGACCTTGGCGAGGTCGATCTCGACTCCCGGGAACGACACGCTCGGCGCCTCGGTGGCGTGGAAATTCGCGGCGACCGTGGCGAACGTCGGAAGTACCTGCGGTGTCCCGTCGGTCAGGTAGCGCAACTCCTTCTCGTCGAGCGGGCGCGCTCCGGCGCCGAGAGCGAGGTGGTAGTGCTGGACGTCGGAACTGGTCCAGGAGAACTCCTGGATGGGCAGTTCGGCCCCGAGGGCGATGCTGGGATCAATCGGCATTGGTGGCGTCTCCGGTCAGTGACGTCGGCGAGTCGGACTGGGCGGACTTGTCGAGGATATCGAGGACCGCGAGGTAGCCGAACGTCATCGCCGGACCGATGGTCGCGCCGGGGCCGGCGTAGGTGTGGCCCATCACCGGACCGCTGGCATTGCCCACCGCGTAGAGGTTCTCGATGGTGCTGCCGTCCGCCCGGAGCACGCGGGCGTTGCGGTCGGTGCGCAGCCCACCCTTGGTGCCGAGATCGCCCGGAACCATCTTGACGGCGAAGAACGGCGCCTTCTCGAGCGCGCCGAGGCTCGGGTTCGGTTTGTGGCGGGGATCCCCGTAGTAATGGTCGTATCCGCTCTCGCCGCGGCCGAAGTCCTCGTCCTTGCCGTTGCGGGCGAAAGTGTTGAAACGCGAGATCGTTTCGGTGAGTGCGTCGACGGGCACGCCGATCTTCCCGGCCAGTTCGGCGACGGTGCCGGCCTTGACGATGACACCGGCCTTCAGCCACCGACCGGGGAACGGAGACCGCGGGGTGACGCCGGCGAACGCGTACCGGTCGCGGTACCGCTGGTCGAGGACGAGCCAGCACGGGACGTTCTCACCCGGTCCGTCGCCCTGGCCGTACGTCCCGCCGTACATCGCGTGCGTCGCCTCGACGTACGGTGCCGATTCGTTGACGAAGCGCTTGCCGGACTCGTTGATCATGATGCAGCCGGGCAGGCTCCGCTCGGACAGCGCGAACCACGGCCCGCCGGTGAGCGGGATGGACGGCCCCCACCACGCGTCCTCCATCAGATCGAGCGCGGCACCGAGCTTTTCGCCCGCCCAGATGCCGTCGCCGGTGTTGGCCTTCGCGCCGACGGTCCACTCGGTGCCGATCGGCGCCCGCTGGTACTTCTTGCGGGCCTCGTCGTTGTGCTCGAATCCGCCCGACGCGATCACCACGCCGCGGCGTGCCCGGAACACCTGCGGCTGTCCGTCCACTGTGGCGTTGACGCCCTTGACCACACCGTCTTCCACGTACAGGTCGGTGAGCGGGGTGTCGAGCAGGATCGGGACGCCGGCGGCCTTCAGTCCGGCCTGCAATCCGGCGACGAGGGCCTGACCGCGGACGAGCAGGCGCTTGCCGGTGAGCTTGGCGCCGAGGAACCGGAGCCCGACCCGGGCGGCCCGCAGCGGACCGCGCGGGTTGCGCATCAGCAGGTTAAGCCAGCGGTAATCCGCCTGGGTGATCACGAAATTCGACGGGGCCTTGACGTAATCGGGTTCGAGCTTCGCGAGGTCGGCGCCGAGTTTCCGGCCGTCGAACGGGGTCGGCTCGACGGACCGTCCGCCGAGCCGACCGCCGGGGGCCTCCGGGTAGTAGTCGGAGTATTCGGGCACCCACTGCAGTTTCAGCGGGCTGTTCTTCAGCACGAACGACAGCATCTCGGGGCCGCGGTCGATGTAGGCGTCGATCCGGTCCTTCGGGACGACGTCGCCGATGATGCTGTGGAGGTAGGTCCGCGCGGCGTCGGTGGTGTCCTCGACGCCGGCGGCGATCAGCGCCTCGTTGTTCGGGATCCACACGCCACCGCCGGAGCGCGCGGTGGAGCCACCGAAGTGCGCTGCCTTTTCGAGGATGACGACGCTGAGTCCCTTGTGGGCAGCGGTCAGGGCCGCGGTCATTCCACCGGCACCGCTACCGACGACCACGATGTCGTATTCGTGCTTGCTCATGTAGAACACGTTATAGAATGATGGGGTTGTCAGTCCATCCTTTCTGCCAGGAAGTATTACTGACGCCAACGAAGAAGAACGAAACACGTTGCAGTGAAAACCGGTGGTGTGCGCACGCACACGAACTTCAGGGAAGGGCTCACACCATGCTCTCGACGCAACTACGCACCGAGTTGGCGGATCGGCTCGACGCCGCGGAACGCGGCCGCGCTCCCATCGGCCCCCTGACCGCGGACCATCCCGACATCGACGTGATCGACGCCTACGAGATCCAGCTCATCAACATCCGCCGCCGGCTGCAGGACGGGGCGAAGGTCGTCGGGCACAAGGTGGGCCTGTCCTCCCTTGCCATGCAGCAGATGATGGGTGTCGACGAACCCGACTACGGGCACCTGCTCGCCGACATGGAGGTGTTCGAGGACCAGCCCGTCGACACCGCCCGGTTCTGCTTCCCGCGCGTCGAGGTGGAGGTCGCGTTCGTGCTGGGCGCCGACCTCCCCGGCGCAGGCTGCACCGAACAGGACGTCCTCGACGCCACCGTGGCGTTCAGGCCGTCCATCGAACTGATCGACAGCCGGATCACCGACTGGAAGATCACCCTGCCGGACACGATCGCCGACAACGCGTCGTCCGCCGGCTTCGTGCTCGGCAAGAATCGGGTGCGGCCGGCGGACATCGACATCACAGCCATCGACGCCGTCCTGACGAGCAACGGCGAGACCAAGGCCGAGGGCCGCAGCGACGCGGTACTCGGCAACCCGGTGACCGCCGTCGCCTGGCTCGCGCAGAAGGTCGAGAGCTTCGGTGTGCGGTTGAAGGCCGGCGACATCGTGCTGCCCGGCTCCTGCACCCGCGCCATCGACGCGCACCCGGGCGATCACTTCCGCGCCGAGTTCAGTGGGCTCGGCACCGTATCCCTGCAGTTCAAGTAGGAGTCTGTTCATGACCAAGGCAAGTGTGGCGATCGTCGGCTCGGGCAACATCAGCACCGACCTGCTCTACAAGCTGCAGCGATCCGAGTGGCTCGAACCCCGCTGGATGATCGGTATCGACCCCGAGAGCGAGGGCCTGGCGCGGGCCCGCACGATGGGGCTGGAGACGTCCGCGGACGGCGTCGACTGGCTGCTGAACCAGGCGGAGAAACCCGACCTCGTCTTCGAGGCCACGTCGGCGTACGTACACCGGGAGGCCGCGCCGAAGTACGAGGCCGCCGGCATCCGCGCCGTCGACCTGACGCCCGCCGCCGTCGGACCCGCAGTGGTCCCGCCGGCCAACCTGCGCGAACACCTCGGCGCCCCCAACGTCAACATGATCACGTGCGGCGGGCAGGCCACTATCCCCATCGTGTACGCCGTCTCCCGCGTCGTCGACGTGCCCTACGCCGAGATCGTCGCGTCGGTGGCGTCCGTCTCCGCGGGCCCGGGCACCCGCGCCAACATCGACGAGTTCACCAAGACCACCAGCCGCGGCATCGAGACCATCGGCGGAGCGCAGCGCGGCAAGGCCATCATCATCCTCAATCCCGCCGACCCGCCGATGATCATGCGCGACACGATCTTCTGTGCGATCCCCGAGGACGCCGACCGCGCCGCCATCACCGAGTCCATCCACCGCGTCGTCGCGGACATTCAGCAGTACGTCCCCGGCTACCGGCTACTGAACGAACCCCAGTTCGACGACCCGAGCGTCGTGTCGGGCGGGCAGGCGACGGTCACGACGTTCGTCGAAGTGGAGGGTGCAGGCGACTTCCTGCCGCCGTACGCGGGCAACCTCGACATCATGACCGCGGCGGCAACCAAGGTGGGCGAGGAGATCGCCCAGAAACTCCTGAGTGTGGAGGCATGAGCACAATGGTCCATTTCGAAGGGGCGAGCGAAGCGACGGGAAATATGAGCAGCAGCTGGGACATCCGCGTCACCGACACCTCCCTGCGGGACGGTTCGCACCACAAGCGGCACCAGTTCACCGGGGACGAGGTCCGGGCCATCGTCGGTGCCCTCGACGGCGCCGGGGTCCCCGTCATCGAGGTGACGCACGGCGACGGACTCGGTGGGTCCTCGTTCAACTACGGATTCTCCAGGGTGCCGGAGCAGGAACTCATCTCGATCGCCGTCGACACGGCGAAGAACGCGAAGATCGCGTTCCTGATGCTGCCCGGGCTCGGCATCAAGGACGACATCATCGTCGCCCAGGACAACGGCGCGTCGATCTGCCGCATCGCCACGCACTGCACCGAGGCGGACGTGTCCGTTCAGCATTTCGGGCTGGCCCGCGACCGCGGCCTCGAGACCGTCGGCTTCCTGATGATGGCGCACTCCATCCCACCGGAGAAGCTCGCCGAGCAGGCCCGCATCATGGCCGACGCCGGCTGCCAGTGCGTGTACGTCGTCGACTCCGCGGGCGCCCTCGTGCTCGAGCAGGTGTCGGACCGCGTCGAGGCGCTGGTGCAGGAACTCGGCTCCGACGCACAGGTCGGCTTTCACGGTCACGAGAACCTCGGCCTCGGCGTGGCCAATTCGATCGCCGCGATCAGGGCGGGCGCCAAGCAGATCGACGGCAGCACACGACGATTCGGTGCCGGCGCAGGAAACGCGCCGGTCGAGGCGATCGTCGGCGTCTGCGACAAGATCGGTGTCAAGACGGGCATCGACTTCTTCGCGATCGCCGACGCCGCCGAGGACGTGGTGCGGCCCGCGATGCCCGCCGAATGCCTCCTCGACCGGCAGGCCCTGATGATGGGGTACGCGGGCGTCTATTCGAGCTTCCTCAAGCACGCCGAACGCCAGGCCGAACGGTACGGCGTCTCGTCCGCCGAACTCCTCGTCCGCGCGGGCAAACGCAAACTCGTCGGCGGCCAGGAAGACCAGCTCATCGACATTGCGCTCGAACTGCAGCGCGAGAATGCGGCTGCGCCGCCCGTGAGCACTTCTTAACGTCCGGCGGTTAACAAGTACTCACGGGTCAGCGGGCGGTCTCCCACAGCCCGACGACGTTGCCCTCCGAGTCGGTGAAGTACGCGGCGAAACCCATGTTCCCGACGGGTGTTCTGCCGGTGACGGTCTTCCCGCCGAGGGATTCGATCCGTTCGAGGGCGGATTCGATGCTCTCGACGTCGACGGTGACCAGGGGAGAGGTCACGTCGCCGCGCTGCATCATGCCGCCGTTGATGTAGCCGGGCTCGTCGGGCATGCCGCTCTCGCCGACGGGTCCGGTGGTCACCATGCTGTATTCCATGTCGGGGATCTCGGCGATGGCCCACCCGAATGCGTCGCGATAGAACGCTCGTGCGCGGTCACCGTCGTCGAAGGGGATCTCGAAGTGCACGATTCGGCCTGTCATGGCACGCCTCCGGTGGTTCGGCTGACGCCGCCGCGTCCGACGGCACAGTCCAGCGTAAGCGCCCGATGTGACATTCGTGCAGCTCCTGACTGCACGAATGTCACATCGGGCGATCTACCCGGGCGCGCGGGCGTCGGCGACTATTCGACTCGATCTCGCACGTCGATGAACCCCTCCATCACCGCGTGATCGATGCTGTCCCACAGCCGCGGGCACCCTTCCCGGAGCGCGGTGGACTTTCCCTCGCCGACGGCGTCCCGGAAGGTCGGGCACGTCTTCGCGGGGTCGTCCGTCCACTGGACGCTCGTGTGCTCGAGGCTGTTCTTGCGCACCAGCACACAGGTTCCGCACGTACGGCACTCGACTTCGTTCATGCCGTCGTCGAGGTAGGTGGCCTTGTCGGCCACCGTCTGCGCATGAATGGCCTCGAGCCGAGCAGGCTGCCCGGCGAAGTCGGGAGCTTTGGCCCATTCTGTCGAGGCACTCATGATCAGACCTGCGCTTCCCTGCTGTCGGACGCCTCGGCGGTCGCATTCTCGGACCCCTCGGCGGCCTCACGTTCGGCCTTCTGCCGGGCCAGGTTCTCGTCGACCTCGTGCTGCCAGGCCTCGTTGGCCTTGGTGGTGTCGACCTCGAACTCGAAGCGCTGCGTCATCTTGTCCGTGACGTCGGCGACGTCGACGTAGAACTGGTCGTACCAGCGTCGCAGCTGGTAGACCGGGCCGTCCTCGTCGCAGAGCAGGGGGTTGTCGATCTTGGTCTTGTTCTTCCAGATCTCGACGTCCTGCAGGAAGCCTTCGGCGATGCCCTCGGTGAATTTCGCGGCCAGCTTGTCGGCCGTCACGTCGTCGATGCCGGTGGGTTTCTTGACGGTGACGCCGTACTGGAGCACGAACGAATTGTTCGTCACTGGATAGTGGCAGTTGATGAGAACGCTCTCGACCTCGTATCCGCCGTAACTGTTCCACAGCGGATTGATCATGTAGGACGGGCCGTAGTAGGCGGCCTCGGAGCGCAGCAGCGATTCCATGCCGTACTGCGTCGCCATCCCGACGTCGGGGCGGCCCTTCGTGTTGAGGTACTGCGTCGCGATGTGGCCTTCGAAGACGTTCTTGAAGTATGTCGGGAACGCGTAGTGGATGTAGAAGAAGTGCGCCATGTCGACGACGTTGTCGATGATCTCGCGGCAGTTGGAGCCCTCGATCAGCATCGAGTTCCAGGTCCAGTCGGTCCAGTCGTCGCTGTAGGCACCTTCGATGCGGGGGATGGTGACGTTCTCCGGCGGGGGGTTGCCCTCCGGGTCGTTCCAGACGAACAGTTGACCGTTCTGCTCGAGCGTGATCCATGCCCGGGTGCGGGCGATCGGGGGAACCCGGCGTGCGTAGGGAATGCTGGTGCACTTGCCGTTGCCGCCCCAGCGCCAGTCGTGGAACGGGCAGGCCACGGAATCGCCCTTCACGGTGCCCTGCGACAGGTCTCCGCCCATGTGCCGGCAGTACGCGTCGAGAACCTTCAGTTCGCCCTTGCTGTCGGCGAAGACGACGAGCTTGGTGCCGAATGCCTCGATCGAATGCGGTTTGCCGTCCGTGAACGTCTTGGTCAAACCGAGGCAGTGCCAACCACGCGCGAAGCGCGTCTGGACCGTGCCCACATCGATCTCGCGAATCTGCGCCATTGTGCCCTCACATCCCTTCATGCTGTTAGTAGAACACGTTATAGAACTTCGCCACGATCCGCCAGATTTCCGGAGGCTTTCTTCCAGACCCGGGGCGTCAAACAGCGCCTTTGCCGGTATCTCGACATAAATGGGAACGTGTTCTAGTCTCAGAAGACAGGTGAACCATCGAACGAGACAGGAGCGTCCTGTGGGTGACCATGACAGTCACGAGGTGATGCAGCGGCTCGACGCACTACTGCCGACGCTGCGAGAGCGGGCACAGGAGACCGAGGATCTCCGTCGTATCCCCGACGATTCCATGAAGGCGCTCCAGGAGACCGGATTCTTCCGGTTGCTCCAGCCCGAACAGTGGGGTGGATATCAGGCGGATCCGGTGCTCTTCTACTCCGCGGTGCGGAAGATCGCGAGCGCGTGCGGTTCCACCGGGTGGGTCTCGTCGATCATCGGTGTCCACAACTGGCACCTCGCGCTGTTCTCCCAGCAGGCGCAGGAGGACGTGTGGGGCAACGACACCGACGTCCGCATCTCGTCGTCGTACGCGCCGATGGGCGCAGGCCAGGTCGTCGACGGCGGATACACGGTCAACGGCGCGTGGGCCTGGTCCTCCGGCTGTGATCACGCCACCTGGGCGGTGCTCGGCGGCCCCGTCATCAAGGACGGCCGCCCCGTCGACTTCGTCAGCTTCCTGATCCCCCGCGAGGACTACCGGATCGACGACGTGTGGAACGTGGTCGGGCTCCGCGGAACCGGCAGCAACACCGTGGTGGTCGAGGACGTGTTCGTCCCGCGGCACCGCGTCCTCAGCTTCAAGGCGATGAGCACTCTCACCGCGCCCGGGCTCGAGCGCAACACCGCGCCCGTCTACAAGATGCCCTGGGGGACAATCCATCCCACCACCATCTCCGCGCCGATCGTCGGGATGGCCTACGGCGCCTACGACGCCCACGTGGAACACCAGGGCAAGCGGGTCCGCGCGGCGTTCGCCGGCGAAAAGGCGAAGGACGACCCGTTCGCGAAGGTCCGCATCGCCGAGGCCTCGAGTGACATCGACGCCGCGTGGCGCCAGTTGTCCGGCAACGTCGCCGACGAGTACTCGCTGCTCGTCGCCGGTGAGGAAGTGCCGTTCGAGCTGCGACTGCGGGCGCGCCGCGACCAGGTGCGCGCCACCGGCCGCGCCATTTCGTCCATCGACAAACTGTTCGAGAGCTCGGGGGCCACCGCGCTGGCCAACGGCACCCCGCTGCAACGGTTCTGGCGGGACGCGCACGCCGGACGCGTCCATGCGGCCAACGATCCCGAGCGCGCCTACGTCATGTACGGCACAGGCGAATTCGGACTGCCCATCACCGACACGATGGTCTAGGAGAACACGTGACGACGACCGAAGAAGCCCTCACGTTCGAGTCCACCTCGAAGTTCGCCCAGGTGCGGCCCGACCTGAGGTTGCACTACCACGAGGCCGGCGTCGGCAACGACACCACGATCGTGCTGCTGCACGGCGGCGGTCCCGGTGCGTCGTCGTGGTCGAACTTCGCCAGGAACATCCCGGTCCTCGCCGAGAAGTTCCACGTGCTCGCCGTCGACCAGCCGGGATACGGGTTGTCGGACAAGCCGACCGAGCACCCGCAGTACTTCGTGCACAGTGCGTCCGCGCTGAAGGATCTGCTCGACACCCTCGGCATCGGTGGACGCGTCCACCTGCTCGGCAACTCTCTCGGCGGCGGTGCCGCAGTGCGTTTCGCGCTGGACTATCCGGACCGCGCCGGCCGGCTGGTGTTGATGGGGCCGGGCGGGCTGAGCGTCAACCTGTTCGCCCCGGACCCGACCGAGGGTGTGAAGAACCTCGGCAGGTTCGGCTACCAGCCCACCCGCGAGAACCTCGAGGCGTTCCTGCGCATCATGGTGTTCGATCAGAAGCTGATCACCGACGACCTGATCGACGAACGGTTCGCCGCCGCGAGCACCCCCGAGTCGCTCACGGCCGCGAAGGCGATGGGAAAGTCGTTCTCCTCGGCCGATTTCGAGCTGGGCATGCTCTGGCGTGACGCCTACAAGCTGCGCCAGCGGGTGCTGCTGATCTGGGGTCGCGAAGACCGGGTCAACCCGCTCGACGGTGCGCTGGTGGCGCTGAAGATGATCCCGCGGGCGCAGCTGCACGTGTTCGGCGGGTGCGGACACTGGGCGCAGCTGGAGAAGTTCGACGAGTTCAACCGCCTGGCAACCGATTTCCTCCTGGACGGGGATAAGTGATGAGTATTCGTTCACTGGCGTACATGCGCATCGAGGCCACCGACATGGCCGCGTGGCGCGAATACGGTCTCAAGGTGCTCGGCATGGTCGAGGGCAAGGGTTCCGACCCGGACGCCCTGTATCTGCGGATGGACGACTTCCCGGCTCGTCTCGTGATCTTCCCGGGGGAGCACGACCGGCTGTCGGTGTCGGGCTGGGAGACGGCGAATGCGGCGGAGCTGCAGGAGGTTCGCGACAACCTGTCCGCGGCCGGCGTCGCGTTCAAGGAGGGCACGGCAGAACAACTGCAGGACCGCAGGGTCGACGAGCTGATCACGTTCGAAGACCCGTCCGGCAACACGCTCGAGGCGTTCCACGGCGCGGCCCTCGAACATCGGCGGGTGGTCAGCCCGTACGGGCACAAGTTCGTCACCGGTGAGCAGGGGCTCGGGCACGTCGTCCTCTCGACGACGGACGACGAGGCGTCGCTGCACTTCTACCGCGACGTCCTCGGCTTCCGCCTGCGCGATTCGATGCGGCTGCCCCCGCAGATGGTCGGGCGACCGGCCGACGGCAAACCGACGTGGTTGCGGTTCTTCGGCTGCAATCCGCGGCACCACAGCCTCGCGTTCCTGCCGATGCCCACGCCCAGCGGCATCGTGCACCTCATGATCGAGGTCGAGAACTCCGACGACGTCGGGTTGTGCCTCGACCGCGCGCTCCGCAAGAAGGTCAAGATGTCGGCCACACTGGGCCGTCACGTCAACGACCTGATGCTGTCGTTCTACATGAAGACACCCGGCGGGTTCGACGTCGAATTCGGTTGCGAGGGACGTCAGGTCGAGGACGAGAGCTGGATTGCGAGGGAGAGCACGGCCGTCAGCCTGTGGGGTCACGACTTCAGCGTCGGGATGCAGCCGTGAGCGAGATGACCGGGGACGGGGCCGTCGCGGCCGAGGCGATCGACCCGCGACGGTTCCGGACGGTGCTCGGCCAGTTCTGCACCGGGGTCACCATCATCACGACCGTCGACGACGGCGAACCGGTGGGGTTCGCCTGCCAGTCGTTCGCCGCGCTGTCGCTGGAACCGCCGCTGGTGCTGTTCTGCCCGACGAAGACGTCGCGGTCGTGGGCGGCGATCGAGCGCAGCGGCGTGTTCTGCGTCAACGTGCTCGCGGAAGAGCAGCAGTCGACGTGCGCCCGGTTCGGATCCCGCGAACCGGACAAGTTCGCCGGAATCGACTGGACGGCGTCGCCGCTGGGGTCGCCGATCCTCACCGGGTCGCTCGCCCACATCGACTGCTCGCTCGAGAGCGTGCACGACGGCGGCGACCACTGGGTCGCGTTCGGCCGGGTCTCCTCCCTGAGCGAGATCAAGGAGGAGCGGCCGTTGCTGTTCTACCGCGGTCAGTACACCGGCATCGAACCGGACAAGACCGTGCCCGCGCCGTGGCGCGACGACCTCGAGGCGTTCCTCACCACGTCGTCGGAAGACACCTGGCTCTAGATATCTAGACGGCGACCCCGATGTATTTGGTCTCGAGGAATTCGTCGATACCGGTGGTCCCGCCCTCGCGTCCGAGACCGGATTCCTTCACGCCGCCGAACGGTGCGGCCGGGTTCGACACCACACCCTGGTTCAGTCCGACCATGCCCGACTCCAGCGCCTCGCACACGCGGATGCCGCGCTTGAGGCTCTCGGTGTACACGTAGGCCACCAGCCCGTACGGAGTGTCGTTGGCGCGCTCGACGGCCTCGGCCTCGGTCTCGAACGTACTGATCGCGGCGACCGGGCCGAAGATCTCGTTGTGGCACATCTCGGCGTCGTCGGGCACGCCCGTCAGTACCGTCGCCGGGTAGAAGTTGCCCGGGCGGTCGAGCGCCTCGCCTCCGGTGAGCACGGTGGCGCCGCGGTCGATGGCGTCCGCGACGAGGCTGCTCACCTTGGCGACGGCGGCCCCGTCGATCAGCGGTCCGACGACGACGCCGTCCTCGGTGCCGCGCCCGACGGGCAGGGCCTCCATTCGCTGCGTGAGCTTGCGGGTGAATTCCTCGGCGACCGAACTGTGCACGAGGATGCGGTTGGCGGCCGTGCAGGCCTGGCCGATGTTGCGCATCTTCGCGGCCATCGCCCCGTCGACGGCGTCGTCGAGATTCGCGTCGTCGAACACAAGGAACGGCGCATTGCCGCCGAGTTCCATGGACGTGCGCATCACGGTGCGGGCGCACAGTTCCAGCAGATGCTTCCCGACCTTGGTCGAACCGGTGAACGACAGCTTGCGGGCCCGGCCGTCGAGGATGAGGGGAGTGATGACCTCGTCGGGGCTGGACGTGGTGACGACGTTGACGACGCCGTCCGGCAGTCCGGCCTCGGTGAGGATGTCGGCGAGCGCCAGGATCGACAGCGGCGTCTGGGCGGCCGGTTTGATGACGGACGTGCATCCGGCGGCGATCGCGGGCCCGATCTTGCGGGTGCCCATCGCCATCGGGAAGTTCCACGGGGTGATGAGCAGGCTCGGCCCGACGGGCTGTTTGGTGACGAGGAATCGCGATCCGCCGCCCGGCGCCGTCGTGTAACCGCCGTCGATGCGGACGGCTTCCTCCGCGAACCAGCGGAAGAATTCCGCGGCATAGGCGATTTCACCACGCGCCTCGGCGAGCGGCTTGCCCATCTCGAGTGTCATGACGAGCGCGAGCCGGTCGACGTTCTCGAGCAGCAGACGGTGCGCGTTCATGAGGATGGTGCTGCGTTCGCGGGGCGTGGTGGCCGCCCACGACGGTTGCGCGGCCACCGCGGCGTCGAGCGCCTCGCGGGCCTCCGCGGCGTCGGCGTCGGCGACCGTGCACAGGAGTTGTCCGGTGGACGGGTCGTGGACCGGCATGGTGCGCGCACTGTCGCGCCACTTGCCGCCGATGAACAGGCCGGTCTGCACCGATCCGATTGCTGCGTCCTCGAGCATGATTTTTCCCCGTTCTCCGTTGCCGTAGGGACGCCCCCATGTTATACATATTGTCAACAATCTGACAATGCACTTTGCCGACATCCGACGGCATCTACGCGTGGGAGGGTTACCCGTGACTCGGCTATCTCCACTGCTCGCTCAGGCCACACCCGTGACGGTCGATCACGGTGAAGGTTGTTACCTCTACGGCACCGACGGCCGCCGCTATCTCGACTTCACCGCGGGCATCGGCGTCACCAGTACCGGGCACTGCCACCCGCACGTCGTCGAGGCCGCCCGCAGGCAGGTCGGCTCCCTGATCCACGGCCAATACACCACGGTCATGCACCAGCCGATGCTCGAACTCGTCGACCGCCTGGGGTCGGTGCTGCCCGAAGGACTCGACTCGCTGTTCTTCGCGAACTCCGGCAGCGAGGCCGTGGAGGCGTCGCTGCGACTGTCGCGGCAGGCGACCGGCAGGCCCAACGTGATCGTCTTCCACGGCGGATTCCACGGACGCACCGTCGCGACGGCGACGATGACCACGTCCGGCACCCGGTTCTCGGCCGGCTTCAGCCCGCTGATGGGCGGTGTGCACGTGGCACCGTTCCCCAACGCGTACCGCTACGGCTGGTCCGAGGAGGAGGCGACCGCGTTCGCGCTCAAGGAACTCGACTACATCTTCGCGACGCTCACCGCCCCGAACGAGACGGCCGCGTTCGTCGTCGAACCGGTTCTCGGCGAGGGCGGGTACGTGCCCGGCAACACCGCGTTCTTCCAGGGGCTCCGTGAGCGCGCCGACCGCTACGGCATCCTGCTCGTCATCGACGAGATCCAGACCGGGTTCGGTCGCACCGGCAAGTTCTTCGGGCACCAGCACTTCGGCGTCCGCCCCGACATCATCACCATCGCCAAGGGTCTGGCCAGCGGCTTCCCACTGTCGGGCATCGCGGCGTCCGAGGAGCTGATGTCCAAGGGCTGGCCGGGGTCGCAGGGCGGAACCTACGGCGGCAACGCCGTCTCCTGCGCGGCCGCGATCGCGACGCTCGAGGTCATCGAGAAGGAAGACCTCGTCGCCAACGCCGCCGCCCGGGGCGCGCAGTTGCTCGACGGTGCCCGCCGGAACGCCATCGACGGCATCGGCGACGTCCGCGGCCTCGGACTGCTCGTGGGCAGCGAGTTCACCGCCGCCGACGGCACCGCCGACCGTGCGAAAGCGGCTGCAGCGCAGCAACTGGCAGCGAAGAAGGGGTTGCTGCTGTTGACCTGCGGCGCCCACATGAACGTGGTACGGATGATTCCACCGCTCATCGTGACGGCAGACCAGATCGAGGACGCCCTGAAGATCTGGTCCGAGGTACTCGACGAAGTGTGACCAGCACCCGTGAGTACTTGTTAACCGCGGGCGGTTAAGAAGTACTCACGGGCTCCGAAGGAGGCATACATGGCTCGCTACATCACCATCACCCTGGACAAGCGCGGCGTGACGTGCCGCGCCCGGCTTCTCGACGAGGACGCACCGCTCACGTGCGACGCGGTGTGGGACGTCCTTCCGCAGAGCGGCGACGCGTACCACGCCAAGTACGCGCGCAACGAGGTGTACACGCTGATCCCGCGGATCACGGCGGCACCGCGGCGAGAAAATCCTACCGTCACACCGATTCCCGGTGACGTGTGCCTGTTCGACTTCGAGCCCTGGGAGATCGGCAACTCCGCCTACGGGTACGAACCCGGCTCCGAGGCGCACGCCGCACAGGGCGCCACCGACCTCGCGATCTTCTACGGCCGCAACAACCTGTTGCTCAATGGCGACGTCGGCTGGGTGCCCGGCAACGTGTTCGCCGCCATCGAGGAGGGGCTGCCGGAACTGGCGGCCGCGTGCAACGACCTCTGGATGCGCGGGGTCGAGGGCGAGACGATGAGCTTCGCGCGCGCCTGACTCGACCGGTCCAGAGTGTGCGGGATGGCCCTCGACGACCGTCGGGGCATCGGCCACGATCGGACGTTATGAAGCTGGACATCCATCAGATCGACGCATTCGCCGCCGGACCGTTCGAGGGCAACCCGGCGGCGATCATGCCGCTGACCGACTGGCTGGACGATGCGGTTCTCCAGCAACTGGCGGAAGAGAACAATCTGTCCGAGACGGCGTTCTACACCGCCCGCCTTCCCGCGGATGCGACGCCTCACGACCGGGCACATCCGGCGTATCACCTGCGGTGGTTCACGCCGGCGGTCGAGGTGGATCTGTGCGGTCATGCGACGCTCGCCGCCGCCGCGCAGATCTTCGAGGACGTGCACCCGGACGCCGACCGGATTCAGTTCTGGACGCGCAGCGGTTGGCTGCACGTCGACCGCGGACCGGACGCCACACTGGTGATGGATTTCCCGGCCGAGGCGCCGGTGCCGACCGCCGCCGATCCTCGGATCGTTGCAGCGCTCGGCATCCCGGTGCGGGAGTGCCTGGAGGCCACCGATCTCGTGTTCGTCGCGGAATCCGAACACGACATCGCGTCGATGACCCCCGACTTCACCGTGATCAGCCCGCTGAAGGTGCGCGGCGTCGTCGTCACCGCAGCGTCGGACGCGGACGGGGTCGACTTCGTGTCGCGCTGGTTCGGTGCTGCGGCCGGTGTGAAGGAAGACCCGGTGACCGGTTCCGCGCACTCGCAGATCGCGCCGTACTGGGCTGCCACGCTGGGGCGTGACAACCTCGTCGGACGGCAACTGTCGGCGCGCGGCGGAACCGTTCACTGCGACGTGCGCGGCGACCGCGTCCACCTGTCCGGGGCGTACCGGCGGTACCTCAGGGGCACCGTCGAGTTCTAGCGCTGGCTGAAGACCTCCGCGTACAGCGTCTCGATCTGCTCGGCGGTGGGCGCGACCGGGTTGTTGCCGGGCGACCCGGACGCCAGCGCCTGCTGCGCCATCAGCGGGACGAGGCCGTCCCAGGCATCGCGATCGATCCCGTATTCGAGCGGGGTCGGCACCTTCAGGTCGTGACACAGCGTGCTCAGCGTCTCGACGAGGAATTGCGCGGCCACGGAGTCGCCTGCCGATTCCGATGCGGCGCCGAACGCCCGCGCGCAGTCGGCATAGCGGCTCTCCGCGCCCTGTACGGAGAACGCTGTGATCGCGGGAAGCAGCATGGCGTTCGAAAGCCCGTGTGCGACATGGAAATGCGCACCGATCGGCCGGCTCATCCCGTGGACCAGCGCCACGCTCGAGTTGGAGAACGCCATGCCGGCCTGGGTGGACGCGACCATCATCGCTTCCCGCGCGGTGCGATTCTCACCGTCCGCGTAGGCCGTGCGGATGTGCTTGCCGATGGTGCGGATCGCGGCGAGAGCGAGTCCGTCGGTGAACGGCTGGGCCTTCTTGCTGACGTACGCCTCGATGGCATGGGTGAGGGCATCGATTCCGGTGTCGGCGGTCAGTCGCGGCGGCATCGACATCGTGAGTTCGAAATCCACGATCGCGGCGATCGGCAGGAACGACAGCCCGGGGCACAGCATCTTCTCGTCGGACGCGCTGTCGCTGATGACGGTGAACTGCGTCGCCTCGGAGCCGCTGCCTGCGGTGGTCGGGATCGCGATGATCGGCAGCGCCTTCCCGGTGTACACGTGCGGCGCCTTGTACGAGCGCATCTCGCCGCCGTTCGCGGACAGCACGGCCAGTGCCTTCGCGGTGTCCATCGGACTGCCGCCGCCGAACCCGATCACCGAATCCGCCCGGTGTTCGGTGACGATCCTCAGCCCGTCCGCCAGGGAATCGGTGGTGGGGTCGGGCACCGTGCCGTCGAACAGGGCCGGGTCCTTGCCCGCCGACCTGAGGAGGGCCATCACCCGGTCGGCTGCGCCGGTGCCGACGAGGTAGGAGTCGGTGACGAGAACCGGTCTCTGCAGACCCAATTGGTCGACGACCGAGCCGATCTCGTCGACTGCTCCGGCCCCGATCCTGGCGAAACGGGGGAGTGAGAGGTGTGCGCTCATGGGAGAGGTTCCTTATGCGTTCTGGGGGAAGCCGAGGTTGAGGCCGCCGTGGCTGGGGTCGAGCCAGCGGGTGGTGACGACTTTGCCGCGGGTGAAGAAGTGGACGCCTTCGGCGCCGTGGGCGTGGGTGTCGCCGAACAGGGAGTTCTTCCAGCCACCGAAGGAGTAGTAGGCCATGGGGACGGGGATGGGGACGTTGATGCCGACCATGCCGACCTCGACCTCGTTCTGGAATCGGCGGGCGGCGCCGCCGTCGTTGGTGAAGATGGCGGTGCCGTTGCCGAATTGGCTGGAGTTCACCAGGTCGAGGGCGTCGTCGTAGCTCTCGACGCGAAGGACAGAGAGGACGGGGCCGAAGATTTCGTCGGTGTAGACGGACATGTCGGTGGTGACGTGGTCGATCAGGGTGGGGCCGAGCCAGAATCCGTCGGCGCCGCCGTTGGGCTGCACCTGCCGGCCGTCGACGACGATGGTGGCCCCGTCCTTCTCGCCGGCGTCGATGTAGGAGGCGACCTTGTCGCGGTGCACCTTGGTCACCAGCGGTCCCATGTCGGAATCTTTGGTGCCGTCGCCGATCTTCAACGTGTCGGTGCGCGTCTTGATTTTCGCGACCAACTCGTCGGCGATGTCGCCGACGGCGACGAGGGCGGAGATGGCCATGCAGCGTTCGCCGGCGGATCCGAAGCCGGCGTTGACCATGGCGTCGGCGGCGAGGTCGAGGTCGGCGTCCGGGAGGACGATGGCGTGGTTCTTCGCGCCGCCGAGGGCTTGGACGCGTTTGCCGTGGGCGGTGCCGGTGGCGTACACGTACTGGGCAATCGGGGTGGAGCCGACGAAGGAGATGGCCTTGACGGCGGGGTTCGTCAGGAGTTCGTCGACGGACGTCTTGTCGCCCTGTAGCACGTTGAACACCCCTGCCGGGAGTCCGGCCTCGGCCCAGAGTTCGGCCATCCAGATGGCGGCGGTGGGGTCCTTCTCGGACGGCTTCAACACGACGGTGTTGCCGGTGGCGATGGCGATGGGGAAGAACCACATCGGCACCATCGCGGGGAAGTTGAACGGGGAGATGATGCCGACGGGGCCGACGGGCTGACGAATCGAGTGCACGTCCACGTTGGTGGAGGCGTTTTCGGTCATGCCGCCCTTGAGCAGGTGGGCGATGCCGCAGGCGAATTCGACGACCTCCTGGCCGCGGGAGACCTCGCCCAATGCGTCGGAGACGACCTTGCCGTGCTCGGAGGTGATGATCTCGGCGAGTTCACCCTTGCGCTCGTTGAGCAGTTCCCGGAACTTGAAGATGATCTGCGTCCGCTTGGCCAGCGAAGTATCACGCCAGGCGGGGAACGCGGCGGCGGCCGAGTCGATGACGGCACGGGCGTCCTCGACGCTGGCGAGGGCGACCTGACCGGTGACGGCACCGGTGGCCGGGTTGGTGACGGGGGCGGTGTTGCCGCTCGTGCCGGGGAAGGTCTTGTTGTCGAACCAATGGGAGATGACGGCCATGGGATGTACTCCTGGAAAGGTGGGGTGACCACGAGTCTGCTGGGCAACAATGCCTACGTCAACGAGTAAAATGGCACTTCGGACTGCAGATTTGCACGAGGGTGAGGGCGATGTTTACCGCAGACAACATGCGATACCTTCTGGAGTTGTCGAGAACCGGCCGCCTCGCCGACGCGGCGAAGCGACTCGGCGTCGATCACACGACCGTCTCGCGGAGAATTACCCGACTCGAGAAGGATACGGGCACCAGGCTTTTCGACCGCGGGGTGTCGGGATGGCAGCTCACCGAAGCGGGTAGGCGGCTGGTTCCCCACGCCGAGGCGGTGGAGACCGCAGTGCTCGCCGCCCTCGACGAAACGTCGTCGCGGGGCGGGCTGACCGGCACCGTCCGCATCATCACGCCCGACGGTTTCGGGTCGTTCGTGCTGGTGCCGGGTCTCGCGGCGGTGCGGTCCGAGCACCCCGATCTGTTCACCGAACTCGTCACGTCGACCACCCACGACCTGCTGACCGGGCGCGACTTCGACATCGCCGTCACCCTCGAGCGACCGTCGCCGCGGTCCGTGGTGGTCCGCAAACTGGCGGAGTACGACCTCCGCCTGTATGCGTCACGGCACTACCTGAGCGAGCACGACCCCATCACGGCGCTCGAGGATCTGCGGCATCACACGTTGATCTGGTACGTGGACGCGTTCCTCGACGTCGAACCGCTGCGCATCCTCGACGCGCTGATTCCGGATTTCCAGGCGCAGATCCAGACCAACAACATCGCCGGTCACTACCAGGCGGTGAAGCACGGTGTCGGGATCGCGCCACTGCCGAGTTACATCGGGGCGCTCGACGAGGACCTCGTGCCGATCCTCACCGACGATTTCATCGCCCACCGCACCTACTGGCTGGTGGTGCCGCGGGAACTGACCCGCCTGGCCCGGGTCAAGGCGATCACCGAGGCGCTCTACTCCATCGTCGACGGCAATCCCGAACTGCGCGGCGCAGCAGGGTAACTCACTGATCGGCGGGAACCGGTCCGGCGCTCTCGCGGACGACGAGTTCGGTGGGGAGTGTGATCTCGCGTCCGGCGCCGCCGCCGATGATGTCGAGCAGCAGTTGTGCGGCCTCGCGACCCTTACCGACGAGGGGTTGCCGAACCGTCGTGAGTCCCGCGCCGCGCGCCGCGGGAATGTCGTCGAAACCGACCACCGACAGATCCTCCGGCACCCGGAGGCCGCGTTCCTGGGCGACGTCGATCGCGGCGAGGGCCAGCAGGTCGGAGGCTGCGACGACGGCGGTCACGGGTCCGGCGTCGAGCAGAGTCTCGACGGCGGTGCGGGACAACTCGTAGTCGAACCCGCCTGCTTCGACGACCACGGCGGTGGACCACGGGACCTTGAATTTGCGGCACGCGGACGCGTAGCCGGCGAGGCGTTCCTTCATCACGTGGTCGCGGGCTGCCCGGGTGCGGGCGGCGTCGACGCGCCCGCCCTTGCCGTCGGGCACGAGGCGGTCGACGAGAAACCCGACACGGCGGTGCCCGAGCGACAGCACATGCTCCGCGATCTCCTTGGCGGCCTCCCGATCCCGGATTCCGACCCGGGGCAGCCCGCCGGGATTCGGACCGTCGATCACGACGATCGGCAGCCGGCGGCTCATCGCCGTCTGCATACCGGGGTGGCCCTCCGGCATCGCGTACGCGAGAAAGCCGTCCACCGCGCCGCGCACCAGCACCCCGGAACCTTCCGCGACCCGGGTCGACTCGAGTGGGCAGGGCAGCAGCGTCAGCGCGACCTCGGCGAGTTCACCGACCTCCGAGATGCCCTTCAGCAACTGTGAGGTGGCCGGATCGTCGAACGCGTAGCGCAACGAGTCGGTGATCATCAGCCCCAGTGCACCGACCTGCCCGGTGCGCAGATTGCGTCCCGCGGGGTTGGGGCCGGCGTAGCCGAGTTCCGCGGCCACCTGGAAGATGTGGGCGCGCCGCGCCGCCGACAGCTTGTGGGGCTGGTTGTACGCATACGAGACCGCCGCCTGGGACACGCCTGCCGCTCGGGCAACGTCGTGCATCGTGGTCACGAATGCCGATCCTCTCCGTCACGCGGTTACCCGGCCCAGCTTATCGGCCGGACAGGATGCCCACCGCCATCCGTGCCGCCGGTTGAGGTGAAGCGTGCCGCCCGGCGCACGGGGTGTGTCGGGCGGCACGCTGTGGACACGACGCGCCGGAGACTCGAATGTCGGTTCAGGATCCAGCGTGTCGTGGGATCACCTGCAGGACCGTGACGCCGTTGTCAGCCGGCCTGGATGCGGGTGATCAGATCGGTGAGATAGGTGTAGCTCTTCTTCGCGGCGTCGAGGCCGCCGCATTCGACGGACAGGACGACGTCGTGGTCGGCCCCGTGGAGGGTTGTCACGATCCGTTCCCAGTCGATGACGCCGTCGCCGCAGGCGCAGCCGAGCATGCCGCGGACCTTGCCGCGCAGCCGTTTCGCGTCGTCGACGCCGATGTCCTTGGCGTGCAGGTGGGTGACGTCCCCGATGATCTGCTCGAGCCACTCGTGCGGGTCGTTCTCGCTGAGGTAGCTGTTTCCGGTGTCGAGGTTGATCGTCAGCGCGGGGCTGTCGATCAGGTTCATGATCTTCTCGAGCCGCTCCGGGGTGGCGGTGTATTCGCCGTGCGTCTCGATTGCGATCCTGATGCCGCGCGGTTCGGCCACCTTCGCCGCCTCCTGCAGAGTGTACCGCATCAGCGTGTAGTTCTCCGCCTCGGTGGTCCATGTCGGCAGTGGGCCGTCGTCGACCATGATCATCGGAGACCCGACCTCGGCGGCGTAGCGGATCGACTGCTTCAGGTAGTCGACGCTCACGTCCGGTTTGGCGAGCGGGGCGTGGCTGGACAGCGACGAGATGCTCAGCCCGCGGGATTCGGCGGCGTCCCGCATGATCAGCGGGTCGTCGAGCATGGACCGGGTGTGGAAGTACCCGGCGGTGCTCAGAAGTTCGCGGCCCCAGTAGACCATCGGTTCGACGTACTTGTAGCCGATCTCCGCGGCCTGGTCCATCGCCCAGTCGAAAGACCCGTTCTCGAACCGCGCGAACTCCAGGTTCAGGCCGAGTTTGATTTCTCCCATGCCGGTCCCCGATCAGAATCCGCGCTGAGCGACGTAGTCGTCGCGGACTTCGCCGTGGTAGGCGGGGACGGTGATGTCCCACCAGCCGGTGGGGTGCATCTCGGTCCAGGGCAGTTCGTGGGCGCTCATCGCCTCGATGATCACCGGTCCCGGTGTCGCGAACGCGCGCTCGATGGCGTCGGCCAGCTTCTCCGGGTCCTCGACGCGTTCGGCGCTGCAGCCGAGCGACTGGGCGAACCGGGTGATGTCGGCGAAATACGGTGTCCCGTCGAGATTCTTCCATCCGGAGATGATTTCGCGCTCCTCACCGAACAGGCTGATCTGGAGGTCCTTGATCGCCTCCCAGCCGCCGTTGTTGAGGACGACGATCACCAGCGGCACTCCGAGCATCGCGGCGGTCGCGATCTCGGTGCCGGTCTGCAGGAAGCTGCCGTCGCCGACCATCGCCAGGACCGGGGTGTCCGGGGCGCCGATCTGCGCGCCGATCGCGGCGGGCACACCGAATCCGATGCCGGAGAACCCACCCGCGACGATGTTGGTCTTCGGGCCGTAGATCGGGAACTCGTTGAACGCCTGGTTGGCGGGGTTGGACGAGTCGGTGACGAGGATGCCCTCGCGCGGCAGGGCCTTGCGGATCTCCACCATCGCCCGCGAGTTGGTCATCGGCAGGTAGTCGGTGGTCCGCATCGGCCGCAGGTGCTCGTCCCACTGCGCCTTGAGGTCCTGCAGTTCCGCGAAGTAGTCGGTGCTGCGGTAGTCGCGGCCGGGCCCGAGGTCGGTGAGGGCGTTCTGCAGGGACTGCAGGGACGTTTTCGCGTCGCCGACGACACCCACCTCGACCGGGTAGTTGCGGCCGATCTCGAATCCGTCGATGTCGATCTGCACCAGTTTGGTGTTCGGGATGTCGAACGTGACGCCGGGGCGGTACGAGGAGGTGATGCGGTCGCTGAACCGGCAGCCGACGGCGAGGATCACGTCGGCGGTGCGGGTGACGCCGTTGCCCGGGATCGAACCCATGTCGCCGCACGGCCAGGCGTAGAGGTCGTGGTCGGCGGGGAATGCGCCCTTGCCCTGGAACGAGTGCGTGACCGGTGCCCCGAGGTGCTCGGCGACGGCCATCAATTCCGCGGCGGCCTCGGCGTGGATGACGCCGCCGCCGGCCACGATCACGGGACGCTTCGCACCGGCGAGCAGGCGGGCGGCGTCGGCGATCACGGCCGGGTCACCGGTGGCGCGGGTGGCGGGCCTGCGGGTGCCGGTGTCGGGGGTGTAGTCGCCGTACTCGGCCTGCAGGTCCTGCGGAATGTCGACGAGGACGGGTCCGCGCCTGCCCTCGTGCATCGTGTTGAACGCCTGGGCGAGCGCCACCGGAAGCTGTTCGAGGCGGCTGGGCTGCCACCAGCGCTTGACCACCGGTTCGACCATGCGGGGAAAGTTGTTGCCGTGCGGGCGGTCGATCTCCTGCAGCACACCCCGGTTCTCCATGTAGGTGTGCACGGCGCCGGTGATCAGAAGCATCGGCATCGAGTCGGCGAACGCGGTCGCCAACCCGGTGAGGGTGTTGGTGGCGCCCGGTCCGATGGAGGTACAGATCGCGGCGATCTTCCCGGAGGCCCGGTAGTAGCCGTCGGCCATGTGGGCGGCGCCCTGCTCGTGCATGGCGGGGACCAGTTCGATCTCGTCGGCGCGGTCGACGAACGCGTCGAGGAGTGCGGTGTTGCCGTGGCCGGGGATCGCGAAGACCTTCTCGACTCCCTCGCGGATCAGGAAGTCGACGACCATCTGTCCGCCGGTGAGTTGCTGTGTTGTCATGTCGGTGTTCCTCGCTGTCGGTGACGGTGTCAGACGGACGTGGGTTCGGCCGGGGAAGTCCGGCCTGCGGTCGTGCGGTGCTGTGCGGTGATCGCCTCGGCGACGCGGAAGGCGTTGGCCGCGATGGACAGGGCGGGGTTCATCACGGGCAGGGACGGGAAGAAGGACGAGTCGACGACGTACAGGTTGTGCACGTCGTGGGCGCGGCAGTCGGCGTCGAGCACGGAGGTCGTGGGGTCGGTTCCGGCGCGGACGGTGCCGGCCTGGTGGGAGTTGACCTCGATGCCGGTGCCCTCGCTGAAGACGAACGGGTACCCGATCTTGCGGAGGATCGTGCGCATCTCGCGGACCAGCACCTCGTGGGCGCGCGTGTTGTTGGGGGTACACGCGATCTGGATGTTGCCGTCGGCGGTGAGGGTGACGCGGTTGTCCGGATCGGGCAGGTCCTCGGTGAACAGCCACCAGTCGATGCTGCGGGCCGTCGCCTGGCTCAGCGCCCACTTGGGGATCAGCGGCCGTTGGCCCTTGATCATCTCGCCCTGCAGTTTCCCGATCAGCTGCACGTGCCCGAGCGGGTAGGGGTGCTCGGCGGTGCCGCGGGTGTAGAAGTCGTTGAGGTACAGCGTCTTCTGGAACTCGGCGGTGTTCTTCTTCAGCGGGTTGATGCCGACCATGATGGAGTTGTTGTGCACCATGTAGTTTCGTCCGACCATGCCGGAGGAGTTGGCGAGACCGTCCGGATGCGCGGGGTTCGCCGACCGCAGCAGCAGTGCCGCGGAGTTGACGGCGCCGCAGGAGACCACGACGGTGGTTGCCTCGACGACGAGTTCGGTCCCGCGGTGCCGCAGCCGAACTCCGGTGGCCTGTGTGCCGGTGTCGTCGGTCAGGACCTGTTCGGCGTAGGCGTTGGTCAGCAGTTCCACCGTGCCGGAGGCCACGGCGGGACGCACGCAGCACACGTCCGCATCGGACTTGGCAAGCACGCGACAGGGGAACCCGTCGCAGGTCCGACATCGAATGCAGCCGCCGCCCTCGCGGAGGTCGATGCCCAGCGGAATGTTCGACGGGGTGTATCCGAGGCGGCGCAGGGCGTCGGCGGCCTCCTGCACCGTCGGTTCGTGTCCGATCGCCGGGTAGGGGAACGGTTCGTCGCGGGGCAGGGTCGGGTCGTCGGTGTGGTCGCCGTGGACCCGGTACACCTGTTCTGCGCGTGCGTAATACGGCGCGAAGTCGTCGTACGAGAAGGGCCACTCGGGTGATTCGCCGGCCTCGTGCTGCGTCGACTGGAAGTCTTCCCGGCGGAACCGCACCAGTGAGGAGCCGTAGAGTTTGGTGTTCCCGCCGACGTAGTAGTACGTGCCGGGGCTGAACGGCCTGCCCTCGGTGTCGTACCACTGCTCGGCGTTCGCGTACCGGTGATCTTCGAAGACCTCCTGCGGGCTCCAGTTCTGCTTTTCCTGCGGCAGGAAGTCGCCGCGCTCGATCAGAAGCACATCGACTCCCGACTCCGCGAGCGCGTAGGCGAGCGTTCCACCGCCCATTCCGCTGCCGACGATGACGACGTCGTAGCTGTGTTTGCTCGGGCCTGTGGGCTCCCCCACGGATGCGTCTCTCATGGGTCCTGCTCCTCGGTCGTAGAGAGTGGTGTGACGAGTTGGTTATACGTATAACTAAAGGTTAGCGACGACGTCGTGGATGTCAACCCCGCACGAGCAGCTCATCCCGGTAGGGGACGAGCTGCTCGCGGTCGTCAGGGCACGAGTGGTCGAGTGAGATTCTCCGGACGCAGCACGTCGTCGAGCTGCTCGCGACTGAGCAGACCCCGCTCGAGCACGAGCGCGGCCACGGTGCGACCGGTCGCCAGTGCATCGGCGGCAATCGCGGTGGCCGCGGTGTACCCGATGTGCGGGTTGAGGGCCGTGACCACGCCGATGGACGCGTCGACGGTGTTCTTCAAGTGCTCGATGTTCGCGCCGATTCCCACGACACACCGCTCGCGGAGTACCGTGCATCCGCGGGTGAGCAGTTCGATCGTCTCGAACAGGCTGTGCGCGATGATCGGCTCGAACGCGTTGAGCTGTAGCTGCCCGCCCTCGGCGGCCATCGTGACGGTCAGGTCGTTCCCGATCACCCGGAAAGCGATCTGGTTGACCACTTCTGGGATCACCGGATTCACCTTGCCCGGCATGATCGACGAGCCGGCCTGCACGGGCGGCAGCGTGATCTCACCGAAACCGGCGCGCGGCCCCGACGACAGCAGCCGAAGGTCGTTGCAGATCTTCGACAGCTTCACCGCGGTGCGCTTGAGTACCCCGGACAACTGGACGAACGCCCCGACGTCCTGGGTGGCTTCGATCAGGTCGGACGCCGTCGTCACCTCGATGCCGGTGATCGCGGCGAGATGCTCGCGGACCCGCCACGCGTACTCGTGGTGCGCGTTGAGACCGGTCCCGATCGCCGTTCCGCCGAGATTTATCTCGGAGATGAGCGTCGCCGCCTCCCCGAGCCGCTGCGAGTCCTCGTCGATCATCAGCGCGAACGTCGCGATCTCCTGCCCCAGGGTCATCGGAACCGCATCCTGCAGTTGCGTGCGCCCGACCTTGAGGACGTCGGCGAACTCCGTCGACTTCACCGCGAACGCGCCCGCCAGGTCCTGCATCGACGCCCGCAGCCTGGTCAGGGCGGTTTGCAGGCCGGCCTTGATCGCGGTGGGGTAGACGTCGTTGGTGCTCTGGCTCAGGTTCACGTGCTCGAGCGGATGGAGATGCTCGTAGCTGCCGCGGGCGTGGCCGAGCAGTTCCAGGGCCCGGTTGGCCACCACCTCGTTGGCGTTCATGTTGCTGGAGGTGCCGGCGCCGCCCTGGATGACGTCCACGACGAACTGGTCCCGGAGGGCGCCTGCCCGTATCTCTTCGCACGCCTGAGCGATCGCCCCCGCCTCGCGCAAGGGGATCAGGCCGAGGTTCGCATTGGCCTGTGCTGTTGCTTGTTTCACTGCGGCCAGCGCCGACACGAGGTCGGGATGGGCGGACAGCGGAATGCCGGTGATGGGGAAGTTCTCGGTCGCCCGCAGGGTGTGGATGCCGTAGTAGGCGTCGGAGGGAACTTCCCGGTCGCCGAGGAGATCGTGCTCGAGTCGAGTCATCGGTCCGAGGTCACCCGGGTCGGGAGGTCGCCCCACGCCAGCGGGGCGTTGCCGAACTTTGCGGCCCGGAGGTCGCCGGACCGGGCGTGGCCCTCGAACTTCTCGAGTCGCGAGACCCGTCCGCAGATCTCGCCCAGCTGGGCGCTGGTGTCGAGGTTGCGGACCTCCTGGTAGGTGAGCGTCTTGAGGAACTTGCCCACCCACAGACCGCCGGTGTAGTTCGCGGCGCCGAGCGTCGGGAGGACGTGGTTCGTGCCGATCAGCTTGTCACCGTAGGGAACACACGTGCCTTCGCCCAGGAACAGGGCGCCGTAGTTGCGCATGGACGTCAGGGCCTGGCGCGGGTCCTCGGTGAGGATCTGGACGTGCTCGGACGCGAACTTGTCGGCGAGGGCGTAGGCCTCGGTGAGGGTGTCGACGATGTGGACCTGCCCGTGATCGCGCCACGCGGGACCGGCGATGGCGTTGGTCACCAGGCCCGGGAGCAGGGCCTCGATGTGGTCGAGGGTGGCCCGGCCGACCGCCTCGGACGTGGTGATCAGCACGCACGGGGAGTCGGGGCCGTGCTCGGCCTGCGACAGCAGGTCGACGGCGATGGTGAACGGGTCGGCGTGGTCGTCGGCGACGATGAGCGTCTCGGTCGGCCCGGCGAACAGGTCGATTCCGACCTCACCGAACAGTTGCCGCTTGGCTTCGGCCACGTAGGCGTTGCCGGGACCGGTGAGGATCGAGACCGGGTCGACGGTCTCGGTGCCGAGTGCCAGCGCGGCGATCGCCTGGACGCCGCCGAGGACGAAGATCTCGTCGGCGCCGGCCAGGTGCATGGCGGCGACGCTGATCGGCGGTGCCTCGCCCGCGTTCGGCGGGGTCGTCGCGGCGACGCGATCGACGCCGGCGACCTTCGCGGTGAGCACGGTCATGTGCGCGGACGCGGTCAGCGGGTAGCGCCCGCCGGGCACGTAGGCGGCAGCCGCGTCGATCGGCACGTTGCGGTGGCCGAGGAAGACGCCGGGCAGCGTCTCGACCTCGATGTCCTGGATCGAGTCCCGCTGCGCCTGAGCGAAGTTGCGGATCTGTCGCTGCGCGAACCGCAGGTCGTCGAGGACGGTCTCCGGTACGGACTTCACGATCTCCGCGACCTGGTCCTCGCTCAGCCGGAACGACTCGGGGGACCAGCCGTCGAACTTCTCGGAGTACTTCCGGACGGCGTCGTCGCCGTTCGCGCGGACGTCGGCGATGACGGCGGCGACGGTGGCGACCACGGCGGGGTTGCTCGCCCGCTGCGCTGGTTCACCGACGGCGGCCTTGAGAACGAATGACATGGGTGCTTCCTTCGGATGAGCGAGGGGCTGGATCTGTTGTCATTCAGCATTGCGGTGCCACACCGTTTCCGACAGTTGCATTGTGGGAACTATTTGCGTCGGTTCATGCACGTTCTGTGTACCATTGTTCATGGTCTTCACCGTCGCCGATGCCCTCGAAATCGATCTCCTCAAGGACGCGGGAGCCCGTGTCCTGACCGGATCGGGCAGCCTCGACCGTGAGGTCCGCTGGGTGCATTCCTCCGAGATCTCGGATATCGCCCGCTTCCTCCGAGGTGGAGAATTACTCCTGACCGCCGGGCTCGGAATGGGCAACACGGGCGCCCTCCAGCAGGTGTTCGTGCGCGCAGCCGCTCATGCCGGGGCCGCCGCTCTCGTCATCGAGGAGTCGGGACGGATGTTCGACCGCGTACCGGATGCCGTAGTCGCCGAAGGGCAGGCCTGCGACCTGCCGATCATTGCCCTCGCCCGCGAGGTGCCGTTCGCCGGGGTCTCGGCGCAGGTGCACGAGATCCTCACCGACAGGCGCCTGCAGGCACTCACCTACGAGCGGGAAGTCGAGTCCACGTTCTCGAACCTGTTGCTCGACGGCGCCGACTACCTGTCGATCGTGCAGACGCTGGCAGAACTCACCGACGGCACGGTGGTACTCGAGAACATCGCGCACCGTGTGATGGCGTACGTCGGCGAGTTCGACGAGGAGGCCGGCATCGAGGACTGGGACAAGCACGCGCGCGGCCTCCACGGCGACGACGACGGATGTGTTCGCAGGCCGGTTCTGATGCGCGGCCAGCCGTGGGGCTGGATCCACGTCTTCACCGACCGGCCGGCAACCGCACGCTCCACAGCCGTGTTCGCAGCGGAGCGTGCCGCCGCGTCCGTCGCGATCTCCCTGCTGACCGACCGGAGCCGGGAAGCGAGGGACGACCAGCGGAGCACGGCACTGATCACGCGACTGCTGATCGGCGACCTCTCCGGAGCCGAATTCGTAGACCAGGCGGGAAGACTCGGATATCAGCTGGGGTCGGGACCTATCGTCGTCGTCATCGCGAACAAGGACGGCCGCGACGAGTCGTCGGCTCCGCGCGCCGGCCGCCAGCCCGACACCGGGGCGATCCACGCCGACATGGGCGACTACGTCGTGGCGGTGGCGCCGGAATCCGGGCGAACACGCGCCGAACTCGCGGGCCTGCTCGGGAAGACGGAGCACGGGGGTGGCATGAGCCGCGCGGTGCCCGCGTCGATGCTGCAGGTCGCGGTCACGCAGGCGAAGAGTGCCGCCGCGGTGTCGCGCTCCCTGCCCGCCTCACCGATGCTGCATTTCGACGACCTCGGCGTCGAACGTCTGCTCGTGACGTTGGCGCAGGGTCCCGAACTCGCCAGCTTCGTCGAGGACGAACTCGGCCCCCTGCTCACGAAGGATGCGCAGTCCACGACCCCGCTGCTCCCCACGTTGCGGGCCTTCCTCGCCGTCGACGGCCGCAAGACCGAAGCGGCGGACAAACTCTTCATCCAGCGCCGGACGCTGTACAACCGGCTCGACCGCATCGCCGCGATCCTGGGCAAGTCCCTGGACGACGCCGCCACCCGGCAGAGCCTGCTGCTCGCGGTGAAGGGGCTGGATCTGCTCGAGGGGTCGTCGGTCGCGGCGCGGCGGAGCGGGCGACCATGATTCGGAGCGGGCGACCATGATTCGGAGCGGGCGACCATGACACGGAGCGGGCGACCATGATTCGGAGCGGGCGACCATGAAACCGTCGGTATGGGGTTCTCATTTTGTGCAGTCTGCGCGCAGGAGGTACACGGTCTGTACCTGTTGTGCGGCGCGTCACCTTCGTAGTGTTTTCACCAAGATTCCGGCCATCCAGTCGGCGTTGATCGAAAGTTCACGCACTCGCTACTCGCTGAACGGATGCCTACCCCCGTAGGCGCCCGCGGCGGTCCGAGACCTACCGCAAGGACGAAATCATGGCAACACATGGAGCAGGCACCGCTCCCGTGCTCGACCATACACGCGTGCGAAAGGCGCGAATCGCAACATTCTTCGGCTTCTTCCAGTTGGGCGCCGTGATGTTGATGTGGTCGACGAGCACCACCTCGTTGCGTAGTCACCTCGGATGGGAAGGCGACGGCGGCGACTCGCAGTTCGGCCTCCTCGCGCTGTCGATCGGCATCGGCGCCGCCGTCGGGTGCTTCGCCATCGGCCCGTTCATCGATCGCTACGGTCCGCGAAACACGGCCATGCCCACGATGGTGATCTACCCGCTCTGTTACATCCCCCTCGCGTTCCTCGACGGGCTGATCGGGGCGATGGTGATCGGCGTGCTCATCGGGCTGCTCCGCGGCGCCTTCGACACGGCGTTCAACACCCACGGTGTGCAGGTCGAGCGGTACTACGGGCGACCCATCATGTCGGCGTTCCATGCGGCCTACCCGGCGGGTGGCTTCGTACTGGGTCTCGTCGGCAGTGCGCTGGCCCGGCACTTCACCGACAGCCCCGCCGTCGCCTACATCTCGATCGGCGTCGTGTTGTCCGTGCTCGGTTTCGTCTTCGGCAAGTGGCTCCTCTCCCTCGACGAGTTGCTGCCCCCGGAGCGGGACGAGATTCCCGGCGCTGCCGACCCCGCCCACCCGGGGAAGCGGTCGGCCACCACGGCGACGCTGCTCGTGATGATCGGATTCGGTGTGCTCCTGCTCGGCTCGATGCTGAGCGAGGGTGCGGTCCTGGACTGGGGCCAGGAATTCGTTCGCCGTGCGGTCGGCACCACGGCCGGCCTGGCGGCGACGGCCGTGACGCTCTACTCGGGTGCGCAGTTCGTCGGCCGGTTGTTCGGCGACAAATTGGCCGAGTACTTCGGTGCCCGCCTCATCGTCGGCGCGAGCGGTGTCATCGGTGCCGCCGGTGCTCTTCTCGCGATGCTGGGCGGCTCGGCGCCGCTCGCACTCACCGGTTTCGTGCTGCTGGGTCTCGGCCTGGCCTGCATGGCACCGCTCATGCTGTCGGCGGCCGGGCGACGCGATCCTGAGAATGCGGGACGGAACATCGGACTGGTCAACGCAATCGGCTACGTCGGCATGCTCGTCGGACCGGCCGCGATCACCGTCGTCGTCGACAATCTCGGTATCGAATGGATGCCGCTGCTGCCGGCCATCCTCCTCGCGCTGATCGCGGTCGGCGGTCCCGCGCTGATGCGCCTGGTGCCGCGCTACCACAAGCCGGCGGCGGACTCGAGCAGGCACGAGGTGGCGGCCGGGTAGGTCGTCCGCCACTCCGGCTCCCGCGGTCCGGCACCTCTCCCGAGGTGCCGGACCGTTGTCTGTTGATACGATTAACCACATTCCGTCGAGACGAACAGGAGACAGCTGTGCCTACCGAGAGTCCGCCGTTGAAGCGCGGTGAGCGCGGCTGGAAAGCAGCAACTTTCGTCATCTTCGTCGGAACGGGGATCACCTACGCGTCCTGGGTGACCCGCACCCCGGCCATTCGCTCGTCCCTGGGGGTCGACACCGGCGACATGGGTCTGATCATTCTCGGTCTGTCGATCGGTTCGATGGCCGGACTGCTGCTCGCCGGTCCGATCGTTGCCCGCGTAGGAGCCCGCCACGTCATCACGGCCGCGGCCACGATCGCGAGCCTCGGCCTCCTGACCGTCGGGCTCGGATCGGGTTTCGCGATCGCAGCCCTGGTCGGTCTCGGACTCGCGTTCACCGGCGCGGGATTCGGCATGTGCGAGGTGGCGCTCAACGTCGAAGGCGCCGCGATCGAGAAACGCATGGGACGCAGCTTCCTTCCCTCGCTGCACGGTGCATTCAGCCTCGGAACACTCGCCGGCGCCGGCCTCGGGGCGATCGCCGAACTGCTCGACGTCCCGGTGCCCGTGCATCTCGGGGTGCTCGCCGCCGTCGTCCTGGTGGCGAGCGGAAGCGTCGTGGCGCTGCTTCCGCCGGCGTCCGGGCGAGACGTCACGCGCACACGCACGAGGCCGAGCGCGTCCGGGAACACGACGGTCTGGCGGGACACCCGGATCGTCCTGCTCGGACTGATCGCGCTCGGCATGGCGTTCGCGGAGGGCAGTGCCAACGACTGGCTGCCGCTCGGGATCGTCGACGGCTACGGAGTCGCCTCGTCGACCGGCGCCGCGTTCTACGTCGTGTTCGTGGCCGCGATGACGTCGGGCCGCCTACTCGGCGGGCGTGTCGTCGACCGGTACGGCCGCGCCGTGACCGTCCGCTGGTCCGCCGTGCTCGCGGTGGCGGGGGTCCTCACGGTCATCCTGTCGGGGAACCTGATACTCGCCGCGGCCGGGTGCGCGTTGTGGGGTGTCGGTGTCGCCCTGGGCTTTCCGCTTGCACTGTCCGCGGCCGCCGAATCGGACGAGGACTCTGCGCGGCGAGTCAGCGCGGTGTCGACGCTCGGGTACATGGCATTCCTCGTCGGGCCGCCGCTCCTCGGTCTGCTCGGCGAGCAGTTCGGCCTCCTGCAGGCCTTCTACGTCGTCCTCGCCGGCGCCGTCCTCGCCGGACTGGTGGCGAGTGCGGCGCGGGAAACCGCGGCCCGTGATCCCGGAATATTTCAGGCACCGCCGCCGCTGGAAACACAGGAATGTCTTCAACACCCAGGTTTTCGGCAATGAAGATCCTCGTCGTCGGAGGAACCG
The DNA here is from genome assembly GCF_042802055.1 of Rhodococcus sp. NPDC057529. Classification (NCBI taxonomy): domain Bacteria; kingdom Bacillati; phylum Actinomycetota; class Actinomycetes; order Mycobacteriales; family Nocardiaceae; genus Rhodococcus; species Rhodococcus sp. NPDC057529. The sequence continues at coordinate 210,716 of NZ_JBHVEY010000001.1, forward strand.
GCCGCATCGGCGCGGCCGTCGTGGACGCACGGACCTGACCGGTGCGGCGGGCGTGAACCCCTGTCTTTCGCGTCATCGCGCGCTGCGGGCAGGTCGGTGATCGGAGTCCATTCCCGCGGGCTCGAGTGTGTCTGGGTTTGTCCCGATCGCCATTGCCAGGTCCGCGCTGCCGCCGAGCGAGTAGCGTGACACTGCATAGGGTCGGGATAGACCTGACACGGGAGGCTGACGCCGTGCGTCGTGTAGCGATTCGTCGTTTGTTCGTAGCCTGGGCCGCGGCGTCATTGGCGGTCGTGACGATCCCGCTCTGCTCGTCCGCCTCGGCGGTGGCGGACACGCCGCCGGTCCCGGCGGCGACGACCACGGTGTTCCAGGTCCCGGTGCGGTTCGTCGCAGGATGCTTGTTGCTGACCGTGTTGGCCTGTGACTACCCGCCGCCACTGTCGACCGTCACGCCGTCGGCAACGACGGGTGCATCCGGGGTGGTGACCTTTGCGGCGGAGCGTTCCGCGACGACCGCGAGATACTGCGTTCCCGTGTCGGTGAATTGGAGGAACCTGACCACAGGCGTCGCCGGGACGACAGTCCTCGGGCTTGTGGAGCGTGACCTCAGTGGGTCCACCGGACCGGGGGATCGATGCCGATACGCCCCCACGACGGTCGTCACCGGCGGCGGCATGATCGCCGCGGTCGCCGACGTCGGAGCAGATCCTCCTGCCGACGGGTACCAGATACTGGTCCACCCGGGGTTCGGCACCTTCGCCGTCCCGTAGAGCATGTGCGCTCGAAGACCGGGCTCGAGTGTGGGAGCGTCACGCAACGCCCGCCCACCTGTCAGCCGTGGCACCATCCCGCTACCCGAACACCGACAACGCCCGCACCACCGATGACTCGAGCTGTAATCGAACCCGCTGCTTTCAGCAGAACTACTCAGGCCCGGGCCGGTTTCATCAACCGGATCCGGGCCTGAGTCGCTAATGCAGCCTGACGGGTTCAGTCCGGTGTCACCCGGCCGCGACGGCGATGTGGGGTGCCACCCGCAGCGCGTTGGCTGCGATGGTCAGTGCGGGGTTGAGCGCCGCCGACGACGGGAAGAACGATCCGTCCACGACCCACAGGTTGTCGACGTCGTGACTGCGGCAGTTCGGGTCGAGGACACTCGCCGCCGGATCGGTCCCCGCGACGGCGGTTCCGCACATGTGCGAGTTCGTCGCGATCCCCATCCGTTCGGTGAGGATGATCGGATACCCTGCCCTGCGGACCGCCGCGGAGACCCGGCGGACCAGTTCACGGTGCGGCGCAGTGTTGTTGGGCGTCCAGTCGACGATGATCCGGTCGCCGTCGACGCGGACCCGGTTGCTGCGCGCCGGCAGGTCCTCGGTGGTGAGGTAGATGTCGAGACTGCGATCCACCACCGCCTTCAGCGCCCACATCGGCGCCCAGGGCCGTGCCCCCTTCACGTGCGCGGCCTGCAGTTTGCCGAGCATCTGCAGATTGCCGAGCGGGAATTCGTTGTCCGGGCCGGCGACGTACCAGTCGTTGATGCCCAGCGTCTTCTGCCACGCGGTTGTGTTGGTCCGGAAGGGGTTGACGCCCATGAAGAACGTGCTGTTGTGCACCATGTAGTTCCGGCCCAGCAGTCCCGACGAGTTGCCGAGGCCATCGGGGTTCCGCTCGTCGGCCGAGCGGAGCAGCAGCGCCGCGGTGTTGACCGCGCCCGCCGAAACGACGAACTGGTTGGCGGTGATCCGGATCGTGCGGCCACGGAACTCGGCCTCCGCGGCGACGATTCGCGTGCCCTTCGCGTCGGTGAGCAGACGAGTCACCTTCGCCTCGGTGAGCAGGCGCACCCGCTCCGACTCGAGGGCGGGGCGCAGTGCGCGGTTCTCCGCTTCGCTCTTGTGATCGGTCTGCGACGGGGTGCCGTCCGACGCCGTCGACTGCCGGCGATGCTCCTGCGTGGTCAGGTTCATGCCGTTCGGTGTGTGGAACGGGTGCAGACCCTGCTTGCGCAGCGAGGAGGCGAAACGCTCGATCGTGGGCTCGTGCGGCAGCGGCGGCAACGGGTACGGAGACGACCGCGGCGGTTCCGTCGGATCCTCGCCGTCGCTGCCGTGCACCTGGTAGAGGCGCTCCGCCTCGGCGTAGAACGGTTCGAGGTCGGCGTAGCGGAACGGCCACCTCGGTGAGATGCCGTCGTAGTGCTGTGTCTCCTCGAAATCCGTGACGCGGAAGCGGGGGAGGCTGCCGCCGTAGAACTTCGTGTTGCCGCCCACCCAGTAGTACACCCCGGGCTGGAACGGCTCACCGTTGCTGCCGTCGAACCACGGTTCGGCGGTCTTGTACCGGCCCTCGAGGAACATCTCCGCGGCCTGCGAATTCTCCACCTCGCGGGGGAGGAACCGGCCGCGTTCGACGACCATGACGTCGACGTCCCGATCCCGGAGCGCCCACGCCAGGGTCGAACCACCCATCCCGGACCCGACGACCACGACATCGGCCGTGACCGTGTCGGAGTCGCCCACCTCGACCACCGCGCCCTCGCGCAGCGGTGAATACGCGTCGATCTGATCGTGGCCCGAGGTTCTCACAGGTGCTGTTCCTTGGCTCGGGTCGACCAGTACTCGTCCTGACGTTCGTCGTCGATGTACGCGGGGACGGGGAAGTCCCACCACCCGGGAACCCACGGTCCGGCGGCGTCACGATCCGTCGGGATCTCGATCAGGGCAGGCGCTTTCGAGTCGAAGGCCTTCCGGTACGTGCTCTCGAGGTCGGCTGGGTCGTCCACCCGGAACGATTCGAGGCCGAACGACTGGCCGAGCGCCTTGAAATCGGGGCTGTACGGGGTGCCGTCGGGGCGGTTGAATTCGGTGCCGATGTGCCGGCTGGTCTGCTTGCGCTGGCCGCCCCGGATGGACATGAAGCCGGCGTTGTCCTGGACCACGAACACGACCGGAATGTCGTGCTGCACGCAGACACCGATCTCCTGCGACGTCATGAGGAAGTCGCCGTCACCGAGCACACACGCGACCTGACGGTCGGGGGCGGCGAGCTTGGCGCCGATCGCGGCGGGCACGGCCCAGCCCATCGACGAGAATCCGCCGGAGGTGAGATGCGTGCGCGGGTGATACACCGGGAACGTCTGCTTCACAGCGCCCTGGGTGTTGCCGGAGCCGGCGACGATGATGCCGTCCCGTTCCATCACCGACCGCAGACCGCCGAGGGGGCGTTGCGAGGTGAACGGGAACCGGTCGGAGTCGCGTCGGCCCGCGAGCTTGGCCTCCCACTCCGCCTTCAGCTGTTCGAGTTCGGCGAGGTATTCGGAGCGGTCGGCGCTGCTGCGGGGGAGTGAGGAGACGATCGCGGCGACGGTCGGCTTGGCGTCGGCGACGATGCCGACCTCGGCCGGGTAGTTCTTGCCGATCTCGTGCGGGTCGATGTCGATGTGGATGAGCTTGGCCGGCGGGATCGAGAACGTCACTCCCTGCGCGTAGCTGGAGGAGGACCAGTCGGTGAACCGGCATCCGATGGAGATCACCACGTCGGCGCGAGAGGCGACGGCGTTGCCGACGATCGTGCCGGTCTGGCCGACGCTGCCCGCGAACAGTGCGTGGTCCTCGGGGAATGCGCCCTTGCCGTTCCACGTGGTGACCACGGGGATCTGCCACGCCTCGGCGAGGGCGAGCACCTCGTCGGCCGAGTCGGACGTGATGGCGCCGCCACCGACGACGATCACCGGCCGGCGCGAGTCACGGAGCACGTCGACGGCCTTGTCGATCGCCAGCGGGTCGGGCTGCTGCAGGCCGACCGGCAGCCGTCGCGCGAGGTCGTGCAGGTTCACGTCGGCGGCTTCGGCCTGCACGTCCATCGGCACCTCGATGTGCGCCGGTCCGGGGCGGCCGGTCAGCATGGTGCTGAACGCGCGGTGCATGATGAACGGCAGTTCCTCCACGCGGGTGGCGACCCAGCTGCGCTTCGACACCGCGTCGGTGACCTGCGGAAATCCGTTGTCGGTGTGCCGCTCGAGTTCCTGGAGCAGACCGCGCCCGCGCATGTGGGTGGGCGGCCCGCCGGTGATACACAGCAGACTCGTCGAGTCGCTGTACGCGGTCGCGAGACCGAGCACGGTATTCGCGGCGCCCGCCCCGATCGACGCCACCGCGGCCATCGGCTTACCGGACACCCGGTAGTACCCGTCCGCGAGGTGTGTGGCGCTCTGCTCGTGGTAGACCTGGATGAACGGGATCTCGGATCCCTTCTCCAGGAACGCATCGGTGAGCGACCAGATGCCGTGGCCGGGAATGCCGGTGACGTACTCGACGCCGTACTGCTTCAGGACCTGGGCGACCACCTGCCCGCCGGTCAATTTCGCCATGATCGTGTCTCCTTGCCGTGTCAGTTCGCTACGCGGGCGGCGTAGCGCAGTCCCTGCTTGGTCAGCCGGCGCACGTTCGGCTCCGACAGGTCTTCCGGGGTGTGGCCGATCGAGTGGTAGAAGACGCGGCCGGCGCCCCACTGCCGCACCCACGCCACCGGGCTGCGCAGCCCCTCCAACCAGGGCAGATGCTCGCCGCTGAACTCAGTTTCCGCGAGGACCCGGTTGTTCGGGTCGACGTGCATGTAGTACTGCTCGGACGCGACGGCGAAGTCCTCGACCCCGGCGGTCACCTCGTGCTCGCGGTCGGTGATGCTCACCTTGTACGGCTGCGGGAAAGCTTCTCCCGCAGGGTGCTCGACGAAGTCGCCGCCGAGGAGGAAGTGGTACTTCAGGCTCGCCCGGAACGCGGCCGCGGCGCCGTGCCACGCCGCGACCCCGGTTCCGGCGGCGACGGCGTCGAGCAGGTTCTTCTCCTGCGAATCGCTCAGGTCTTCGGTGGTGAGCGCGTTGTTCCAGCCGAGCACGATCAGGTCGTATCCGGTGAGGTCGCGGTCGAGGGTGAAGATGTCCTGCGACTCCTCGACCTGGTAGTTCAGCTCGGAGAACAATTCGCGTGCCCACGCGGCGATGTCGTACGGATGGTGGCCGGGCCAGCCGCCGTAGAGGTAGAGGACCTTGGTCATGAGTGCTCCCATGGATGGTGAAACCGAAATGGTGAAACGATTAACTTATGGTGGTGAATCGTATCACCGGCTGGAGTGCTGTCAATGGGTGATGTCGAGGGGAGTGCCGGGGAGCGCCCGACCGCGGACTAGGATCGGGCTTCGCCACCTGGTGCGCTTCGGTGTGCAACGGCCGGTCGTGGCCGATGAACGCCGACGAGGGAGTACCACGTGGTCACGATGAAAGACGTCGCGAAGGCGGCCGGAGTGTCGGTCGCCACGGTCTCCTACGCATTCAGCAAATCGTCGAAGGTCTCTGCGACACAACGGGAACGTATCTACTCCGTGGCCGCGGACCTCGGCTACGCCGGGCCGAACATCGCCGGGAGCAGCCTGCGGTCGGGACGGATCGGCGCAGTCGGCGTGATCGTGCCCGACTCCCCGGTGCAAGCGCTGGAGGATCCGTCCGTGACCCTGCTGATGAAGGGCATCGCGGAGATCGGGAACTCCGCCGACATCGCCCTCACCCTGTTCCCGGCCTCGCGCGGTGGCGCCGCGGATTCACCCCCGAACTCGCTGGTCCTGCGTGGACTAGTGGACGGTGTGGTCATCCACAACGTCCCGGACGGGCATCCGCTGGTCGAGGCGATCATCGCGCGGGGTATCCCGGCCGTCGTCGTCGATTCGCCCAGGAGCGCGGGACTGCCTTTCGTGGCCATCGACGACCGGAACGGCGCCTATCTCCAGATGGACCACATCCTGAAGCTGGGCCACCGGCGCATCGGGATCATCGTCGACAAACTCGGCCAGGATTCCGACTGCAGGATGGTCACGGCGGACGATGTCGGTGCGGCGACCGAGCGCAACGCACGCGAACGCCTCGCCGGCTATTTCGACGCGGCCCGCGACCATCACCTCCCGGTGGAGGACCTGTCCATCGTGGTGGCGGGCAACATCGACAGCGACTCCGGTGCCGAGGCCACCCGGATCCTGCTCGACGCCGCACGGCCCACCGCGCTCGTGGCGACGTCCGACGTGCACGCGGTGGCGGCGTGGCAGGTGCTGCGCGAGCGCGGGCTGTCGGTCCCGGACGACATGTCCGTCATCGGTTTCGACGACGCGCCCGTCGCAGAACTTCTCGGTCTCAGCACGATTCATCAGCCGATCGTCGAGAAGGGGCGCGCGGCCGCGACGATCCTGCTCGATCGACTGGGTGGCGGCACCCGCACGCGATCGTTGATGAAGACGTCACTGGTCGTGCGCGCCAGCACCGCCCGGTTGCGGGAATCGTGACCACCACGTGAGTGGGAAAGAGTGCCCGAGCACACTTTCTCACTCACGTGGGGGTCACGCGTGGAAACAATCAACAACGTGCCGGGCGGTCGTTTCCGTGGGACGGTGGACGGGTAGCCGACCGGTGCGGCGGAGTCGACGAGATGACGACGGAGGACCATGAACCCCGAGATCCATCACGAGCCCAGCGAGATCAGCTACGACGAGCAGTTCTACCCGGCGCGCCCGCGGCCGTTGAGACCGTCGGTGCGCCGCGCGGCCAGGGTGGATGCGCAGTCGGGTGAACCGGTGCCGGACAACCCGAAGTATGTGGAGTGGCTGATCAACCAGTCGATCCTGCACGACGCGAAGTTGATCGCGGAGCAGTTGTCCGGCAAAGGCAGCATGTGGCAGAACCCGTATGCCGACCCCAATCCGCGGGCCGCGGTGGAGCGGGGTTCGGTGTGGTTCACGGCGTACCCGATCTCGATCATCACGGCGCCGGGCGCGAGTTTCCTGAGTTCGCTCGGCGACGAATCGCTGTGGCAGGCGTTCTCCGAGATCGGGGTGACGGCGGTGCACACGGGGCCGGTGAAGCAGGCCGGTGGGATCGACGGCTGGCGGGCCACGCCCTCGGTGGACGGCCACTTCGACCGCATCAGCATGCAGATCGACTCGGCGTTCGGGACGGAGGAGGAGTTCCGCAAGCTCTGCGTCGTCGCCGCAGCGTACGACGGCATCGTCATCGACGACATCGTCCCCGGTCACACAGGTAAGGGCGCCGACTTCCGGCTCGCCGAGATGGCGCACGCCGACTATCCGGGCATCTATCACATGGTGGAGATCGAACAGCAGGACTGGCATCTGCTTCCCCGCGTGCCGGAAGGCCGGGACGCGGTGAACATCGACGCCGACACCGAGGCGCAACTCGCCCGCGCCGGGTACATCATCGGGCAACTCCAGCGGGTCATCTTCTACGAACTCGGGGTGAAGGAGACCAACTGGAGTGTCACACCTGCGGTGATGGGGGTGGACGGCGTCGAGCGCAGGTGGGTGTATCTGCACTATTTCAAGGCGGGGCAGCCGTCGATCAACTGGCTCGATCCGTCGTTCGCGGGCATGCGCCTCGTCATCGGCGACGCATGCCATTCCATCGCGGACCTCGGCGCAGGGGCGCTCCGCCTGGACGCCAACGGTTTCCTCGGGGTGGAACGCCGCACCGAGGGCCTTCCCGGCTGGTCGGAGGGGCACCCGCTGTCGGAGGCGGCGAATCACCTCATCGCCAGCATCGTGCGGAAGATGGGCGGATTCACGTTCCAGGAGTTGAACCTCACCATCGACGACATCAAGGCGATGGGCACGACCGGCGCCGACCTGTCGTACGACTTCATCAATCGCCCCGCCTACCACCATGCGCTGGTCATGGGGAACACCGAGTTTCTCCGGTTGACGATGAACCTCGCCCGCGATCACGGCGTCGACGCGGCTTCGCTCGTCCATGCTCTGCAGAACCACGACGAGCTGACGTTCGAGCTGGTCCATTTCGCGACGTTGCACAAGGACGACGAGTTCGACTACGGCGGCGAGTCCGTCACCGGGTCGGACCTCGGTGACCGCATCCGCAAGGACCTGTGCGAGCGGCTCACCGGGCGGTGGGCGCCGTACAACCGCACGTTCACCACGAACGGGATCGCCTGCACGACAGCCAGTGTCATCACCGCCGCGCTGGGCATCCGCGACCTCGACCGGATGGACGCCGCCGACATCGACACCGTCAAGCAGGCCCACCTGCTGCTGGCGATGTTCAACGCACTCCAGCCGGGAGTGTTCGCCCTGTCGGGCTGGGACCTGTGCGGGTTGCTTCCCGTGCCCTCGGAGGATGTCGCCGATCTCCTCGCCGAGGGGGACACCCGCTGGATCAACCGGGGTGCGCACGACCTGATGGGCGTCAACCCGGACGCCGAGCGGTCGGAGTCGGGCATTCCCCGCGGACACAGTCTGTACGGGAGTCTGCCTGTGCAACTGCAGGATCCGACGTCCTTCGCGCGCCGGCTGGCCCGCATCATCGACGTCCGGAACCGATTCGGCATCGCCACCGCCGTCCAGCTCGACGTGCCGACCGTGTCGCACAAGGGGCTGCTCGTGATGGTCCACGAACTGGCAGACGCCAGTTTGGAGGTCACGGTCCTCAACTTCACGTCCGAGGAGATCGCCGCGACCGTCCAGTCGCAGTTCCTGCCGGCGGGCTCGCCTGCGGTCGATCTGTTCACCGACGAACAGATCGGCGCCGTGGACGAGCTGCACAGTTTTCCGATCACCCTCGCGCCGTACGAGGGCGTCCCCGTCGTGGTGCGGCCGGAATCGGCGTGACACGGGTCTTGACTCGGACAACACTTGTCGGAGTAAACTTGGATATGACTTATCCGAGTAAAGGAGTGAAGACGTGAAGATCGTCATTTTCGGGAACGGACTGATCGGACGGCAGGTCGCGGCCACGCTCGGCGAGACCGGGCACGACGTCGTGGCACTCGGCCGCGGCGACGGAATCGACACGACCACCGGCAAGGGTGTCGCGGAGGCTGTCGCGGGAGCCGACGCGGTGGTGGACCTGACCAACTCGCCGTCGTGGGCGGACGACGACGTCCTGGCGTTCTTCCGGGACTCGACGAAGCACATGCTCGCCGCCGAGGAGGCCGCCGGTGTGAGGCACCATGTGGTCCTGTCCATCGTCGGCGCCGACCGGCTTCCCGACTCGGGATACATGCGGGCCAAGGTCGCGCAGGAAGACGTGGTCAAGGCCGGCCCGGTGCCCTACTCGATCGTGCGATCGACCCAGTTCTTCGAGTTCATCGCGGGCATCGCCGACGCCGGGACCGTCGGCGAGACGGTGCACGCGACGCCGGCGCACCTGCAGCCCATCGCCTCGCGTGACGTCGTGTCCCGGGTGGCGGAGGTCGCCGCCGGCGCCCCCTTGAACGGCACCGTCGAGATCGCCGGTCCCGAGCCGCTGGGCATCGACGAACTGGTGCGCCGGCTGTTCGCGTCGACCGGCGACAAGCGGTCCGTGACGACCGATCCCGCCGCCGGCTACTTCGGTGCGCAACTCGACGACGCGGCCATCACGCCGACACCCGGCGCCGGCGCCTGGATCGCCCCGACCACCCTGGACGAATGGTTGCGCAAATAGGGTCGTGAGCATGAAGATTTCCGGTGGTGTGGAGTGGTCGCTCCATTGCTGCGTCGTGCTCAGCCAGGCCGAGGGTCCGGTGCCGACCGCGCGGCTGGCAGACCTGCACGGCGTGTCGAAGTCCTATCTCGCCAAGCACCTGCAGTCGCTGGCACGGGCCGGTCTCGTCCACCCGACCGAGGGCCGCGACGGCGGGTACGTCCTCACCCGCGCCCCCGGCGACATCACGGTGCTCGACGTCGTGCAGGCGGTCGACGGCGATGCGCCGGCATTTCGGTGCACCGAGATCCGCCAGCAGGGGCTGCTCGCCGCGCCACCGGAACAGTGCACGACCCCCTGCGGCATCGCGAAGGTCATGGCCGACGCCGAGCGTGCGTGGCGGAACACGCTGTCGGGTGTGACGATCGCCGATCTCGCGGCGACGCTGGACGTCACCGTTCTCAAAGCGACACTGGAGGCTTCCGGATAGTCCCTGTTGCCCCGGAGCGCGACCTCGGCGAAGACTGATCTCATGGCCGGCACACGGGGCGATGCCGAGTACCACCGGCTGCGGACCCCACGGGCCGCAGCCGTCGCCGGCGTCGTCTTCGGCGTCCTGTTCGCCTCCAGCATCGTCCTGCTGCGCAGCGCACTGCCGGGCGCCGCGGGCACCCCGTGGGTGAGTCACCAGACTCAGATCACGGCGGCCCTGGTCCTCGCACCCTTCGCGGGCATCGCGTTCCTGTGGTTCATCGGCGTCGTTCGCGACCGGCTCGGAGACCTCGAAGACCGATTCTTCTCGACCGTCTTCCTGGGCAGCGGGCTGTTGTTCCTCTCGACGACCTTCGTGTCGATGGCACTCGCCGGTGGAATGCTCGCCATATCCCGGCTGCCCAACGCTCCGCAGAACGACCTCGTCTACTTCGGTCGGGAGGTGATGTTGCATATGAACAACGTCTACGGAGTTCGCATGGCCGGGGTGTTCATGATCTCGCTGGGGACCATCTGGCTCCGCACCGGGCTGATGCCGCGATGGCTGGCCGTCGCCACCTACGTGCTGTCACTCACGCTCCTGGTGGTCGTCAGCTTCAGTCTCTGGGTGACGCTGGTGTTTCCGGCGTGGGTGATGGTGATCAGCGTGTACATCCTCACCGTGGACCGACCGGCGTCGGTGCCGCCGGACTGACGCCGGTCGGCGGCAGGAGGTTCTCACCCGGTGCGGGTGATGTGGCCGGGACGTCCCGCGAGCATCGTCAGGATTGCGATTCCCCCGATGCTGCGAGGAGAGACAGATGACGGACGCGAAACCCAACATTCTGGTCATCTGGGGCGACGACATCGGTATCACCAATCTCAGCTGCTACAGCGACGGGCTGATGGGCTACCGCACACCGAACATCGACCGCCTCGCCGACGAGGGGATGAGGTTCACCGATTCCTACGGGGAACAGAGCTGCACGGCGGGCCGCGCGTCGTTCATCACCGGGCAGAGCGTGTACCGGACCGGCATGAGCAAGGTGGGAATCCCGGGAGTCGACGTCGGATTGTCCCCGGAGGACCCCACCATCGCCGAGCTGCTCAAGCCCCTCGGATACGCCACCGGGCAGTTCGGGAAGAACCATCTCGGCGACCTGAACAAATATCTGCCGACCGTCCACGGTTTCGACGAGTTCTTCGGCAACCTCTATCACCTCAACGCCGAGGAAGAACCCGAACTGCCGGACTATCCCAGCGCGCAGGACTATCCCAAACTGCACGAGGTGATGATGCCGCGCGGCGTCCTCCACTGCTGGGCCACCGAGGAAGATGCCGGCGAGGTCGATCCGCGGTACGGGCCGTTCGGGAAGCAGCGTATCGAGGACACGGGGCCGCTGACCAAGAAGCGCATGGAGACCATCGACGACGAGACGGTTTCCGCGGCAATCGACTTCATCACGCGGCAGAAGGAAGCGGACACCCCGTTCTTCGTGTGGATGAACACGACGCACATGCACCTGCGGACCCACACCAAACCGGAGAGCGTCGGGCAGGCCGGGCACTGGCAGTCGCCGTACCACGACACGATGGTCGATCACGACAAGCATGTCGGCCAGTTGCTCGACGCCGTCGACGAACTGGGTCTTGCCGAGAACACCATCGTCATCTACAGCACCGACAACGGCCCGCACGCGAACACGTGGCCGGACGGCGCGACCACCCCGTTCCGCAGTGAGAAGGACACCAACTGGGAGGGCGCATTCCGCGTCCCGGAAGTGATCCGATGGCCGGGCAAGATTCCCGCCGGCGTGGTCTCCAACGAGATCGTTCAGCACCACGACTGGCTGCCCACCTTCCTCGCCGCCGCGGGTGCACCCGAGGTCGTCGAGCAACTGAAGACCGGTCACGAGGCCGGCGACAAGACGTTCAAGGCGCACATCGACGGCTACAACCTGCTCCCGTATCTCACCGGTGAGGTCGAGAAGTCCCCGCGGCGGGGGATGGTCTATTTCTCCGACGACTGCGATGTGCTGGGCATCCGGTTCGACAATTGGAAGATCGTGTTCATGGAGCAGCGGGCGCAGGGCACCCTCGGACTGTGGGCGGAGCCGTTCACCCCACTGCGGCTACCGAAACTGTTCAACCTGCGCACCGACCCGTTCGAGCGGGCCGACATCACGTCGAACACCTACTGGGACTGGTTCCTCGACCACGACTACATCGCGATCTACGGAACGGTCATCACGACGCAATTCCTCGAGACGTTCAAGGAGTTTCCTCCGCGACAGGAGCCGGCGAGCTTCACGATCGACCACGCGGTGGCGAAGCTGCACGCCTTCCTGTCGAAGGACTGACCGGGATGGGTGCCGGACTGGGTGGTTCCTGGGCGGACGGATCGACGCGGTCCGCGATCGAGGACTTCGTCGGACGGGTGACGGCGCGGGGTCCGGACTTCGTCGAGCCTGCGGACCGGGTCGCCGTCTTCGACAACGACGGCACACTGTGGTGCGAGAAGCCGATGCCGATCCAACTCGACTTCACGATCCGGCGCTTGGCCGAGATGGCCGCTGCCGATCCCGATCTGCAGCAGACGCAGCCCTGGAAGGCCGCGCACGAGCACGACCTGACATGGCTCGGCGCCGCGATGGTCAAGCACTATCACGGCGACGACGCGGATCTGAAGCTGCTGATGGGTGCGATCACCCGGGCGTTCGACGAGGTCAGCGTCGAGGACTACGACGCCCGCGTCACCGCATTCTTCGACGGGGCGGACCATCCGACGCTCGGTCGCCCGTACCGGGGCTGCGGATACGCACCGATGGTCGAACTGCTGCGCTACCTGGAGGCGAACGAATTCACGATCTACATCGCGTCCGGCGGTGACCGGGACTTCATGCGCCCGATCGCCGGGCAGCTCTACGGGGTGCCGCCGGAACGGATCATCGGCAGCGCACTCGGCTTGACCTACAGCGCCGAGGAGGGCCGAACGGAGCTGCTCTACAAGGCTGCGATGGACTTCTTCGACGACGGACCGGAGAAACCGGTCCGGATCTGGAGCAGGATCGGGCGTCGGCCGATCCTGTCGGTCGGCAACTCCAACGGCGACCTGCCGATGCTGGCGTTCTCCGGGCTACCCGACCGCCCGTCACTGCGGGTGCTGATCCTGCACGACGACGCCGATCGCGAATTCGACTACGTCGCCGGCGCCGAGCAGGCCCTCGAAGAGGCACGAGCGAACAACTGGACCGTGGTAAGCATGAAGAACGATTGGACGAGCGTCTTCTCGCCGGCCGTCACCTGAGCAGTCGGAAGGGGAGACTTCGTGGACACCGTGACCGTTTCCGACGTCCGTCGCATTCCCGCCCAGACGTTCACCATGGGCTCGGATCGGCACTATCCGGAAGAGGGTCCGGCGCATCGGGTGGCGGTCGACACGTTCGCGATCGAGGCGTACCCGGTCACCAACGAACAGTTCACGACGTTCGTCCACGACACCGGTTACGTCACGGTCGCCGAGCGTCCACTGGACCCCGCCGACTTTCCCGGGGCGCCTGCGGAGAATCTGCAACCCGGATCGATGGTGTTCACCCCCACTCGCGGACCGGTCGATCTCCGTCACCTGAGCCAGTGGTGGACCTGGACGGTCGGCGCGTCCTGGCAGCACCCCACCGGGCCGGCGTCGACGATCGCCGGCCGCGAACGGCATCCCGTCGTCCACGTCGCCCACGAGGACGCGGCCGCGTACGCACAGTGGGCCGGACGGTCCCTCCCCACCGAGGCACAGTGGGAGGCCGCGGCGCGCGGCGGTCTCGACCAGGCCGAATTCACCTGGGGCGACACCCCGGACGCCGAGTCCCCGCCGCCGGCGAACTACTGGCACGGGGACTTCCCGTGGCGCGCCGACTCCGGGTACGGCACCACGACCGCGGTCGGTAGCTATCGGCCCAACGACTACGGTCTGTTCGACATGGCGGGAAACGTGTGGGAGTGGACCGACGACTGGTACGCCGATCGGCACGACGACGCCGCGGAGTCGTGCTGTGCGCCGCGCAATCCGCGTGGACCCGGCATGGCGGAGAGCTTCGACCCGCGCCAACCCCAGTTCCGGGTTCCGCGGCGGGTGATCAAGGGTGGATCGTTCCTCTGCGCCGACACCTACTGCCGCCGGTACCGGCCCGCGGCGCGGCGGCCGCAGATGGTCGACACCGGGATGAGCCACATCGGATTCCGCTGCGTCGAGGCCGTGTCGGGGTCAGAGTAGAACCAGCACGGCGAGGAGCGCGAGCAGTGTGACGACGCTGGAGGTGACGACGGCGGCGAACGTCGCCGGCGCGAATACCCCGGATTCGATCTGCCTGCTGATGACCCGGTATCGGTAGGTGCCGTAGGCGGATACCAGCAGGCCCGCGCCGATCAGGATGAATCCGGCGGCAATGGCGTGGTCGCCGCGGTGCGGGGCGAACTTCGCCACCGCCACACCGAGTGCGGCGACACTGATGCCGGTGCGATGCCACGCGAGGTAGGTGCGCTCGTTCGCGAGGTGGTCGCGCGCGGTGCTGCCCGTGTTCGGCTGGGTGGGGCCGAAGATGTCGCGACTCATGCGCCGCCGCCCAGGAACCCGATCTCCGCCAGGCTCGACTGGAATCCGGATTCGACCGGGGACAGGCCCGAGATCCACACGAGGACGCGGGTGGTGGGTGCGGGCGTCCGGGCGGCGATCCGGGTGACTCCGGGCGCGAGCGTGGCGGCGCCGAGCAACTGGGTGTGGCCGATGTTGGCCCAGGCGGCGGGCGCGGTCCGGATCTCGACCCTGGTGCCCGGCGTCGGTGATTCGATCCAGACGGTCCGCAGATCGACGGGCTCGGGGAACGACACGATCAGACCCACGCCGCCCTTCGTCGGCGGCAATTGCTGCGGGTAGCGGTCGGTGGCCCAGAACGTTGCCGGGTTCGCGTCGACCGCGAGCGACGCCCTCGTCCCGTTGTCCGGGAAGTGCTGGGGAGAGTAGACGGTCGCGGACGACGGGATCAGCGGTGTCGGGTCGGGTTCCGGTGCGGGCGCGATCTCGCTGAGCGTGCTGTCCGCGACGGCCGCGGGCGGGGCGTCCGACGCGGTGAACGCGGTGCCGATCGCCCACCCGGCGGCGCCGAGGGCGACGACCACGGCGAGCGCGGCGCTCATCGCGGGAAGCGGCGTCCTCGGTCGGGCCGACCGGTCGTCGGGCTTCGGGCGGACCTTCTTCTTCGGGGCGAACGCGGGAGCCGACCGAGCCCGCGCGTCGGCCAGCATCCGGTCGAGGGCGTCGACCACCGCCTGCGCGGTGTCCATTCCGGGTTGCCGGGTCAGGGCGTTCACGGCCACGTCGGACAGCCGCCGGGGAATCGTGGGTCGCACCCGATGCGGCGGGACGACGGAACCGTCACCCCGACGGCCGGCCGGGGGAAGTCCGGCCGCGAGGGTCTCGCCGGACGAAGGCAGCGGCCACGTGCCGAGCAACAACGCGTACAGCAGCGCGCCGAGGCCGGCGACGTCGTCGGCCGTGCTGTCGTCGGCAAGGGTGGCGGGGAAGGCGAGGACCGCGAGCCCCTCCCGGGAGATCCGCACCCGGTTGGGATGATCGAGCGAGATGCGGGCGCCGAAATGATGTGCGTCCGCGGTGGCGGCGGCGAGGTCGCGCACGATGCGCGCAGCGTCCAACGGCCGCGGAACCGTGCGCGCGACATCCGCGACACGCCATCCGGGCGTCCATTCCGCGACCACGGCGATCCGGTCGCCGACCGCCGCGATGTCGTAGACCTGCGCGATCCGCCCCTCGTGGCTGAAGCTGGTCCCCGTGGTGTTCCGGCAGAACCGGGAAACCGGATCCGGACGGGTGTCGGTGGCGCGGAGATGGGCGGCGTCGACGAGGCTGAGCGAGACGTCCCTGCACAGTTCGGTGTCGTGCGCGTGCCACCACTGCACCCAGCCGGGTCCGGCGAATCGTCCGAGGAGTGTGTATCGAGTGGCGACGAGCATGCCCGGGGCGAACGGACCCCCGTCCTGCGGCGAATGCGGCGGGACCCCGGACACCGGCACTGCTGTCATCTACTCTCCCCGACCCCGAAAACTCCTGTCAGGCAACCGTCACCCGGCAGCAGAGCAGACGTTCGCAGCACCGGGCCTCACCCTGATCATCCTCGGATGCGGCGCGAATCGTGTGCTTTTCGGCCGACCTAGCCGAGGACGTGCTCCGCGTAGCGCGCGACCGCGAGCACGAGGTCGTCCGAATGCCGGGGGCCGATGATCTGCAGGCCCACCGGCAGACCCGCCGCGGTGCGACCGACCGGGATGCTGATCGCCGGTTGCTGCGTCAGGTTGAACGGGTACGTGAACGGCGTCCACTGCGGCCAGCCGGTGAGGTCGCTGCCCGGCGGCACGTCGTACCCCGCCTCGAAAGCCGGAATGGGGACGGTCGGTGTGAGCAGGACGTTGTGCATCAGATGGAATTTTCCCATCGTGATGCCGATGTCCGCGGCGACCGCGCGAGCGTCGAGATAGTCGACCGCGCTGAACTTCTCGCCCCGTTCCCAGACCTTGCCGAGGCCCGGGTCGACCTTGTCGCGTGCCCCGTCCGGGAAGTTCTTCAGCATGGCCGCGGCCCCGGCCGCCCACAGCAGTTCGAAGGCGTCGATCGGATCGCCGAACCCGGGGTCGGCGGCGGTGACCGGCAGACCCGCGGCGTCGATCGCCTGCACCGCCCGGTCGACGATCGCCCGGACCTCCGGATCGACGGTCACGTAGCCGAGCGTGGGGGAGTACGCGACGCCGAGTCCGACCACGTCGCGGCCGATCTCGCCGCGGAAGGTGGTCGGGAACGGGGCGAGCGACGTGGGGTCGCGCGGGTCGGGCAGCGCCAGGATGTCCATCAGCAGCGCCGCGTCCTCGACTGTGCGGGTGATCGGGCCGGCATGCGCCAGCGGCCCGAAGGGGCTCGCCGGGAACAGGGGGATCCGACCGTGGGTGGGCTTGAAACCGACGACGCCGCAGAACGACGCGGGGATCCGCACACTGCCGCCGCCGTCGGTGCCGACGGAGCAGGGGCCGAGACCCGCCGCGACCGCCGCGGCACTGCCGCCCGACGAACCACCGGCCGTCTTGGTCGGGTCGGCGGGGTTGCGCGTGATGCCGCACAAGGCGCTGTCGGTGACGGCCTTCCACGCGATCTCGGGGGTCGTGGTCTTGCCGAGGAACACCATCCCGTCCTCGCGCAGCCGGGCGGCCACGGGACTGTCGACGTCCCACGGCTGGTCCTCGTCGACGGCCTGCGATCCGCGGAGCGTCGGCCAGCCGTCGGTGAGGAAGATGTCCTTGATGGAGATCGGGACGCCGTCGAGCAGTCCCTTGGAGTAGCCGGTGTTCCAGCGCTCCTCGGACTTGCGGGCCTGCGCGAGCGCCCGCTCCTCGTCGACGAGGCAGTAGGAGTTGATGTCGCGATCACGCTCGGTGATGGCGTCGAGCATCGCCTGCGTGGCTTCCACCGGCGAAAGTTCTCCGGACGAGTAGGCCGTGACCAGTTCGACGGCGGTCATGTCGGTGGGATTCATGAGAACTCCTTCAGCCTGGACGTTCGGGCCCTGTCATCATCGGCTCGGTACGTACCCGAGGTGCTTGTCAACTACGTTCTCGAGCGGGTACCCCGTCACCCAGCGTTCGAAATTGTCGGTGAACACGGTGACGAGGTCGTCGCGCCAGCCGGCGAAGTCGCCGGAATTGTGGGGCGTGATCGACACGTTCGGCATGTCCCAGAGCGGATGGTCCGCGGGGAGCGGTTCCGTGTCGAACACGTCGAGCGCGGCGCCCGCGATCGTTCCTGCCCGCAGTGCGGCGACGAGGTCGTCGGTGCGCACGAGCTCACCCCGTCCGACGTTGACGAACCGGGCGCCCGGCTTCATCGCGGCGAACGTCGTATCGCGGAACAGGTGGCGGGTCTGCTCGGTGAGCGGGGCCACCGCGATCACGTAATCGGCGACGGCGAGTTGCTGCGGCAGATCTTCGGTGGCGGTGACCGTCCCGAAGTCGGGATCGGCACCCCGGGCGGTGCGACCCGATCCGCTGACCTTCATCCCCGCGGCGCGGAGAAGCCGAGCGATGGCGCGGCCGATGGGTCCGGTGCCGACGATCAGGGCGGTGCGGCCCGCGATTCGTTCGGATTCGCGGTGCTGCCACGTGTGGGACTGCTGCAGTCGCAGCGAACCCGGCAGATCCTTCGCGAAGGAGAGGATCTGGGCGAGCACGTATTCGGCGATCGCGCCGTCGAACACGCCGCGGGAGTTGGTGATCGTGACGTCGCTGTCGCGGGCCTCGGGGAACATGACGGGATCGACGCCGGCCGCGGCGATGTGCAGCCACTGCAGGGAACCGGCGGCATGCCACGCTCCGGGCACCGCATCGGTGAGGAAGTCGTAGAGGAACAGCACGTCCGCGCCGTCGAGGGCGTCGCTCAGCCCCGCCTTGCCGGTGTAGCGAACTTCGGCACGGGACGCGACCGGTGCCATGAGTTCGTCGCTCGGCAGAACGTGGGCATGTAGCACCGCGACGATCGGGTTCCGACTCACGTTGACACCGTAAGAGTAACTCGTATGATTGTCAACAATCTGAAAATGCTCGGGCGCGGCCGAATCGAAGGTGAGGCCTGGTGTTGGAACTGAACATTCCCGAATTCGAAGGGCCGATCGCGCAACGGGGAATAGGCATCATCGCCCCGTTCGACCTGGCGCTCGAACGCGAACTGTGGCGTTGGGCTCCCCTCGAGGTGAGCCTGCATCTGGCGCGCACGCCGTACGAACCCGTGCCCGTCAGCCTGGAGATGGCCGAACTCGTCTCCGAGCGAAGACACCTCATGGCGGCGACGCGTGACGTCCTGCACGTCGAGCCCGAGGTCGTGGCGTATCTGTGCACGTCGGGAAGTTTCATCAAGGGCCTCGAATACGAGCGGACGCTGTGCGACGCGATCTGCGAGGCCGGCGCCCTGCACGCGATCACCACGTCCGGGGCGCTGGTCGAGGCGATCGAACACCTCGAGCTGAGCAGGTTGTCGGTGATCACGCCGTACGACGCCCCGCTGACCGAACGGTTGCACGCGTTCCTGAACGAGGCCGGCACCGAGGTGGTGCGTTCCGATCACCTCGGGCTCGGCGGCGGCATCTGGAAGGTCAACTACCGCACGATCGCCGAGCGGATCATCGCGGCGGACGACCCACGGTCGGAGGCGATCTTCGTCAGCTGTACCAACCTGCCGACCTACGACGTCATCGCCCCGCTCGAGCAGGAACTCGGCAAACCGGTCCTCACCGCCAACCAGCTCACGATCTGGGCCTGTCTGGGCCGGATGAAACTCCCCATGACGGGGCCCGGCAAGTGGCTCCGCAACGTCTTCTGACACACCTCACGACCCAACTCCTTCACGACACGGAACGAGGAGAACGCATGACGAGCACGCCGACCCCCACGGTGGGATTCATCTACCCCGACCACGCCGCCGAAGACGACTACCCCTTCGCCGCGGAAATGCTCGGCGTGGATCTGCCGGTCGTGCACATCTACGGCACCGACCTGCACGCCGTGCCCGAACTGCTCGACCTCGGCAGCCCCGAGAAGCTCGCAGGCGGTGCCGCGCTGCTCGCCGACGAGAAGCCGGACGCCGTCGTGTGGGCGTGCACGTCGGGCAGCTTCGTCTACGGCCCCGACGGCGCGAAGCAGCAGGCCGAGACGCTCGCCGCGGCCACCGGTGTGCCCACGTCCAGCACCAGTTTCGCGTTCGTCAACGCCCTCCACGCACTGGGGATCACCCGGGTCGCGGTGGCCGCGAGCTACCCGGAGGACGTCGCGAAGCTGTTCGTCGAATTCCTCGCCGCCGCCGGCATCGAGGTGCTGTCGATGTCGAGCGCGGGCATCGACACCGCCGCCGAGGTCGGTCAGCTCAGCCCCGAATCCGTGGTGGAACTCGCGGTGGAGAACGACCACCCGGACGCCGAAGCCCTGCTCATCCCCGACACGGCCATGAGGACGCTGGGCGCGCTGAGTACTCTCGAGCAGCGCCTCGGCAAGCCGGTCCTCACGGCAAACCAGGTGACCATCTGGGAAGGCCTGCGTCTTGCGGGCCACACGGCGGTGCACCCGTCGTTAGGAACCTTGTTCGAGAAAGGCCACAGTCATGGCTCTGACTGACCTGGAACCCGTCAGTCGTCAATCGACTGCCGAATTCATCGCGGACCGCCTGCGGGTCGCCATCATGAAGGGCGCCCTCGAACCGGGTGCACAGCTGGGCGAGGCGGAACTGGCCGCGCATTTCCAGGTCTCGCGCGGACCGCTGCGCGAAGCCATGCAGAGGCTCGTGTCCGAGGGCATACTGCACAGCATCCGTCACCGCGGGATCTTCGTGACGGAGCTGACCCTCGACGACGTCGTCGACGTGTACCGCAGCCGGTCGGTCATCGAGCGCGGGGCCCTCGAGATGATTCTCGCCGACGGTCGCCGGGAAGCCACCTACCTGGCGCTCGAACCCACCGTTCTCGTGATGCAGGCCGCGGCCGAGCGCGGCGACGCCGCCGCCGTCTCGGACGCCGATCAGCAGTTCCACCAGATCCTGGTGGAGAGCGCGCAGAGCCCGCGGCTCATCCGCGCGGCGCGGACGCTGCTGATCGAGACCCGGATGTGCCTGGGTGCGTTGCAGACCACGTACGACGACATCCGCGAGCAGGCGCAGGAACACGCGACCCTGCGCGAGGCGATCCGGTCGGGGACGGCCGGCGAGGTGCAGAAACTGCTCGCCGAACACCTGGACGACGCCGTCCAGCGGCTCCGCGCCGATCAGAAGACGCTGTCGTCGTAGCGGCAGTGCAGTAGAGGTAACTGCCGAGGAGGGGCAATGACCCAGGTAGCTGAGGTTCAGGGATACACCAACCGTCACGATCGCTACCCCACTCGGATCGCCTCCGAGCCGTCGATGCTCCAACGGAACGAACCCGCCGTCTGGGGTAAGCCCGCCGACGGCCCCTTCGACGCGGCCGCCCTCGCCGGACACGAGGCACGCGGCTTCACCATCGTCGACAACGTCCTCGACGCCGGCGAAGTGACGTCGTGCCGGGAGGAACTCGACCGGCTGTCCCGGGACCCGTCGATGCTCGACGGCGGTCGCGTCATCACCGAACGCGGTTCCGACGAGGTCCGGTCCGTCTTCGACGTCCACCGGCGCAGCGACGTGGTCGCCGCGCTGATCCGCGACGGCCGGATTCTCGACCGCGCGCGGCAACTCCTCGGCTCCGACGTCTACATCCACCAGAGCCGGATCAACTCGATGCCCGGTTTCAAGGGCACCGGCTTCTACTGGCACTCGGACTTCGAGACCTGGCACGCCGAGGACGGACTGCCCGTGCCGCGGGCCGTCAGCTGCTCGATCACGCTCACCGAGAACTACCCGTTCAACGGGTCGCTGATGGTGATGCCCGGTTCGCACACGCGGTTCGTCCAGTGCGTCGGTGCCACCCCCGACGACAACTACACGTCGTCCCTCGTCGAGCAGGAGGTCGGGGTTCCGCGCCGGGAAGACGTGACCCGGATGGCCGCGGAGTTCGGGATCGACCAGTTCACCGGTGCGGCCGGCACCGCGCTGTGGTTCGACTCCAACGTCATGCACGGGTCGGGCAACAACATCACGCCCTACCCGCGGTCGAATCTGTTCCTCGTGTTCAACAGTGTCGAGAACACGCTCGTCGAGCCGTTCGCCGCACCGCGGCCGCGGCCGGACTACATCGCGTCGCGCGACTTCACGCCGCTGTCCTGAGGTGAGTGGCAAAGTGTGCTCCCGCACGCTTTGCCACTCACCTATGCGGGGAGCTCGTGCAGGGTGCGGGCGAGGTGGGCGAGTTCGGGAACCTCGGCCGCCCGGTCCAGCGCCGACTCCAGGGTGGCGTCGT
The DNA here is from genome assembly GCF_042802055.1 of Rhodococcus sp. NPDC057529. NCBI lineage: Bacteria > Bacillati > Actinomycetota > Actinomycetes > Mycobacteriales > Nocardiaceae > Rhodococcus > Rhodococcus sp. NPDC057529. The sequence goes on from NZ_JBHVEY010000001.1 coordinate 232,625, forward strand.
GGGTGGGACGCGCCTCGTCCAGTGCCGCCCGGCCCGCGGGTGTGAGTTCGGTGTAGATGCCGCGACGGTCGTCGTCGCACAGAATCCGGGTGAGCAGGCCGCGGTTCTCCAATCGGTTCACCAGCCTGGTGGTGGCGCTGCTGCTCAGCGCCGCCGCGCGGGCGAGCTGCGCCATCCGCATGTGCCAGCCGTCCTGGCGGCTCAGTGCGTCGAGCACCGTGTACTCGACCACCGAGAGGTCGTGACCCCGCTGCAGGGCGCGTTCCAGTTCCGCCTCGAGCAGACCGTGCAGGGCCGCGAGCGTGCGCCATCCCTGCGACCGGATCTCGACGGCGTCGTCAGCGACTGCCATGGCCACCTCCTGTGGATACGAGTGCCAGGTCAGAATACCAGCTTGCGCACGTAGCAGGCGTGTGCAACTATTTATGACGCGCCTGCAACTACTGCAGACGCGGTATTCGAGCTAGCGCTCTTATCTCTCGAGTCTGTACGAAAGGAGTGGCTGCGATGCCACTGGGTCTGCTCGCCCTCGCAATGGGCGGCTTCGGGATCGGTCTCACCGAATTCGTCATCATGGGACTGCTGCCGGAGGTGTCGGCCGACTTTCAGGTGAGCGAGTCCGTGGCCGGCTACCTCATCTCCGGCTACGCCCTCTCCGTCGCCGTCGGTGCCATCGTCATCACCGCGGCGGTCACCCGATTCGACCGCAAAACAGTCCTCCAGGCGCTGATGGTGCTGTTCATCGGCGGCAACCTGCTGTCGGCCGTCGCCCCGACCTACGAGGTCATGATGGGCGGACGCGTCCTCGCGGCCCTGTGCCACGGCGCATTCTTCGGCATCGGGTCGGTCCTCGCCGCCGACCTCGTGCCCGCGAGCAAGCGGGCCGCCGCGATCGCGACGATGTTCGCCGGACTGACGATCGCCAACGTTCTCGGCGTCCCGTTCGGCACGTTCCTCGGCCAGCAGTTCGGCTGGCGCTCCACGTTCTGGGCCATCACCGTCATCGGCGTCGTGGCCTTGATCGGCATCACCGCGCTGGTGCCGTCCGTGTCCCGTCCGACGGACGCACCGGAACCTGCCGGTCTGCGCAAAGAACTGCGGGCCTTCCGGAATCCGCAGGTGTGGTTCTCGATCGCCGTCACCATTCTCGGATTCGGCGGCATGTTCGGTGCGTTCACCTACATCGCGTTCACCCTCACCGAGGTCGGCGGATTCGCGTCGACCAGCGTCCCGTGGCTTCTCGTGCTCTTCGGCGGCGGCCTGTTCGTCGGCAACGTCCTCGGCGGACGCGCCGCCGACAAGGCCCTCACCCGCACGCTGACCACGGTCCTCGCCGTGCTCACCGTCGTCCTCGTCGTGTTCGCCCTCACCGCAGGCAGCAAGCCGATGACGATCGTCGCCCTGTTCTTCATGGGCGCCTTCGGATTCGCGACCGTCCCCGGACTGCAGATGCGCATCATGAACTACGCGGCGCAGGCGCCGACCATGGCGTCCGGCGCCAACATCGCCGCCTTCAACGTGGGCAACGCACTCGGGGCCTGGCTCGGTGGTATCACCATCGCCGCGGGACTCGGCTTCACGTCCCCGATCTGGATGGGTGCCGCACTGACCGTGGCCGCGCTCGCGGTCCTCATCGTCGCCACCGCACTCGACCGCCGGTCGAAAGATCAGCCGGTGGAGAACGATTCGGTGGTCGTGCCGGTGTAGCGATGTGTCCGCTCGCGGAAGACGAGGACGGTACACACACGAACACCCCGGACCGGATGCTCGGTGCGGGGTGTTCGTGTCGGTGGGGAACTACCGGTGGGTGAACTCCGGCGACCGCTTTTCCACGAACGCGGCCATGCCTTCCTTCTGGTCCTCGGTGGCGAATGTCGAGTGGAAGACGCGTCGCTCGAAGCGAATCCCTTCGCTGAGGGTGGTCTCGAAGGACCGGTTGACCGCTTCCTTCGCCATCATCGCGACGGGCAGCGACATCTCGGCGACGGTGGTGGCCGTGAGCAATGCCTCGTCGAACAGGTCGGCGGCCGGGACGATTCGGGCGACGAGTCCGGCGCGTTCGGCCTCCACGGCGTCCATTGTCCGGCCCGTCAGGCACAGTTCCATCGCCTTGGCCTTGCCGACGGCACGCGTGAGGCGCTGTGAGCCACCGATGCCGGGGATGACGCCAAGCTTGATCTCGGGCTGACCGAACTTGGCGGTGTCGGCGGCGAGCAGGATGTCGCACATCATCGCCAGTTCGCACCCGCCGCCGAGGGCGTATCCCGCCACGGCGGCAACGATGGGTTTACGGGCGGCGGCGATGCGGTCGCCGATGGAGAAGAAGTCGTCGAGGTACACGTCCATGTACGACTTGGTCTGCATCTCCTTGATGTCGGCGCCGGCGGCGAACGCCCGGTCGGAGCCGGTGATGAGGATCGCGCCGATGTCGCTGTCGCTGTCGAGTTCCTCGATTGCCGTCACGAGTTCGCGCAGCAGTTGGGAGTTCAACGCGTTCAGCGCTTTCGGGCGGTTGAGGGTGATGATTCCGACCCGGCCCTTGCGGTCGAGGAGGATGGTGTCGTAGTCGGTCACTGCTGATCTCCGATTGTCGTAGGGGCCGTGAGGCCGAGTTCGAGGTCGCCGAGCGGGGTGAAGAACTGTGCGACGGCGGCGTCGGTCACGTCATCGAGGGTGGCGGGTGACCAGCGCGGGTTGCGGTCCTTGTCGACGACCTGCGCCCGGATCCCCTCGACCAGATCGGCCGAACCCAGGCACGCCACCGACACCCGGAACTCCTCGTTCAGGACTTCCTCCAGGCTGCCCGCGACCCGCGCCCGGCGCAGCGATGCGAGGGTGACCGTGCACGCGGTCGGCGACTTCGCCAGCACCTGCCCGGCCGCCTTCGCCGCTTCCGGCACCCCACCGGCCTGCAGCCGGGCCACGATCTCGGTCACGCTGTCCGCGGAATACGCGGCATCGATCCACCCCCGCTGGGCCAGCAGGTCCGAGTCGGGGGCCGGTTCGGTGAACTCCGCCACCGCCGCCTCCACCGACACGCTCGACAGCGCCTCGACGAACTGTCCGATCTTCTCCGACGGGATGAAGTGGTCGGCGAACCCGCACGCGATCGCATCCCCCGCACCCAGGCGGGCGGTGGTGAGCGCGATGTGGGTGCCGAGCTCCCCGGGGGCACGGGCGAGCAGGTAGGTGCCGCCGACGTCGGGGACGAACCCGATCCCGGTCTCGGGCATCCCGATCATCGACCGCTCGGTCACGATCCGCACACTCCCGTGCGCCGACACCCCGACCCCGCCGCCCATCACGATGCCGTCCATGACCGCCACATACGGCTTCGGGTAGTTCGCGATCGTCGCGTTGAGGATGTACTCGTCCCGCCAGAACTCCCGCGACCCGGTACCCCCGTCCTTGGCGTCGTGGTAGATCGAGACGATGTCCCCGCCCGCGCACAACCCGCGGTCCCCGGCGCCGGTGATCAGCACCGCCTTCACCGCGTCGTCCCCGGCCCACTCCGCCAGCGCCGCCGCGATCCGCGTCACCATGGTGTGGTTGAGGGCGTTGATCGCCTTGGGCCGGTTCAGCACGATCCGGCCGAGGCCGTCGCGCTGGTCGATGAGGACTTCGGGGTCGGTGTTTGGTTCGCTCATTTATGCCACTCCTCGGTTTCTGACGACGCTGCGGGCGATGACCACTCGCATGATCTCGTTGCTGCCCTCGAGGATCTGATGCACCCGCAGGTCGCGGACGATCTTCTCGATCCCGTACTCGGCAAGATAGCCGTACCCGCCGTGCAGCTGCAGCGCCCGGTTGGCGACCTCGAAGCCGGTGTCGGTGGCGAACCGCTTCGCCATCGCACACAACTCCACCACGTCCGGGGCACCGTCCTCCAGGGCGGCCGCCGCCCGCCACAACAGGGTCCGGGCCGCCTCCAGCTCGGTGCGCATGTCCGCCAGCTGGAACTGCAACGCCTGCGAGTCGAGCAACGACGACCCGAACGCCTTGCGGTCCGCCAGATACGCGACGGCCTTGTCCAACGCGGTCTGCGCGCCGCCGACCGAGCAGGCGGCGATGTTGAGCCGGCCCCCGTTCAGGCCGGCCATCGCGATCCGGAACCCGCCACCCTCCGCACCGAGGAGGTTGCCCGCCGGCACCCGCACGTCCTCGAAGATCACCTGCCGGGTCGGTTGGGCGTTCCAGCCCATCTTCACCTCGTTCGGCCCGAACGACAGCCCGACCGCATCCTTCGGGACGATGAACGCCGAAATGCCGCGCGGCCCGCCCTCGCCGGTGCGGGCCATCACCACATACACCTCCGACGTCCCGGCCCCGGAGATGAACTGCTTGACCCCATTCAGGACGTAGTCGTCGCCGTCGCGGACCGCCCGGGTGCTCAACGCCGCCGCATCCGAGCCGGCACCGGGTTCGGTCAGGCAGTAGCTGCCCAGCTGATCCATCGCACACAGCCCCGGCACCCAGGCGTGGCGCTGCTCCTCGGTGCCGAACCGGTCGATCATCCAGGTGACCATGTTGTGGATGGAAATGTAGGCGGCGATCGACGGGCACCCCTTCGCCAACTGCTCGAAGATGCGGGCCGCATCGACCCGGCTCAGCTCGGAGCCGCCCACGTCCTCGCGGACGTAGATCCCGCCCATCCCCAACGACGCCGCCTTCCGCAGCACATCGACCGGGAAATGCTTGGCCTGATCCCACTCCACCGCATGCGGCGCCAGATGCTCGGCCGCGAAATCACGGGCCGTGTCACTGATCGCCCGCTCGTCATCGGTCAAGGTGAACATACAAATCGACCCTTTCAGGTTCGGGTAGTTGGAAGTACTATAGTTGGATATCCATGTAAATTGCCAGTGGGATGTGACCCGAAAGTGGTCGTTCATTGGATGCCCGAGTACGAACCACGAGGAGGCTACCGGTGGCCACTACGCAACCACCCCACCCGGCGCCGGCCACGGCGCTGATCGCCGCCGTCCTGCAGACGCAGAAGCTGATCACCCATCACCTCAACTCCACGTTGCGCCCACTCGGCCTGTCCTTCGCCCGGTACGAGGTCCTGGCGATGATGGTCGCCGCGAACGGCCCGCTGCCCATGGTGCGCATCGTCCGTGCCCTGGACCGGCACCCGACCACCATCGGAACGCTCGTCGACGGCCTCGAAGAGGCAGGGCTGTGCGTGCGGACGATCAATCGCTCCGATCGTCGCTCGACCCTCGTCACGGTCACCGACAAGGGCCTCGCGGTGGGGGCCTCGGCGAGCCGGGCCCTCGACGGCGTCGCTCTCGCGGACCCGCAGGACATGCACCGTCTGCACGAGGGCCTGCAACAGTTACTCACCGCAACCCGGCGGGCATCGACCGCGGCCGCCGAAATGTCGGAGGGTCGGCCGTGATCGACGTACGCAACATTCGCTCGGATGATCTGCGGTACCTGCTCGCCGTGGCGCGCACCGGTCGTCGCCAATCCGCGGCGATGGACCTGGGCGTCGATCACACCACCGTCTCGAGGCGAGTGCGCGCGCTCGAGAAGGTCCTCGGCGTCCGACTGCTGCAGCGCAGTGCCGACGGGTGGGAGTTGACCGATGTCGGCCGATCGATCGCGGAGAAGGCGCAACAGATCGAGGAGGCCGTTCAGGAAGCGGCCGACGTGGTCCTCGGTATCAGTGAGAATCCACTCCGGGGAACGGTCCGGATCACCGCCCCGGACGGATTCGGCTCGTTGTTCGTCGCTCCGGCGCTGGCCAAGCTGAGAATGAATCATCCGCATCTCGTCGTCGAATTGGTCACCGATACACGGCAACTCAATCTCTATCAATCGGGGTTCGACCTGGCCGTCGCGGTGGGGACACCGATCACCAGCCGGCTGGTCTCCGAACGGGTGTGCCAGTACTCGCTCGGGTTGTACGGCAGCGAACAGTATTTCCGCGATCACGGTGAACCCGGCAGCATCGAGGAGTTGGCGGCGCACCCGCTGGTCTTCTTCGTCGACTCCCTGCTGCAGGTCGGGGATCTCGACTTGAGCCGGCATCTGCCCGGCGTCGCGGCGAAATTCATGTCCACCAACATCTTCGCGCACGTCGCGGCCACCCGGTCGGGCGGCGGCATCGGGCTGCTGCCGGCGTTCATGGCCGACCAGCACGCCGATCTGCGCAGGATCCTGCCCGACACCGTCGACGTCCGCCTCGCCTTCTCCCTGGCCGCTCGCCGCGAAAGCCTGACCAATCCTGCGGTACAGGCTGTGCGGCAAGCGATCCAGGAAGAGGCGCTCAGCCGTCGAGACGAACTGGTCCCCACCAGGTAGTTCCGCCGGTCGGCGTCACGCCTGCGCGGGCACCCTGGTGTCGAGCGGATCGGCGGCGTCCACCGCGTCGAGCCAGTCGAGGATCTGTTCGGTGTGCTGCCCGAGCACCGGTGGTGCTGCATGCTCGGCGCGCACCAGCGAGTCGCCGCGTGCCGATTCCATCCGCAAGGACGGACCGGGCAACTGCACGGGTCCCACCACCGGGTGCTCGACCTCGAGCAGCAGTCCCTGGCTGCGGGTCTGCTCCCACTCGTACACCTCGTCGATCGTCCGGATCGATCCCGCGGGAACACCCGCGGCCTCGAGCGCGGCGAGCACGTCGACCCGGGTACGACCGGCGAAGTCGGCCTCGATGGCGGCGATCAGTGCATCCCGGGCCGCGACCCGGTCACGGTTGACCGCGAACCGCGGATCGTCGGCCGACAGACCGGCGACCGGGGCGAATTTCGCCCAGATCGCCTCGCTGCCGACCGCGACCTGCACGTAGCCGTCCGCGCAGCGGAAACTGCCGTACGGGGCGATCTGCGGATGGTGATTGCCGGACCGCTGCGCGACCTGACCGCCGACGGTCCACTTCGTGCCCTGGAAGGTGTGCGCGCTGACGGCCGCGGCCAACAGCGACGTCCGGACCACCATGCCCTTGCCGGTCTTCTCCCGGGCCGCCAGCGCCGCCGACACTCCGGCAGTCCCGTGGACACCCGCGAGCACGTCCGCCATCGGCACACCGATCCGCGTCGGTTCCCCGTTGGGGTCACCGGTCACCGACATGAGTCCGGCCTCGCCCTGGGCGATCTGGTCGTAGCCCGCGCGGGATCCTTCCGGCCCGTCGTGCCCGAACCCGGTGATCGACAACGTGATCAGCCGTGAGTTGAGTTCTTCGAGCACCTCCGTCGAAAATCCGAGGCGGTCGAAGGCGCCGGGCCGGAGGTTCTCGATCAGCACGTCCGCCTGCCGGATGAGGCGACGCAGCGCGTCCTTGCCGTGCTCGGATTTCAGGTCCAGCACGATCGATTCCTTGTTCCGGTTCGCCGACATGAAGTACGACGACTGCGGGTCGTCCTGCGGCCCGACGAACGGCGGCCCCCAGGTGCGGGAGTCGTCGCCGGTGCCCGGGGCTTCGACCTTGATCACGCGGGCGCCGAGGTCGCCGAGCATCATCGCGGCGATCGGCCCGGCCAGTGCCCGGGAGACGTCGAGGACGAGGATGTCGTTCAGAGGTCCGACAGTCATGATGCGTTCCCTCCTCAGAGTGTGCGCAGGCGCACGTTGACCTGCTTGGTCTGGGTGAACCCGGCGATCATGCCCTCGAGGGACACCTCACGGCCGAGGCCGCTCTGCTTGTATCCGCCGTACGACTGGCCGATCATCTGGCCGCCACCCTGGTTGACCTGCACCCACCCGGTTTCGAGGGCGTGGGCGGTATTGAGCGCGAGGTCGAGGTTGTGCGTCCACACGTACGCGGCCAGACCGTAGTGCGAGTCGTTGGCCATCGCGACGACGTCGGCGTGGTCGTTCCACGGGATCGCGACCAGGGCGGGTCCGAAGATCTCTTCCCGCGACAGTCGCCAGGTGTTGTCGGCGCCGGAGAAGACGGTCGGGCCCATGTAGTAGCCGTCGGTGTTGCCGATTCTGTCGGGGGAGCCGTCGAGGACGGTGGAGACCTTCGTCGAGCTCAGGCCGTCCTCGAGGAATCCATTCACCGACGCGAACTGCTTGTCGTTGATGATGGCGCCCATGTCCGTCGACTCGTCCAGCGGGTTACCGACTTTCAGGCCGGCGAGGGTGGTGACGAGTCGGTCGAGGACCTGGTCGTAGATGTCCTGGTGCAGGAACAGCCGGGATCCGGCGGTGCAGCTCTGGCCCTGCCGGTGCACCCGGGTCGAGAGCAGCAGCTGGTTGATGAAGTCGTCGTCGACGTCGACGTCGGGGAACACGATGGAGGGGTTCTTGCCGCCGAGTTCGAGGGAGACGTGCGCCAGGCGGCCACCGGCTTCGCGGGCCACGTGGCGACCGACCTCGGTGGAACCGGTGAACGACACCTTGTGGACATCCGGGTGCTGCACGAGCGCCTCACCGGCCACCGACCCGGATCCGGTGATGACGTTGAGGACACCGGCGGGCAGGTATTCGGCGCAGATCTCGGCGAGCAGCAGGACGCTGAGCGGTGCGGCCTCGGCGGCCTTGACGACGACGGTGTTGCCGGCGACGAGGGCCGCGGGGATCTTGAAGCCGGCGATCATCAGCGGGGAGTTCCAGGGCAGGATGGCGCCGATGACACCGAGCGGTTCCTGCCGGGAGTACTGCAGCTGGTCGTCGCCTGCGGGCAGCACGGTGCCCTTGATCTCACCGGCGACGCCGGCGAAGTAGCGGAACAGGTTCGCCAGGGTGACGACCTCGGGGCGGGCCTGGGTGCGCAGCGCGTTGCCGGTGTCGAGGGCGGTGAGCCGTGCGAGTTCCTCGGAGCGGGCGTCGATGGCGTCGGCGATCTTCGCCAGGATCCGGGCCCTGGCGGTGAAGTGCTGGGAACGCCACTGCGGGAACGCCTTGTTCGCCGCACGGACCGCCCGATCGACATCCTCGGTGCTCGACGACGGGACCCGGCCGATCACGTGCTCACGCAGGACCGGGGTCGTCACGTCCGTCCATTCGCCGGAGCGGGCTTCCACCCAACTGCCGTCGACGAACATGGGGTAGTCGCGGGCTTCGGGAATCTCGAGATCGGCGAGTGTGGACTGTGTGGAGGTCATGTCGGAATCTCCTTGAAGTACGGATAGGTCTGCCGGGGTGCAGGGAAGGTGCTAGGCGGATGGAGCGACGTTGCCGCGCTCGGACAGCGCGTCGACCGCGTGGGCATAGACGTCGTCGACGTCGCCGTCCGCATCGACCGTCAGCAGCAGTGCCGAGTAGTAGTCGAGCAGCGGGCGGGTCTCGTCGTGATAGACCCGCAGGCGTCGACGGATGACGTCCTCGGTGTCGTCGGCGCGTCCGCGGGCCAGCATCCGCCCGACGACGGCGTCGTCCGCGATCGAGAAATCGAGAACAGCGTTGATCTGGATCAGCTGCTCGGCCAGGAAGTCGTCGAGGGCGATCGCCTGAGCCACGGTGCGGGGGAAGCCGTCCAGAATGAACCCGGCGGTCGTGTCGTCGTCGGCGAGTCGCTCCACCACCATCCCGATGGTGACCTCGTCCGGTACCAGTTCGCCCGCATCGAGGAACGTTTTCGCTCGACGGCCCAGTTCCGTGCCCTGCGCGATGTGGCTGCGGAACAGGTCGCCGGTCGAGATGTGGGGGAGCTGCAGTGTCGACGAAAGCGACTGCGCCTGAGTTCCTTTACCCGCTCCGGGCGGTCCGGTCAGAATGATGCGCACGGGTCATGCCTTCGCGTCGAGGGCGCCGGAACGGATCGCCGTCACGATCGCGGAGAAGTCGCGGCCCGGGCCGTCCTGGGCGACGAACTGTTCGTACAGTTCGGTCGCGCGCCGTCCGAGCGAGGTGTCCACCCCGTTGTCGGTGGCGGCGGCCTGCGCGAGGCGCAGGTCCTTGAGCATCAACGCGCTCCCGAATCCGCCGGCGTAGTCGCGGTTGGCGGGGCTGGTCGGCACGGGTCCGGGGACCGGGCAGTTGGTCGTCAGTGCCCAGCACTGACCGGACGCGGTCGACGAGACATCGAACAGTGCCTGGTCGGTCAGGCCCAGCTTGGCGCCCAGCGCGAAAGCTTCGCTGACGGCGATCATGGAGATTCCCAGGATCATGTTGTTGCAGATCTTCGCGGCCTGTCCGGCGCCGGCGTCGCCGCATCGGACGATGCGGGACCCCATGGCGTCGAGGAACGTGGCAGCCTGGTCCACCGCGTCGGCCGGACCACCGACCATGAATGTGAGGGTTCCGCCGTCCGCACCGACGGTGCCGCCGGAGACGGGGGCGTCCACTGCACGGTGCCCGGCGGTGACGGCGAGTTCGGCGGCCGCCCGCGCATCGGCGACGTCGATCGTCGAGCAGTCGAGGAACAGGGTTCCCGGCCGCGCAGCGGGAACGAGGTCGGCGTAGACGTCGAGCACGTGCTTGCCGCTGGGCAGCATCGTGATGATCACGTCGGCATCCTCGGCGGCGGCGACAACGCTGTCGGCGGAGGCGATTCCGTGTGCTTTCGCCTTCTCCGCCGCTGCCGGGGAGGGATCGAATCCGACGACCGTGTGGCCGCCCCGCGTCAGATTCGTGGCCATACCCAGGCCCATGTTTCCGAGCCCGAGGAAAGCGATCTTGCTCATCTGTACTCCTTGTGGTTGCCGACGTTCCACGCACGGGGCATCGATCCGAACAACAGGTCGTGGAGCCCCGGGGAAGCGGGCCGCTGCGCGTCGCTCTCCGCCGGGAACGGTTTCGAGTGTGCCCGCGCGGGGACGATCGTGGAATCACCGAACCTGCAAGGGGGATGTGCAAAATTGCATCGCCGCGGTGGCGGCGTGATCAAGATCGTTCGGGGTATCCCGATTGACGGCCCCGGGCTGATGATCGTCATCAGACGGGGCTACCGGGACAGCGCTGGTCAGTGAGTTCCGGTCGACGGCCGGCTTTCGGGACGCGCCGGTCAGCGTTCGGCTATCGGACAATTAGACGGTGATCGGGCAGGCCATTGGGGCGATGTTCCATCTGCCATCTTCCGTTGAGAAGCACGCCGGGAGTCGGCAGTGCCCCCGGTTACTAGCGTGGTTGCTGGGCTGATTTCATGCCCAGGGGATGCGCCTGTCCCACCAGGGGAGGGATGCGGGAGCCTCGACTTCAACAGTTGCGTCGCGATATCTCTTGTCGAGTCGGGTAACTGCGACTCGAAGACGGTGAGCGCGTCGGCCGTCGCGTCGCATAAGGCGTTCGAGACCGTCCCGCGGTCCGTCGCCGAGAAGCCGACTGTCACACGCGGGGCATCCGGTGAGTTCGCCTGTGATGGTCACTCTGTTGTCGCGTGCCGGTCGCGGTCTCGGTCCGTAGCGCACCCTACGTTCAACCCATTCCACACGCTGACGCCATTGTGCGAGGTAAAGGATTGCTGCGCCGTCTTGCCGCGCTCGACGCGGTCTGTGCGGGTTCACCGGCGGAAAAGGGGCGTGGCCCTTTCGTCATGAAGTGTCATGTTGTGCGTCATGACGGAGACGCGACCGGTGAGGGGACTTTGGGTGCTTTGAGTACTCTACGTGGTTGTTTGCGTGTTGCGACGAGGGCAGGCCTACTTTTCGTCGGTTCCCGATCCTGAAGTGGAACGAGCGGCTCGACAACAATTGCGTTCGGATGATCTCTCTGAAAACCTCGGAGAATGGGTGTTGACGGATCAGCCCCGCATGAAGAGTCAGCGATCGAGATCCTCTCTGAAACGCTCAAGGGAAACCTCGAATGGACGGTGACCTGCGGGTGGCGAGCGGCTAATCCCTCAGCCCCCGAAGGCAACCTCGGTGCTCGAGGCGACCGTTGATCGCCTCGACCGGACCGTTGGAGACACCGACGTCGAAGTAGGCAAGGATCTCGTGACGCCGGCGCCACAGGCTCCGCCCGAGCTGTGCCAACTCCTCCAACCTTGCGGGTAGTCCGGATCGGATTCGTTTGAGCAACTTGAACATCAACAGCTTGCCGGCTCGTTTATCCGGGTCGGGGAAGGCGGTGATCAGGTCCTGGTAACACCACGCGGTGACCACTACCGCGGCGTGCGCATCGTTCGCGTCCAGGGCAGCCTTGAGTTTCGTCTTCTGTTTGTCGGTGAGCAGGTCGGTGCGGGTGAGCAGGATCCGGCGGATCCCGTAGAGCGGATCACCGACCCGCCCGCGGTGACCGCACGTCGCCTGCTGGATGCGTTGCCGGCAGGCGGTGAGCTTCTCCGCCGCGAGGTGCACCACGTGGAACGGATCCATCACCGCCCTCGCGCCAGGTAGCGCCTCCTCGGTCGCAGTTCCGCACCGTGGCCGCAGGCCTGGGTCGCCGGACGCCCCCGAGCCCGCGGGCTCGACGAGCGAAATGCCCGTCAGGCAATCGTGAACGGCGCTCAGCCGCCCTGATGTCTGGTGTGGCGTGACTTCTCGTTTTCGAGTTCAAGGGCTGGCCCGCCCATGTACCCGGTTGCCATCATTACCCGCAGGGTCTGCATCCTGGTGTCGTCGGTGTTCCGGGCGCCTTTGACCCAGGCGAGAGAGAGGGCGGCGAGGAACAGGGTGTCGGCGTGGACCGTATCCCGGGCGGTACCGTCACGTTGTGCTGTGGCGAGTATGCGGTCGGTGTCCTCGATCAGTTTGTCGCAGGATGCTGCGAGCGGGGAGTCCGGCTCCTTGAGCGCCTTGACGACGGGGTCGGGCAACCCGTTGAACAGGCTGAGGTAGTCCTCGAGGGCGCGCAGCCACTGCCTCAGCGCCTCGTCCGGGTCCGCGATCCGCTCGATCTCCACACGGCGGGTGCGCAACTCCTCCTCGCGTGCGGCCAGTGCGGCGGCGAGCAGCGCCTCGCGGCTGGGGAAGTGTCGATAGAGGGTCGCGGGCCCGACGCCGGCCTCCCCGGCGATGGCTTCCAGTGAGGCTCCGATTCCCTGGTCGGTGAAGTGCCGCAGCGCCACGTTGAGGATTTCGGCACGGTTGCGCAGCACGTCCTTGCGTGGTTTGCGCGCCGAAGGGCCCTGGTCGGCCATGGCCTTCCTCCTGTCCCGCGATGGTCCTTGCGTACCGGAGGCTACCTCCGTATCGTCTGCCGCGAAAGCGGAGACTGACTCCGTTTTGTGAATAGGTCGAGCTCAGCGCACACGAGGACACCATATGCCCACATCACAGATGCATCTGACCATGCAGATTCCCGGCGGTACGGGGATCGAGCGGGGCTCCTGGCGCTGGCCGGGCGTCCAGGCCGATGGTTACATCAACGTCGATCCCGTCGTTCGAGCGGTCCAGGCCGCCGAGTGGGGCAAGTTCGACGCGGTCTTCTTCGCCGACACCCCCGCGATCGTGGACGATCCGGCGACCGGTTGGCCGTCGTGGGCACCACTGGAACCGGTTGTGCTGCTAACCGCGCTCGCCCGGGCGACCGAGCGGATCGGTCTGGTCGCCACGTCGTCCACGACGTTCAACCACGCCTACACGGTCGCCCGCCAGTTCCGCGCCCTGGATCTGATCAGCGGCGGCCGGGTCGGCTGGAATGCTGTGACCACCGGACGCCCCGAGGCCGCCCTCAACTACGGCGCCGAGGTGCCCGACCGCGCCGAACGCTATGCGCAGGCCCACGAGTTCATCACGTCGGTGATGGCGCTGTGGGGGAGTTGGCCCGAAGGTGCACTGCTCGACAAGGAGAACGGGCGCTTCGCCGACGCCGAGCGGATCGGCCCGGTGAATGTACGTGGCGAGCGGATGTTCTCCCGTGGTCCGCTGGACCTGCCGCCCTCTCCGCAGGGCCAACCGGTGGTGTTTCAGGCCGGCGGCGGCGCCAACGGGCTGGAACTGGCCGGGCTGTATGCCAACGGGGTCTACAACGGCCCCTTCGACATTGCCTCCGGTGCGGCCCACTGGCGGGCGGTCCGGCAGGCCGCGCAGGCCTACGGCCGGAACCCCGATCACATGACGATCTTCAACGGGATCATCACGTCGGTCGCTTCCACCGAGCGTGAGGCTCTCCAGCGGCGTCGGGAGCTGGACGAACTCGGTGATCTGGAGTCCAGGGTCGCCTACCTCGGCACGCAGATCGGGGTGTCGCTGGACATGGAGGACCTCGACAAACCGGTACCCGAGGATCGGCTGCGCGGGGCTCGTGCGCACCCCGGCGACCCACGCGCGCCGCTCGCACTCCGCCTGGCGAAGGAAGGCTGGACGGTCCGCGACGTCATCGCCCACGGGCCGATCAACTACCACCCGGTCGCCGTCGGCTCCCCCGAACAGGTAGCCGACATGCTGCAGCAATGGTTCGAAGCCGGCATGGGAAACGGTTTCAACATCACTCCCGACGCCATTGACGGCGTCGAGGACTTCGTCGACCACGTGGTGCCGATCCTGCAGCGGCGCGGCCTGTTTCGCACCGAGTACGGGGGTACCACCCTGCGTGAGCACCTCGGCATCCCGTACCAGAACGGCCTGCCCGAAAGTCACCCGGCCCTTTCCGGCACCAAGACATCGCAGCGGGTATGAACCCGCTGACCCGCGACCCAAGGCAACGAGGCGCTGTGGGATCGTGCCGTTGAGATCCTGAGGGTGGGCGTCCCAACCTGGCCGAAGAATCGAACCCCGGCTGAGTGGCGTCTAATCAGATAACAAACCAAATATCCCGTTTCGAAATATAATATATTCCGGAACCTAGGCTGGCGCCGGTCGCGCCGAGTGTCCTACCAGCGATGGCCGCCTCGGCCATCCCATGTCTTGAACTGTGAAGTTTCATAGTTTGGACTGCGGCGTCGGATCGTCCGATCGCCGTTCTGCTGCTCGGCACACCCGGCCGGCAATGCCACGCCCCCTCTGCAGGGAAGCCTGCATCGGCGTGTTACCCGGCGCGTTTCCGATCCGCCGCGCTGACGAATCCCGCCGCCGCGGGGGAACTCATGCCGCAACTCGGACGTAGTCGATGCCGATTTGCCGCTTGATTCCTCCGAAGCATCATGCATAATGTGCGGTGTGAGGTAGGTCGCAATCTTGAATCCGCAACCTGCGCAGCACATCATCGTCGCCCGCAGATACAGCCTTGCTCGCACACTGCCATTTCCTGGAGGATTCCGTGCCCAGACCTCAGAGCCGTCCCCGAAGCGGTTTGACTGTCCTGATCCTGTGCTTTCTCACGATCGTTGCCGACGGCTATGACATGGTCGTGTACGGGGTCGCACTCCCCAAGATCCTGCACGAACCGGGCTGGCATCTCACCCCCGGCACTGCGGGTCTCATCGGCAGCTGGACGCTGGGTGGCCTCATGGTCGGATTCGTGACCGCCGGCCCACTCGCCGACCGGATCGGCCGTCGCAAGCTCATGCTCATCGGAGTCGTGTGGATTTCGGCGGGCTCGCTGCTCTCCGCCCTCGCGATGAACGTCGAGGTGTTCGGGGTCGCGAGGTTCCTCACGGGCATCGGTATCGGCGGTGTCGTTCCGTCGGCGGTCGCGTTGACCATGGAATACGCACCGCGGAATCGGCGGCTGCTGTACAACGGTGCGATGCTCACCGGATTCTCCGTCGGTGGTGTCCTTGCCTCGTTGGCGGCAATCTGGATTCTCCCCCATCACGACTGGCGAGTCCTGTTCGGTCTGGGCATGGTCTTCGTGGTGCTGATGCCGATCATGTACTTCCGTCTGCCCGAATCCGTGGACTACCTCGACGCGCGCGGTCGCGAAGCCGAGGCACGTGCACTGGCCGAGGCCTACGGGCGCGACTACGACACCATCGCCGCATCTGCCGCCCGCAGCCGAAGGGAGTCCGTGTCGGGTACACAGGGAGTTCGTCGGCTGTTCGAACGTCCGTGGGTGCTTCCGCTCGTCGTATTCGTCGTGATCAGCATCTGTGTGAATGTTGTCGTGTACGGACTCAACACCTGGGCACCGGCGCTGATGCGCGAGCAGGGCTACGCGCTCGGCTCGGCATTGACCTTCATGCTGGTGCTGCAGGCCGGGGGCGCAATCGGCTCCGTCGCCGGCTCGTACCTGGCTGATCGTGTCGGGTGTGCGCGGGTCGTGATGGTCCTGTTCGTCGTGGGTGCCGTCTCCCTGTTGGCTCTGAGCAACAAGCTCGACACCGGATGGCTCATGCTCGCGATCTTGGGTGCCGGGATCGGTGGTACCGGGACCAATGCGGTGCTCTACGGCTACGTCGCCAGCAACTTCCCGGTGGCCAACCGCGGGTCTGCAGTTGGTGTCGTGATGGGCCTCGGCCGTATCGGTGCACTGGTGGGGCCCGCGATGGCCGGCTGGATTCTCGACGCCGGTTTTGGTGCTCGGTGGAGCTTCTACTCCTTTGCCATTCCTGCGATCGTCGGTGCGGCGCTGGTCACCCTCGTTCCCCTCATCACTGCTACCCGCCGCACAGCGGACGAACCTGCGCTGGCCACGGCGTAGCGCGGTCCACCGAAATCGGCGTTTCCGGGGGAGGACGGTTGGGTTGGTGGGGGTGGTGTGTCGGGTTGGGGTACATCCCAACCCGACACACCGTGCCAGATGTTTCCGCGACGAACGCGCCGGACAATTTCGGGGCCCGGGCCGACTCGGGGCCATCGGCCGACACCGCCCCGCCAACCCGAACCACGGCGCAACCAATTCAGCTACAAGCCTTTTGGGATCGCGCGAGCTGCATTGGACGTCGGCCGATCGCTCACAGGGTGGCGCGTGTGAGGTGTTCGGCGGCCGCCCAGTCGTCGAGTCGCTGCTGGTAGTGCCTGCGCACGTCGTCGAGTCCGTGCCCGACGTAGAGGCGCAGTGGCGCATCGGGTTGGTCGGCGATCGAGACGATGGTCCGCGCCGCACCTTCGAGGTTGCCGGGGGTCCAGTCGTAGAGGCCGGGTAGTTGGTCGGTGGCCGGCGCGTATGCATCGATGGTGCGCGACGGCGGCACCGCGGAGTCGCCGAGCCCGGTCTCGAAGACCCCCGGCTCGACGATGGTGACCTGCAGACCGAGGTGAGAGACGTCCCGTGACAGTGCCTCGCTGAGGCCCTCGACCGCGAACTTGGACGCGACGTAGGCGTCGAGCCGCGGTACGCCGACGAGACCGCCGCCGGAGGAGAAGTTGATGATGTGTCCGTTGCGGCGCTGCCGCATTCCGGGCAGGAGCGCCTTGGTCACCGCGACGAGGCCGACGACGTTGGTTTCGAGTTGGGCTCGGACCTGATCGAGTGAGAGTTCTTCGAGGGTGCCTTGGACGACATTTCCCGCGACGTTGAGTAACACGTCGACCGGTCCGAAGCGCGACTCCACCGTCGCGACGGCGTCGCGGATCGACGTCTCGTCGGTGACGTCGAGGTGCTGGACGAGGACGTTCGACAGCTCGTGCAGGCTCGCGGGAGCTTTGGCCGGGTTGCGCATCGTCGCGGCGACGTTCCAGCCGGCGTGTGCGAAAGCAACGACGAGAGTCTCGCCGAATCCGGACGACGCGCCGGTGACGAGGACTGTTTTGGCCATGAAAGATTCCCTTCGTAGCATCAGCCGTGCCCAGGGCAGGGGAGCCGTGCGGCAGGTTCACCCGCGGTCGCCGGCGAACACTGCACCAGGGTGCTGGCCGCCGCCCGCACTTACCAGGTGCTCTCGAGAGGGGGTACTCCCAGCCCCTGGTTCAGGGGGTGATCGCAGCGTTACGTTCGATGCGGCGGCAGCACGGACTCCGTGACAGGCATGAGGCTTCTTCTGTCTGGCAACGACGAAGGGTGTACGAGATGACCGACAGCACGAAGACCGGAAGCAACCGACACGTCGAGACCTACGATCCCGGCTATGACGGAGAGATCCGCAGCGTCCGGGTGCCGGCGCTGGCGTGGGAGATCGCCGCCAACCTTCTGCTCCCCCCCGATTTCGACGAAAACAAGCAGTACCCGGCGGTGGTGTGTGGCCATCCGATCGGTAGTTGCAAAGAGCAGACCGCCGGCAGCATCTACGGCGCCGCACTGGCCAAGGAGGGCTACGTCGCGATCGCGTTCGACGCCAGCTTCCAGGGCGAATCCGGCGGCCAACCTCGCTTCATCGAAGATCCGACCCAACGCGCAGCCGACTTCAGCCATGTCGTGGACTACCTCGTCACCCAGCACTTCATCGACGCCGACCGCATCGCCGTGCTCGGCGTCTGCGGCAGCGGGGGCTACTGCATCAACTCCGCGATGACCGAACGACGCTTCAAGGCCGTCGTCAGCGTGACAGGCGTGAACTTCGGACGCCTGATGAACGAGGAATTTTCTCAGTTCGACCCGGTGGGCGCACTCGAGCAGATGGCCGCGCAGCGCACCGCGGAGGCCCGCGGCGGAGAAGCCAAGGTCAACAACTACCTGCCTGACTCGCCCGACGCGGCCGAGAAATCCGGCGCGACCGAGGTCGACCTGTACGAGGCCACCCTGTACTACCGCACCCCCCGCGGCGAACAGCCCAACGGGGCTACCCGAGCGCTGTTCTCGTATCAGTCCAAGGCGGTGGGCTGGGACGCATTCAATCGCGCGGAAAAGCTCCTCACACAACCGCTGCTGGTGGCGATCGGTGACGTCCCCGGGGCCTTCGGCGCCTATCGCGACGGCCGCGAAATCTATCGTCGCGCCGCATCCAAGGACAAGGAACTGGTGGAGATCGCGGGCGGCACCCACTACGACCTCTACGACGAGAAGAACGCGGTCACCCAGATACTGGATCGGGCCATTCCGTTTCTCGCCGAACACGTCTGACTGACCCCTCCACCCCTGCCCGGCGTCGACACAAGGGAGGGCTGGCAGCACCTGGATACGTCGGCGGGTGGGAAGAACACTCGGTAATGGTTGAGCTTCGTCGCAGGGCACCCGGACCGCGACAGCAGAAGCGTCCGCTGCGGCGAAGTACCCGGTATGGCGCTCCGGCGCCGGAAAGGAAGACATCCGATGGCTGACGAAGACAAGGCCCAGGCCGCGTTCGACTCCTTCGTGGCGCTGTGGACCACGGGCACGACCGCCGGACGGCGAGCGCCCGTGTTGCGGCGACCCGACGAGGTGGGACTGGACTACGAGGACGTGACCTTCCCGTCCACGGACGGCGTGCCACTCGAAGGGTGGTTCATCCCCGCCGACTCCGACAAACTGATCATTCACAACCACTTCCTGCCGGGCAACCGGTACGGATACCCCGGCCACCTCCCCGAATTCGGTGGGTTCGGCGGATTCGAGATCAACTTTCTGCCCGAGTACAAGGCGTTGCACGACGCCGGCTACAACATCCTCGCCTACGACATCCGCAACCACGGCCTCAGCGGGCAGGGCAACGGCGGCATCGTCGGCATCGGGTTGCTCGAGTACCGCGACGTGATCGGGTCCCTGCGCTACGCCGCCTCACGCCCGGACACCAAGAACATGACGAAGGTCCTGTTGTCGGTGTGCCTCGGCGCCGACTCCACGGCGGTCGCCTGGTCGAAACACCCGGAGGAGTTCTCCGAGATCCAGGCGATGGTCATGTTGCAGCCGGTGTCGGCCAAGTACGTCGTCGAGGAGTTCGTCAAGGGCGTCGGCATGACCGACGGCTACGAGAAGTTCGACAGGGCCGTGCACGAGCGGACCGGATTTCACCTCGCCGAGCAGTCACCGCTCGAGCACGTCAAGGCGGTCACCGTGCCGACGCTCGTCGCGCAGGTTCACCACGACACGATGACCCGCCCGGAGGACGTCCAATCGATCTACGACGCACTTCCCGTCGACGACAAAGAATTGCACTGGATCGAGGGCACCGAACGCCGCTTCGACGGCTACAACTACTTCGGCGTCCATCCCGAAGTCGCGATCGGGTGGTTCGACAAACACCTCAAATGACCCGGCACTACCCCGGAGTGCGGGGTTCTCCACGCCACACAGACATGGGGACAGAGAGAAACAGAGAATGACGAAGGTTCTGATACTCGGAGCGGGTGGACGAATCGCGCGACATGCTGTGGCGTCGCTGGCGGAGTCGGCGGACGTGGAACAGACGCTGTTCCTGCGAAACCCGGCGCAACTCACCGACGTCCCAGCGAACGCCCGCGTGCTCGCGGGTGACGTCCTCGACCATGCGCGCCTCGAGGCCGCCGTGCGCGGCCACGACCTGGTCTACGCCAACCTCGCCGGCGAACTGGACCAGCAGGCCCGCACCATCGCCGCGTCGATGACGGCCGTCGATGTACGGCGACTGGTGTTCGTCACCGCCCTGGGCATCTACGACGAAGTGCCGGGCAAGTTCGGGGAGTGGAACCGCCGGCAGATCGGCAGCATGCTCGGGCCCTACCGCGCCGCAGCCGACGTCATCGAGACCTCGGGCCTCGACTACACCATCCTCCGACCCGCCTGGCTGACCGACCATGACGAGGTCGATTTCGAGGTCACCCAGAAGGGCGAACCCTTCAAGGGGACCGAGGTCAGTCGCAAGAGCGTCGCCGCCCTCATCGTCGGCCTCGTCAAGGACCCGAGCCGGGAGTCAGGTGCGAATTTGGGCATCAACAAGCCCGGCAGCGATGGCGACAAGCCCGCCTTCGTATGAAGGGCCGATCCGCGTCGCGAGTGTCGTCCACGGGTGAGCGAAAAGGCGTGTCGCTGACCGCTCCCTCTGCCTGAGAACAGTGCGCCCGCGTCCCGTGACTCATGAGCCGGTATGGGCAGAAGTCGACTGCACGCGTTAGCAAGGCGCCAGCTGGCAGTGCAGTCGTCCTCTGAATCTGACAGAGGTTCGCAGTGGAGCGGCATTCTCGCGTGCCGAATAACGATCGGGCAGTGGCACGGCGAACTCGAGGTCGTTGAACCGGTCCCGGTGCAGTTCCGCGATGGCCCGGTGGGTGTGGAAACGCTGCGCCGCCGCGCTGCCTTTCCTTGACGTCGCCGCCCGAATCTCGAGACAGGCTTGACCTCAACCGGGGTTGATGTCGGAGGGTCTACGTATGACCACTCACGAGGCGCACGATACGACCCTGCTGTTCCGCAACACCATGCGCATAACCCCGGGCCACCTGGACCCGTTCCGCGAAGCCATCGCCCGGGCCGTGGACTTCGCCGAGGAGCACGGGCCGCAGCTCATGGTCCAGACGTTCGTGGACGAGGAGCGGATGCTCGCCCACAGCTTCCAGCTCTACCGGGACTCCGACGCGGTGCGGCTGCACTGGCAGCTCTCCGACCCCTACATCCAGGGAGTGATGGAACACTGCGAGGTCGAGGGCTTCGAGGTGTTCGGCGAGCCCGACGCCGATGTCACCGCCGGTATCCGCTCCGCCCTCGGCGACGGCGCGGCGCTGACCTTCCTGCCCCGCATCGCCGGATACCTGCGCCTGGCCTGACCGCGTGGCGCCGAAGGGCCCCCCGGTCGCGGCGACAAGGTGCACTGTCGATGGCGCGCCGTACTGTTACCACCCGTTGCGTGGGGCGGCGTAGAGTCCTGTGCAGCAATCCGAACCACCAGCGGGACAGTCCGGCCGCCAGCGCGGAGGCGGACAGGTTGTTCCGTTTTCGGATCGTCGTCCGGTCGGCGAACCATGACCGGCGCGGATTACCCGAACGTCCCCGACCCGACCGACGTCAATCGATGCCGCTGACGAGGTCGCGGGTAGACGGAGCTGTGCTTCTCGTAGCCAGCTGTCGCGGTGATTCGCTCGACTTACGAGGCGGCACACCGATTCTTCGGGGATGACCTGAAGAACCTTGACGAGGGAACGAATCCACCATCAAGACGTCGACGTCACGCTCGACACCGGGGTACAGCCTCCGCCAGGACGTTGGCGAGCCCAGCATGCCGCCGAGACCCGCCCTGTCTATGAGTTCTCTGGTTGGGCGGTGTGTTGGACCAGTTCTCTTTTGAGTATTTTCCCCACTGGGCTCATCGGGAATGTGGTGACGAATCGGATTTCGCGTATCCGTTGGTGCGGTGCGACCCGGGCGGAGACGAACTGCATGAGTTCCTCGGTCAGCGCGGCACCGACTTCGTATCCTCCCGCCGCGACGACGAAGGCGAACGGGATCTGCCCCACGCCCGGTCGATCGGCCCCTACGACCGTGCACTGCGCCACCGCGGGGTGCATCGCCAAGAGCTCTTCGAGGTGGTTCGGATAGATGTTGTATCCCTTGTAGATCAGCATTTCCTTCGCCCGGCCGTCGATGAACAGGTTGCCGCCCTCGTCGAAGTGGCCCAAGTCCCCGGTTCGGAGCCAGCCGTTGACGAACTGCTCCGCCGTCTTCTCCGGTGCATTGTGGTACCCACTGGCGACCTGGGGACCGCGGGCCCAGATCTCGCCCGTGGCGCACGGCGGGAGCGGCTTCCCTGTGGCATCACGGATCTCGATTTCGGTGTCGGGAAGCGGCAGGCCGACACTGCCGATTGGTGACAGGCGGTCAGGTTCTACCGGCTGCAAGGTGAGATGGCAGGTGGCCTCGCTCAAGCCGTATCCCTCGCAGACACGAGCATTCGAGAACACGTCGTAGAGCTGCTTCAGCGTCGTGGTATCGATCGGCGCAGCGCCGAAGGAGATGGTCAAGACCGAACTGACGTCACGGGTATGCAGATGGGGCAGGTCCAGAAGAGCATGGAACATCGCGGGCACACCCCCGGCCTTCGTCACCTGGTGACGTTCGATGGCATCGACGAAGCTCTCCGGTTGGAACCGCCCCAGCAGCACCGTCGTCGTGCCGGTGAAGATGTAGCTGAGCAATCCCATCAGCCCCGCACCGTGGAAGACGGGTGCGAGGTGCAGGGCCACACCGGTCCCGGGGATATCGCTGTAGCGGTGTTGTGCCCCCTCGCGAAGCTCGAGCCGCATCGTGTCGTTCCCGTCGAGTGCGGCAAGGGCTCCGCTCCGGTGCGCAGCGAGCTGAATCATGTTGGCCAGGATGTTGCGGTGTGTGATCAACACGCCCTTGGAATTTCCTGTGGTACCACCGGTGAGTTGTAGGTGCGCGACGGTGTCGGGGTGGCACGCCGGCAGTGGTTGCGGCTGCACCGCGAGCAGGTCCGCAAGAGGCACTGCCGAGTCGGGCCGGCCGGCCGCGCCGCGTCCGGATGTGTGCGTGCCGGGCACGCGTACGACGAGTTCCATCCGTGACGTGCGGGCCTCGAGTGCCGACTCTGATGTCGGGTGGATGAACAGCGCGATCGGGTCGAAGTCCTCGAACTGCTCGGCGAGCGTGGCTGTCGGGGTCAGTGGATTGACCACACACGCCGTCGCCCCGGCCAGTATCGTACCGAGGTACACCCCGGCGAACCGTAGGTTGTTCGGCATCGCAATCGCCACCCGGTCTCCGTGGTCGACTCCCCGCCTCCGCAGCCACGTAGCGATGCGGAGCGCGTTGTCCTGGAGTTCGCGGAACGTCAGGTGGTCGTCACCATCCATCAGCGCGATCCGGTTCCCGTAGGACGCAGCCACGCCGGCCAGCATCGAGTCCATTCCGACCTGCGGGTACCTAAGCGATCGTGGTAGACCATTGAGAAGTTCGTCGGACGTCATATACTGCGTCTCCTTCGAAAGTTGTTCTCGGCAGATTGGTTTCGGTGAACTGATTACCGCAGTCGACGGGCCGGCTACCTCGGGTGCCGGGCCAATTGGGCCCAGCTCCGCGCGATCTCGTCGATCGATTGGTGGGACCGAGGCGGACGCGGCGCACCGGGCGGTGTACGGGAGAAGCGGGGAGCGGGCGCGGCTTGTACGACACCCTCGACGTCGATGAGGGTCTGCCGGTCGCACAGGTGCTGGTTCTGGGCTGCCTCGCGGAGAGAAAGCACCGGTGTCACGCATGCGTCGGTGCCGGCGAAGACCGCGCCCCAGTGGTCCCGTGTATGCCCGGCGAAGATCACGGCGAACCGCTCGCTCAGCTGAGGCCAGGACCGGCGGTCGTGTTGCGCGGGAAGGTCGTCGCCCTCGAGGCCGAGGCCGCGCAGGAGGGCCGCGTAGAACTGGGGCTCGAGTGCGCCGACGGCAACGAACTTTCTGTCCGCGCACTCGTAGGTGCGATAGAACGGTGATGCGCCATCGAGAAAGTTGGTGCCCCGTTCGTCCTGCCAGAAGCCGGCGCCGAACATTCCCCACACCGGCTGCATCAGCAGGCTCGCACCGTCGACCATCGCGGCGTCGATCACCTGGCCGCGACCCGAGACGCTGCGCTCGACCAGTGCCGCGAGCACACCCGCCACCAGCAGCATCGACCCACCGCCGAAGTCTCCGACGAGGCTGAGAGGGACCGCCGGCGGCTGCCCGGGGCGGCCGATGGCGTGGAGTGCCCCGGTCAGGGAGATGTAGTTGATGTCGTGGCCGGCCCCATCCTTGCTCGGGCCCGTCTGGCCCCATCCGGTCATGCGCCCGAAGACCAGTCGTGGGTGCGTCGCCATACATTGTTCGGGGCCCAAACCGAGCCGCTCGACGACGCCGGGCCTGAAACCTTCGAGCACGATATCGGCTCGGTCGATGAGCTGACGAACGCGGCGCAGGTCGGCCGCATCCTTGAGGTCGGCCAACACCGCACGACGGTTACGGAACAGATGATCCTCGGCGCGGTCGTACAGCGAGGTCCCGGGACCAGGGCGGTCGACGCGGACCACGTCCGCGCCGAGGTCGCCGAGAACCATCGCGGCATGCGGGACCGGACCGATCCCCGCAAGCTCGACCACTCTGACACCCTCGAGGGGACCGGTCACGGCTCGAGCCTCCTATCACTTCATCGTGGCAACCAACAGGAAAGGACTTGTTCAGGCACACGCAGCCGCCGGGGGTGGGGCCACAACGGTCATGGCCGTCGCTCCACTCCCGGGTACGGCAACTACGCGACGACGTCTTCTGACGTCGTGTCGATCGACATGGCTATCGGGTGGAGGCGTCCCCGCGCACCGCAAGCTTGTCGCGCTCGGGATTCGCGGCGACGAGGGCGCCGATCGCGAATACCATCGCGACCACTCCGAAGGCCTGGAAAGCGGTCGCGTACCCCGCTGCCGGGCTGGCGGCGGCGTCGACGATCAGTCCGGTCACATACGGTCCCACCAGCCCGCCGACACCCATCATCGCCATGAACACCCCGAGCGTCCCCGCCGTCTGGCGCGGTGGGCACAACTCCGTGATGGTGGCGATGATCAGCGGGTAACCCGACGCGAGGAACCCGTAGCCGATCGAAACGATGAGTACGGCGAGGGCGGGCAGGCTGACATAGGGCAGTGTCACCAGAATGGCCGAGCTGATCAACACCCCCGTCGCGGGAATGATGATGCGCACCACCCGAGACGTCGCACCCCGGGATGTCAGCCGGTCACCGGTGGCGCCCAACGCCAGCATCAGAATCAGACCCGCAATGCTGGGGAAGGCGAACATCGATCCGGCCTGTAACCTGCTGTAGCCCAACGCTACCTCGAAGTACGAGGGCAGCCAGGTCAGTACGATCGCGACCAACGCGTAGATGGTCATGATCAGCAGCATGCAGCTGAGAAACGTCGGCGTACGGAAGATGCGGATCCACGGGACCGCGGGCTCGTCTGCATCGGTGCCGGACTCGGTGGCGCCATGACCTTTCCCGCTTCGGATGTAGGGCCCCTCGGACCAGGTCGGCACCCACAGCACACACCAGAGCACGCCGAGGATCGCGAGGCAGATCAGCGCGGCACGCCATCCCCAGGACACGGTGACAAGGGCCAGCGCCGGCGCGACGACGATCTTCGCCAGGGAGGCGGACCCCGCCAGCAGGGCGCCCGGCAGTGCCCGTTTGGCGGGCGGATGCCAGGAGAAGGTGGCCGTGTGTGTCAACGGGCCGCTCGGTCCTTCGGCCAGTCCGAGCAGCAGTCGGCTGATCAGCAGCACCGCGAAACTTGCCGTGAACACCATCGGCAGCATCGACGCCGACCACAGCAGGGCCAGCACGGCCAGGGCCCACCGCAGCGACAGCAGTTTGTTCACCGCCCCGGAGAAGAAGCCGCCGATGATGAAGGTGAAGAAGAAGAGGCTGCCGACCAGGCCGATCTGCGCTGCCGTCAGATCCAATTCCTTGGCCAGCGGTTGCGCGATGATCCCGAGAACCGCCTTGTCGCTCCAGTTGACCACCGTCAGCAGCACGAGCAGAGAGGTGAAACTCCATGCACGCGTTGAGCGGACGGAGTTGGTCGAGTTTGTTGGCTGTGGGCGTTGCGATGTGTTTTCGCGTGTGGTCACCACGAATCCCTTTCGGATCATCTACGTCCCTTTCGGATCATCTACGAGAGTGTGCGGGTTGACGCCGGAACCGAGCCGAACCGGAAAGGGCCCGACCTCGCCGAGCGAGACAGCGAGTCATCCATGTCCTCCGGTGCCATGCGGCCAGGCGCGGCGCGGCCTGGCGACAGCTATGGATATTGGTTATCGATCGTTCCTCTTGATGTCGCGGTTCCTCTGCGTGGTCGTGTCGTAAAGCGCTCCGCCTTCCGTTCGTGACGGTCGATGCGCGTTTCTACCGGCTTGGCTACGGGATTTCTTCCGTGGTTACATGCCGGCGTCGAGCGAACCGTCCCTATCGGATGTCGGAGAACTCACGAAGTTGGAATTACTAGCGATTCACTTTTGAGCATTGCCGCCGATGTGTCAAGGGTCACTTCGACTCCGCGGTAAAGGGACGAGCTGGGTGGGCGGGCAAGTGGTTCCCGGAGGGTTGCGCACCGGCGAGGCCGAGGGGGGTCCTCGCACCCAGCCGGGAACCCCCGCCCCTTCCGGGCGATCGTTAGCCGACACAAGGGGTTGACAGGATGGCAGCGACGCGGCAATGTGAATCATGAATAACCAATATTTGCCAGTTGGATACCTCGCCTTCGTGCCATAAGAAGCCAGTAAGAGGTGAATTTCGGCGCGATTCCCGGTGAGTGAATCAGAATTTTCAGACAGGCATCAATGAAAGGCGACATGATGGGAACACTGGGCGGCAAGACCGCGCTGGTTTCGGGGTCGGGGCGCGGTATCGGGCGGGAGATCGCCCTGAAACTGGCCCGTGAGGGAGCCGCGGTCGTGGTGAACGATCTCGATCCGGAGCCGGCCTCGCAGACCGTGGACGCGATTACCGCAGGCGGCGGCCGTGCTGTCGCCTGTGCCGGATCGGTATCGGAGGACGGATTCGCCGAAAGGTTTGTCGACACCGCGGTCGAGGCCTTCGGTGGCCTCGACATCATCGTCAACAACGCCGGATACACGTGGGACTCGGTGATCCAGAAGATGACCGACGAGCAGTGGGACACCATCTTGGACGTCAATCTCAAGGCGCCGTTCCGGATTCTGCGTGCGGCGCAACCGTTCATCAAGTCGGCGCCCACCGACTATCACCGCAAGGTCGTCAACATCTCGTCGGTGTCCGGCTTCTACGGCAATGCCGGCCAAGCGAACTACGGTGCGGCCAAGGCGGGCCTGCTCGGACTCACCAAGACCCTGGCCAAGGAGTGGGGCCGTTACAAGGTGAACGTCAACGCGGTCGCGTTCGGGTTGATCATCACCCGGATGACCGAGGTCACCGCCGACACCGACACCACCTTGAACATCGACGGGCGAGACATCCGCGTCGGGGTGAACCCCGACCGCATGGCGATGGTCTCGAAGATGATCCCGTTCGGGCGCGGCGGCACCCCGGCGGAAGCCGCCGGGGCGGTGTACCTGCTGTGCACACCCGAATCCGACTACATCAACAGCCAGTGCCTGGTCGTTGACGCCGGCCGCGTCTGACCACAACCACCGCCGCATCAGCACACACCCGTAGGAGCACACTAATGAAGCGCACCGTCTACAACGCCGAGCACGAGGACTTCCGCCGTACCATCCGCGATTTCATCGCGAAAGAGGTCACGCCCTTCTACGCCGACTGGGAGAAGGACAACCAGGTTCCGCGCGAGCTGTTCAACAAGCTCGCCGAGCTCGGCGCCACCGGCTTCGACATTCCCGAGGAATACGGGGGCGCCGGTCCCACCAGCTTCAAGTTTCAGGCCGTCATGCAGGAGGAGGTCAACCGTGCGGCGGTCGCCTTCGGCCACTACACCGTGAGCATCGGCATCGTGCTGCCGTACCTGCTGCGGCTGGCGAACGAGGAGCAGAAGCAGCGTTGGCTGCCCGGGGTCGCATCGGGTGACACGATGCTGTGCATCGCGATGACCGAGCCGGGCACGGGTTCGGACCTGGCCGGGATCAAGACCACCGCACGTCTGTCCGACGACGGAACGCATTACATCCTCAACGGCGCCAAGACCTTCATCACAGGTGCCCGCAACTCGGAACTGTGTGTCGTCGCCGCCCGCACGTCCGCTCCCACCGAGGATCGTCGATTCGGCCTGAGCCTGCTGGTCGTCCCGACCGACAGCCCCGGTTTCGAGTTCGGCCGCAAGCTCGACAAGATCGGCATGAAGGCGTCTGACACCAACGAAATCTCCTTCACCGACATCAAGGTGCCCGTCGAGAACCTGCTCGGCGAGCAGGACCAGGGCTTCTCCTACCTCGGTGAGAACCTGCCGCGCGAGCGTCTGTCGATCGGTGTCGGCCAGACGTCAATGGCCGTCGCGGCAATCGAGTTCGCCTCGGAGTACGTTCGGCAGCGTCACGTGTTCGGCAAGCCGGTCGCGTCCTTCCAGAACACCAAGTTCGTGCTCGCCGAGTGCGAGACCGAGGTCTCGGCCGCACAGGCACTGGTGGACAAGGGCCTCGAGCTCGACGACACCGGCGAGCTCACGTCGGCGGATGCGGCGCGGATCAAGCTGTTCTGCACCGAGATGGCCGGCCGGGTCATCGACAAGTGCCTGCAGCTGCACGGCGGCTACGGCTACATCCTCGAGTACCCAATCGCCCGCCTCTACTCGGACACGCGCGTCTCCCGGATCTACGGCGGCACCAGTGAGGTCATGAAGACCATCGTGGCCAAGGACATGGGTCTGTAGCGACCCCGAAAGAACGCTTCGGACAGGGAGAGTCATGCGGGATGCAGTGATCGTCGACGCGGTGCGCACACCGGTCGGCAAACGGGACGGCGCCTTGTCGCGGATGCACGCGGTGGCGGTGTCCGCGCACGTGCTCGGCGCCCTCGCCGAGCGCACCGGACTGGACCCGGGCCTGGTCGACGACGTCATCTGGGGGTGCGTGGGCACACTCGGCATGCAGGCAGGATGCATCGCCCGTTCGGCGGTGCTGGCCGCGGGATGGCCCGAGCACGTCCCCGGCGTCACCGTCGACCGTCAATGTGGTTCCTCGCAGCAGGCCGTGCACCAGGCGGCCGCGGGAGTCATCTCCGGCCAGTACGACATCGCCGTCGCCGGCGGGGTGGAGATGATGAGCGTCGTCCCCCTCGGTGCAGCCGCCCGTGCCGGTGACTACGGACCGATCTACGGACCGCAGGTGCTGGGGCGGTACAACATCGACCGGTACGACCAGGGCCGCGGCGCCCAGATGATCGCCGACGAATACGGGATCACCCGCACCGAGATGGACCAGCACGGCCTCGACTCGCACGCCCGCGCCGCCGCCGCGACCGACGCCGGCCGGTTCACCGGACAGATCGCCCCGATCGAGGTCGCCGGTCCCGACGACAGCACTCGGATCTTCGACACCGACGAAGGCATCCGCCGCGGGGGCACCCTGGAGAAACTCGCCACGTTGCCGTCACCTTTTGCCGAAGGCAGGGACATCACCGCGGGCAACGCGTCGCAGGTCTCCGACGGATCGGCCGCCCTGCTGGTCACCACCAGCGACATCGCCCGCACACACGGGTGGCGCCCTGTGGCTCGGATTCATACCGCGGTCGTCACCGGTACCGACCCGGTGACGATCCTCAAAGGCCCCATTCCCGCCACCGCCCTGGCGTTGAAGAAGTCCGGGCTCACGCTCGATCAGATCGGAACCTACGAAATCAACGAAGCCTTCGCGGCGGTATCGCTGGCCTGGTTGCGCGAGACCGGAGCCGACTACACCCGCATGAACCCCAACGGAGGGGCCATGGCCATCGGGCATCCGGTCGGCGGATCGGGTGCGCGCCTGATGACGACGATGGTGCACCACATGCGCGACGAAGGCATCCGGTACGGGTTGCAGTCGATGTGCGAAGGCGGGGGCATGGCCAACGCCACCATCCTCGAACTGCTCTGAGCTGCAACAGCTTAACGAAACATTCACATCGAAAGAAACACCTGGAGGAACACAATGAGTCGCAGGGTCTTGGTAGCAGGCGTCGGCATGGTGCCGTTCGCCAAACCGGGAAAGAGCGAGGACTACTTCGACATGGGCGCGAAGGCGATTCGCGCCGCACTGTCGGACGCCGGTCTCGGTTTCGAGGCGATCGAGCAGGCCTTCGCCGGGTACGTCTACGGTGATTCGACCAGCGGGCAGCGCACGATCTACAAGGCCGGGATGACCGGCATCCCGATCGTCAACGTCAACAACAACTGCGCCAGCGGATCCTCGGCGCTGTGGCTGGCGCGGCAGGTCGTCGAATCGGGTGCCGCCGAATGCGTGCTGGCCGTCGGGTTCGAGCAGATGCGGCCCGGACCGCTGCTCAACGCCTGGGGAGATCGGCCCGCGCCCATGAGCCGGCACCTCGAGGTCCTGGACCGCACCTACGGGGTGGACCGGAACAACCCGTCCAACGCCATGCAGTTCTTCGGCGGCGCGACCCAGGAGTACTGCAAGCGGTACGGGGTGTCACCGGAGCTGTTCGCGAAGATCTCGGTCAAGTCCCGCAGGCACGCCGCGAACAACCCGTACGCGGTGTTCCGGGACCCGGTCACCGAGCAGGAAGTCCTCGACTCACCCGCACTGTACGGCGGGCTCACCCGGCTGCAGGCCTGCCCGCCCACGTGCGGGGCCGGCGCCGCGATCGTGTGCAGCGACGAGTTCGCCCGCACGCACGCCATCACGCCGACCGTGGCGATCGCCGCCCAGGCACTGGCCACCGATCTGCCCGACCTGTTCACCGCCGACGACATGCTCAAGGTCGTCGGCGCCGATATCACGAAGACGGCGGCCGCCCAGGTCTACGAAGCCGCCGGCGTCGATCCACGCGACATCAAGGTCGTCGAGCTGCACGACTGCTTCTCCATCAACGAGGTGCTCTCCTACGAGTCGCTCGGTCTGGTCGAGGAGGGCGGCTCGGAGAAGCTCATCCTCGACGGTGACAACACCTACGGCGGCCGCGTGGTGGTCAACCCCAGCGGTGGGCTGCTGTCGAAGGGGCACCCGCTCGGCGCGACCGGTCTGGCCCAGTGCGCCGAGTTGGTCTGGCAGCTGCGCGGCACCGCCGACGCCCGGCAGGTCGAGGGCGTAACCCTGGCCTTGCAGCACAACCTCGGACTCGGTGGCGCCGGTGTCGTCACCCTCTACGAAAAAGTCTCCTGACCCCCGGTCAGCACCCACCCTTCGAGAAAGGCAACACAATGGGACAATTGGACGGACGCGTGGCGATCGTCACCGGCGCCGGTGCCGGTATCGGCCGCGAGCACGCACTGCTGATGGCGGCAGAGGGAGCGAACGTGGTCTGCAACGACCTGACCGACGCCCACAGCACGGTCGCCGAAATCATTGCCAACGGTGGCCAGGCCGTCGCCGTCGAAGGCAACATCGGTGACATGTCCGTCGGCGCCGCACTCACCGACGCCGCGGTCGACTCGTTCGGGGATCTGCACGTGCTGGTCAACAACGCCGGCATCATCCGCGACTCGATGATCTGGAACATGACCGAACGCGATTTCGACGCGGTGGTCAACGTGCACCTGAAAGGCACATTCTCGGCAACCCAGGCAGCGGCACGCTACTGGCGCACCAAGGCGAAAGAGGGTGTCACGGCGGACCGCTCGATCGTCAACACCAGTTCCGGCTCCGGACTACACGGCAACTTCGGTCAGTGGAACTACTCGGCCTGCAAGGCGGGTCTGGCCATCCAGGTCGTGAACGCCTCCCGCGAGCTGGGCAAGTTCGGAGTGCGCGCCAATGCGATCGCCCCGGTGGCGCGCACCGCCCCCGTCGC
The DNA here is from genome assembly GCF_042802055.1 of Rhodococcus sp. NPDC057529. NCBI lineage: Bacteria > Bacillati > Actinomycetota > Actinomycetes > Mycobacteriales > Nocardiaceae > Rhodococcus > Rhodococcus sp. NPDC057529. The sequence goes on from NZ_JBHVEY010000001.1 coordinate 264,506, forward strand.
CGCCACCCCGGGCATCAGCGACCTCGTCGGTGAGCCGGTCGACGACAACGTCTTCGACCGCTACAACCCCAAGAACATCTCCCCGTTGGTCGCCTACCTGGGCACCGAGGGGTGCGAGTTCACCGGGCAGGTCTTCGGCGTCTATGGCGGCTACGTCGGGCTCTATGCCGGTTACTCGATCGCGCACGAAGTCCGCGCGGACCGCCAGTGGGACGTCGCCGAACTCGCCGAGGTCATCGGCTCGGAGGTGTTCCCCAAGTCCGTCGAAACCCGCCGCGCGGGCATTCCCCCGGTGCAAGGAGCCACCAAATGAGCTACGCATTCCCGCTCGACTACAGCAAGGTCCGCGAGTTCGCGCGAGCAGTCAAGACCGAGCACCCCGCCCACACCGGCGCGAAACCGGTGATCCCACCGACGATGCTCACCAGCGGCCGGATGATCTGGGAGCCGGCCGAGCAATCCGGTTTCGCCAAGCTCGGGTTCGACCGGCGCCGGATCCTGCACGGTGAGGAGGAGTACCTCTTCCACGGACCGCTCCCGCGCGCCGGGCAGACCCTGACCGCGGAGACCCGCATCGGGGAGACCTTCGAAAAACCCGGCAAGCGGGGCGGGGTCATGACGTTCGCGAAGATGATCACCGAGTTCCGGGACGAGACCGGCCGCCTGGTCGCGACACAGAACAGCACCATCATCGAGACCGCGACCACGGGCAGCTCGGAAGGGACCAAGTGATGACCACCGCGACCAGCACACCGGTGATCGGCCAGCAGGCCCCGCCGCGGACGTACCCACCACTGACCCGAACCGACTTCGTCAAATACCAGGGCGCGTCCGGCGACTTCCACCCGCTGCACCACGACGAGACCTATGCCCTCGAAACCGGGTTTCCCTCGGTGTTCTCGGTCGGCATGCTGCAGGCCGGCATGCTCGCCAGCTACGTCACCGACTGGCTGGGCGTGGAGAACCTGCGTCGATTCAAGATCCGGTTCGCCGAAAAGGTCTGGCCCGGAGACGAACTGACCTGTTCTGCGAAGGTCGTCGACATCTTCGATGCCGAGGACGGTCGCCGGGTGCGCATCGAGATGACCTGTGCCCGCCAGAGCGGTGTGAACGCGCTGGTCGGTGACGCAGAATTCCTGCTCGACTGACCACGGCCGGGGTGCGCACCAGCTGTGCGCACCCCGCCCCTACCGCTACCACCTTCGAGGAGAACGTGAGCCATGCACCTGACACAGCTGCTGCACAAGGCGGTGCAACAACAGCCCCACCAACCGCTGACCGTGTACGGTGCCCGCCAGCGCACCGCCGGTCAGGTCGCCGATCGGGTGGCGCGCCTGGCCGGCGGTCTGCGAGAGCGGGGGGTGGCGCCGGGGGACCGGGTGTGCATCCTGGCGTTCAATTCGGACCGCTACTTCGAGGCGGTGATGGCCACCTGGTGGATCGGGGGCGTGGTCACCCTGCTGAACTGTCGCTGGTCGCTCCGGGAGGTCGCCGATGCCGTCGCCGATGCCGGCAGTCGCTGCCTCCTGGTCGACGAGGACTGCATGCCGTTGATCGCGGACCTGGACGGCCCGGTGATCGTGCACCTCGGTGACGGAACGGCCCCGCCCGGCACCGTCCGCTACGAGGACCTGATCGCTACCGCTCCGGCGGTGGAGGACATACGAGCCCACGGTGACACGCTCGCCGCCCTCATCTACACCGGCGGCACCACCGGCGCTGCGAAAGCCGCCATGCATTCGCATCGATCCCTGTCCACCGCCCTGCTCGGAAGCATGGGGTATGCCCGCTCCAGCGAGCCCGACGGCGCCACATTGGTGATGGCCCCGGTCTTTCACATCGCGGCGCTGCTGGGCATGATGGCGCAAACCCTGGTGGGCGGCACCCTGGTGTTCGCGAACCGGTTCGAACCGGGCGAGGTCCTGCAGCTTCTCGGCCGGCACCGGGTCACGACCATGACCTCCACCCCGGGCATGCTGCAACTGCTCTACACCCACCCCAGCTTCCCCGCCGCCGACGTAACCTCGCTCACCACCATCGTCTACGGAGCGGCTCCGATGCCCGAAGCCGTCCTCACCCGGGCCATGGCCGCCTTTCCGAACGCCCAGTTCGTGCAGGGCTACGGGATGACCGAAACCGCCGTCATCGCCTCCCTGCTCGGGGCCACCCACCGGCTCGGGGGGCCCCGTCTGAAGTCGGCGGGCCGCGCTACCCTGCACGTACAGATCATCATCGCCGACGAGGACGGAAACGAGGTGCCCCGCGGAACCGTCGGGGAAATCCTCACCCGCGGCGACAACATCATGCTCGGGTACTGGAATCGTCCGGAGGAAACCGCGGCGGCGCTACGCGGCGGCTGGCTCCACACCGGAGACCTCGCCTACATGGACGAGGAGGGCTACATCTTCATCGTCGACCGGGCGAAAGACATGATCATCACCGGTGGCGAAAACGTCTACTCGACAGAGGTCGAGAACGTGCTCAGCCATCACCCCGCCGTGCTGCGTTGCGCGGTCATCGGCGTCCCGGACGAGCAGTGGGGTGAGCGCGTCCACGCGATCATCGTCCCGCAACCCGGTCAGACGGTGACCGTGGAGGAAATCCGCGAGCACGTCAAGACGCGGCTCGCCGGTTTCAAAGCCCCGCGCACCATCGAACTCGTGCAGACACTGGCGACCACCGCCACCGGCAAGATCGACAAGCGCGCACTCCGCCAACACACACTCGAGCAACCGACGGCCACCGGCCGAGGAGACTTCCCATGAAGCGCACCATATTCGACGACCAGCACCAGGACTTCCGGACAATGTTCCGCAACTTCCTCGAACGGGAGGTCGTGCCGGAATTCCCCAAGTGGGAGGAACAGGGCTATGCCCCGCACGGGTTCTACCGCAAACTCGGGGCACTGGGGGTGATGGGCTTCGACATCCCCGTCGAGTACGGCGGCACCGGACCCACCAGCTACAAGTACATCACCATCATGACCGAAGAAGCCGCCCTCGCCGGGGTCTCCCTCGGAAACTACGGTGTCACCACCGGCATCGTGCTGCCCTACCTGCTCACGCTCGCAGACGACGAGCAGAAGAAACGCTGGCTGCCCGGCTGCGCCGCCGGCGAGACGGTCCTCGCGGTCGCGATGACCGAACCCGGCACCGGATCCGACCTCGCCGCCATCCGCACCACGGCCCGCCGCGACGGTGACCACTACATCCTCAACGGCGCAAAAACTTTCATCACCAACGGCTCTCAGTCCGATCTCATGGTCGTCGTGGCGCGCACCGCACCCGCCGATTCCACCGACCGCCGCAGAGGACTGTCCCTGTTCGTCGTCGACACCACCTCCGACGGATTCGAGGTCGGTCGTCGACTCGACAAGATCGGCCTCAAATTCAGCGACACCTGCGAGGTCTCGTTCCGCGACGTCGAAGTTCCCGCATCCGATCTGCTCGGCGAGGAAGGCGCCGCGTTCTCCTACCTCGGCAACAATCTGCCCCGCGAGCGTCTGGCCATCGCCGTCGGCGGGTGCGCCACCGCCCGCGCCGCGATCGAACACGCCCTCGCCTACACCCGCGATCGGCACGTGTTCGGCCAACCCGTCGCCGCCTTCCAGAACACCAAGTTCGTCCTGGCCGAATGCGCGGCCGAACTCGAAGCCGCCCAAGCCATGGTCGACAAGGCGATCGAACTCGACGACGCCCACGAACTGACCGCCGTCGACGCAGCCCACTGCAAACTGTTCTGCACCGAGATGGCCGGCCGTGTCATCGACAAGTGCCTGCAACTGCACGGCGGCTACGGATACATCCTCGAATACCCCATCGCCCGCCTGTACGCCGACACCCGTGTCTCCCGAATCTACGGCGGCACCAGCGAAGTGATGAAAACGATCATCGCCAAGTCGCTCGGACTGTAGGAGACCACCTGTCATGCGTGAAGTCCTGCATCTCGACAATCCGCACCCGAACACCTACCACGGCGTCTGCGCCGCCGGTGGGCGCGGCCGCGCCTACGGCGGCCACATCGCCGCGCACGCGGTACTCGCCGCCCACCGCACAGTCGACCCCGAGCGGGCGGTGCACTCACTGCACGGCTACTTCCTCAGCATGGGCCGCCCCGACGAACAAGTGCGGTACGAGGTGCAGACCCTCCGCGACGGCGGCACCTACGCGCTACGGCACGTCACAGCCCGTCAGCGCGGGGACGAATTGTTCACCCTCACCGCGTCGTTCAAAAAGGTGGAGGAGGCCGCGGACCGGCACGTCGTCATGCCACCGGCACCCGATCCGGCGGCACTGCCCACTCAGAGCGAGGCCGCGAACCGGTTGTGGTCCGGCATCGACCCCGCCTCACCGATCCGCCGGGTCGTGGACGTACGACCGGTACTCGGAGACGCCGACGACGGCGGCAGTGGCGCTGAAACCGGCGGACAGCATCGGCGCATGTGGTTCCGGATCGCTTCCGACATGCCGGACGACCCCGCCGTGCATGCTGCGGCACTCACCTACTGCTCCGACCTGACCGTGGCGCGCACCGCCGCACTCGGGCACCTGCGCGCAACCGGGACAACCGGGACACCGGCACAGAACCTGTATCTCGCCTCGCTCGACCACGCGATCTGGTTCCACCGGCCCTGCCGCGCCGACGACTGGCTCCTGTTCGTCCACCACAGCCCGACCTCCGGTGACGGCCGCGGGCTGACCACCGGTCAGGTATGGACCAGGACCGGCACCCTGGTCGCCACCGTCAACCAGGAGGTCCTGCTGCGCACACGTCGATCGACGACCACCCCGGAACCGGCACTCGTCCCGTAACAGCAACTACCAGGAAGAGCGGCACGGCGCCCGGACCTTCAGCCGACCGTCGTCGACGACGTACCGGCGACGACGCCCACCTCGTCCGTCGACGACGTGTCGAGCAACAGGGCCGTGCACATCTCCGCGAGTCGATCCGCCAGGTCCGTGCGATGACGAAAACGACCGGTGCGGGCGGCGTTCGCGACGATGGTCATCGCCGCGCTGATCGTGATCCGTGCCTGCGCGTCGTCCAGTCCGGGGCGCACCGCGTCGAGTACCCGTACCCACAGGTCGAGGTAGTCGCGCTGCTCCTGCACGCACGCTCTGCGGACATTGTCCGGGAGATGGCCGAGTTCGGTGACCATCGCACCGATCAGATGACCGTCCTCGAGCGCGAACGCGATATGTGCGCGGAGCAGGTTCCCGAAGGCCTCCCGAGGCCCGGTGGCCCGAGCCAACCCCTGCCGCGCAGCCAGTCCGCGGCGGTCGAAGCCCCGTGTGATCGCAGTGACAAGGAGATCAATTTTCGCGTCGAAGTGGTTGTACACGTTCGGCCCGGACATCCCACAGGCCTCACCGATGTCCTCGTTGTTCACCGTGTGATATCCGCGCTCGTCGAACAAGCGGATGGCCTCGGTGAGCAGCTGTTCCCGCCGCGACAACGGAATCGCCACCCCGGCGACAGGCGGAGCCGCGGTCTGCGGGCCGGTCCCGAGGGGGCACCGGGCGACGCGCTCGGACAGCGAGCGCAGCAGCGCCTGCATGCGGCGACGCGGCAAGGTGACGCGGTGTCCGGACACGCTGCTGAACAGTGCCAGGACCGAGTAGGCAAGCAGCTCGCAATCGGCGGCGGACAGGTCGGGGCGATCCATCGCGATCCGTCGGGACACATCCGCGGTCACCGCCCGCAGCCGAGTGCGCAGTTCCGCTCGCGGCTCGCCGTCGAGGTAGCGAGCCTCTCGTTGCCACAGGATGGGCAGGCCGCGGCGTCCGGTAGAGGTCACCGACAGCGTCGACAGCAGCGCGTCCAGGTCGGTCGAACCGGAGACCGATTCCTGGAGAGAATCGAGTCCGGAGAGAACGGCGTAGTAAAGCAGGTCGTGCTTGTTCCGATAGTGCCGATAGAGTGCAGACGCGGCGATGTCGACCTTGGTGGTCACGTCGGCGACCGACACATTGTGATAACCGTGCTCGCGAAACAATTCGCTCGCAGCAGCGAGGATTTGCTGCTTGCGATCGCGAGGTCGACGAGTCGCCACAACCGATCCCCTTCCTGGGAGCACCCCGGCACCCACGGTTAAGATTCTTCAATTATTGCATATTCACAAACAAGTGCGAACCCCAAGAGTCGACTATTAATGAGGTTTTAGGATGTGGTTACGCAGAGTTCCGACAATCTCTTTTGCACTGTGGGTTCGACGAAGAGATGGACACCATTCCTCGGACCGTTGCGGGAACGGACTGTCCGCATCAGCCCGGACCACACCACGTGAGGCGTCGGCGTGCGGTCCCGCTAAACCGTCGGCTACCGGGACACCTGCTGAGGTGTCTCAACGCGCCTTGTCCGGGAAAGATCTGATACCGGGCATCCTATGTGCCGCAACCACACCCGCGGGTGTCAGACAGTCACGGCACGGACCAGGCGCCGGCGCCGGGCAGGAGGGCGAGTATTCGGGTTCCCGGCCCGTCGGGCACCGTGATCGCAGCAACCACCGTCCCAGAACCGGTTCGAACTTGTGTGCCGCCGGGGTTGTCGAGGTACGTGATGCCGCCCTCGCCGGTCGAGATGTTTCGCCAGTGGACGAAGACTCCGGTGTAGGGCCCCACACGGGTGATCCCCGGTGTGTCCGGGTCTGGGGTGGCGGTCATGTAGAAGTGACCTGCGCTGAGGAGTCCGGTCACGCCAGCGCTGATCCCGGCGATCGGAATGGGGAAGACGGTCTCGGTCGGCACCGCGGCGGCCCGCGGCGCCCCGAACAGCAACGCGCCCGCGACTGCGACGGCGGCTCCGGCGACGAGCGAGGTGTCGCGGAGTCGGTGGTGTGGTCGCATTGACGGACCTCCGCGTCTGTGATTGGAAAGGGAATGCGGGAACCAACTGCCAGGGTGCTCTGGCGGCATCGCGAAGTAAAGGCCCCGGGTGCCGTTGGCGGTCTCGCCCCGGGTTTGCGGGTCGGGGACCGACACGCATCGTCCGAACCGTGAGCCTTCACCGACCCCGGAAGCGGATCTTCCACCGACACCGAGGCGTCGGGGCGATACTCTGCATGGGTGGCCGGCAACGCAAGCCTTCGAATCGGGCGCCTGCGGGCTCTGATCGAGCATCCCCGCACGGGCAATAGCGAGCGGGCCGCGGCCCAGCGGATGCTCGATCGTATTCTGAGCAACATCCACACCCAGGATGGCTCAGGTGGTCGTAGGTTTGGTGCGCGCCACGATCGTGTGGGCCGACATGCTGGTCTGTCGCGCATCGCGGACATGGTGCGCGAAGACATCGCGCTCGCGCGGGTGGTCGTCTCGACAGAAACCCTGCCGGGACGGCCGGCGCTGATCGATCCGATCCGCGATGCTCCTCCCGGGATCACTTACGCGGTCGAGACGCCACATGACGCAGGCATCGTCATCACCATCGACGGCGTCCCTCGTGATTGGGGATGGGTATCGGAAGGCGGAATCGAGACCCCCAGCGCGGAACTACGAGTGCTGGCTGACGAACTGGCGGAACTCATGAACGGATACAACCGCCACGGCACGGACGGCGAGAAGCGGTTCTTCGGACGTGTTCGTGTGCACGGTCAGACGCTCGTCTGGTGAATGTGGCTCGTTAGCAATTCGGTCCGACTGACGATTGCAAGCAGAGGCTCGAGTGCACCGAGACCATCACGCGTCGGGAACCGGCAGACCTGCACGGGATCCCGAAAGGGAGCGTCGTTCACTTCGACCGCGAGATCGTCGGCGAGGGCATGTGGAGCGCCGTGCGCGACCGGTTCACCGAAGCCGGTCCGGAGATGACGCTCTGGGTGAGTGAGAGCGAATACCGGTTCAGCGGCTTGCTGATGCGGCTGGTGGGGCTTGTGATGCCCGGCGCCTTCCGCAAGCAGTCGCAACAGCTCCTGCTTCCTGATCGCTGGAGAATGCCAGGGAATTGATGCGGATTGCCGTGGTCATTCAGTGAACGAGCGACGAGTCCGCAGGCCGCCGCGACGCAACATGCGACCGTGAGCGCGAACCTACCGGGCTTGACACACGTCACACTTTCCCGCAGCATTGCCCTCGCAACTTAGAACGTTCTAAGCCCAAGGTGCTGGGAGTCGGAACGTTCTCACTCACTGGCCTTACGTGGTGGTCGCGTCTCGGATGCGACGGCCCGCGGGATCGGCCGCGCCCTGCGCTCGGATCCCGGCGATAGGAGACAGTTTCATGCGCTCAACAACTGACACCCCTGCCCCGACGTCTGCGCTCCCGGCGGATCGTCCCGGACCGCACTCGCGTCGGCTCGGCCTCGTGGTCGTCGTCGCGACGTTCGGTGGCCTGCTCTTCGGGTACGACACCGGCGTCATCAACGGTGCGCTCGCCCCGCTGAAGGAAGATCTCGGGTTGTCCTCGTTCACCGAGGGTTTCGTGGTGAGCATCCTGATCATCGGCGCCGCCTTCGGAGCCCTTGCCGGGGGGTACTTCTCGGACCGCTACGGACGCCGCCACAACATCCTGGTCCTCGCGATCGTCTTCGTCATCGGGACGCTGGGGTGTGTGGTGGCCCCGTCGTGGCAGGTCCTCGCCGTGTTCCGGTTCATCCTCGGGTTGGCGGTCGGCGGGGCCTCCGCGACCGTCCCGGTCTACCTCGCCGAGGTCGCCCCGACCGAGCGTCGCGGCGGAATCGTCTGCCGCAACGAGGTGATGGTCGTCGTCGGCCAACTCGCGGCGTTCGTCGTCAACGCCGTCATCTTCAACGTCTGGGGTGAGAGCGTGCAGGGCATCTGGCGTGTGATGCTCCTGGTGGCGGTCCTGCCCGCCATTGCCTTGTTCGTCGGCATGCTGCGGATGCCGGAAAGTCCCCGTTGGCTGGTCTCTCAGGGCCGCGAAGGCGACGCCCTCGCAGTGCTGCGGCAGATCCGGTCTCCCGAGCGCGCCGAGGCGGAGATGGGCGAGGTGAACCGGCTGGCCGCCGAGGAGGAGCAGGCGAAGACCGCCGGCGCGATCGATCTGGGCGTGCGGTGGATTCGTCGGCTTGTGTTGATCGGGGCCGGTCTGGGTATCGCCCAGCAGTTCACCGGGATCAATTCGATCATGTACTACGGCACCCAGCTGCTCAGTGATGCAGGGTTTTCGGCCAGTTCGGCGATCATCGCCAATACCTTCAACGGCCTGTTCAGTGTGATCGGCATGACCATCGGCCTGCTGCTGATGAACAAGATCGACCGCCGGAAGATGCTGATCGCCGGTTTCGTCGCCACGACGACTTTCCATCTGCTGGTCGGTCTCTCGGCGCGACTCCTGCCCGACGGTGACGCCAAGTCGTACCTGACCCTCACGTTCGTCGTGCTGTTCGTGTTCTCGATGCAGGCCACGATCGGTCCGCTGGTGTGGGTCATCCTGTCGGAGATCTTCCCGCTGAAGATCAGAAGTCTGGCCATCGGCGTCAGCGTGTTCGCGCTGTGGATCGCCAATGCCGTGGTGGCGTGGGCATTTCCGCCGGTCGTGCAGGCGCTGGGTATCGCCAACACCTTCTTCGCGTTCGCGGTCCTGGGGGTCGGCGCGATCTGGTTCGTGACCCGCGCGGTTCCCGAAACGCGCGGCACGTCCCTCGAGGAGCTCGAGGAACGGTTCAGCCGTCAGTACGCGTGAGACGGGCGGGGGCGGTGGATCCCCGAACCACCAGGTGCGGGGACAGCGAGAAGACGCGGGGTGCGGGATCGACTTCCCTTCCGCCGTCGAGACGTTCGACGACGCTGGTGACCGCGAGCCGGACGAGTTGCTCGGCGTCCTGGCGGACGGTGGTCAGATCGACGTGCGCGAGACGGGCGAGGCGGCTGTCGTCGTACCCGACGATCGACACCTGCCCGGGGACGTCGACACCCGACCGGCGCAGTTCGTCGAGTACGCCGACCGCGCACTGGTCGTTGCCCGCGACCACGGCGGTCGGCAGTTCACCGCCGTCGAGGAGGGTGCGTGCGGCCGCGGACCCGGACTGTTCGGTGTAGTCGCCGGGCAGGACCCGCGCCTGCTGTTCGAGTCCGTGGGAGTGCATCGCTTCGAGGTAGCCGGCCCGCCGCTCGGCGGCGCCGGGGCGGTCGCCGCCGTCGATGTGCACGATGTCGCGGTGGCCGAGGGACACGAGGTGATCGACCGCCAGGCGCGCGCCCTCGTCGTCCGCGGTGTGCACGGCGTCGAACTGCGTTCCCTTCGGGGGGCGGCCGATCTCGACCACCGGCAGTTGACTGCCGAAGTCGGTGGCGCCGGCCTCGCTGGCGCCGAGAAGGATCACTGCCGCGCACCGGGACGCGGTGAGCGCCTCGAACGCGCGGTGCTCGTCCCGGCTGGGGACGACGGCACTGAGCACGACGTTGTAACCGGCGTCCTCGGTGGCGGCGTAGATGCTCTCGATCAGGTCGGCGTGGAACGGGTCGTGCGCGCTGAACATCACCCCGAGCAGGCGACTCTGCCTGCGCCGCAGGGCCTGCGCGGCGACGTCGGGGCGGTACCCGAGTTCCGCCGCGGCGGCGCGCACCCGCTCGCGCGATGCGGCGCTCGGGCCCGGTGCGTCCCGGATGACCAGCGACGCGGTGGCGCGTGAGACGCCCGCGCGCTTGGCGACATCGACCAGCGTCGGCCGTCGCTCGGCGCGGGCCTGCGCCGAACCGGGCTGCGTCTCGGGCGTCGGTACCGGCATGAAACCTCCCAGCGCTGTCCGCGGCAGGAATTTCCCGCCGCAGCGGTTCCCAGTATAGAACGATCTAAATTTCCTCTTGACGGGTGAGACCCAACCCACACATACTGTGAGAACCACGCCGTTTAGAACGATCTAAGTAGGAGAATTCCATGCACTTCGCCCTGATCGGATGCGGGCGCATCGGACGCGTCCACGCCGAGTCGATCGCGCTGCATCCGCGGGCCGAACTCACCCGGGTCTGCGACGCCGTGGAGGCGTCCGCCCGTGAGGTGGCCGACCGGTTCGGCGGTGTTCCCGGCTCCGACGTCGACGCCGTGCTCGCCGACCCGGCCATTGACGCGGTGGTCGTCGCGTCGCCCACACCGACCCACGTCGACCTGCTCGCGCGGGCGGTGGAGGCAGGCAAGGCCGTGCTGTGCGAGAAGCCGATCGACCTCGACCTGGCGCGGGTCGACGAATGCCGCACGCGCATCGGGGCGGCCGAGTCGAGGGTGATGGTCGGATTCAATCGCCGCTTCGACCCCTCGTTCCGCGCGGTGCGCGAGCGGGTGGCGGGCGGGGAGATCGGCCGGCTCGAGCAGCTGATCATCGTCAGCCGGGACCCGGCGCCGTCTCCTGCCGCATACCTCGCCGGCTCGGGAGGGTTGTTCCGCGACATGACGATTCACGACTTCGACATGGCACGGTTCTTCCTCGGCGACGTCGTCGAGGTCTCGGCGATGGGCAGCAACCTGGTCGCCGACTACATCGCCGAACTCGGCGACATCGACGGGGCGGTGGTGACGCTGCGCGGCGCCGACGGGGCGCTGTGCCACATCACCAACAGCCGCCGCTGCACGTTCGGCTACGACCAGCGCCTCGAGGCCTTCGGGTCGCTCGGGATGCTGTCCGTGGACAACCTGCGCCCGGACGGGGTGCGCGCGTTCACCGCGCAGAGCACCGAGAGCGCGGCCCCTTACCTGGACTTCTTCCTGGACCGCTACACCCCGGCCTATCGTGCCGAGCTCGACCACTTCGTGCAGTCGATTCTCGACGACTCGGCGCCCGAACCCGGATTCGAGGACGGCCGCGCCGCACTGGTGCTGGCCGACGCGGCCGAGGAGAGCCTGCGGACCGGGCGTGCGGTCGCCGTCGACGCGGCCGCCGCGACCACGGCAGGGGGACGGCGATGAGCGCGGTCCGCTGGGGAATGCTCTCGACCGCGGGGATCGGCCGGGTGGCCGCCGCCGCGATGGCGTCCTCGCCGCACGCGGAACTGGTCGCCGTCGGCGGCCGCGACGCCGGCCGGGCACGTCGCTATGCCGACGAGATCGGCGTTCCCACCAGCTTCGGCTCCTACGAGGAAGTGCTCGCCTGCGACGACGTCGAGGCCGTGTACATCCCGGTGCCGATCTCGATGCACACCGAGTGGACCGTCAAGGCGCTCGAGGCCGGCAAGCACGTGTTGTGCGAGAAGCCGTTCGCGGTCACCGCCGCCGACGCCGAGCGATGCTTCGATGCCGCCGAGGCCGCCGACCGGTTGTGCATCGAGGGCCTGATGTACCGGCACCACCCGCAGACTCGGCTGGTGCAGCGCCTGATCGCCGACGGCGCGATCGGCCGGCTCGCGCACGTGCGCGCCGCGTTGACCGTGTCGGTCGACCCCGGAGACATCCGGCGCACCACCGCCCTCGGCGGGGGAGCGTCCCTGGACCTGGGCTGCTACTGCGTCAGCGCGATCCGGCTGCTCGCCGGGCACCCCACCCGGGTGCACGCCGCCCGCGTCCTCGACACCGCCCCCGGCGCCGAAGGCGGCGATCTGCGCCTGGCCGCCACCCTGGAGATGCCCGACGACGTCCTCGCTCAACTCGATGTCGCACTGGACTTCCCGCGCCGCGACGAACTCGAGGTCATCGGCACGAAGGGCAAGATCACCGTCCCCGACCCCTGGTTGTGCCGCCCCGGCTACATCGAACTCGAAATCGACGGCCACACCCGCCGCATGGACGTCGACCCCGACGACAACTACGCGCTGACCCACGCCGAGGACCCGGAGAACACCGACGCGTACCGCATCGAGTTCGACGCCGCCTCCCACGCCATCCGCCACGGCGAGACCCCGCTCTTCGGCCGCGCCGACGCGATCGATCAGGCCGCCGTCGTGGACGCCGTCCGCCGGGCCGCCGAACTCGGCAGGCCCGTCACCCCCGCCCCGTCAGTCGCAGACCCCGCGCTGACGGCACGCTCCTGAGGAGAGATCGAATGACCATGCGTGTCGGAATCGTCGGATGCGGCAACGTCGCCCTGAACTTCCACGTCCCCGCCTACCAGGCCGCTCCGGAACAGTTCACCATCACCGCGCTGGCCGACCCCACGCCCGAGCGGCTCGAACTCGGCCGTGCGAGTACCGGACTCGCACCGCACCAGGTGCACGCCGACGCCCTCGAACTGCTCGCCCGCGACGACGTCGACGTCGTCGACGTGTGCACCCCGCAGCACCTGCACCGCGACCTGGTGGTCGCCGCAGCTGCCGCCGGCAAGCACGTCCTGTGCGAAAAGCCCTTGGCTGCAACCCCTGCCGACGCCGCGGCCATGGTCGAGGCGGCCGACGCCGCCGGCGTCGTGCTCGGGGTGGTGCACAACTACCTGTTCTTCCCCGAGATCGTCGCCGCCCGCACACTCATCGACAGCGGGACGATCGGCGAGGTGCGGGGCGTCGTCGTCGACATGCTCGGTGTCGTCGACTCGCCCGGTGCCGCCGGATACCGCCCGCAGTGGCGCCACGACCCGGCCGCCGCCGGTGGCGGAGTGCTGATGGACATGCTGCACGGGGTCTACCTCGCCGAGCACCTCGTCGTCGAACCCGTCGAACGGGTCTCGGCGTACGTCGACGCGGCCACCCCCGGCGACGCCGTGGAGGGACTGGCCCTGTGCCGCCTCGAAACCGCCGACCGTGCGGCGCTGGTCAACATCGGCTGGGGCCACGGGCCCGGTGGGATCCGGATCACCGGCAGAAAGGGACGCCTCGTCCTGCGGTACCGCGACGAGGGCACCATGCCGTGGGCGCCGTTCGAATCGATGACCCTCACCACCGAGACCGGCACCGAAACCGTCGACGTCCCTGCCGGTCAGGAACTCGCCCCGCTGATCTCCGCGGCGCTGCACTCGACCGTCGTCGACTTCGCCGACGCCGTGAACTCCGGGCGGGCCCCGGCCGCACCCGGACGGGACGCGCTGCGCACCCTCGAAGCCACCGTCGCCGCATATACGTCCGCGGCGCTCGGCACCACCATCGGCCTCCCGCTGCCCGTCGATGGTCCCACCCACCGCCGCGGTGTCATCGGTCTCGCCGACCTCGACGTCCCCGAAACGTCCCCGGTCCGTCGCCGGAGCCTGTTCGGCCTCACCCCCGAAGGAGTCTGACATGCAGATCGGCCTGCTCACCGACAGCCTGTCGACGCTGACTCGCGCCGAAGCCCTCGACACCGCAGCCGAACTCGGGATCGAGACCGTCGAGATCGGTCTCGGCGGCCACCACGGCGGGTGGTCGCCCGCCCCGCACGCAGACCTGGCCGAACTGCTCGCAGACCCCGGCGCCCGGGCGGGGTTGCAGCGCGACATCACGTCCCGCGGTCTGCGATTCGAAGCCCTCAACGCCGCGGGCAATCCGCTGCACCCGGTGAACGGCGCCGCCGACGACCACATCCTGCGCAGCGCATTGCACTTGGCAGAGGAGTTCGAGGTCGACACCGTGGTGGCGATGTCGGGTCTACCGGCGGCACCCGGCGACCGCTTTCCGGCCTGGATCACGACGGTGTGGCCGCCGGAGAATCTGGAACTGCTCGACCACCAGTGGTCGGTCGCCGTCGACTACTGGGGCCGGATCGCCGACGAGGCCCGACGGCGCGGGGTCCGGTTGGCGATCGAGATGCACGCCAACCAACTCGTATACAGCGTGCCGGGACTGCTGCGCCTGCGTGAGGCCGTCGGCGACACGCTCGGCGCGAACTTCGATCCCTCCCATCTGATGTGGATGGGAGCCGATCCGATCGCCGCGATCGGCGCGCTCACCGGTGCGATCCACCACGTGCACGCCAAGGACACCCGCATGGAAGACCGTGCCGCCGTCGCGTCACGGCTCGAGACCACCCCCAACGAGCGGACCGGGGAGCGGGCCTGGAACTACGTGGCGGTCGGCACCGGCCACCCACAGGGAGTCGAATTCTGGGCCGCGTTCGTCTACGCGCTCCGGGACGCGGGCTACTCCGGACCGCTCTCGATCGAGAACGAGGACTACACCCTCGGCCAGCGCGAGTCCGTCGCCCTCGCCGTCGACACCCTCGAACGCGCTCGCAGCGCAGCGACGGTCACCGGGTAAGTCAGCCGGAGACTTCGACATACGACGCCAGGTTGGCAAGCGAGGACGCGATGCCGGCCTCGTGGTCCGCTTGGCTGATGCCCGGTGGCACGTCCGTGGCGGTGACGGTCACCTCGGTTCCGTCACCGGTGGCGGTGAGGTGCCAGGTCATCGTCATGATGCCCGCGAACGACGGGTCGTCGGCCTCGAACACCGCCTGCTGCACCACCCGCTCCGGCGGCACCAGGGCAGCGAACCCGACGTCGACGACATCCGTCGCCGCCGAACTCTTGCCGGGGCTGTCGGCGGGATCGAGGTAGGTGAGGACCATCCGGAACCCGCCACCCGGCCGAGGGTCCCACCGCTCGATCCGACCCCGCATGCCCTCCGGCGGCAGCCAGGCCTCGACGGATTCCCGATCGAGCAGGGCGTCGTACACGGTCGTCGGTGATGCCGCGATCACCCGGCTGGCGCGGTCGGTCCTTCCCATGGGGCCGAGTCTAGGGCGGGGTTCCCGCCCGGCAGAGGCATTTCGATTCACAGATCGAGTACCAGTCGGTCGGACGTGCACCGCGATACGCAGATCATCATGGTGTCGCCACGCTCGCGCTCGTCGCCGGTCAGGACGGTGTCGCGGTGCTCGGGCCTGCCGTCGAGGACCGGTGTTTCGCAGGTGCCGCACAGCCCTTCCCGGCACGACGAGAGCACCGGGACCCCGTGCTCGCGGACCACGTCGAGGATGGAGCGGTTCTGCTCGACGTGCAGGATGGCGCCGCTGCGGGCGAGTACGACCTCGAATGCGGTATCGATCTCGTCGTGCTGGGCCGGGGCGCTGAAACGTTCGGTCTGAAGCGTGAGGTCTGCGGCGCTGCACGCGGCAGCGAGCGCGTCGAGGAGCGGCGCGGGCCCACAGGCCAGGACCGTCGTGCCCGGATCCGCGGAACCGAGGAACGCTTCGAGGTCGAGAAGCCCGTCGGTGTCCTGCGGGCTGACGAGGACCTTGTCTCCGTGGCGTTCGAGGCGCGACAGAAAGGCCATCGACGATCGGGTTCGTCCGCCGTAGAGCAGCTTCCACGGTTGTGCGCGTCGCTCGGCGTCCTCGATCATCGGCAGGATCGGGGTGATGCCGATGCCACCGGCGACGAAGACGTACGACTCGGCGTCGGGCATGCGGAAGTGGTTGCGAGGGCCACGAACGCGGATCGATGCGCCGACCGCGAGGTGGTCGTGCACGTGCGCCGATCCTCCGCGGGAGCGGGGTTCGCGCAGGACGGCGACGCGCCACCTGTCGTGGTCGTGGGGGTCGCCGCACAGAGAGTATTGACGAGTCAGGGTGTCGCTCAGGCACAGGTCGATATGAGCGCCCGGCTCCCAGGTGGGGAGCGTGACCCCGGCGGGTGGTGTGAGGGTGAGGGAGACGACGCCGTCGGCTTCGGTTTCTACGGCCTCGACCACCAGGTCGGCCTCCCACAGCGTGCGTCGGGGGACAGGCGGACTCGCCGGTACTTCGGTCACCGACGCGGACACTGCCGGGCGCCGGCGGACGGCGGTGTGAGTGGCGGCCATGGCCTGCCAGGTTCTGCGTTGGAACATGGCGATGGACGACTCGCAATTGGTCATCAACCGGCCCTGCGGGACCGCGCCGGAGTCGTATCCGCCCTGCTGGGCGGCGACGACTGTCTTGTCTTCGTCGAAGGTGCGGTCGTAGACGTCGAGCCATTGCCCCAGCACCTTCGGGTCGGTGCCGGGTTTGACGAACGTGTCGACGACGAACCGACTGCCGTGTGAGCCCGTCGGTATCGTGCGGGCGATGATCCCGATGAAGTCGTCGACGGACAGGAACGTCACCGGCCACAGGTACAGCAGCCGGAAGCCGTCCAGTTCGGCACGCTCGGCGAGCCGTTCGGTCACCGCAGTGGGCGCCGCGACCTGGACCGCGACGTTCTCGAACTCTGTGCAGAGGTAGTTCTTGGTGGTGGTGTCGAAGACGGTGGCGTAGGTGTCCTGGTGGACCAATGGGCAGTGGTAGCACTCGAGGGCGTTCTCGGTGAACAGCTTCCAGTTCGCCGGGATGTCGTAGGTGTAGGTGCCGCTGAACTCCCAGTCCGCGAAATCGAAGTCCAGTTCGTCGATCACCTCGTGGGCGCCGGTCAGGAACTCGTGCAGCGGTGCAGCTTCGATGTCGGGGTTGGCGAAGACGAAGCCGTGAAAGGTGTCGACCTGCACCGGTCGCAGTCCCAGGGTCTGCCGGTCGAAGGCATCCTCGTTCTGCAGGCCCGGCGCCGAGCGCAGTGACCCGTCGTGGGTGTAGGTCCATCCGTGGTAGCGGCATTGGAACAGCTGCCGGCAGCCGCTCCCTTCGGCGACGGGATGCAGGCGGTGGCGGCAGACGTTGACGTGCCCGTGCAGGGCGCCGTCGCGATCGCGGACAACGACGACGGGAAGATCGCCGAGTTGCGCGGTGAGATACGCGCCGGGCTCGGCGAGTTCCCGTTCGGGGCCGACGTACTGCCAGGCCTTCGAGAAGATCAGTTCCTTCTCGGCCTCGAACGTATCGGGGTCGGAGTACATGGCGGCCGGCAGTTGCCAGCCGGCGTCCAACGATGCGGTGACACTGTCGGGGGCATGTCGGGGTGGGGTCAGGTTGGTCATCGCAATCCTTCAGCCGGGGTGGGGTCCGATGTCTGTGTTTGTGTGGGTACCGGCGGATTCTCTGCGGGTTCGCGCAGGGTCAGCGGAACCCGATCCTGGACGAGTTTGCGGTAGACGAACAGGACGACTCCGATCAGGAGCAGGGCCAGGCCGAGGAACACCTCTTTGACGCTGCCGACATAGCTCAGCCCGGGGTTGAGGGCGCCGACGACGAGGATGATCAGGTTGAAGGCGGCGACGACGACGGCGATCGGGATCCAGATACTCGGCAGCCGGATCGGGCGGGGCCAGTCGGGGCGGTCCTTGCGCAGCAGCAGAAACGCGATCACCGCGAGGGTGATGGCCAGGATGTAACCGAGGTTGCTGGCGATGAGGATGGCGACCGGGTTGCCGACGAAGGCCAGGATGCCGAGGTTGACGACCATCGTCGCCCACAGTGCGCGGCTGGGCACGCCGCGGGAGTTGAGTTGGTCGAGTTGGGTAATCGACATCTTGTCCGCCGAGAGTCCATAGAGGGCGCGGCCGGCGTCGGCGGAGGAGGAGACCATGCTCAGAAACAGTGCACCGCAGAGGATGACGGTGATCAGCCCGGACAGTCCACCGGAGATGTGCCCGATGCTGACGATGCCGTAGGTGATCGGGTTGGCGAGGAACTCGTCCTCGGTCAGCTGCCCGGCGGTAGCGATCGGGACGATGGTGTAGGCGCCGACCATGAACAGGGCGATCGACGTCAGGGCGCGGGAGGTGTCCCGGGTGGTGTCGCGGTATTCCGGGGCGAAGACCGCGCACAGTTCGGACCCGTAGATCGCCCATGCGGACACGTAGAGCCACACGACGAAGGCCGTCCAGTTCCCGTCCAGGTGGGAGGTCAGATTGGCGGTCGACCACTGCCCGGAGGCGAACGGCCCGATCGCCAGCGCGAGGAGCACGACGACGAAGGCGACGCCGATGACCTGGTTGAAGCGCAGCGCGACGCGGATGCCGAGCACGTTCAGCGCGGTGCACGCGACGACGGTGCACGCCGAGATCGCATGGGGTAGGCCGAAGGCGACGTTGCCGAGAGTGAACAGCGTCCAGGTGTTGCCGGGGAACCATTGCGCTGCCACGAGTTGACCGATGGTCAGACCGACGAGCGAGAGCACCAGCGCCCAGCCGCACCAGTAGCCGAAGGCGGCGATCGGGGCGATGGGGGTGAAGTATCGCTTCCAGCCTTCGGCCGCGAACATCGCCACACCGCCGGCCTTGTCGGCGAACATGGCGGCCATTTCGGCGAACAGCTTGTTCTGGCAGAGGGCCACCACTGACAGCAGCACGCAGATCGCCGCCGCGGGGACGGCGCCGATGGCGCCGATTGCGTACCCGACGGAGACGAACAGGCCGTTGGCGATCGGCAGGGCGAGCATGAACCCGTCGTACCAGCGCAGGGTCTTGGGGGGATGGGACTCGGTGGAGTGTGCCGGGGATATGGTGTTGTCGGACATGGGTTTACCTCGAAACGGGGAGGTGGATGGGGGAGGGGCTGTCGGGGGTCAGATCGGGCTGACGGCGCCGGTGGGCATCTCGGTGGCCTCGATCTCGACGTTGTCGATCAGTGCCGCCATCGCCAGGAACTTCGGCAGGTTCTCCACGTCGGCGTTGGCGGCATCGGCGGCGTCCTCGGTGTCGTAGATCCAGACGTCGATCCATGTCCCGTCCGTCCTCCGCGAGCACAGCGGCACCGACCACAGCGCGGGATGGGCTGCCTTGACCTCCTTGATCGCCTCCTGTCGGCGTTCGAGAAAGGTGTCGACATCGGCGTCGGCGACGGTGAATCGGACAAGTTCGACGCAGTAGCTCATGGTCAGTTCTCGCTTTCGAGTTCGGTGACGAGGTGCCGGGCGGTTTGCAGCCCGGATTCGATGGCGCCGTCGATGAATCCGGCCCAGCCGCGGGCGTAGTCGCTGCCGGCGAGTCGGATTCGGCGGGTGGTGTCGCGGGCGGCGTGGGCGACGGCGTCGAGTTGATGCGGGGCCAGCATCGGCCACGTTTCGCCCGACAGCGGGTCCGCGGTCCAGTCGTGGGCGTCGACGGCGACGACCTCGAGGTCGGGGCGCCACTTGCGTAGTTCGGTTTCCACGGCGCGGGCGTCGGTGAGGTCGATGAGTCCGGACCGGGGTCCGAAGGCCACGATCAGGCTGTCGCCGTCCACCGGGTACTCGTACTGTGCGAAGTTCAGGACGGCGTCGCTGTCGGCCAGGGCGGCGAACTTCCCGATGTCGCCCTTGACGCGGATCCAGACCTTCACTCCGCTGGATGCCTGCCCCTCGGCGGCGACCGCCTCGAGGCCATGGCCGAGGCCGGGGGTGACGGTGATGCTGCCCAGAATGTTGAGCGGCACGGTGATCACCACCCTTCTGCCGCGCAGGCTGGTTCCCTCGCCGCAGGTGACGGTGACCCCGTCGGCTGTTTCGTCGATGCTGGTGACGGTGGTGTTCAGGCGGATGTCGGCGCCGGTCGCGTCGGCGGCGATCGCGTCGAGAAGCGACTTGGTTCCGTGGGCGATTTTGTAGGTGGCGCATGCCTCGAACATCAGTTTCCAGTCGCCGCCGGAGAGGGCACACCAGCGCAGGGCCTGGGTGTAACCGCTGCGGGCGGGGTCGCCGCTGAAGTTCAGTGCCCACATGCCGTCGAGGAGGGCGCGTTGCTGCGGGTCGAGGTCGAGCCCGGCGATCTTGTCGGCCACGCTGACCTGGTCGAGGGTCTTCAACTCCTCGGAGAGCGGAAAATAGTCGTACGGCTGGGGCAGAATCCGGCGGGACTCGGCGAGGACCTCGGTCATCGATGCGTCGAGTAGATCGAGCATGGCGTCGGCGGTCCCGGTGCGGACCTCGTCGCCGACCCGCCAGTAGGCGGTGTCGAGTTCGGGGCTGGCGACCAGGTCCAGGTTGTAGCGGCTGATCTCGGCCCACACGTGCGGTTGGATCCAGTGCACCCAGGTGCCGCCCATGTCCAGCGCCCGCCCGAGGGTGGTGTCGCGGGTCCAGGTGCGCCCCCCGATGCGGTCGCGTGCTTCGAGGACGACGGTTCGCACACCTTGTCGGGTCAGTTCCCGGGCGGCGGTGATTCCGGCGAATCCACCGCCGACGACGATCACGTCGGTGTCGTAATGCATGTCAGTACTCCTGAGAAGTGAAGGACGAATTCGTTGCCGCGGCAGTGGGTCGGGCGAGCGCGGGTGCCATGGGGGGTTTCCGCCCGGCCGAGAACTGTCCATCTGGACAGCAGTGACTTATGGCACATACAATGCACCTCGTGGAGAAACTGGTCAAGTGGACAGGGAGAAATTTCTTCGCAGGGTCCGGAACGGCCCAGGTTGGCGACGACCGCGTACAGAATCGGAGAATGACCACGATGAGCAGCTCGCAGGAAGACCCCGCCCGTCAGGCGCCCCGCTACGGAGAGGGCCGCACCGCCCTCCTGTCAGCGGCCGTGCGTGTGGTCGCCGAGCAGGGACTCCGGAAATTGACGTACCGGGCGGTGGCGCGCGAGGCCGGCGTCGCTCACGGGTTGGTGGCCCATCACTTCGGCTCTCGCGATGCGCTCCTCGAAGCGGCGCTGCAGTTCTCCCTGGACAACAGCGTGACCTCTATCAGCACCCGTCCGGGAAGTGGTGATCTCGACGCCGTCTTCGCCGGGTTGGTGAGGATGGTGGAGAACAACCCCGACGATCAAGCCTTCCAGTACGAGCTGATCCTCGAGTGCCGACGCCGGCCGGAACTGCGCCCGTACGTCGAGTCGATCTACCAGGCGTACATCGATGGGCTCCAGTTCGAACTCGAGTGCGCCGGGATGGACCCCGACCCCGCCTTGAGCCACCTGATCTATGCGGCCGCCGACGGCCTGGTTTTCCATCACATCACCATCGGCTGCCCCGAGTTGACCGAACGATCCCTCACGCATCTGCGAGCCCTGCTCCAGCAGAGCAGATCCGGGCGAGAAGCATCGCCGTCTTCGTCGAAGCCGACGGAGCACCTGCGCTCCGCTATCGAGGAGCGAGTCACCTATGGGTGAGATCGTCGAACGTCGGAATCGATCCGTCGATCTCGACACGTTCCGAGCCTCGGTGATCGACAGCTTCGTCCCCCTGGAGACGTCGATTGCCCCGGACACCGATTTCGAGGGCTACATCCACGGCACCTCCCTCGGTCAGGTCCAGGTTGCCGAGGTTGTCGCCTCGGCGCACACCGTGCGCCGCACACCGAGGACGATCCGCGCGAGCGATCCGGGCTTCTACAAGGTGGGGTTGCAAGTCCGCGGCTACTGCGTGCTGACGCAGGACGACCGCGAGGCGGCGTTGACGCCGGGTGACTTCGCGATCTACGACACGACGAGGCCCTATCAACTCTCGTTCGACGACCGGTTCCGGATGCTGGTCATGATGTTCCCGCGCGAGCTGCTGCGGGTCCCGCCCACAGGAATAGCCGAGCTCACGGCGCGGAGGATCTCCGGCCGCCAGGGCATGGGCGCGCTGGTCGCTCCGTTCGTCAAGGATCTGGGGGAGCGGGTCTTCGATACCGCGCCCGCGGTGGCGGTGCATCTCAACGACGCGGTCCTCGATGTGCTCGCCGCGGCATTTGCCGAACAGCTGCAGATCACCGACAGTCTGTCGCTCGAATCGCGGCATACAGCGCTCCGCGTTCGGGTCGGTGCGTTCATCGACGATCACCTGTCGGATCCGGGCCTCGATACTACGATGGTCGCTGCCGCGCATCATATTTCGGTGCGGCATCTGCAGAAGATCTTCGAGGCGGACGGCACCCCTGTGGGCGGGTGGATCCGGGAACGCCGACTCGAGCAGTGCCGGCGAGATCTCCTCGACCCGCGACTTTGCCACCTCCCGGTGGCCGCGGTGGGAGCGCGCTGGGGGTTCTCCGACCCGGCGCACTTCTCGAGGTTGTTCAAGGCGCGTTTCGGAGTCACCGCCGGCCGCTATCGGTCTGCCGGCGGTGCCCTCGATCAGGCTCTCGGCTGAAAGTGCTTGTTCAGCAGCATTGTTTGTTGTCCGCTACTCGGCCATCTGCGGAACCGGGGTGGTGACGACAGGCGCGGCGATCCGCCGGGGTTGCGCGGCCATGATCAGTGCCAGCGACAGGACCAGTCCCGCAGCACTGACTGCGATCAACGTTCCGTATCCGCCTGCGCTCTCGACGAGGCGGCCTCCCATGAACGGGCCGATCGCGAAGCCGCCGCCGATTGCGATGTTGGCGAGGTTCACCACTCGCCCCGACCGGTCCAGGCCCGACAGGGTGGACATGATGTAGGGGAGGATGAACGTCCAGGTGAACTTGAAAAGGAGTGCTGCAACGGTGAACCGGAGCAGCCCGGGCATTCCGGCGAGCAGGCCGACCGACAGCGTCATCGCCACGTACCCGACGAGGAGATTGGTTCTCGTGCTCGGCCGGGCGCCCAGGACAGTGGCCAGCGCGGAACCGGCGATACCCAGGACGGTGGCGATCGACAGGATCGAACTCGAGGTTTCGGTGCCGATGGTGGATGCCGCGGCAACGCCGCCGACGAACGTCCAGATTCCGCTGAGGCTCACGTAGAAGGCGAGCACGGCGACGAGTCCGAGTGCGGCGCGCAGTACATAGTTGTGCGTCGGTTTGGTCTCTTCTGTGCCGGTATGGTCGGCCGTGACGTTACGCTCCGGCAGGAATCGTGCGAGCGGCAGAACGAGGATCATCAGCACGGCGAGGGTCCAGTACACGACGCCGATTCCGAAGTTGTCGAAGAAGTGCGGAAGCACGGCCAATCCGATCGCCCCGAAGGACAATTGCCCCATCACCCACAGTCCGTACACGCGGTTGCGGTCGCGGGTCCGGGCGGCGAGCGACATGCACAGGACCATCAACGACCCGCCCGCGAGGGAGGTGAGAAAGCGTACGGCGAGCAGGGTGCCGTAATCGTCGATGTACGCGGAGCTGATGTTGCCGGCGATGAAGATCACGCCGAAGATCGTGGACATCGTCCTGATGTTGAATTTCTTCATCCACCACAGTGCGGGGATCGAGGCGAAGCTCATCGCACCGAGTTCGGCCGAGAACAAGTCACCCGTCTGCGAGGGATTCAGTCCCAGCTGAAGTTGGAGCTGACTGGCCACGGCGGGAGCCATCAGCAGGAGCATGCCGACAACGGACGAGAAGAGAACGATCAGTGCCACGCGACCCCTGGAGTTGGGATCGGTGCTGTCGAAGGGAGTGCGTCGACCGTCGAGAGTGTGAGGCATCGGGTGGTCCTTCGTGAGTGGAGGGAAGTCCAGGCTTAGTGCAGTCCGAGCTGGGTGAGGACGGTGAGCTGATCCCAATACCGCCGGGTCGAAGCGATCCGGCCGTTCTCGACCCGGTGGATGTCGCAGAAGGGAACCGACAGTGTGCGACCGGTGGGGCGGATGTCGTCTCCGTCCGGGGTCGAGAGGGGGCCGGTGTGGGTGCCGACGGCGACGAACTCCGTGACGACAAGACCGTCACCCCCCGCGAAGGTCAGCTTCTCGCACGTTCCGTCGCGGAACGGCCCGTCCCAGTGCCGGTAGTTGTCCGCCATCCCGTCGTGGCCCGCATGGGTCTCTCCGGTGGGCAGGTTCGTCCAAGTGGCGTCGGGGGTGAAGGAATCGACCCAGGCCGCGATGTCTCGGGTGTTCCACGCCTCGTACAAGGCTGCGATGGTGTCGAAATCGGGATTGGACACGGTGGGTCCTCCAGGATTGGTCAACGGTCGGTAGGGGTGTACTCAGCTCAGAGCTGATGCAGATCGGTGGCGGTCGATGTTTCGGCGTCGAAGACGGTGCGCCCCTCGAAGAGGGTCCGCAGCACCTGCGTCGATCCGACCTGCTCGGTCGGGACCTCGAAGATGTTGCGGTCGAGCACGATCAGATCGGCGGACTTCCCGTGGGTGATCGTGCCCTGCACGTGGTCGCGACCGACGACCCGTGCGCCGCCGAGGGTCATCAGATGCACAGCGGTGGCGAGATCGACGGCCTCGTCTCCGCGTTGCAGCATGCCCTGCAGGGCAGGGAACAGGTTCGGATTCGGGGTGATGATCCAGTCCGAGCCAACGGTCATCGTGGCGCCCGAGTCGAGGATGGTGCGGAATTTGAATGCATCGTCGTGCCCGGGAATGTCGAGGTGCCAGATCGCGGGCGACATCTCGGCGATCACGTCGAGCCGGCCGAATCGCGTGTAGTCGTCGTCGTGGATGAACGGGCAGTGCGCGATCTCGTGGGCCGGGCCGCGCGTGCCGTTGGTCTGGCGGACGGTCTCGAAGGCGTCGAGTGCGGCGCGCACGGAACCCGCACCGGCGCAATGAATTTTCACCGACAACCCGGCCGCGTCGAATCCGCGTAGCACCTCGGTGAGTTGATCTTCGTCGACGAGAATGTTGGTGGGGTCGACGCGGCCGTCGGCGTCGAGGTCCGCCTGTGTCATGTGCGGCGGCAGGGGCGACCCGTCGAGCCAGATCTTGATGCGTCCGGTATCCAGATGCTCACTGGTGAACGTCGCCCGTTCGGCGATGGTGCGGTCGAGTTCGGCGGTATCGGCCATGCCGAAACCCTCCTCCTTCCAGACCAGGTGCGCGGCAACGTGCAAGTTCAGTGCGCCGTCCCGGTCGAGGTCCCGGTAGGCCGCGAGCGCCTGCGGAGACGCGGAGGCCTCCTGGACGGACGTGATGCCGTACCGATGGCACACCGACGCCGCCCAGGCGACCGCGTCACGATAGATGTCGGCACGGTAATCGGACATGGCGCGCATGACGGGCCAGCGGGCCTGCTCGACGAGTTCCCCGGTCAGCTCGTTCGTCCCTTCCCGGCGGACCAGTCGGCCACCAGGTGGGTCCACCGAGTCGTCGGAGAGCCCGGCGAGGGCGAGTGCGGTGGAGTTGGCCAGGGCGTGGTGAATGGTGTAGTCGTACAGAAACACCGGCTGATCGGGAAACGCTTCGTCGAGGAATGTGCGGTCCAGTTCTCCCCCGGCGAAGTCGGCAGGAACGAACTCGCCGCCGACGATCCACGGCTGCACGTCCTCGTCGACGAGGTCGGCGCATCTGCAGTGACCGAGGTCGTGCACGATCTCCTTCGGGGAGCCACCCGGTGTCAGGCGGGCCTCGTAGCGAAACTTCAACCCGCTGAACAGCAGATGGGTGTGGGCATCGTGCAGTCCGGGCATCGCCATGCGGCCGTCGAGGTCGACGAATTCGGTACCGTCCGGGGCGGCGTCACGGACGTCGTCGTCGGACCCGACGACCGTGAAGACGCCGTTGTCGACCAGAACGGCCTGCACCCAGGGTGCGGCCGGGTCGACGGTGTAGATGCGGCCGTTGAGCAACGCGGTAGGCATCGGTTCTTCTTTCCATCGTGGGTAGGGGCGTCGAGTTGAGCCGTTCGCACTGTGGTCCGTCAGGACATGGAGACGGCGAGTGAGAATCGTGGGTCGAGGGCGACGGTGCCGACGTCGACCGCGCTGTGCCCGCCGTCCACCGGCAGCACGGCGGCGTTGACATAGGAGGCGGCGGGGGAGAGCAGCCACGCAATGGTGGCGGCAACTTCGGCGGCATACGCGGGCCGAGGCAGCGGGACGAGTGCGGAGGCGAGGCGATAGGCCTGCTCCGCGTCGACGCCGCGTTCACCGCCGAGTTCGGCCATTTCCTCGTCGGCCATCTCGGTGCGGGTCCAACCGGGGCAGACGACGTTGGCGCGCACTCCTCGCGGCCCGTAGTCGACGGCGACCGACTGCAGCAGCATGCTCAGTCCGGCCTTGGTGGCGTTGTAGCCGGGGGTTCCGCCCGAGGCGCGCAGCCCGCTGACCGAGGACACCCCGACTACTGCCCCGCTGCTCCTGACGAGGTGCGGCAGGGCGGAGTGCAGCAGGCGGTAGGGCCCGGTGAGGTTGGTCTCGACCATCGCCGCCCAATCGTTGTCGGACAATTCGCCGACCGGCCCGGGGCGGACGACTCCGGCATTGAGGACCAGTCCGTCCAGGCGCCCGAAACGGGTGACGGTGCTCTCGACGAGGCGGGCAACGGCGGCCTTGTCGGTGGTGTCGGTGACGATCGGATGTGCCCCGGTGGCGTCGGCCACCCGCTCGAGCGCGTCCGCCCGCCGCCCGCAGATCGCAACGGACCAGCCGGCGGCAGTGAGCGCCTGCGCGGTGGCGGCACCGATCCCGCTCCCGCCGCCGGTGACTATGGCGACTGCGCCGGACGCCTCCCGGTCAGCGAGCGTGGCCTGCGGTTCGTAGTCCGCTGTATTCGTCATTGTGGGGTCCTTCTGCGTGCCGAGGGCATGGGTGCGGTCGAAGCGAACCGCTGGCGAAGAGGAGCCAAATATCCAGATGGATAGATGTGATCGGTGGCACAAATATGCCCCGTGCTGTACAACTAGTCAAGTGGATAGATGAAAAGAATCCTGGAGGACTCCGATGACCGCTGTTACGTCCACGCCGGGTCGGAGTTCGCCGATGTACGGCGAGGGCAGACAGGCTCTGCTCGCCGCCGCCGTCCACGTCGTCGCCGCCCAGGGGCTGCGACATCTGACCTACCGGGCCGTCGCCCGCGAGGCGAACGTCACGCACGGCCTCGTCGCCCACCACTTCGGCAGCCGCGACGCCCTGCTCGACGCTGCCCTGCAGTATTCCGTCGAGAACAGCGTCGCCTCGATCAGTACCCGGCCCGGCACCGGTGATCTCGACGCGATCTTCGCCGGACTGATCGGGATGGTCGTCGTCAATCCTGACGAGCAGGCCTTCCAGTACGAACTGATCCTCGAATCGCGGCGCCGTCCCGAGCTGCGTCCGCACGTCGAGTCTCTGTACGGCACCTATCGTCAGGCGCTGCGTGAAGAGTTGGCGCACGGCGGAATCGACTGCGACGAGGCGATGGCTCAGCTGTTCATCGCGGCAGCCGACGGGCTGATCTTTCAGCAGATCACCCTCGACCGCCCCGAACTCAACGAGGCCGCGCTCGCGCACCTGCGCCGGTTTCTGCGCACGCTCGTCGAGTGAGGTGCGGGACCCGTGCTCCCCCACGTGGTTTCCGGTGAATCTCTTGATTGTCCTGCCGCCGAAGGTGTGCGGGATTAGTCAATACTTGTACGGTTCCGGGCAATGCGGTTCCGCCGATTCGGGAGCAGAGTGAGATTCACGTCACGTGACCTGGTCACGAGTATTTCGAGGAGTTCTCACAATGGATGTGCGCGAGCAGTTGCTGATCGACGGCCGGTGGGTTCCGGCCCGGTCCGGTGCCGAGTTCAAGACCTACGATCCGGCGACGGGTGAGCCGCTGGGCACGGTCGCGGACGCCGGCGCAGCGGACGTCGACGCCGCGGTCGCGGCGGCGCGGCAGGCGCTGACCGATCCGGCGTGGAAGGCACTGGTGCCCGCCGCCCGCGCGCGGCTGCTGTGGAAGGTCGCCGACCTGATCGAGCAGCACGCCGACGAACTCGCCGAACTCGAAACCCGCGACCAGGGCCAGCCGCTCGGGGTCGCGAAGACCGTCAGCCTCACCATGGCTGCCGAGGTCTTCCGCTACTACGCCGGCTGGTGCACCAAGATCGAGGGCAAGAACTCGGCGGTGTCGATCCCCAA
Source organism: Rhodococcus sp. NPDC057529 (assembly GCF_042802055.1). Lineage (NCBI taxonomy): Bacteria > Bacillati > Actinomycetota > Actinomycetes > Mycobacteriales > Nocardiaceae > Rhodococcus > Rhodococcus sp. NPDC057529. The sequence continues at coordinate 292,790 of NZ_JBHVEY010000001.1, forward strand.
CACGATGCACTACACCCGCCGGGAACCGGTCGGAGTGTGTGCCCTGATCACCCCGTGGAACTTCCCGCTGATGATCGCCGCCTGGAAGCTGGCCCCGGCGCTGGCCTGCGGCAACACGGTGATCCTCAAGCCCGCCGAACAGACGCCGCTGAGCACCGTGTTCCTGGCCGGGCTGTGCGTGGACGCCGGGTTCCCGCCCGGAGTCGTGAACTGCCTGACCGGCGGTCCAGAAGCAGGCAAGGCCCTCACCGAGCACGCCGACGTCGACAAGGTGTCGTTCACCGGGTCGACCGCGGTCGGTAAGCAAATCGTCGTCGCCGCCTCGGGCAACCTCAAGCGAGTCACCCTCGAACTCGGCGGCAAGGCGCCGAGTGTCATTGCGCGGGATGCGGATATCGACGCAGCGGTCGCGGGGAACCTACAGGGCGCCCTGCTCAACAGCGGTCAGGTCTGTGCCGCCTACACGCGATTCTTCGTCGACTCGAAGCGGGTGGACGAGTTCACCGAGAAGATCGCCGCCGCGGCGGGCGCGCTGCCGATCGGTCCCGGCATGTCTCCGGAGACGGTGATCGGCCCGCTGGCCTCGCCCGAGCACGCCGACCACGTCGAGCGTCTCGTCAACGCCGGGGTCGCCGAGGGCGCGCAACTGGTGACCGGCGGCAGCCGCGTCGGCGGAGAGTTGTCCGGCGGAAACTTCTTCGCGCCCACCGTGTTCTCGGGTGTGCGCGATGACATGACCATCGCCCGCGAGGAGATCTTCGGGCCGGTGCTGTCGATCCTGTCCTACGACGACGCCGACGAGCTCGCCGCCCGCGCCAACGACACCGATTACGGTCTGGCCGCCTGCATCTGGACCAAGGACCTCGAGTTGGCGCACAACCTCGCCGCGTCGATCCACGCCGGCAGTGTCTTCGTCAACATGCTGCCGTTCCTCGATCCCGCCGCCCCGTGGGGCGGATTCGGTTCCAGCGGATGGGGCCGGGAGATGAGCTCCAACGCCATCGACGAATTCACCGAGACCAAGGGCGTCTGGGTCAACCTCGGCTGACCCGGGCCCCGAACGACCCACGGAAATCCCCACAGAACCAAGGACACCTGACACCATGAGCACCTCCACAACCTCGGCCTTCAGCTGGAACAAGGACGACTGGGCCTCACTGAGCGAGATGGCCGACGGCTTCGACGAATACCGGCCCGCCTACAGCCGCGCCCTCGACGGCCGGGAACTCACCCTGAACGCCCGCTTCGTGGATTCGGGTGACGAGTTCACCCTCACCCACGCATTTTCCGAAGCAGAACTGAGCTGGCATACCGGCGAGCAGGCCGGCACCGAGACCTACGAGCTGTTCGAGATGCAACCCGGACTGTTCTACCTCCACTACCGGCGCAGCGGCGAGGACCACCCGGTCGTGGTCAGCGCCGCACTCGATCTGACCACCGGTCAGGTCACCGGCGCGGTCGGCGAACTCGGACTCGGCCCCAACCCCCACCTCGCCCGCCAGCGGTGGTTCCAAGGCCAGATCGCCGGCAGCGCCGCCCCCTCAGCCGACGCCCACGAGCCGACCGACGAGCTGATCGGGCGCCGGGTGCGCTACGCCTACAGCCGCGACGACGTCTACGACCACGTCTATCTCAACGAGAACCTCTTCACCTGGCTGTGCATCGGCGGCGCCGAGCTCGGTGTGGGTGACACCGACAGCTGCACCTACTGGAAGCTGCGCGAGCACACGTACCTGTTCTCCTGGCTGGAGAAGAATGTCGGCGTCGAGGGCATGGTCCTGGTCGACCTGAACGCCCTCCGCACCGTCGGCATCCAATTCGGCATCGACCAGCAGAGCGGTGATCTGGTCAACATCACCATGGGCTCGTACGCGCGCGAATTCGAACGCACCCCGTCTGTCGACGACGCCCGCCCCGGACCCACGGCCTGACGCGGATCCGTCCGCCAACTGTCACCCACGAACACGCCGCGACACCCACCCCGCACTACCCCGCGAATGTCTTTCTTCGGAGGCTCCCATGTCCACCCCTCCCCACCAGGCCGTCCCGCCGCAGAACACCGGTCACAACGAGCCCCCCGGGGAGGGGCGGGCGGGGTTGCGGGCCGGCAGGCTCGGGGTTGCGGCGATCGTGTTCTTCGTCGTCGCCGCAGTCGCCCCGATGGCCGCGATCGTCGGCGCCTCTCCCGTCGTCTTTTCCGTCAACGGCGTCGCCGCCCCCGCGACGTATCTGCTGGCGGCCCTGTTGTTCGTCGTCTTCTCCGTGGGGTATGTGACGATGAGCCGGCACATCACCAATGCCGGCGGCTTCGTCGCATACATCGCGCAGGGATTCGGGCCGCGACTGGCCACTGCCGCCGCCGGGCTGGCCATCCTGGCCTACACGGCGCTGCAGGCGGCCCTGTGGTCCCAGTACTCGGTGTTCGCGCAACAGTTGATCACCGACAAACTCGGTGTCGACGTGCCGGCGTGGGTGCTGCTGTTCGCCACCTTGGCCGTGGTCACCGCACTCACCGTCCGCGGTGTCGACGTCAGCCTGAAGGTACTGGGGCTGCTCGTGTTGCTCGAGGTCGCCGCCTTCGTCGTCCTGGACGTCGCGATCATTTTCGGGGGCGGCGTCTCGGGGAACTCGCCGGCGGCCTTCGATCCGTCCGCGCTGGTCGGTCCCGGGCTCGGTGTGGCATTCCTGTTCTGCATCACCTGCTTCACCGGTTTCGAGGCCACCGTCGTCTTCTCCGAGGAGGCGAAGGACCCACACCGCACCATTCCCCGCGCCGTGTACACCTCGATCGCGTTCATCGGCGTCTTCTACGCCCTGACGACCTGGGCGCTGGGCAACTCGGTCGGCGCGGACGCCGTCCAGGCCGCCGCCACCGACGACCCGGCCGGATTCGTGTTCGCCATCGCCGAGTCCGAAGTCGGTGCCTGGTTGAGCACGGTGATGGAAATCCTGGTGGTGACCAGTTTCATCGCCATGCTTATCGGCTTCCAGAACATGTTCTCCCGCTACCTCTACGCGCTGGGACGAGCGAAGGTGCTGCCGCACCGCCTCGGTGAAGCCAACGCCAAGACCGGCACGCCCGCTGCGGCCGCCTTGGTAGTCGGCGTCGCGCTCGCGATCATCCTCGCCGTCTTCGAACTCGCCGGCGCGGACCCGATCACCGTCACCTTCAGTTGGTTGCTGTCCCTGGGCACCGTCTCGCTCATCGTGATCCTCGCCCTCACCTCGGCGTCGATCATCGCCTTCTTCGTCCGCACCCGCCTGGAGACGAGTATCTGGAAAACCACGGTGGCACCCGCCGGCGCACTCCTCGGATTCGCGGTGGTCGTGTGGCTCGCCGTGCAGAACTACGACGTCCTGCTCGGCGGACAGGGCGGCGTCGCACGATGGCTGCTGCTGCTGATCCCGCTCTGCGCGGCACTGGGATTCTGCTGGGCGGCACTACGCCCGAACATCGACTACCAAGCCGAACTCGTCTGACACTCACCCCCACTCCGCCGCCCACGCAGTCGTGGCCGTGCCCCAGCCGGCACCCACACACCACCCGGCTCCCAGCCGGCGCCGGCTTCCGCGTGATCCGCGGAGCAGGCGTGCATTCCACGCCTGAGCGACCCGATGTCGTCATCATCGGCACCCGACTCCCGCCTCGACGGCATCGCGGCCGTCGGGGCGGTCAGAATTACAGGACCGGGCATCGGCATCGTGGCGGTCACCGGACCTCAACCGACCGACTCCGACAGCGTGTGCGAGCTCCTCGATACCGGCGCCGACGACGTCTTGATTGCTCCGGTTGTTCGCGATGAAGCCTTCGCCCGGCTACGCGCGTTGCTCCGGCGCCTCGCACGCCCGGTACTGAATCCGTCACATCCCGCGTCCAGCACCCTGGACACTGCGCGCAGTGCAGCCGAAATACACGACGCCCGAATTCTTTTGACCAGAAACGAATTCGAACTGAAGGGCATCCACACCGTCCGCGGGATCGGCTTCACACTGCACGCCTGATCTACGCCGGGCATCGTGCGGATCTGGAAGGGCGACATCGGTATCGGCGGCCGAGCTGGGTGTCCGGCCGCCGATACCGGTCACGTCAGGCCGGTGCCGCGCCGGCCCGGCGGAGGTGACGGGCGAAGAACCGGGCCGAGCTGTCCCGCTCGTAGTCGGGCACCTGGTTGTACCCGCCCGGGTGGGCGTGCAGTGTTTTCTCCCTCGAGGCGAAGGCGTCGAACAACGCGAGACCGGCTCGGCGGTCGATGTACTCGTCGTCCCACGGAATCCGGTACTCGACCGGGACGGTGATCTGTCGTGCCGTCTCGATCAGAGCGTCGTCGACGAAGACCGCACCGATGCTCAGGGCGGCGATCCGGGGTTCGACCGTCGCCAGCTTCAGCCCGGTCACGACACCCAACGTCATGCCGCCGTAGCCGACGGGCGCTTCGGTGCCGATGTCGGGTAGCGCCTGCAGGGCGTCGAGGGTTTCCTGCCATTCCGGCACCGCGCGCTCCGCCAGCGACGCGTTGTATTCGATGACGATCGGGGCGATCGGCTCGCCCGCCGCCCGGGCCTGATGGATCGCGTCGCCCCACCGCTGGTCCTGAGTGTTCCGCGGCCGGTCACCGTGTCCGGGCGCGTCGATGGCGGCGACGGTGTACCCGTAGGTGCTCACGCAGTCGAGTGCGCCGGCGACCAGCCCAGGCGCCCTCTTATGCATGCCGCCGCTGTGCCCCGACAGCAGCAGCGGTGCGCCGACAGTTCCGGATACGGGCGACCAGAGTACGCCGGTGATCTCGCCCAGGGTGAAGTTGCGTTCGATGACACCGTTCGACGATGCCTCGGAGGTGAAGTGCATGGTGTTGCCTTTCGGGATTGCCTAGTTGTCGAGGCGCTCCCGGCGACACCTACGTCGATCGCCCGGCCGTGAAGAGGGGGAGCACCCACCTGCGTACTGCGTTCATGGGTCTCACCTCCTCGCTCGAAGTCACGGTCTCCCGGACGTTAGCAGTGCGGGCGTCGTGCCCGCCAATCATTTTCCGGCCGCCCGTCGAGTCTCGTGACCGTGTTCCCGCAGCCACCGCCTGACATGCCGAAATGGCGCGTGGCCTGTGGTGCCCGCGCCGTGTTCCCTCCGACTTCTCGGGAGCTGTGATGCCTTGACAACCACCGCTCTCTGTGACCACGATTACTACATCATGTGATAGACGTTATCACAGTATGAGAGGAAATCATGAAGGTCGCTGTTCTCGGGCTCGGTGAAGCCGGAAGTCTCTACTCGTCGGGATTCCTCGCGAAGGGCTGGGAGGTGACCGGCTTCGACCCGGCAGACACCGCCACCCCGGCGGGGGTGCTGCGCTTCGACGCCGTCGCCGACGCCGTCCGGGGCGCGGATCTGGTGCTCAGCCTGACCAGTGCGAAGGTGGCCGTGCGGGCCGCCGCCGACGCTGCCCCCCATCTGTCGGACGGCGTCTGCTTCGCGGACATGAACGCCGCTGCGGCCGAGATCAAGGCGCAGGTCGCGCACTTGGTCACCGAGGCCGGTGCCTCGTTCGCCGACGTCGCAGTCGTCGGCTCGGTTCCCGCCAACGGGGCGCGCACCGCCCTCGTGATCAGCGGCGACGGATCGGCTTCGGCAACAGCATATTTCGAAGAACTCGGCGCCTCGGTCGAGGACATCGGCGGCGCCCCCGGGGACGCCTCGAACCGCAAGCTGCTGCGCAGCACGTTCATGAAGGGCCTCGGCGCGTTGATCGTCGAATCGGTCGATGCCGGGATCGCCGCCGACGCCGAGCAGTGGGTGCGTGCCCAGATCGCCGGCGAGCTGTCCGGCAGCTTCGCGGCCCTGGACCGGCTGCGGGACGGCACCCGCAAGCACGCCGCGCGACGCTCGGTGGAGGCGACCGCCTCGGTCGAACTCCTCGACACCCTCGGCGTCCGCCCGGTCCTCACGTCCGCCACGGCACAGGCGCACCGCACGCTCGCCGATGCGAACGGACGCGCCACCGACGAGTTGCCCGACGCCTACGCTGGACTCCCGGTCGCCAACATCGGCGATGCCCGCCAGCGCATGGGCATGGTCGATTCGGGTATCCACGCAATGTGGAAGGGTGCACGCATCGTCGGTCGTGCCCGCACCGTGTGGACCCGGGCCGGCGACAACAAGGCGCTGCACGAGGCGCTGGCCAAGGTACAGCCGGGTGAGGTGATCGTCATCAACGGACAGGGCGACCGGAACCGGGCCTTGATGGGTGAGTTGATCGCCGAACGCGCCCGCTCCCGCGGCTGCGTCGGCATGATCATCGACGGCGCTGCCCGCGACATCGACGTCCTGCAGGAAATCGGGTTCGGCGTGTGGGCCCGCGCGGTCAACCCGGCAGGCCCCTACAAGGACGGCCCCGGCAAGATCGACGTCCCGGTCGCGGTCGGCGGCGTCGTCTGCGCACCCGGCGATCTGGTCGTCGCCGACGACGACGGCGTCATCATCATCCCGGCCGCCGAGGCATTCACCAGCCTCGCCGGTGGCCGCGCGGTCGAAGCAGACGAGGCGCAGCGCCGCGCCGCGATCATCGCCGCCCGCAAGGTCGCATCATGATCGCCATCTGGGCGTTGCTGGCGTTCATCGCCTCCATCGTCTTCTGGAACGCGGTCCTCAAACGCAACATCGGCGAGTCGATGATCGTCGGGTTCGTCGTCGTCGGTGCGTTCGCCGGTCGCGACGCCCCGAAATACATGTGGGACGGCTTCGTCGACTCGATGCAGGAGGAAGTGACGTTCGCCGGTCTGGCGTTCATCTTCATGAGTTTCATCCTCGCGAAGACGCCGGTGCTGGACCGGCTCATCGACATCCTCAACTCCTTCCTGGGGCGGCTGCGCGGCGGCCCGATCTACACCTCCACCGTCGCCGGCGGCATGTTCGGAGCCATCGCCCACGTCGGGGCCTCCGTCACCGCCGCGGTCGGCTCGGTGACCGTGCCGTGGATGAAACGCTCCGGTGTCAGCGGTGAACTGTCCGCCACCGTCGTCGCCGGCTGCGCCGGCATGGGCGTGACGTTCCCGTTCAGTGCCACCATGTTCATCCTGGTCGGATCGAGCACCGTCACCGGCATGATGGCCGCCGACGACATCATCGTCCCGCTCGCCATCGCCGGCCTCTGGTGCCTCGGCTACCGGCTCGTGCTGAGCTACTACCTGGTGCGCAAGAACGGCCTGCAGCCGATCGCCCCCGAGGACCGCATCCCGGTCAAACGGAGCCTGCGTGTCGGCTGGACCTCGCTGTTGCTGTTCGTCCCGATCCTGATCCCGCTGCTGCTCACCCGCGGGCCGATCGCCGCCCCCATCGCGCACTACACCGACCTGGTGATGTCGAGTGCCCTGAGCCTGATCACCTGGATCCCGGTCCTGATGATCCTGCTGGTGCTCTTCCTCGGCCGCCGGCACCTGCCCAGGACCACCACGGGCTGGTGGAAAGTCCTCGGCGACGCGGCACCCCAGTTCGGCGTCATCGGCATCACCATCGTCGCCGCGTTCTCCGCTTCGGCGGTGCTGGCCAAGCTGAAGCTGCCTCAGCAGCTGACCGCGATGCTCGAAAGCCTCAGCGCACCGTCCTGGTTGATGGCGATCCTCGTCGGCATCATCATCGTCATCATCGCGATCCCGCTGACCGCCTCCGCCACCATGGCCTCGGTCGGCCCCGTCGCCGTCGCCGCACTGGTCGGCACCGGCATCGCCGCCCCCGTGGCCGCGGCCGCCGTCCTGGTGTTCGCGTCCACCGAAGGCGCCTCCCCGCCGTCGGGCGCCCCGATCTACGTCGCCTCCGGTATCGCCCGGATCGACCCGTCGAAGATCTTCATGCCGCTCCTGAAGTACTACTGCGTTCCCATCCTCGGCATCGGAGTGCTCATCGCCCTCGGCCTCCTCCCCGTCTGATCCCGCGACAGGAAACCTCATGTTCCAGAAAAGCTTCTCCACCCTCTTCCGCATCAGCGTCGTCGCGTTCCTGCTCGGCGGACTGGCGATCGTGCTCGGCCAGACCGTCGGCCTGATCCTCGGTGACGGCCACATCGTCACCCACGTCGAGGAACTGCTCGCCCCCTACGCCTACGGATCCGCCGGCGTCGCGGGACTCCTGGCCTTCGTGCTGTCGTACTTCCACCACGGCGGAGAGGAGGACGCCCTCGGAAACGAGGACTCTCCCGCCCGCGCCAACGAGCACGTCGGATGACCACGCCCGCGAACACGATCGGCGCCGACTCCACCTACACCGACCTGTGCGCCCGCACCGACGGCGCCCCGGCCGGGTCGAGCTGGGGAATCTTCGACAACCGGGACCGGGGGACGGCGAACTTCGCAGGCCCCGGGCAGGTCCGCGACGCCGCCGGCCTGGTCACCCGGGGTGCAGTGTTCGCCCTCGACTACCCGCTCGGAGCGTTCGACCCACCGATGGCCCGGTCGCGGACGGCGCCGAAGCACACCATCGTCTCCGCGCACGCCGAATCCCGGGACGACCTGCTCGACGGCTTCTACCTGCAGGCCAGCAGCCACCTCGACGGGCTGCGCCACCGACGGGTGTCCGGACACGGCTACTACGACGGCACCCCCGACGACCAGGTCACCGAGAACGCTCCCGCGCTCGGGATCCAGGCGTGGTCACAAGATCCGATCGTCGGCCGCGGACTGCTCCTCGACCTCGAAGGGCTGTTCGCGGACCGGGGCGCCCCACTCGATCACGTTCGCGGACCGGCGGTCGAGGCCGCCGACCTCGACGCCGCCCTCGGCCGCCAGAACGCCCGGATCCAGGACGGCGATCTGATCCTCGTCCACACCGGCTGGGCGCACTGTTACCTGACCGCCACCGACGACCAGCGCAACGAGGTCCGCGCAGGTCGCCGCTCCACCGGCTTCGCGCAGAGTCGCGAACTCGCACGATGGTTGTGGGACAACAAGATCGCCCTGTTCGGCACCGACACCTTCGCCGTCGAGGTCCTGCCCGTACTCCCCGGCAGCCCCTTCGCCGAGTCCGCTCCCGAGGACGCCGGCATGATGCACCAGGAACTGATCGGCAAACTCGGCGTCCCGCTCGGCGAACTGTGGAACCTCACGGCCCTCGTCGAGGACAGCCGCCGCACCGGTACCTGGGACGCCCTCGTCACCGTGAAACCGCTCAACTTCGTCGGCGGCGTCGGTTCACCGTGCAATGCGACCGCCATCCGCTGATCGTCCTCGCACCCGATTGTTCTCGTAGAATGATAAGTTCGATCGAAAGCGTGGTACTTCGCCTCAGGTGAGTGGCGATGTGCGTAGGCGCGCACACCGCCACTCACCTGAGATGGTCTCGACCCGGAGGGGGCGCAATGGCGGCACCGACAAACAACATGCGTTCCCTGGACCGCGCGTTCGACGTCCTCGGCGTCCTGCAGGACGCCAAGCAGCCACTGCGATTGAGTGAGGTCGCCCGGCACGCCTCTCTGCACGTCGCCACCGTCCAGCGCATCCTCGGGGTGCTCCTCGACCGCGGCTACGCAGCGCGGATCGGTGACACCTACACCGCCGGCCCCGCCGCGCTGGCCGTCGCCCACGCATTCATGGTCACCAACCCGCTCAGCGTCCTCGCCCAGCCCACACTGCAACAACTCGCCGCCAACACAGGTTTCACCGCGTCGATATACGTGCGGGTCGAAAACTCGCGAGTCCTGATCGCCCGAGTCGAAAGCGAACACCCGCTCAGCTACATACTTCCCGTCGGCGAGCGCCTCCCGCTGTACCTCGGCGGCGCAGGCAAGACCATTCTCGCCCACCTCGACGCCGAGGAAGTCGAGACGATCCTCGCCGGCATCGGCGACGTTCCCCTCGCCGGCGGCGGCACATTGCGGAAGGACGAACTGCCCGCGCAGCTCGACAAGATCCGCAGCGACGGCTTCGCGGTCTCGGTCAGCGAACGCCTCTTCGGCATCGCCTCCGTCACCGCTCCCGTCCGGGCCGCCGACGGCACCCTCGTCGCCGTCCTCGGCGTCACCGGACCCACCGACGCCCTCGACGACGCCCAGATCGCGCACCTGATCCCCGAAGTCCGTCGCGCCGCCACCTCCCTCGGCGCACGGGTACCGGTCACCGGTTAGCGGATCTCTCCACCCCGGGTCTCGCGCGACCCGTGTGGACGGCGCGGATCGGTGACTTGGCCTTCCAGCCGACCGTCGGTTCATGTTCCGGCACGCGTCGCAGTGGCTGTCCGGGCGGAGTTGCGACCAGGCGGTGCGGACGGTGTGGAGGGCGTCGTTTGCGGTGACGGCCAGGCGGGTCTGGCTGGCAAGCTGTGATTGCCACTCATGGTCCCTCGGTGGTTTCGCAAACGCGTAGTCGCCGGGATTCCTGCCGGTGGGTCCGTACTTGCGGAAGAGTGTGGCAGCGCCCACAGGTCCCAGAGGTCGCGGGCGGCCGCGCGGTCGCACCAGGTAGCGGTTTTGGAGGCGGCGAAGGCGGCGAGCGTCGGTACGAGCAGCCGGGCGGGCGGGGCGTCGCTGTAGCGCTGGATGAGGTGGTCTCGCTCGACCTGGTCGGTCGCGACCCCGAATTGAGTGGCGACACCGTCGCGTTCGTCGAGGTTCACGACCGTGTCCTCGCCCATGTTTCGGCTCGGGTGAGAGCGGCGGCCATGCCGTGTTGTTCGGTGGCGAGGGCGGCCAGACGCGTGTGGTCGCTGCGTTGGTGGAGGGTCGCGATCGCGGTGGGGATTTCGATCTCGGCGTCACCGAGTTGCGGCCACCGTGCCAGATCGAGGATGGTTTGCTCGGGGGTGGTCACCAGTGTGGCCCCGAGTGGGGTATCGATGCGTTCGGCGTCGAGTTCGGTGGTGTCGCGGCGGAGGAAGACGATGGTGGCGGGCCGGTCCGTGAGGGTGATCGGTCGGTGTCGGCGCGGGACGGCGGCGATGGCGGTGGCCAACGCTCGGGGTATCGCGTGGTGCAGGCGTGCTGCACTGATGCCCATCACGATGGCCTCATCGGGTCCGTAGATGGTGGTGGCTATCCCGGCGGCGGTGGCTTCGAGACCCGGGATCCAGGGGCGGCCGGCGTGTTCGGGGGGCGTGACGATGTAGTAGCCGGGGGCGGCGCGGTGCAGGACGCCGCGGGCGACCAGGCGGGCGAGTTCGGGCCGGGGGTGAGCGTAAACGTCTGTGGCGTCCTGGGGGCGGAAGGTTCGCAGCGGGCGCCTGGCAAGTGGTGCAGGTACGGCGGTGGTGTGTACTCGTGTCACAGAAGTCCCACCTTTCTGTGCGCATTTCGTAGGGTCTAAGCCCACGTAATGTTCCTACGTCGTGCAATCACCGCGGGAGGATGCTGCGTAATCGTGCTCTCCGTTTGCTCGACTGACTGTTCTTCGTGCGCTTCGTGTGGTCCGTGGATCGTTAGGGTGTTGCCATGGAGCGCCGGATCGACGAAGCCGTGGTCCATTGGGTCGAGCACGGTAGTGGTGTGCCGATTGTCGCCCTGCACGGCGCCGGCGTGGATCATCGTGAGATCGAGGCGGCGATCGAGGCCGTCGTCCCGGGCACGGGGTACCGGCGGATCTACCCGGACCTGCCGGGGATGGGCCTGTCGACAGCGGACGGTCTGACCTGCAACGACGATGTGGTGACGCTGCTCGGCGACTTCATCGACGGCCTCGGGGCGGGCCCGGTGATGCTGGTGGGGCATTCGTACGGCGCCTATCTGGCTCGTGGTGTGGCCACCCGGCGTCCTGATGTCGTGCTCGGTCTGGCGTTGGTGTGTCCGGTCGCCGAGCGGTCGCGGAACGTGCCCGACCACACCGTGGTTCGTCGGGACGCCGATGCCTACGACGAACTCGACCGTGCGCTGTGGGCGGGGTTCGGCGAGTACTTCGTCGTGCGCACCCGGGCCACCGCTCGCCGCTACCGCGACCATGTGGTGCCGGGTACGACACTCCTCGACGAGGAGGCGCTCGGCCGCATCTTCGCCGGGTGGGCGGTCGACGTCGGGTCGAGTGTGTTCCCGGGGCCGACGCTGATCGTGGCCGGCAGGCGCGATTCGGTCGCCGGGTACGCCGACGCGTGTGAATTGCTCGAGCGCTATCCGCACGCCGCCCTGGCTGTCGTCGAGGACGCCGGTCATGCGCTCGTGCACGAGCGGCCCGCACTGCTCGCCGCACTGTTCGGTGATTGGCTCGATCGCGTCGATCGGAAATAGTTCGGAGGCGATGTCGAGAACCGGTGTTCGGCTCCGTCCCTGGGGTGAATGCGGCCAGAATGGGTCGCACCGTTACCGAGGAGAACATGATGGCCAAGTACCTTCTGCTCAAGCATTACCGCGGCGCGCCGGCGGCGGTCAACGACGTGCCGATGGCGGAGTGGACGCCGGAGGAGATCTCGGCGCACGTGCAGTACATGCAGGATTTCGCGACCAAGCTGGAGGGGACCGGGGAGTTCGTCGACGGTCAGGCGCTGTCACCGGAGGGGACGTTCGTCCGTTACGACGGCGAGGGGCGGCCGCCGGTCACCGACGGCCCGTTCGCGGAGACGAAGGACCTGATCGCCGGCTGGATGGTGATCGACGTCGAATCCCACGAGCGGGCGCTCGAACTGGCCGGGGAGCTGTCGGCGGCGCCCGGTGCGGGTGGGAAGCCGATCCACGAATGGCTCGAGCTGCGCCCGTTCCTGACCGCGCCCCCGACCATCTCGGACTGCCACGGTGGATCGGGCCTGGGGGCCTGACAGTTCCGGCCGGCATCGAAGCCTCGTGGCAGGCTGGGTCGAGGGGAACCGATTCGAACGACCCCTCGGCCTGGCCACACGAAAGGGAATGTCGCTGATGACCGTCCGTACCGTGAACACAGAGGCGGGGCGACTCTCCGGTGACCACACCGACGGGGTCGCCCGCTTCCTGGGAATCCCCTACGCGGCAGCCCCGGCGGGCGAACGCCGATTCGCACCGCCGGCTCCGGCCGAACGATGGTCGGGGACCAGGGACGCCACCGGTTACGGCGCGACCGCACCCCAGCCGCAACTGCATCCCACTCAGGCGTGTCTGGCGCCGCTGGTCGGGCCCGGATGGGTGACCGGAGACGGCAACTACCTCAATCTCAACGTCTGGACACCCGACCCCGGCACGAGCGGGCTCCCGGTGATGGTCTACCTCCACGGCGGCGGGTTCATGATCGGCTCGGGTGCCGCACCGGCGTTCGACGGCACGGCGTTCGCGCGCGACGGCGTCGTCCTGGTCACCGTCAACTACCGACTCGGCGCGGAGGGCTTCCTCGCGCTGCCCGGTGCCACGAACATTGGGTTGCGCGACCAGATCGCCGCACTGCACTGGGTTCGCGACAACATCGCCGGGTTCGGCGGGAACCCGGACAACGTCACCGTCTTCGGCGAATCGGCGGGCGGCACCTCGGTCGCGTTCCTGCTGCACTCCCCGCCGGCCGCGGGACTGTTCCGGCGTGCGATCGTCCAGAGCGGACACGACGAGATGGCCCGCCCACTCGCGCTCACCGAAGAACTCACGAAGGCAGTCGCCGCCAGGCTCGGAACCTCCCCGACCGCGGACGCGTTCCGAGCATGCCCTGCCCCCGACCTGCTGCGCGCGCAGGGTGCCCTGCTCAGAACCGCGCCCCGCCCAGATCTGCGCGACGACAACGGTGTCGACCCAGGACACGGACGCGCACTGTTCCTCCCCACCACGGGGGACGACGTCCTCCCCGACCCGGTCGGAGTCCCGAGCACCCACGCACACAGCGTCGAACTGTTGATCGGCACGACACTCGAGGAAGCCAACCTCGGTTTCGGCGCCGACGCGTTCGCCGCCTTCGACGCGGATGACGCCGTCGCCGAACTGGCCGCCACCTACCCCGAGGCCGACGCGCTCCTGGAACGACACCGTCTCCACGACCCGGCCGTCACCCCCGCGCAGGCACTCACCGCCGCCTACACGGATCTGATGTTCCGATCGCCGAGCCGCCGCACCGCGCACCGTCACCCCGGCCCCGCCTACGTCTACGAATTCGCATGGCGATCACCACTGCACGGCGCCGCACACGGCCTCGACGTCCCCTTCGTCTTCGACACCACACAGGCATGCCGCGGCCTCGTCGGCGAAAACGCACCGGACGCCCTCACCCGCGCGATGCACCGAGCCTGGCTCGATTTCGCAACCCACGGGGACCCCGGCTGGCCCACCTACGACATCGCTCGACAAGCGATGAGGTTCGACGCCGGCCCCCGACTCGGCGAGGACACCGCTCCCGACGACATCGGCGCCGGATTCAGCCGGTGGTCTCGTCCCGCCGGCGAGTAGGAAACGCGACACGAACGGTCAGTGCGCTGCCGGTGAGGAGTGCTCCGACAGCGCACCACGGTGCGGCGAGGGGCCACCCGGTAGACGGCACGGCGTCGGTCAGGGCGCCGACGGCGACGGATCCGAGCAGGACGGCGGCTCCGCCGATGGAGGCGAAAACGCCGTAGTACGTTCCGAGCCGGCGACCGGAGGCCATGCGGGCGATCGCATCTCGGGCGACGGGCATGGCGATCATCTGGCCGAGTGCGAGCAGGAGTACGAAGGCGGCGGGTGGAATCAGTCCGGGTATCCCGTGGGGCCGGGCGGGGACGGCGACGGCCATGACGGCGAAACCGACGGCCATGACGGCGAGGCCGAGAGGTAGTGCGGCGTGGGTGTGCGCCCGTCTCGTGATGGGTAACTGGGCGGCGACGACGAACACCGAGGACAGGGCGAAGAACCAGCCGAGCGGGGACTGCGATCCCCAGGCCCGCTCCACCTCCAGTGGCAGCAGCAGGTACAGCTGGTTGTACGCGACCAACTGCGTGCTCATCGCCGCGGCGAAGAGGAGGAACGGCCTGTTTCCGAGGACTTCCCGCCAGCCGTCTCGCCACCTGTCGGTGGCGTGGGCGCCGGGCCCGGACGGCAGCCACCGCAGGTGCGCGAGCAGGATCGCGACGAATACCCCGGCTGCGGCGAGGCACGCGGCCGAGAAGTCGGCGAGCAGCAGCACCGATCCGACCAGTGGCCCGGTGAACGATCCGATCTGCCCGCACACGGTGAACAGAGCGAACGCGTCCACCCGGGACCGTCCCGCGTCGTCGGTGCGCCCGGCGGCCGTGGCGAGCGCCGATTCGACAGCGGGCGAGAACAGCGCGCCCGCGAACCCGGTCAGGACGGTCGCGACCACGATCCCGGGCACGGACGTGAACAGGGCCAACCCGGCGAAACCGAGGATGCGGCAGACGCAACCAGTGAGGACCACCGGTTTGACGCCCCAGCGGTCGGCGAGCGTGCCGCCGACGAAGAACAGCCCCTGCTGCGAGAAGGTGCGGAGACCGAGCACGGCGCCGACGAATGCCGCCCGCAGACCGAGATCGTCGGACAGGTACACCGACAGGTAGGGCAGCACCATGAAGAAGCCGACGTTGAACGCGAGTTGGGTGAGGACGAGCAGCCGGACCTCCGGGGTCGCCGCGGCCAGACTGCTCAGCAGCGACCATCGACCCACGAAGCGCCGGCGGGTGTCCGTTTCCGTCACGAGTTGTCGTTCCTCAGTGGACGGGAACGGGAACCGGACCCGGCTCGAACAGGATCGACAACCGCCCCTTGGCCTCGTCGACGAGTACCTCGGCCCGGACGTTGTACACCTGGGCGATCAGGTCCGACGTCAGCACGTCGGCGGGGGTTCCGCCCGCGACGACGCGACCCTCCTTCAGCACGATGACCGTGTCGCAGAACATGGCGGCGAGGTTGAGGTCGTGCAGGGCGATCACGCTGGTGACCGGCAGCCGCGTGACGAGCGAGAGCAACTCCAGTTGGTGATGGATGTCGAGGTGGTTGGTCGGCTCGTCGAGGAGCAGCTCGCGCGGTTGTTGAGCCAGGGCACGGGCGATCTGCACTCGCTGCTTCTCGCCGCCGGACAGTCTGTGCCAGAGCCGATCCGCCTTGGCCGTGAGGCCGGTGTGCTCGAGCGCGGCGGCGACGGCGGCGTCGTCGGCGGCCGGGTTGCCACCGAACGTTCCGCGGTGCGGGATACGTCCGAGTCGCACGACGTCGCGCACACTGATGTCGACGTCGGTGTCGGCGTGCTGGCTGACGACGGCGACGGCGCGCGCAATGTCCTTGCGCCGCACGGTGGTGAGGTCGTTGCCGTCGAGGGTGACGACACCCGAGGTGGGGCGGACGACGCCGTTGAGCAGGCGCAGGAGCGAGGACTTGCCGGATCCGTTGGGTCCGAGCAGACCCACCGTCGCCCCCTGTGCCGGTGTGACGGTGACGCCGTCGACGACCAGTGCGCCCCCACGGTTCCAGGTGACGCCGTCTGCGTGGAGTGTCACTGGGCTCTCCTTCGCCGGGACAGGATGACGATGAACGCGGGGACGCCGACGAGGGCGGTGCCGACACCCACCGGCAGTGGGGTGGGTGCGAACGCGACCCGGGAGACGGCGTCCACCCACACCATGAAGACGGCGCCCATCACCGCGGTCGCCGGGATCAGCCGACTGTGTGTGGGGCCCACGAGGAATCGGGCGGCGTGGGGGAGGACCAGTCCGACGAAGCCGATTGCGCCGGCGACGCTGACGAGGGTCGCGGTGATGATCGCCGTGACCACCAGCAGCAGCAGGCGAACCTTGCCGACGGCGATGCCGAGCGACGCGGCCACCTCGTCGCCGAAGGAGAAGGCGTCGAGGACGTACGCGTAGCGCAGGCACAGGGCGGTGCCGGCGAACACCACGATCGCGCACAGGGTCACGTCGTCCCAGCGGACGCCCTCGAGGGAGCCGAGCAGCCAGAACATCACGCCGCGGGTCTCGTCGGAATCGGCGAACGCGAAAATGACGAACGACGTGAGCGCCGAGAACAATTGGGTGCTCGCGACGCCCGCCAGGATGACGCGGTCGTTGTTGCCACCGGAGATGTGGGCGAGCAGCAACACCAGCCCGAACGCGACCAGAGCGCCGATGAACGCGCCTCCGGACAGTCCGAGTGCGGCGCCACCGACGCCGAGCACGCCCACCACCACGGCACCGGTCGACGCACCCGACGAGATTCCCAGAACGAACGGGTCGGCGAGCGGGTTGCGCAGCAGCGACTGCATGATGACGCCGCAGAGTCCGAGTCCGGCGCCGCACGCGGCGGCGACCAGTGCCCGGGGCAGGCGCTCCTCCCACACGATCGCGTTCTTCGACAGCCGCACCGGAATATCCGCGAGCCCCAGGTGATTGAGCAGGACGTCGCGAACATTGACCAGTGAGACGTCCGCCGGTCCGAGCGTGACCGCGACGAGAATGGACAGTCCGAGCGCGACGATCCCGCCGGTCGCGATCAGTGTCCCGAACACCCACCGCCGCCGAACCGGTGCGGGGACACCGGTGTCGGCGTGGTCGAGGGTGGCGGTCAGGACGGGACCTTCTGATCGCGCAGGCCGGTAGCGACCTTCTCGAGGCCGTCGACGGCGCGGATGGACGGGTTCATCTCGGCGCCGTGCAGGGCGATGTACCGCTTGTTGCGCACCGCGTCGAGGTTCTGCGTCACCGGGTCGGATTCGAGGAAGGCGATCTTGTCCGCCAGCAGGTCACCGGGGAAGCGGTTGCGGAGCAGGTCGCCGAGAATCAGGACGTCCGGGTTCCGTTCCACCACGATCTCCCAGCCCACGGGCGACCAGTCGTCGGTGAGATCGGAGAACACGTTGGTGGCACCGACGGAGCGGGCGAGGAGGCTCGCGGACCCCAGACCGCCGGCCACGTACGGACTCTTGGTGTCGGCGAACCAGAATGCCGTCGACACGGTCGACTTCTCGATGGACGCCAGTGCCGCGGCTTCTCGTTCCTTCAATTCGCCGATCAGCTGTGTGCCGCGCTCGGTCACGTCGAATACCGCGGCGAGCTCACCGATTTCCTGGTACAGCGCGTCCATCGTCAGGGGGTTCGTGCGCTTGCCGCCGCCGTTGATGCTGACCCCGTTGTCGCAGTCGGTGGGAGACAGGTACGACTCGACTCCGGTCTCGGCGAACCGGGCGCGCTCCGCCACGCCGCCCTGCTTGAAATGCCGGCCGAACGACGCCGTCACGAAGTCCGGATCGGCGTCCAGGACCACCTCGTACGTCGGGGCGTTGTCCGCGAGCCGCGGCACCGACGCGTTGGCCTCCGCGAGGTTCTCGCGGATCGGGTCCGTCCACGACGCCGTGCCCACCAGCCGGTCGGCGAGGCCGAGCGACAACAGGATTTCGGTCGAGCCCTGGTCCAGTGACACCACCCGCTGCGGCGCGGCGTCGACGGTGACCTGCTGTCCGCAGTTGTCGAGGACGAGGGGGTAGCTCGTGCTGCCCTCGCCGGCCCGGGCGGCGCCGGAGTCGTCGACGGTTTCGGATTGCCCACAGGCGGCCAGGGTGCTCGCCAGTACTGCGGCGATGGCCACGAGGCCGATTCGGCCCACGGATGTTCTCACGCTCGTCATGCTTTCTGTTCGTCCAGGATCAGCGCCCCGCTCGGGCGTCGATCCCGGCTGTCGAACGAAAAGAGCGATCAGCACGTGCACGCGAGGAAGCGCGTGAACGTTATCACGAAGTAAACCTAACCTAACTAATTGGTGTGTTGTTTCGGCCATATTCAGGAGCGAACGTGCTCTTCGACGGAAACAGCACGACCGGTCCGTGCCGGTGTCGAATCCGGATTCGGTGATGCGATCCGCGGGTACGCGGGAATCATGTACACACGACGAGCAACTCTGATCGCTGGAGTGTCGCTGACCGCGCTCGTCGCAGCCGGGTGCGGCAGCGACGATGCGTCGACGGATGCCACCGTCGAGACACCCCCGGTTTCCGCCGAAACGACGACTAGCGTGCCTGTCCCACTTCCCGGCACGACAGGCGACGGCTTCCAACTTCCCGTGGAAGGTGCGAGCGAGGACAACGCGTTCACCTACGACGAAGTGGCTGTCCCGGTGGGTTCCTCCGTCCATCTCGAATCCGAGGGACAGGACGGCCGCACGACGGTGACGTTCACCGCGACCGGACTCGCGCCCAACCGTGACTTCGGGGTGCACGCGCACACGCGGCCGTGCGGACCGAAACCCTCGGATTCGGGACCCCACTATCAGAACGATGTCGATCCCGCTGCCACCCCGGAATCGCCGTCTTCGGATCCGGCATACGCGAACCCTCGGAACGGGATCTGGCTCGACGTCACCACCGACGCGAGCGGCAACGCGCAGGCGTCGACGACGGTCGACTGGGAGTTTCGCGAAGGCGAGGCCAATTCCGTAGTGCTCCACGCGCAGCACACCATGACCGGTCCCGGTCAGGCCGGGATGGCCGGTGATCGCCTGGCCTGCATCAACGAGGACTTCTGACGGCTCCAGCCGGTGGTGACCGGCGGAATGCCTATCCGACGTGCGAAGCCGCGGTTCGCGGCCCTCGTGGGCGCGGACCGGGGGAGACACCGAGCACGACGAGCGGGCGACGCTCTTCGTCGGGCAGTGCGTCGGCCCGCCACTTCTTCACCGCTCGATAGAGCCACTGGCCCACCTGTTCTCCGTCGGCGGTGACGTAGTTCGCGGGAACGAGTGCGTTGCCGTGCTCTTCGCGGTAGGCGGCGATGGCGGTGAGCATCCGTCGCCGCTTGCTGTCGGCCGGTGACACGGCCGGGAGTGGGACGGCGTCATCGCTCCACAGGAAGCCGATCGCGTCGAGTTGCTGGATGCGTTGGGGCGGCAGGGTGCCCAGCATGCGGGCCACGCGCTGGCGATCCTGCCACCGTCCGAGTCGGAAACCGCAGTCGGTGACGTAGTCGGAGGGCATCACGCTGCGCGGATGCTGATGCCGAAAGGCGCAGTAGAGTTGCAAGGCGGAGGCTGCGGACTGGTTATCTCGCATCGAGATCGCATCCTTGTGAGAGCCGTGAAACAGTGTCCGGGTAGTCATTAGTTCAAGTATGTCAAACACATTGACGATCTGTCACGGAAGTCGGCTCGTGTTGGGGTGCAATTGTGTGCGAATGACCGTCCCTGCGGACCGTTACAGCGCCATCTCCCGCGTCTTCTGCGCGAGTTCGCCGAGGCGGCGGGCGCGGGCGATCTCGGCCGGCGTGAACGGCTCGTCCGCCGACCGGGCGAAGACGAGCAGCTCATCACCCGACGGGATCTCGACGCTCGCCGCCGTGGTGGAAACGTCGGTCACGCGCGTATCGACGTACTGGGCCCCGAGGAGTTCCGCGATCGACAGGGGAAGTTCGGACGGATCGGCCACCACCCGCGACGCCAACGTCAATGCCTTGGTCTGGCCGTCGATCAGGGCGAGCGCCGACGCGGGCCAGATGCCGACATCGTGACCGCCGCCGGCGCGAACGGCATTGGACAGTGCCTCGGGCGTCGTGTCCCGGCACGCCCCGACGATCAATTCGTCGAGTGAACCGCCGTCCAGGTGATGAACGTGCACGGTCAGGATGTTGGCACCTCGCTCCGCGAGGTTGCGGGCCAGCGATTCCAGCTGTCCCGGGCGATCGCTCACCCGGACGCGGATGCGCCAGAGCGACTGTCCGGTCACGAGGTGGCCGTGCTTGCCGTCCGCGGGACCGTGCAACCACCCGCCGAGGAGCCGCATCGCCGACGGCTCGACCACCCAGATCACCAACACGGTGGTGGTGACGGTGAGGACCGCGACGGTGATCAGATAGGAGACGTGGAAATGAATGACCAAGGCGTGAAGTAACAGCTCGACGGGAAACACGGCGCACAGCTTCGCCAGCGCCAGCCGGACGCGGCGGGGATGCGGAAGCCGGCCGCACGCCTCGCACGCGTTCACGTGAACTCCGGGTTCTCTCACGGGATCGTTCATGCCCCCACTGTCGACCCGCCGTATTGCGAAGCGGTTTCCTCACACGGTCGGTGGTGTGACGGTCGATCGTGAAATACGTTGGCGTGCAGCAGGAATGTGGCACAGCAGACATGTGGTGCGGAAGACTCCGCGCGGCTGGTGTGAGCGGGGACATGGAAGCGGGGGGGGGGGCGGGGGGGGGTGTCCCGGTGGGAGGGGGGGGTGTGGGGGGGGGCAACGGGCGGAGACCCCCCCCCCCCCCTTCCTTTCCCCCCCTCCCCCCCCT
>NZ_JBHVEY010000001.1:313893-505176 GCF_042802055.1 Rhodococcus sp. NPDC057529
AGGAGGGAGGAGGTGGGGGGGGGAGGCCTGGGGGGGGGGGGGGGGGGGGGGGAAGGGAAGGCTCCGTGGCGGCTGGGGCCCCGTCCCGGGGGGAAGCGCCGGGTTCGGGGAGAACTCAGCGCAGTGACGCCGCGTCGCTCAGGTCCGTTCCCCGAGTCTCCGGGGCCATGAGGAAGCTGACGAGTGCGCCCACTCCGGCGATACCCGCGGCGATGTACATCGTTGCGGAGAGTCCGAGGTTGGACAGCGCCCACGGGGTGGCGAACGTGCCGATCGCCGCACCGATCCGGCTGATTCCCGTGCACAGGCCGACGGCGGTGGCCCGCACCTCGGTGGGGAACAGTTCGTTGGGGTAGATCCATTCGAGGATGGAGGGTCCGCCGTTGAAGAGCGCATAGATCGCGAACGCGAATGCGATCACCCACAGGCCCGCGTCCGGCTCGATCGCGAGGAACAGCAGTCCGAGGCCGGAGAGCACGAAACCCCAGATCAGGATCGGCCGTCGCCCCAGTCGATCGACGAGGAGCAGTGCGACGACGTTGCCGATCAGGAAGAACAGGTTGATGAGGCCGTATCCGATGTGGGCGAGATTTCCGGAACCGAGGTTGAAGAGTTCGAGGATCTGCGGGCCGAAAGCGTAGATGGCGAACAGTGTCACGATCGTGCACGTCCAGAAGACCGAGATGAACACGACGCGCTTCAGGTATCCGCCGCGCATCACTCCGCGGAGGGACGTGCTTCCCTCTTCGTCGGGCAGGTCGTCCAGCGTGGCATCCGCCCCGATCGTCTTTTGCAGCACGGTCAGTGCCTCGTCGGACCGCCCCTTGCTCAGCAGCCACCGGGGAGACTCCGGGATGCTCGTGCGTGCGACGACGATCAGGGTGGCGGGAATCGCGGAGGAGAGCAGCATCCACTTCCATCCGTCGGGGTTGCTGAGCAGCAGGTATCCGACGAACGCGGCCGCCGTTGCGCCGACGAACCACATGGCGTTGAGGCCGCCGACGAGTTTGGCACGCCACGCCTTCGGCGCGAATTCCGTCACCAGCGCGGTGGCGATCGGATAGTCGGCGCCGACCGCGATGCCGATGATCAAGCGCAGTATGAACAACTGCATCTCGTCCGCGGCGAAGAACTGCAGCACCGAGCAGACGATGATCACGATCAGGTCGATGGTGTACATCAACTTCCGGCCGATCCGATCGGTCACCGCACCGAACACGGCCCCACCGAGGAACACCCCGATGAGCGCGGAGGATCCGATGAGACCGGCCCACAGTGCGCTCATGTCCCACTGTGCCTGGATCTGCACCATCGCGATGCCGATGATGCTGAGGATGTAGCCGTCGAGGAAGGGGCCGCCCGAGGAGAAGAGGGCGAGTTTGGCGTGAAAGCCGTTGAGCGTGGCGCTGTCCAGTGTGACGCCCGATCGGGCGGAGACGGTGGTGTCGAGGTTCATCTGAGGAATCCCATCGGGGGGTGTGGGCTTGAGGGTGTGTCCCCACGTGATGTGGTTGCTGCCACAGTAGGAAGAGAATTGGCGGCGCGGAATTACCAATCTCCTACCAATTCATGCTCTGTGCTTATCAATTCGCCGGGTCGACGGCCGCGATCCCGTCGATCTCGATTCGCTTGTCGCCGCGGAACCGAGCAACCTCGACCGTCGTCCGCGGCGGCAGGGGAATGCCGTCCAGCCGGGCCAGATACGCGGTGTTGTATTCATCGAACTCCGACAGGTCGGCCAGGTACACCGTGGCCTTCAGCAGGGTGCGCAGGCCACCACCCGCAGCGTGGAGGGTGGCCTCCAGATTGTCGAGCGCGACCCGGACCTGGTCGCCGATCGCGGTCGGGGTCCGTCCGTCCGCGGTGGTGGGGATCTGCCCGCAGGCCCAGATGGTGCCGGCGAACACCGCCGCCCGCGCGTACGGTCGCTCGGTGCCGGCGGGATGTGGGACGAGTTCACGCTGATCGGTCACGAATGTGCCTCCGGGACGAGGAATCGCCTGCCGAGTTCGTAGGCGCGCGACCACGTCGCGGCGTCGACGAATACGCCGTAGGAGACGGCGTGGCGGTAACGCGTCTCGCGTTCGGAGGCGGTGTGGACGGGACGGGACAGGTGTGCAGCGGGCGGCGCGGTCCGGAGGAGGGTTCCCGCGCCGATGGCCGGTACGTCGGTGGTGAGCGCCGCGGCGGCGACGTCGCGGTACATGTCGCCCGCCCCCGTCACGACGGTCGCGCCGGCCGGGCGCCCACCGTCGTCGAGTGTGACGAGGCACAGCGTGGCACCGGACCGGGAGACGGCGTGCAGGGCGTACCAGGCGGCGGCGTCGTGATCGACGATCCGGGGCAGGAGAACCGGACGAGACTGCGACAGGGCCAGATCGACCGCCAGGGGACCCGTGAGCAGTGCGCTCCGCGGTGACCGGTCGACGATGTCGACTTCCGGGCTTCTCGTCAGCGTGACGTCGGCGGCCCCGTTCGGTGACTCGAGTTCGGCGATCGTCGCCAGGAGTGTGTCGATGCCGTTGCGGGCGTGGAGTTGCATCGCCGTCACGACGTCGGCCGCGCCGCCGGCTTCGCCCGCGCTGACGCCCGCGGCGTAGAGGGCGCGGAATGCCGTCTCGCGAACTTCCCGTACCGACAGCCTGATTCGGTTTCCCGGTAGGAGAGTGGTGTCGTCTTCGAGGGTGTGGGTGAGCATGTCGGTCATCGGCGTTCCTGTGATTCGGGCAGTCCGGGGAAGACGTCGTCGAAGATGCGCAACCAGTTCTCGCCGAGGACCATCGCGATGGTCGCGTCGTCGAGGCCGACCTTCTGCAGGCATTCGGTGAGAACCGGGAAGTCCGCCGGGCCCGAGAACCAGTTCGGCCACATCGGCCACTCGGGTTCGACCGGATTCTGGCTGGGCGGTCGCCAGCGACCGTTCCGCAACCACGCGACGTAGTCCTCCGACCAGTTGCGGGTGCAGTCACTGCCGATCGCGACGTGGTCGGGACCGATCTGGTCGACGAGCCGCGCGACCATGACCGCGAAATCAGCGCTGGACGTGGCTTCCCCTCCCAGGACATTCGGGTAGAGGCAGCAGCCGATCACACCGCCGCGTGCGGCCAGCGCGTCGATGACCTCGTCCGGCTTGTTGCGGGGACTGTCGACGAACCAGGTCGGGTTCGAATGCGTGATCGCGACGGGTGTGCGCGATGCGTCGATCGCGTCCAGACAGGTGCGGTTCCCGACGTGGGAGAGGTCGACGAGCATGCCGACCCGATTCATCTCCGCGATCATGATGCGCCCGAACGCGGTGAGTCCGGAATCATGCTCGTCGTAGCAGGCGCCGCCCGCCAGGTTCTGAATGTTGTAGGTGAGCTGCGCGACGCGCACCCCCAGTCGGTGGAAGATCTCCACCATGCGGTAGTCGTCCCCGAACGGCGACGAATTCTGGAACCCGAGCAGCACGGCGATCCGGTTGTCCCGCTTCGCGTTGCGAATGTCGTCGGAGGTTTCCGCGAGGGTGACGATGTCGTCGTTGTCGGCGGCGAGCTGATACCACTGTGCGACGGCGCCTAGCGTGTCGGCCGGACCGTCCCACACCGCGCAGGTGGCATTCACGCCGGTGACGCCACCGGCGCGCAATTCTTCGAGGACCTTCCGGTCCCAATTGTTGATCTGGAGTCCGTCGACCACCAGCAGGTCGGAGTGTGTGAGCGTGTGCACTAGGCGTCCTTTCGCGGCTTGCGGGTGAAGATCCAGTCGTCGTCCACCCCGGCGGCGACGTCTTCGGCCCGTGGGGCTCCCGAGTAGAGCGTCACCCGGAGCCAGTCGGTCGATTGCGGCATGTAGTTGTCCATCCCGTACATCGCCAGCTGGAAGCGCTGTAGATTCAGGGGCAGGAAGTTCCGGCCGAGCAGGTTGTCGTGGGCCTCCGCGTACGGGACGCCGGTGAGCGTCTGGACGCGGGCGACGATGCCGCGGTGCCGCGGGTGTTCGACGAGAAACGCGGCGACAGTGGTGTCGTCGCCGACGGACGCCAGATCGCGTTCCAGGGCGGTCACGGATCGGGCGACATCGATCGGATGCTCGACGTGCTCGCCCGGATCGGCACCGCGGCGTCCCCGTCGCGGCTCCTCGTTGTTCTCGGACGAGAACCAGAAATGGGCCTGCTCGTCGGGATCGTCGAAGTCGAACCGCTCCACCCACGCGTAACGGTCCCGGAGGACGGCGCGGAGTTCGGCGCAGGTCTGCGCCGGTTCGACGGCCAGTCGCTGATCGCAGCACAGCAATTCCTCGACCTCGGTGTCGAGTTCCGGATGGACCTCGACGATCACGGAGTCCATCACTCCGCGGGCCTCCGCGCCGATGGACGCGGCCCGGTCGTGCAGCGCCCGCCAGGCGTGGTCGGTCGGCGTCCCGCCGACGGTCCCCGACCCGATGTACTCGGACAGCGCGCCGTGGAGCACGTCGAGTTGGGAGGCGATCTCGCCGCAGGTGACGAAGGGCGCGGTCGGCATGTCTGCTCTCTCGCCGAAGTAGAGCGCGGCACGGTCGAGCAGGTCTCGGGCGCGGTGGATCCGCGGGCCGCCGGGCGCGGTCGTCTGCGCCAGCGCGTGGGCGAGGGGCAGTTCGCGGGTGGCGCACCAGGCGTCGAGCACCTGCGGATGATTGACGACGTACGGCACCATGCCGAGACCGGTCGCATTGCCGAGTCCGAGGTAGCGTCGCCAGTCTCCGGACAGCCGCGCCGCCCGCGGGTTCCGGGCCCGGGCGCAGTGCTCGACCAGGTCGTAGCTGAATTCACGCAGCAACCAGGCAGTCAGCATGTGTGCCCGGTACGGCAGTCGCAGGGGATGGTCGGCACCGAGCCGATCGAAATCTGCCAGCCCGAATTTTCCGTTGCTGTAGAACGCGGTGCTCCGCAGGATGTAGGCGGCGTCGCCCATCGTCGCGATGTCCGGTTGGCCGCCCGCGGACAAGCGATCGGCGACGTAGTCGAAGAACCGTGCACTGCGGTTCGCCCGGGTCCAGATGAGGGTGCCGTCGTCCGCTCGGCCTTCTTCCTGCCGCGGCACCTGCATTCGCAGTGCACGCGAACGACTCTCGGTGAGCGGACCTTCGATCAAGGCTGCGGTGACGTCCCACGCCTTGGC
This sequence comes from Rhodococcus sp. NPDC057529, assembly GCF_042802055.1. Lineage (NCBI taxonomy): Bacteria > Bacillati > Actinomycetota > Actinomycetes > Mycobacteriales > Nocardiaceae > Rhodococcus > Rhodococcus sp. NPDC057529. The sequence continues at coordinate 319,032 of NZ_JBHVEY010000001.1, forward strand.
GATGACGCGGTCCGTTCGGTCGCTCTCGGCGAGGGTCGTCGAGAACACGACGAATCTCACCTCCCGGCCGCCGATCACGACGCGGTACACGACCTCGCCGCGGCCGTCGGCGCCGACGTCCCACCGCTCGCGTTCCACCCGCCAGTTCTCGGCGGCCGCGGTTCTGAGGAAGGACCGGGCGAAGCTGTGCCGGGTGTAGCGGGCGGCTCCCATGTCGGCCGGGTCCAGAACCTGTTCGGGCGACCGGGCGGATGTCTGCGTCCGCCGCAGCAGTTCGGTCGGTCTCATGCCTCGCTCCTCGGTGTTCCGGTGCGGGAGTAGGCGATCTTGCTCCACGTGAAGAACTCGGCGCTCGTCGCGGCGTTCTGCTCGCGGGGCGCGGGGAACGACGAATCCTTGAGTCCGCCGAAGGGAGCGTGCAGTTCGGAGCCGGTGTTGGGTGCGTTGACTTTGATCAGGCCGGCGTCGAGGTCCCGGATGCAGCGGCGGGCGACCCGCTCGTCGCACGTGAATACGGCGGCGGTGAGACCGAACGACGTCGCGTTCGCGAGGTCGATGGCCTCGTCGAGATCGTCCGCACGCAAGACGAGGGTGACCGGACCGAACACCTCTTCCCGGCTGATGGTCAGCGCCGGCGTGCCGGCGAGCAGCGTCGGGGCCACGAACGCCGCACCCGACGTGGGGAGTGGAGCAGACCCCAGCAGTTCCGCGCCCTCGGACAGCGCCTGGTCGATCGCGGCCGTCACTTCCTTTGCCGCGCGGGCGGAGACGAGCGGTCCGATCTGAGACTCGGGGGCAAGCCCGTCGCCGACGACCAATTGTTCGACCCGTGCGACGAGTTCGGGCACGAGGTCGTCATAGGCGTCGCCGACGGCGATGATCCTCCGCGTCGCCGTGCACTTCTGGCCACTGCTTCCCATTGCCCCGGCGATCAGGACCGTCGCTGCGTCCCTCGGATCGACGTCGGGGAGCACGATGGCCGCGTTGTGCCCGCCGAGTTCCATCTGCACCTTCGCGCCGCGCGGAACCGCGGCGGCCTGGATCGACCTGCCCACCGGAACCGATCCGGTGAAGGTCACTCCCGAGATCTCCTCCCGCGCCACCAGTTCGGCGCCGATCGTCCCCGGGCCCAGGATCATGTTGAGGACCCCGGACGGAACCCCTGCTGCAGCAAGGGCTTCGGCGAAGGCTGTCGCGACCGCCACCGTGTCGCTGGCGGGTTTCCAGACCACCGTGTTGCCCCACAGCAGCGCCGGCGCGAGCTTCCACGCCGGAATCTGCAGCGGGAAGTTCCACGGGGTGATCGCGGCGACCACGCCGAGCGGTCGGCGGACCGTGCGGATCACCTCGTCGGGATGGGACGACGGGTAGGTGGCGCCGTCGGCGTTGCGCGCCTGCGCCGCGTGGTAGTGCAGGGTCTCGACGGTGGCTCCCACCTCGGCCCGCGATTCGGGGAGCGTCTTTCCCTGCTCCCGGGTCATGAGTTCCGCGATCGCGTCGGCACGCTCGGCGAGGATCTCGGCCGCCCGGCGGAGGACGAGTCCGCGTGCGATGATTCCGCGGTCGTCCCACTCGCGGCGTGCCGACACCGCGGCAGCCACCGCCGCGTCGAGGAGCTGGCTGTCGGCCGGATGGTATTCCGCGACGACCGTCTCGTCGGCCGGGTTCGTCGTCGCTGCGACCGGACCGTCGCCGTCCACCCACTCGCCGCCGATCAGGTGGCGGAGACGGGTGTCCGTGTCTGGTGCGGTGAGATGGTGCTCCACTGCTGACTCCTCGAAGGGCTGGTAATTCGGTGCCTTCAACGCTAGGCGCGGCGACCATGGTGCAGAAGTACCTATTGTCAACCGACTGATAAGTTGCAAGTATCAATCGGGTGGAACTGCGGCAGCTTCGATACTTCGTCACGGTGGCCGAGGAGATGAACTTCAGGCGCGCCGCCGAACGCCTGCACATCGCGCAGCCCGCGCTCAGTCAGCAGATCAGCAAGTTCGAGAAAGAACTGCGCACCACCCTGTTCGAGCGGACGACGCGACGCGTCGAGCTCACCGACGCGGGCCGGGTGCTGCTGGACGAGGGCAGGCGCGTCCTGGCGGAAGCCGATCACGCGCTCGCCGCGGTGGAACAGGTCGCGCACGGGGAGGTGGGACTGCTCCGCATCGGATTCGTCAGTTCCGCGGCACTGCGGATCGTCCCCGCGACCGTGCTGGCCCTGCAGAAGGAGTGGCCCGGAGTTCAGGTGGAACTGTCCGAATCGACGACCGACCGCCAGCTGTCGGCGATCGCCGACGGCAACCTCGACATCGGGCTGGTCCGCGAAGTCGACCGCGCGGACGGCATCGTGGTCCGGCCGCTGACCCGCGAGCCTCTGCTGGTGGCGATGCACTCGTCGCATCCCTTCGCCGGCCGGGAGTCGGTGCGGCTCGTGGAACTGCGCGACGAACGGTTCCTCACGTTTCCGCGCGGCCAGGTGTCGCGGCTGTACGACCACATCGCCGCCCTGTGCCATCACGCGGGCTTCCGGCTGGACGCCGCCCAGGAGGCCGTCCAGTTTCCCACCCTCCTCGGGCTGGTGGCGGCGAACACAGGAGTCACCATCGTGCCGGCCAGCCTCCGGGCTCTGCACCTCCCGGACCTCCGGTACGTCGCACTCTCCGACGCGCAGGCGGTGTCGACGGTGTCGGTCGCGTATCGCGCCGACCGGCAACAGATCCCGGCGATCCGGCACTTCCTCGACGTGGCGACCGCGCTGGACCTGTCCTAGCGTCCGGGACGATCGGGTTCCGGGCGGCTACTCGACGTCGAAGTCGTTCGACGTCGCGGTGAACGAGGTGACCGCTCCCGCCGCGTCCCGGCTGTCGCTGAAGTGCTGCACCCTCTCGAGAACCGTTCTCCCACGGCGCGGGTTGTTGCGCGGGTGTCCGGTGGCGAACTCGACGGTGACCTGTTGGCCCACCGGGTGCTGAACCCCTCCCAGGTGAGTGGCAAAGCGTCCCCGCGCACACTTCGCCACTCACCTGTCAGACGGGCTGCGCGTCCCCGAACGTCATCCTCAGGTCGGGAATCGACGACGTGAGGAGCGCCCGCTTCGGAAGCCCGAGCGACCGCAGTTCGTCGGCGATCGGGTGGCTGCCCAGTTTCAGTTCCCCGCCTCCCGGCCGGGAGCGGACGCCGGTCGGGCTCATGTTCCAGGTGGTGAACCGGGTCAGTCCGTCGAGGTGCGAGTACGCGGCGAGCGACGTACTCGCGCCCGAACCCGGCACCGGAATGCCCTGCTTGACGCTCAATTGGGCGATCAGCCGACCACCCTGACTCACCGACCCGCGTTTGACGGACCCGGAGTGGTCGGCGTCGAAATGGGCGAGGATCTTCGGGAACCCCCAGATGCCGCGGCCGGCGGCCAGGGTGAAGTCGCCGTCGACCGGCAGGTGGTGGATCAGCGCACCGGCCCGGCCCCGGGCCAGCGCCTTCAGGTCCTGCGGGACCGAGGTGCCGGCGGCCCGGTGGTCGCGGACGAGGAACGACACCCCGAATTCGTTGTACGGGCCGAGGTCGCCGTCCACGTAGTCGACGAACACCAGCACGCACACACCGCGCCCGGGCCGGAACTGCAGGATCTCCAGTCCGGTGGAGTCGATCAGCGTCTGGGCCGCGGCGGTCGGCACCGAATACATCGCCGTGAACGCCGACGCGGCCCGGATCTGCACGGGCATGTCGACCTGCTTGCCCAGAACTTGATGCGACGTCACGGCGCGACCACCCCGCGCAGGCCGTCGGCGCCGAACATGGGCTCGAACATCGACCCGAAGTCGGGGCCGCGCCGCAGCATCTGGCCGCCGTCGACGTTGATGATCTGACCCGTGATCCAGGTGGAGTCGGGGCCGAGGAGGAACTTGGCGAGCGCGGCGATGTCGGTGACCTCGCCGACCCGCGAGATCGGCGTGTTGGCCAGGTAGTCGTCCAGGACGGGTCCGCCGTCGGTGATGAGCGCGACGAGGTCGGTACGGGTCAGTCCGGGGCGGATGCAGTTGACCCGGACGTTGCTGGCCCCGAGTTCGTCGGCGGCGAGTCGCGTCAGGTTGTCGACGCCCGCCTTCGACGGGCCGTACGCGCCGAACCAGCGGTGCGTGTTGCTGCTCGCGATCGAGGAGATGGTGACGATGGAACCGCCGCCCCCGGCGACCAGTGCCCGGGCGGCGTGCTTGATCGTCAGCATCGTGCCGGTGACGTTGAGGTCGACCGTTCTGCGCCAGGCGTCGACGTCGAGTTGGGTCACGGGCCCGACCGTTTCGTTGCCGCCCGCGCAGGTGACGGCGCCGTCGAGCCGACCGGTGCGTTCGCTCGCCTTCGCGACCGCGCGGGCGACGTCGTCCTCGTTCGTGACGTCGGCCGTCACCGCGTCGACCGTCCCCGCGGGATTGTCGCCGCTGATCTGTTCCGCCGCGCGTGCCAGTTTCTCCTCGTTCCGACCACAGATCGTGACGTGGACGCCCTCGGCGGCCAGCGCGGTGGCGATGCCCAGTCCGATGCCACTGCCGCCGCCGGTGACGAGTACGGACGTCTTCGCGAGCCCGCTGCTGCCGTCGTTGGTAACCACGCACACCTCCAGGGAATAGAACTCGTGTCAATTTTCGAGCCATGGATCTGTGAAAACTGCTGCTATACCACTGCGCCATCGTAGGAACACGTTCTATTATCGGGGCACGAACGGCGGGATTCAATGCGGAGGAGCGTCTCGATGACGGACAGGCCGGAATTCGATCTCATCGACGGACGGTTCTACTCGGGCGAACTCGGTGACCCCCGGCAGGCATACGCCTGGATGCGCGCCCACGAACCGGTGTACCGGGCCGAGGGTATTCTCGGCGCCGCGTCGTACGAGGCCGTCCTGGCCGCCGAACGCGATCCGGAGTTGTTCTCGAACGCGGGCGGAATCCGGCCCGGGGTGGGCCCGCTACCCCAGATGATCGACATGGACGACCCCCAGCACCTGCAGCATCGCCGCCTCGTCAACGCCGGCTTCACCCGCAAACAGGTCGAGGCGAAGGTCGGCCGGATCCGCGAGATCTGCGACCACCTCATCGACGCCGCCTGCGACAAGGAGAACGTCGACTTCGTGCGCGATCTGGCGGCGCCGCTCCCGATGGCCGTCGTCGGAGACATGCTCGGCGTGCGCCCCCAGGAACGCGACCTGTTCCTGCAGTGGTCCGACGACCTGATGAACGCGCTCGGCAGCAACGCCACCCCGGAAGGACTGCAGGCGCAGGCCGACGCCTACCTGGCGTTCAACGAGTTCACCCTCCGCACCATCGAGGAACGGCGGCAGAACCCGACGGACGACCTCACCAGCATCCTCGTGCACAGCGAAATCGACGGGCACCGGCTCAGCGATGCGGATATCGTCGGCGAAACCCTGCTGATCCTCATCGGCGGCGACGAGACCACCCGGCACGTCCTCAGCGGCGGCATGGAACAACTGCTGCGCCACCCCGAACAGCAGGCACGTCTCGTGAACGACCCCGGCGGCATCCCAACGGCGGTCGAGGAGATGCTGCGCTGGTCGTCGCCGATCAAGAACATGTGCCGCACCGTCACCCGCGACGTCGACTTCTTCGGAACCGCCCTCCGCGAGGGCGAGAAGATGATGCTGCTCTTCGAATCCGCCAACTTCGACGAGGCGGTATTCCACGACCCCGACGTCTTCGACATCGGACGGTCACCGAACCCGCACGTCGCATTCGGCTTCGGCACCCACTTCTGCCTCGGCAACCAACTCGCCCGGCTCGAAGCGAAGATCATGTTCGAGCAACTGCTGTCGCGGCTGCCCGACATGATGCTCGTCGACGACACCCCGCTGCGGCGTCGTCCCGCCAACTTCGTGTCCGGGCTCGAGGAGATGCCGGTGAAGGTATAGGCCCTTCGGGCTCGTGAGTGGTTAAGGAGTCTCTGGACTCGCTAACCGCGCACGAGCGCGAAGCGCCTACTCCGGGGCGCCGATGTTCAACTCGTCCGGGTGCGCACCGACGCGGGCGCCGTCGTCCATCGTCTCGATCTCGCTGAGATCCTGCTCGCTGAGTTCGAAATCGAACACGTCGATGTTCTCCCGGATCCGCGACTCGTGGACCGACTTGGGGATGACGATCAGCCCGCTCTGCAAGTGCCAGCGGATCAGCACCTGGGCTGCGGACTTGCTGTGCCGGTCGCCGATGCGGGTGATGATCGGATCGGTGAGCAGGACGTTCGGCTTGGAGTCGTCGCCCCACCCCGAGTTGCTGGTGCCGCCGAGCGGACTCCACGATTCGACGGCGATGCCGTGGTCGACGGCGTAATTCCGGACCTCCTGCTGCGCCAGGTGCGGGTGCAACTCCACCTGATCGACCGCCGGGACGACGCCGCCCCGGTCGATCAGCAACTGCAGGTGACGCGGCTCGAAATTGCACACACCGATCGCCTTCGCGCGCCCGGACTCGGCGATCTTCTCCAGCGCATCCCACGTGCGGAGGATGCGGTCGTCGTCCTGCAGCGGCCAATGGATCAGGTACAGGTCGACGTACTCGACGCCGAGACGTCCGAGGCTGGCGTCGAACGCTTTCAACGCCGGCTCGTACCCCTGATCGGAGTTCCACAACTTGGTGGTGAGAAAGATGTCTTCGCGGGCGACGCCCGAGTTCGCGATCCCGCGGCCCACACCTTCCTCGTTGCCGTATGCGGCGGCCGTGTCGATGTGCCGGTAACCCGCCTCGTCCAGGGCGAATCCGACGGCGTGTTCGGTCTCGTCGTTGTCGGCCTGCCAGACCCCCAAGCCGAGCTGGGGGACGATGGTTCCGGAATTCAGCACGATGCTGGGTACTCGAGGACTCATGCTGTCCAGGCTATCGACTGTCGTGGGGGCGTGAGGGGTACATTCGCCGCCTGGCATCATGCGGAGGTGACCCGAATTCGGCTATTGGCGACGGACCTCGACGGCACCCTGCTGCGGTCGGACCGCACGATCTCCCCGCGCACCGCGAAGGCCATGGAGGACGCCCGACGGTCGGGGGTCGAGGTGGTGTGGGCCACGGCCCGCGCCCGGCACTCGGTGCACGAACTCGCGCAGTCGTGTGGATTCCGCGGCAAGGCGATCTGCGCGAACGGGGCGGTGGTTCTCGACCTGGCCGACGGGACCCCGGTGATCACGGCGACGACGACCATCGCGATGGCGTCGGCCGCGGCGGCGATGGACCGGGTGCGGACGCTGATGCCCGGTGTCGTGTTCGCGAACATCGGCGCGACGCGCTTCGTCGCCGAACCGGCGTATGCGGCGCTGTGCGAGTTCGCCGACCACCACCGGCATCCGCACGAGATGATGCTGTCGGAACTGCTGCCGGACATCGACGAGCCGATGGTGAAGATCGTCGCCCGGCACCCCGAGATTCCGAGCGCGGACCTGTACCGCGCGGCGGTGGCGGCCGGCGTCGACGGCGTCGAACTGACGCATTCCGGCGCACCGTACGTCGAGATGGCGGCATCCGGTGTGTCCAAGGCGAGTGCGCTCGCCGAACTGTGCGCGGTCGACGGGATCTCGACGGCAGAGGTCGCCGTCGCCGGCGACGCCATCAACGACGTCCCGATGCTGACGTGGGCGGGCACGGCGCTGTGCCCGTCCAACGCGCTGCCGGAAGTCCTGGCCCTCGCCGACCACGTCCTGCCCAGCAACGACGAGGACGGGGTCGCCAGCTACCTGGAGGGGCTGCGCCCGTGAGTGGTTGACGAGTGCAGAGACTCTTCAACCACGCACGGGCGGCGGAGCCGCCTACAGTCCGGCGGCGGTAGCGAGCTCGGCGAGGTAGTCGCGCGGCTGCCCGAACAGCTGTGCGCTCCCGTGCGCGCGTTTGAAGTACAACTGCGCGTCGTGCTCCCACGTGATGGCGATGCCGCCGTGCAGTTGGATGGCCTCGGCCGCGACGTTCTGAAGCGCCTCCGAGCAGTACACCTTCGCGACGACGGCATCGTCGTGCGTCCCCGACAGCGCCGCCGCGTACGACATCGACCGGGACGTCTCGACGAGCGCGTACATGTCGGCCATGCGGTGTTTCAGTGCCTGGAACGATCCGATGGCACGCCCGAACTGTTTGCGCGACTTCGCATATTCGACCGTCTGCTCCAGCGCCGCCGCCGCCGCGCCGACCTGTTCCGCCGACAGCGCGACCAGCGCGACGGTACGTACCTGCTCGACGAGGTCGGTGGGGGAGACGAGCCTGCGTGCCACGACGCCGTCGAACACGACCTCCGACAGCGTGCGCGTCGGGTCCATCGCCGGCACCCGACGCCGGGTGACGCCGTCCGCGGCCGGGTCGACCTCGAACAGGCCTTCGGACGTGAGGACCAGCAGCACGTCCGCGACGTCACCGCCGAGGACGTACGACGCCGTCCCCGACAGCGTCTCGCCCGACGCCGTCACGCCGAAACCGGACCAGCCGTCCGCACCCGCCCAGCACAGTGCCGCCACCGAGCCCGCCGCGATGCCGGGGAGCAGCCGGGCGCACGCGTCGTCGTCGCCCGACAACACGAGCGCCTGCGCGGCCAGCACCGCGCTGCCGAGCATCGGCGACGGCGTCAGCGTGCGGCCCAGCTCTTCCTGCACCACATGGACTTCCAGCAGCGACGCCCCGACGCCGTCGTACTTCTCCGGAACGGCGAGCGCGGCGACACCGATCTGCTCGCACAACTTCGACCACAGCGTATTGTCGTAGCCGTGCTCGGTGGTGATCGCCCGGCGGACGGCGGCGGAGTCTGAATGCTTACCCAGCAGATCCCGGACCGACGACCGGAGCGCGGACCGTTCCTCGTTGTCGAAACTCATGACGCCTCCACCAGCGAATCGACGACGCGTCCGCGGTGGAAGGCCGGTGTGCCCCAAGCGGACACGAGCGCACGGACCTTCGTCAGCCACAGCGACAGATCGTGCTCCTGCGTGTACCCGATGGCGCCGTGCACCTGCAGCGCCACCCGCGCCGCCCGGTACGCGGCATCTCCGCACGCCACCTTCGCGGCCGAGACGTCCCGGGAACTGTCGGCGGACCCGTCCCGCACGGCCAGCGCCGCACCGTGCAGTAGCGGCCGCGACATCTCCAGCCCGACAGCCACTTCCGCCAGGTGATGCTTGATGGCCTGGAACTGTCCGATCGGCTTGCCGAACTGCTTGCGCTGCTTGGCGTAGTCGGTGGTGACGTCGAGCAGGGTCTGCCCGAGCCCCTGCAGTTGTGCCGCGGTCGCGAGGGCGCCGAGATCGAATGCCTGCCCGAAGTCCACGTCACCGAGGGTCTCGCCGGCGGTCAGCGGGAACAACCGCCGCGACTGGTCCACCGAGTTCTGCACCGCACTGGCCTGTCCGAGGTTCAGCGTCGTGCCGTCGACCAGCAGGACCAGATCGGCCGAGTCCGCGTCCACCGCGAACGGTACATGCGGCGCCGCGGCAACCGTGGCGAGCAACCCGGAGGCCAACGCCGACAACCGGTCCGGATCCGCCTGCGCGAGCAGCGCCGGTGCGACGGCGACGGTCTCGGCCACCGGTCCGGGAACGGCATGGCGTCCGAGTTGTTCGACGGCCACCACGAGGTCGACGGCGTCTGCGCCGAGTCCGTCGTGTTCCTCGGACACCAGCAATCCGTTCACGCCCGTCTCGGCGAGGTGCTGCCACACCTTCAGGCCCGGGCCGGTGTCGCCGGTGTTCCACGACCGGATCACCGCCGGCATGTCGGCCTTCGACAGCAGCGCGTCGATACTGGACGCGAAGTCCTGATGGGAGGAGTCGAGTGTGAATCTCATCGATCCGCCTTCGGTAGGCCGAGCAGGCGCTCGGCGATCACGTTCTTCTGAATCTCGTTGGTGCCGGCGTAGATCGGGCCGGACAGGGAGAACAGGTAGCCGTCCGTCCAGTTGTCCGCGAGCTCCGCCGAGGCGCCCTGCAGTTCGAGCGCGGTCTCGTGCGTGGCGATGTCCCACTCCGACCAGAACACCTTGTTGATCGACGACTCGGCGCCCAGTTGCCCGCCGTCCGCGAGCCGGGTGACGGTGCCGAACGTGTTCAGCTGGTAGGCGCGGGCGCCGATCCAGGCGTCGGCGACCCGGTCGCGCAACGCGGTGTCGTCGGTGCGGCCGGAGGTCTCGAACAGCGCGACCAGCCGGTCCACCGTGGCAAGGAACCGTCCGGGGCTGCGCAGCGACAGTCCGCGCTCGTTCGACGCGGTGCTCATCGCCACCCGCCAGCCCTCGTTCACGCCGCCGATCACCCCCGACTCGCCGGGGTTTGCCGGGTCGTCCGGCACGAAGACGTCCTCGAGGAAGATCTCCGCGAAACCGGGTTCGCCGTCGAGCTGGTCGATCGGGCGAACGGTGACACCCTGCGACCGCAGGTCGAACATGAAGTACGTGATGCCTTTGTGCCGCTGCGCGTCCGGGTCGGATCGGAACAGCCCGAAACCCCAGTCCGCGAAACTCGCCCGCGAACTCCACGTCTTCTGCCCGTTCAGTACCCAGCCGCCGTCGACGCGGCGGGCGGTGGAGCGGAGCGACGCGAGGTCGCTGCCCGACTCGGGCTCCGACCATGCCTGCGCCCAGATGTCGTCGGAGCGGGCCATGCGCGGCATGATCCGCGCCAGCTGTTCGCCGTTCGCGTGCTCGAACAGCGTCGGGGCGAGCAGGAAGATGCCGTTCTGGCTGACCCGCCCGGGCGCACCGGAGCGGTAGTACTCCTCCTCGAACACCACCCATTCCAGCAGCGACGCGTCGCGTCCGCCCAGTTCCTCCGGCCACGACACGACCGACAGCCGGGCGTCGGCGAGGGTGCGTTCCCACTCGCGGTGCGCCTCGAAACCCTCCGCCGTGTCCATCGACGGCAGCGGCTCGGCGGGAACGTTGTCGCGCAGAAAGGTTCGCACCTCCTCGCGGAAGGCGACGGTGGCGTCGTCGAACTCGAGATCCACTTACTTGGCTCCTTCGTTCGAGTTGCGGGCGCTCGCCGCCATCGACTTCGCGTCCATACCGCCGAGGGAATCCGTGTCGACCTCGGCGTTGTGTGCGTGCGCGAAGTGATGCAGGCCGAACACCGAGTCCATGCCGTTCCGCATGCCCATCTGGTCTTCGCACTGGTTGACGGCCTTCTTGGTGAGCGCGAGACCGAACCGGGGCATCGCGGCGATGCGGCCGGCGATCGCCAGGGTCTCCGCCTCGAGGTCCTCGCGCGGCACGACGCGGTTGACCATCCCCACCTCGTACGCGCGCTGCGCGGTGAACCGGTCACCGGTGTACAGGATTTCCTTCGCGAACCGCGGTCCCAGCATCCACGGGTGCGCGAAGTACTCGACCCCGGGAATGCCCATACGTACGACCGGATCGGAGAAGAAGGCGTCGTCGGACGCCACGATCAGGTCGCACACCCACGCCAGCATCAGACCGCCGGCGATGCAGGCGCCCTGGATCATCGCGATCGTCGGCTTCGGGATCTCCCGCCACCGACGGCACATCCCGAGATACACCTCCATCTCGCGGGCGTAGCGCTGGTCGCCGCCGGGCTTGTCGACGTGGTCCCACCACATCACGGCCTTGTTGTCGTAATGGACGTGATGGTCGCGGCCCGGGGTCCCGATGTCGTGCCCGGCACTGAAGTGCTTGCCGTTGCCTGCGAGGACGATCACCTTCACGTCGTCGTCCTCGACGGCCCGCTCGAACGCGGCGTCCAGGGCATACGTCATCACCGAGTTCTGGGCGTTGCGGTAGTCGGGGCGGTTGAGCGTCACGAAAGCGACACCGTCGCGCACGTCGTAGGTGACGACGTCACCCTCGTCCGGAACCGTCATTTCTTCTCCTCACGCAGAACGTTTTTCATGACCTTCCCGGAGGGGTTCCGGGGGAGGGAGTCGACGAAGCGCACCGACCGGGGCACCTTGAAGTTGGCGAGGCGCTCCTTGCAGAACGCGATCACGTCGTCCTCGGCGAGCGCGGTACCCGCCTTCGCCACGACGAACGCGCGCCCGACCTCGCCCATCCGCTGGTCGGCAACACCGATGACGGCAGACTCCGCGACACCGTCGAGCCTGGCAAGGGCGTTCTCCACCTCAGCGGGATACACATTGAACCCGCCGGAGATGTACATGTCCTTGAGGCGGTCGGTGATGTCGACGTACCCGCGGTCGTCGAGCGTGCCGACGTCGCCGGTGTGCAGCCAGCCGTCGGCGTCGATGGTCTTGGCCGTCGCTTCGGGGTCGTCGAGATAGCCGAGCATCACGTTCTCGCCGCGCACCAGGATCTCGCCGTGGTCACCGATCCGGACCTCCATCCCGGGAATCGCGCGACCGGACGTGGTCGAGACGGTCACCGGGTCGTCGTCGGTCCGGCACATGGTGACCACCACGGCCTCGGTCTGGCCGTAGGCGGTGAGGACGGCGTCGAAGCTGAGTTCCGACTGCATGCGTTCGACCAGGGCGACGGGCACGGCGGCCGCGCCGGTGATCGCGACCCGCAGGCTGGAGAGGTCGTACTTCGGGCGGTCGGGGTGGTCGAGGATCGACTGGAAGATCGTGGGGGCGCCGGGCAGCACGGTGATCTGCTCGTCGTGCACGGTCGCCATCACCTTGGGGACGTCGAACACGGCCATCGGCACCACGGTGACCCCGTTCAGCAGGCACACCAGGAACCCGGCCTTGTAGCCGAAGGTGTGGAAGAACGGGTTGATGATGAGGTAGTTGTCGTCCGACGTCACCTCCGCGCACTCACCCCACGCCCGGGCGATGCCCACCGACTGCCGGTGCGCGCTCATCACCCCCTTGCTGCGGCCCGTGGTGCCCGACGTGAACATGACGTCGGAGACGTCGTCGGGGGAGACGGCGGCCGCGCGGGCGTCGGCCTCGGCGCGGGTGTCCTCGTCGGCGAGGGCGAGGAAGTCGTCGAAGTCGACGACACCCGGGGCCGGGGCGTCGCCGCCGTCGACGGGCACGCGGACGACCGTCGGCAGGTCGAGGGTGCTCGACTCGTCGCGCAGCGACGCGTACCGGTCGGTGCCGAGGAAGTTGCCCGCGACGACGAGTGCGGTCGTCTTGGTGCGCTCGAGGATGTCGAGGGTCTCCGGTGCGGTGTACCGGGTGTTGATCGGGACGAGCGTCGCGCCGGCGTAGTGGATGCCGAGCGCGGCGACCACCCAGTGATACGTGTTGGGCGACCACACCGCGACGTGGTCGCCGGGCCGCACGTCCTGCGAGCAGAGTGCGGCGGCGAAATCGCGGACACGGTCGTGCAGTTGTGTGAAGGTCAGACGGACGTCGCCGTCGGACACCGCCGGAAGCTCGCCGTATGCACGCGCGGCGTGGATGACGGCGGACGGGATGGTTCTCGGATGTTCGGTCACTGGGCTCCCTACCTACCTAGCAAGTGCTTGGTAGGTTATCTTACAGACGTGGACCAGAGCGAGAGCCCGGACGGGCTGATCACCGACGACGACTTCGCCGAGAGCGTCAGAACGTGGCTGAAAAACAATCTGACCGGCGACTTCGCCCGGCTGAAGGGCAAGGGCGGCCCCGGTAGCGAGCACGAGTTCTTCGAGGAACGGCTCGCGTGGGACCGGCACCTGGCCGCCGCCGGATGGACGTGCCTCGGCTGGCCGAAGGAATACGGCGGCCGCGGAGCGACGCTGGCGCAACAGGTCGTGTTCCACGAGGAATACGCGAAGGCAGGAGCGCCGGCCCGCGTCAGTCACGTCGGCGAGGAACTTCTCGGACCGACGCTCATCGCGTTCGGCACCGAGGATCAGAAGCGACGCTTCCTGCCCGGGATCAACACCGTCACCGAACTGTGGGCGCAGGGCTACTCCGAGCCCGGCGCCGGTTCCGACCTCGCCAACGTCGCGACCACCGCACGACTCGACGGCGACAAGTGGGTGATCAACGGCCAGAAGGTGTGGACGTCGCTCGCACACGTCGCGCAGTGGGCGTTCGTGCTGTGCCGCACGGATCCCGGGTCGAAGCGGCACCAGGGGCTGAGCTTCCTGCTCGTGCCTCTCGACCAGCCCGGCGTCACTGTCCGGCCCATCCAGCAACTCACCGGCACGTCCGAGTTCAACGAGGTGTTCTTCGACGACGCCGTCACCGATGCCGATCTGGTCGTCGGGGAACCCGGCGACGGCTGGCGCGTCGCGATGGGGCTTCTCACCTTCGAACGCGGCGTGTCCACACTCGGGCAGCAGATCGGATTCGCCCGCGAACTTCAGGGCGTCGTCGACCTCGCGAAAACCACCCGCGCAGCATCCGACCCGAACATTCGCGAGAAGATCGCCCGCGCCTGGGTGGGGCTGCGCGTCATGCGCGCCCACGCCCTGCGGACCCTCGAAGCCGTCGACGCCGGAACGTCCGGACCCGAGGCATCGGTCGCGAAACTGCTGTGGGCGAACTGGCACCGCGACCTCGGGCAGTTGGCGATGGAGGTGCAGGGTGCGTCGTCGCTCCTCGCCCCCGCCGACCCGACGTCCGACACCACCGATCCCGAACATCTCGAACTCGGCGAATGGCAGCGGCTGTTCCTGTTCACCCGCGCCGACACCATCTACGGCGGATCCAACGAGATCCAGCGCAACATCATCTCCGAGCGCGTGCTCGGACTCCCCCGAGAGGCACGACCGTGACACAACCCGCACCGCTCGCCACCGCACCCGTCGAGACGCCGGGCCACGACCTACTGAAAGGAAAGAAGGTCGTCGTCACCGCCGCCGCGGGCACCGGCATCGGCTACGCGTCCGCGCGCCGTGCCCTGCTCGAGGGCGCCGACGTCCTGGTGTCGGACTGGCACGAACGCCGCCTCACCGAGACGAAGGAGAAACTGGCCGCGGAATTTCCCGGGCAGGCCGTCGAGGCGCTGACGTGCGACGTGTCGAGCACCGAACAGGTGGACGCCCTGATCGCCGGGGCGGCCGACGCCCTCGGCCGGATCGACGTCCTCGTCAACAACGCCGGACTCGGCGGCGAGACGGCGCTCGTCGACATGACCGACGAGGAATGGGATCGCGTCCTCGACATCACCCTGAACGGCACGTTCCGGGCCACCCGCGCGGCGCTGCGCTACTTCAAGGGCGTCGAGCACACCGGCGTCCTCGTCAACAACGCGTCCGTCCTCGGCTGGCGTGCGCAGCACTCGCAGGCGCACTACGCGGCGGCGAAGGCCGGCGTCATGGCCCTGACCCGGTGCAGCGCGATCGAGGCCGCCGAATACGGGGTCCGGATCAACGCCGTCGCACCGTCCATCGCCCGGCACGCCTTCCTCGCCAAGGTCACCAGCGAGGAACTCCTCGACAAGCTGGCATCCGACGAGGCCTTCGGCCGCGCCGCCGAGGTGTGGGAAATCGCCGCCACCATCGCCATGCTCGCCAGCGACTACACCACCTACCTCACCGGCGAGGTCGTGTCGATCTCGTCGCAGAGGGCGTAGCCGCCCCGTGCGTGGTTAACGAGTGTCTGGACTCGTTAACCACTCACGGGGCCGGAGGCCCTAGCAAGCGCTTGGTTGATAGGATGTGACGATGACTCCACCCCCCGACGACACCTCCGGCAAGACCGGACGCAGGGCCGAACTCCTCGACATCGCGGCCACCCTCTTCGCCGAACGCGGCCTGAGGGCCACCACCGTGCGCGACATCGCCGACGCCGCGGGCATCCTGTCGGGCAGCCTGTACCACCACTTCGACTCCAAGGAGTCGATGGTCGACGAAATCCTACGGGGCTTCCTCGACGACCTGTTCGGCAAGTACCGCGAGATCGTCGCATCCGGACTCGACAGCCGCGCGACCCTCGAAGCGCTGGTCACCACGTCCTACGAGGCGATCGACGCGTCGCATGCGGCGGTCGCGATCTACCAGGACGAGGTGAAGCATCTCGTCGCCAACGAGCGCTTCACGTACCTGTCCGAACTGAACACCGAATTCCGCGACCTGTGGATGGGTGTGCTCGAGGCGGGGGTGAAGGACGGCAGCTTCCGGGCCGACATCGACGTCGAACTCGCCTTCCGCTTCCTCCGCGACACCGCCTGGGTCGCCGTCCGCTGGTACCGGCCCGGCGGATCCGTCACGGTCGACACCGTGGCCAAGCAATACCTCTCGATCGTCCTCGACGGACTTGCGAGTCCTTAACACTGACTAGGAGTTTCACATGACCGAGGCCTACATCGTCGACGCCGTTCGCACCCCGATCGGCAAGAAGAACGGCGGCCTGTCCGGCGTGCATCCCGCCGACCTGGGTGCGCACGTCGTCAAGGCCGTCGTCGAGCGCACGGGCATCGACCCGGCCGGTGTCGACGACGTCGTCTTCGGTTGTGTCGACGCGATCGGCGGGCAGGCGGGCAACATCGCCCGCACCGCGTGGCTTGCCGCCGGCTACCCGGAGGAGGTCCCGGGCGTCACGGTCGACCGTCAGTGCGGGTCGAGCCAGCAGGCCGTCCACTTCGGTGCGCAGGCGATCCTCGGCGGCACCGCCGACCTGATCGTCGCCGGCGGTGTGCAGAACATGAGCCAGATCCCGATCGCATCGGCGATGGTGGTCGGGCAGCAGTACGGATTCGACACCCCGTTCGGCGGATCGACGGGCTGGGCCGAACGCTACGGCGACCAGGAGGTGTCGCAGTTCCACGGCGCCGAACTCATCGCGGACAAGTGGGACATCAGCCGCGAGGCCCTCGAACGCTGGGCGCTGCAGAGCCACGAGCGGGCGCGGACCGCCATCGCCGAGGGTCGCTTCGACCGCGAGATCGTGCCGGTGGGCGATTTCACCACCGACGAGGGTCCGCGCGAGACCAGCCTCGAGAAGATGGCCGCCCTGAAGACGCTCACCGACGGTGGACGTCTCACGGCCGCGGTCGCGAGCCAGATCTCCGACGGTGCGAGCGCGGTGCTGCTGGCCTCACCGGAAGCGGTCGAGCGGTACGGCCTGACGCCCCGCGCCCGCATCCACCACCTCAGTGCCCGCGGCGCCGACCCGATCTTCATGCTCAGCGCGCCGATTCCCGCGACCCGGTACGCGCTGGAGAAGACCGGCCTGAGCATCGACGACATCGACCTGGTCGAGATCAACGAGGCCTTCGCGCCGGTGGTCCTCGCGTGGCTCGCGGAGATCGGCGCCGACCCGGCGAAGGTCAACGTCAACGGCGGCGCGATCGCCCTCGGTCACCCCCTCGGTGCGACCGGCACCAAGCTGATGGCGACGCTCCTCAACGAACTCGAACGCACCGGCGGCCGCTACGGTCTGCAGACCATCTGTGAAGGCGGCGGCACCGCGAATGCCACGATCATCGAACGCCTGTGAGTACTTCTTAACCGCCGGCGGTTAAGAAGTACTCACGGGTGCGAAGCGCTACGCTCGAACAGGATAGTGACGAGTCCTGAACGGGGCCGTGATGCACGAATTGGCAATCACCCAGAGCGTCGTCGACGCCGTCTGCGAGACCGCTGCGGGACGGACGGTTCACAGCGTGCGGGTGCAGGTGGGGGCGCTGACCGCGGTGGTCGCCGATTCGATGCAGTTCTGTTTCGAACTGGTCACCGAAGGGACCGTCGCGCACGGTGCCCGTCTCGACATCGACCACACGCCGGGCGGTGCGCACTGCCGTGAATGCGGCGAGAACTTCGTGCTCACGGACCTGGTGTTGCTGTGCCCGTGCGGAAGTGCGGACGTGGAGGTCACGTCGGGTCGGGAACTACGAATCCTCTCGATGGAAGTGAGCTGACGCAAATGTGTGCCACCTGTGGATGCGGAGACGAGACGGGGACCAGGATCAGGGTGCCCCACGAGCACCCGCACGACCACGCGCACCCGCACGAGCACACTCACGAACACCCCCACGAGCACGAGCACCCACACCCCCACGAGCACCCGACCGAGACGGTCACCCTCGAGCAGAAGGTGCTGGCGAAGAACGACCTCACGGCGGAGCGCAACCGGGGCTGGCTGGCGGGTCGTGGGGTGCTCGCCCTCAACGTGATGAGTTCGCCCGGGTCCGGGAAGACGACGCTGCTCGAGCGCACCATCGCCGACATCGGCGGGCAGCGTCGGGTCTCGGTGGTGGAGGGCGACCAGGAGACGATGCTCGACGCAAACCGCATCAAGGCGACGGGATGCGCTGTGGTGCAGGTGAACACGGGCGCCGGGTGTCATCTCGACGCCGAGATGATGCGGGACGCGCTGACCGCCCTCGACCCTGAACCGGATTCGCTGCTGTTCATCGAGAACGTGGGGAATCTCGTCTGCCCGGCACTGTTCGATCTCGGTGAGAAGAGCCGGGTGGTGGTCATCTCGGTGACCGAGGGGACGGACAAGCCGCTCAAGTATCCGCACATGTTCGCGGCGGCGAATCTCGTGATCGTGAACAAGGCGGACCTGTTGCCGTACGTGGACTTCGACGTCGACCTCTGCGCGAAGTATGCCCGGTCGGTGAACCCCGGCCTGCAGATGATCACCTTGTCGGCGACGACCGGTCAGGGCATCCAGCAGTGGTACGACTGGATCGCGAAGCAATGACGCCTCTACACGACGGGGCCGGGCGACGCGGCGCGACGCGCCGGGGACCGTTGACATCCGCTCGACGGCGGAGCTAAATAAATATCAGCGCCACGCAGGTGGGCCGACGGTCGACTCCGGTGGCGACAGGAGTTGTGTTCACTCCGGAAAGCGACCTGATATGCCGACACAGGAAGCAATCAACGCCGAGGACACCCTGATTCACGTGCTGTGGATCAATGCGGGACTCAGTTGCGACGGCGATTCGGTGGCCTTGACGGCTGCGACGCAGCCCAGTGTCGAGGAGATTGCCCTGGGAGCCCTGCCGGGCCTGCCCAAAGTGGCCGTGCACTGGCCGCTGATCGACTTCGACAACGGTCCGGAGGGCGGCGCCAACGACTTCCTGGAATGGTTCTGGAAGGCGGACCGCGGCGAACTCGAGCCCTTCGTGCTGGTGGTCGAGGGTTCCATCCCGAACGAGCAACTTCACGACGAGGGTTACTGGTGCGGTTTCGGCAACAATCCCGAGACCGGTCAGCCGGTGACGACGAGCGAATGGCTCGATCGTCTGGCTCCGAAGGCGACGGCGATCGTCGCGGCGGGCACGTGCGCGACGTACGGCGGCATCCACGCGATGGCGGGAAATCCGACCGGTGCGATGGGTGTTCCCGATTATCTCGGCTGGGACTGGAAGTCGAAGGCGGGCATTCCGATCGTCTGCGTTCCCGGTTGTCCGATTCAGCCGGACAATCTGTCGGAGACGTTGACGTATCTCCTCTACATGGCCACCGAGCAGGCGCCCATGATTCCGCTCGACGACGCGCTGCGTCCGCAGTGGCTGTTCGGCGCCACGGTGCACGAGGGCTGCGACCGCGCCGGCTACTACGAGCAGGGTGATTTCGCCACCGAGTACGGCTCACCGAAGTGCATCGTGAAACTGGGGTGCTGGGGTCCTGTCGTCAAGTGCAACGTCCCCAAGCGGGGCTGGATCAACGGTGTGGGTGGGTGCCCGAATGTGGGCGGTATCTGCATCGGGTGCACGATGCCGGGCTTCCCGGACAAGTTCATGCCGTTCATGGACGAACCGCCGGGCGGCAAACTCTCCACGACGGCGTCCGGGCTGTACGGATCCGCCATTCGCAGTTTGCGCAAGATCACCAAGAACACGTTGGACAAGGAACCGCACTGGCGCAGTCGCGGTACGAAACTGACCACGGGCGCGACACGCACCTGGTAGTCACGCTCGGGGTGTCGGGCGGTGGTCCGCCGGCCTCGAACCCCACTGGGCGGCTGCCCAGCCGTGGAGCACTGAGAGGTACGTCGATGACAACGATCATTCCGGAACCTTCGCACAAGTCGGAATCCGACGGCCTGGTCGAGATGGCGTGGGATCCGATCACGCGCATCGTGGGTAGCCTGGGCATCTATACGAAGATCGACTTCAAGCAGAAGGAAGTCGTGGAGTGCCACAGCACTTCGTCGATCTTCCGCGGTTATTCGATCTTCATGAAGGGGAAGGACCCCCGCGACGCCCACTTCATCACGAGCCGGATCTGCGGCATCTGTGGTGACAACCACGCGACGTGTTCGTGTTACACCCAGAACATGGCCTACGGAGTGAAACCCCCGAACATCGGCGAGTGGATCGTCAACCTCGGCGAGGCCGCGGAATACATGTTCGATCACAACATCTTTCAGGAGAACCTCGTCGGTGTGGACTTCTGCGAGAAGATGGTCTCCGAGACGAATCCGGGGGTGCTGGCGCAGGCCGAGAAGACCGAGGCGCCGCACGCCGGGGAGCACGGCTACAAGACCATCGCCGACATCATGCGGTCGCTCAATCCGTTCACCGGTGAGTTCTACCGGGAGGCGTTGCAGGTCAGCCGGTGGACCCGAGAGATGTTCTGTCTCATGGAGGGTCGGCACGTGCACCCGTCCACCCTCTACCCGGGTGGTGTGGGAACGGTCGCGACGATTCAGTTGATGACGGACTACACGACGCGTCTGATGCGGTACGTGGAGTTCATGAAGAAGGTCGTCCCCATGCACGACGACCTGTTCGACTTCTTCTACGAGGCGATGCCCGGCTACGAGAAGGTCGGCCTGCGCCGGACCCTGCTCGGTTGCTGGGGGTCGTTCCAGGATCCGGCGGTGTGCAACTTCTCCTACAAGGACATGGAGAAGTGGGGACGGGCGATGTTCGTGACGCCCGGCGTCGTGGTCGACGGAAAGCTGGTGACGACGTCCCTCGTCGACATCAACCTGGGTATCCGAATCCTGTTGGGCAGTTCGTATTACGACGACTGGACCGACCAGGAGATGTTCGTGAGGAACGACCCGCTCGGGAACCAGGTCGACCGCAGGCATCCGTGGAACCAGCACACCAACCCGCACCCGCAGAAACGCGACATGGAGGACAAGTACAGCTGGGTCATGTCGCCGCGGTGGTTCGACGGCACCGACCACCTCGCACTGGACACCGGCGGCGGGCCGCTGGCCCGGCTGTGGAGCACCGCCCTCGCCGGCCTCGTCGACATCGGGTACGTGCAGTCGACCGGGCACAGTGTGAAGATCAACCTGCCGAAGACCGCGCTGAAGGGCCCGGTGGAGTTCGAATGGAAGATCCCGCAGCACGGCAGCAACACGATCGAGCGGGACCGGGCGCGGACCTACTTCCAGGCCTACGCGGCGGCGTGCGCGCTGCACTTCGCGGAGCAGGCGCTCGCCGAGATCCGGGCCGGGCACACGAAGACGTGGGAGAAGTTCGACGTCCCCGACGAGGGGATCGGCTGCGGCTTCACGGAGGCGGTGCGCGGAGTCCTGTCGCACCACATGGTGATTCGTGACGGCAAGATCGCGAACTACCACCCCTATCCGCCGACCCCGTGGAACGCCAACCCCCGCGACAGCTTCGGTACGCCGGGACCGTACGAAGACGCGGTGCAGGGTCAGCCGATCTTCGAGGAGAACGACCGGGAGCACTTCAAGGGCATCGACATCATGCGGACCGTCCGCAGTTTCGACCCCTGCCTGCCGTGCGGCGTGCACATGTATCTCGGTGAGGGAAAGACGCTGGAGAAGCTGCATTCGCCCACCCAGTCCGTGACCGGCGAGTGACGGAGTACGCATGGAGAGTGGCGGATCGGAGACGTGGGGGAGTGACGAAGTAGCAGACGACCCCGATCGGTGGCGGACAGCCGGCGAACGGATCGACAGCCTGTTGGACGCGAGTTCGACGGGTGGCTCGGTGGCCCGCGAGCGCGCCGAGCAGCTGGTCCGGGAGGTGGTCGAACTCTACGGCGCCGGGTTGGAGCGCGTCCTCGACATCATCGGCGACCGCGACGACGACCTCGTCGAACGCCTCGCTGCCGACGAACTCGTGGCCAGCCTGCTCCTCGTGAACGGACTCCATCCGCACGACGTCGAGACGAGGGTCGCCACCGCACTCGACAGCGTGCGCCCCTACCTGGGTTCGCACGGCGGTGACGTCGAACTGCTCGGCGTGGTCGACGGGGTGGTGCGGTTACGGCTGACCGGCAGTTGTCAGAGCTGCCCGTCGTCTGCGGTGACGTTGGAACTCGCCGTCAAGGACGCCGTGCTGGCCGCCGCGCCGGAGACCGTGGACATCGAGGTGGTGGGCGCAACCCCCGCCGCCGGGTCCGGGTTGATCGCCGCGGAATCGCTGTTCTCCCATGTTCATCCGAACGGAATGGACGGGTCGAGCGGCACGGGGACGTGGGTGTCGGTGCCCGAACTCGAGGAACTGACACCCGGGGAGGTGGCCGGGTTCTCCGTCGCCGGGCTGCCGATTCTGGTGTGCCGGATCGGGGAGCAGTTGTTCGCCTACCGGGACCGGTGCGCCTCCTGCACCCACTCGCTGGCCGGGGCCACGCTGCAGCGGAAGGCGGGCGGTCAGGTGGGGGACGCGGTGCTGCGCTGCCCGTCGTGCCGCGCGCATTTCGACGCGCGTCGCGCGGGCCTGCGCCTGGACGGCGACACGGACGCCGAACCGCTCTCGCCGCTCCCGGTCCTCGTGCGCGACGGCGTCGTCTCCGTGGCCGTGCCCGCCGCGGAGGTGGCGTGATGAGCCCGTCGGGGAACGGACTGCGCATTCTGCAGCGCATCGCGTCCGAGCGGCCCACACCGGTGGTCGGGGAACGGTGCGACATGTGCGCCGTGCCGATCGCCGACGCCCACCAGCACGTCGTGAACGTGCAGGACCGGCAACTGATGTGCGTGTGCCGCGGGTGCTACCTGCTGTTCACCGACGAGAACGCCGAATTGCGGTTCCGGGCCGTCCCGGAACGCTACCTGTCGTTTCCGAACTTCGAACTCGCCCCCGGACGCTGGGACGAACTGGAGATCCCCGTCGGGCTCGCGTTCGTGTTCCGGAACTCGCTGCTGGCCAAGACCGTCGCGTTCTACCCCGGTCCGGCGGGCGCGACCGAATCGGAACTGCCCCTCGACGCCTGGGACGACGTGCTCGCGGCGAACCCGGCGCTGGGCCGGCTGGCCGCCGACACGGAAGCCTTGTTGCTGCGGGTCCCCGAGCACGGCGAGGGCGACCCCGAGTGCTACCTCGTTCCCATCGACGCCTGCTACCAGCTGGTGGGCCGGTTGCGGCAGGTGTGGCGGGGATTCGACGGCGGCCAGGACGCACGAAGGGTCATCGACACGTTCTTCGACGACGTGCGGGCGCGCAGTCGCGTCGCGAAGGAGCCGACGTGACCGAGTTGTCGTTCCGTGTGGAAGACGTGTTCCCGGAACCGTTCGCGGTTGCGCCGAATCTGACTGCGCGGGTGGAGGTGACGGAGTCGAGCGGCGCCGTCGTGCACGCGATGGCCGTGCGGTGTCAGGTCCGCATCGACCCGCAGCGCCGCCGCTACACGGACGCCGAGGTGGAGGGCCTGCTCGATCTGTTCGGGCCCCGCGAGCGGTGGACGTCGACGCTGAAGCCGTTCCAGTGGATGCAGACCAGCACCGTGGCCCAGGGGTTCACCGGGTCGAGCGTGGTGGAGTTGCCGCTTCCGTGCACGTACGACTTCGAGGTGACGGCTTCGAAGTACCTGCACGCCCTGGATGAGGCCGGGTCGACGGTGCCGCTGGTGTTCCTGTTCAGCGGAACGGTCTTCACGCGCGGCGTCGCCGGGTTCGGCGTCGAACGGATCCCGTGGGACCGGGAATCGACGTACGACCTGCCGGTGGCGGTGTGGCGCGAACTCGTCCAGGCGCACTACCCGAACACGGGCTGGGTGCGCCTCGACCACGACACGCTGGCGGTACTGGCGAAATACAAGGCGGCGCACGGACTGCTCGGACTGGACGTCGCCGTCGCGAACCTGCTGCAGGGAGCCGGGGAGGTGATCGCATGATCTCCCCGGCGTCCCTGCAGCGAGTACGGGCCGTGGCCGACGCGGTCCTCTACGAGGGTTACCTGCTGTATCCGTATCGTGCGAGTTCGTCGAAGAACCAATCCCGGTGGCAGTTCGGCGTCCTCGGGCCGCCGGGTGCGGCGGAATCGGGAGTCGGCGAGGAACCACGCCTGTCCTGCCAGACGCTGATGCGTCCCCGTCCGGGTGGGCGGCCCGGCGTCGCGGTGACCGTCCGCTTCCTGCAACTGCAGGTGCGTGAGGTCGAGAATGCCGCGGGGTCCGGGTTCGAGCCGGTCGGGGAACTCACCGTCGCCGGCCGCAGCTGGCTGTCGTGGGACGAGGCGGTGGAACGCGAGATCGACCTGGGCGCGGTGTTCCCGGCCGAGGAGCTCGAGGACTGCCGGCTCGACGTGGACGTCGACGGGGGCGTGGACGTCGAGGAGTTGCGCGAGGACGACGGCACCCTCGCCGGGCGTGTGGTGCGGACCAGGTGGCCGCTGCGCGCCGTCGTCCGCGTCGGCAGTGACCGGCACGACGGACTGGACGTGCTGCGGGTGTCGATCGAGAACGTGAAGATCGACGCGATCGGCACGTGGTCGAAGGATTCGGCCATCAGGCATTCGCTGATCGGCGCGCATCTGATGTTGGCCGCGGAGGACGCCGAGTTCGTGTCGCTGCTCGAGCCGCCCGACGACGCCGCGCCGCTCGCGTCGACCTGCCATCAGGAACGCTGCTACCCCGTGCTGGCCGGGCTGCCGGGGGAGACGGACCTCGTGCTGGTGTCGCCGATCATCCTGTACGACCACCCGGAGGTGGCCGAGCAGAGCGACGGCGCCCTGTTCGACGCCACCGAGATCGACGAAATCCTCACCCTGCGGGTCATGACGCTCACCGAGGAGGAGAAGCGTCAGGCCCGCGCCACCGACCCGCTCGCCGCCCAGATCATCGACCGCTGCGAGCAGATGTCGCCGGCGACGCTCGCCCAGATGCACGGCGTCCTGCGCAACCCGCATTTCCCGAGCCCCGACATCCCGGAGCAGCGCGGCCTCCCCGACATGGGTCTCGTCCCGGAACTGACCGACGACGTGCCGTGGTGGGATCCGGACGCCGACACCGCCGTCCGCCCCGACGTCGACGGCGTGATCGTGAACGGCGTCCGGGTGGCGAAGGGCACCGTCGTGCGGATCCACCCGTCGCGCCGCGCCGACGCCCAGGACCTGTTCTTCGCGGGACAACTCGCTCGGGTGGTGACCGTGCACGCCGACGTCGACGGTGGCACCCACGTCGGCGTGGTGCTGATGGACGACCCGGCCTCGGAGTTGCACGAGTGGTACGGCAGGTATCTGTATTTCGCCCCGGACGAGGTGGAGCCCGTATCGGCAGACACCGGAAAGGATGAACAGTCATGAAGATTCTCGGAGAGGCCACCACCGCCGCGCTGGCGCTGGTTGCGGTCGCCGGCGTGGCGGTCGCCGTCTTCTCGCTTCCCGACATCAAGCGGTACCTGCGTATGCGCAAGATGTGAGGCCACGTGACGGACAGGCGGGTGCTGGTTGCCGGTGTGGGCAACATCTTCTTCGGCGACGACGGATTCGGTCCCGAGGTGCTGCGCGGTGTCGCGACGAGGCCGCTGCCGCCGGGAGTCCGGGCCATCGATTTCGGCATCCGCGGAACACATCTGGCGTACGAACTGCTGGACGGGTGGGGTGCGCTGCTGCTGGTCGACGCGGTTCCCGATCGAGGTGAGCCGGGGGCGTTGAGGGCGTTCGAGGTGGGACCCGATTCGGTGCCCGCGGCGCCGCTCGACGCGCACAGCATGGATCCGGGGGCGGTGTTCGCCAGTCTCCGCGCGCTCGGCGGAACCCTGCCGCGCGCCGTGGTCCTCGGCTGCCAGGTGGACAACACCGACGAGGGAATCGGGCTGTCACCGCGCGTCGCCGCCGCCGTCGCACCGGCCGTCGACGCCGTCTTCGAGATCGTCGACCAACTCCTGGCGCCTACCGCAGCCGCGCTGCAACCGGAGAAGACGGAGGGCTGAATCGTGTGTCTCGGAATTCCCGGCCGGGTGGTGCGCATGCTCGAGGGCTACGGCAACCAACTCGCGCTCGTCGACGTCGTCGGTGAACAGCGCAAGGTGAACGTCGGGATGCTGCCCGAGGACGTCAGCCTGGAACCGGGCGACTGGATCGTCATCCACATGGGATTCGCGATGGAAAAGGTGGACGAGGCCGGCGCCGAAAAGGCGATGGCGGGGCTGGAAATGATGGGACGCTCGCGGTCGGCGGACGAAGGCTAGCTCTGCGTTCCGGCGTGACGGGGGTCCGGCGGTCCGGCGACGAAGTCGCGCGCCCGGTTCCAGCGGGCGTGGTAGCGCTCCCCGAATCGTGCCTGCGAGCGGGCCAGCCGCCGTGGTCGGGTGCCGTAGCGGCGCACTGCCCACCAGGAATCGGGCTTGGCCAGCCGGATCGCGCCGACGATCGCGACGGGCTGGAACACGATCCCCACGATCCCCGTGACGAACTTGCCCTTGAGCAGGCAGATCAGCGAGATGCCGAGTGAGATCGCCAAATAGCCGATCGACGTCCACCACTGGGCGGTGCCGATCCGCCCGCTCACGAGTTCGGCGCCGGTGATCATCAGGCCGGTGACCATGAGCGCGCAGAAGATCGCGTCCACGGACTTTCGTCCGGACGTGCTCCAGTACACGTCGTCGAGGTGCACCCACAGCGCGAACTCGTCGAAGGTCAGTGCCAGACCGACTCCGAACAGCGCGGCGAAGACGTTGAGTGCCGTGCCCTCCGGGGTGGTCGCGATCAGCGCCAGCCCGGCCAGAGTCATGAACAGGATCCCGAACACCTGGTGGTGCAGGTGCACGCCGCCGACGGTGATGTCGCCGATCAGACCGCCCCCCGAGTCCGCGGCGTCGTCCGTGGGCTGCGCTCCTCGAGAGCGGATGCGTCGCGTGATGAGCCGGGTGATCACGAACGTCACCAGAACCGCGATGAACAGCCACATCACGGGATACAGGACCACTATCCGGCTGTCGCCTTCGGTGTCCACGATGATCTCGGTGTGAAGGGCCATCTCGACACTCCGTCAGGTGGGGGAACGGTCTCTCTCCGGGTATACACCCCGACCACGGACCGCAAACGACGTTCCGCCCACCGACTTCCCGCCGGACCTCGTCACGCCGGGAGGTTGTGCAGTGCGCCGTGGCCGAAGGTCGCGCCGGTGGCGGCCAGCAGGCGGGTGGGGTCGTACCAGTGGTCGCGGCCGATCAGGTCGAGGTGCCGATCGGTGAGGCCGCGGCGGGTTCCGGCGGCGACGGCGTCGTCGAAGGTGAGTGAGTTGTCCGGCAGTCGCAGGCGGCCCGAGTCCGCGAGAGCCCGGCCGAGTTCGCGGACGGTGACCGGGTCGGGATGGCAGGCGTGGAACACGTCGCCGAAGTGTGCAGGGGCCTGCGCGGCGAGGGTCGCGAGCAGCCGCGCGAGGTCTGCCACCGCGACGACCGAGATCCGGGACCGCCCCTCGTCCACCCAGGCGCCCAGCGTCTCGAGGATCCGGACGAATCCGGGGACGAACCAGCGGTCGCCGGGGCCGTGGACGAATCCGGGTCGGACGACGCAACCGCCGGATTCGAGGACACGGTGTTCGGCGGTCAGCCTGCTCGCGCTCAGCGCCGACACGGGTGCGGGCGTGGCGTCGAACTCACCGATTCCGCTGTGCGGTCCGGCGCCGTACACGCCGATGGTGCTGACGTAGATCATCCGGCGGATGCCGTTCCGGGCGGCGGCGGCCAGGAGGTTCTCGGTGCCGCCGACGTTCACCGCGGTGCAGTGCGCCGGGTCGCTGCCGGTGTACGACGCGGCGTGGATCACGACGTCGGCGCCGGTGAGCGCCGAGCCGAGACTTGCCGGAGCGGTCAGATCCGCCTGCGCGGACACGACGCCCGGAATGTCCGGGTTCAACGGTGTGCGGGCGACCGCGGTGCACGGAATCCCGGCCGATACCAGGGCCCGCACGGTGGCGGACCCGATGAAGCCCGCCGCTCCCACGACCGCGACACGTACCGGCGCGGAGGGTGTTCGACCGCGCTCGCTTTCGGTCGACGCTGGTACCGTCTCTCCGGGCAATGGGCGCGTGTTCCGTGCTTTCATCGTCATCGTTCTTCTCTCATGCGGCAGGGAAAGGTGTGAACGTGGTTCAGCAGGCGCGTGCTGCGGCGACTCGACAGCAGATCGTCCGCGGGGCGGCGGAGATGTTCGAGAAGTCGGGTTTCGAAGGAGCCAGACTCGGCAACATCGTCGAGAACGCCGGAATCACGAAGGGGGCCTTGTACTTCCATTTCCGTTCGAAAGAGGATCTGGCGCGTTTCATCATCGGTGAGCAACACCGGATCTCCATCGCGTCGGTCGAGGCGATCGGCCGTGAGCAGGTGTCGGCGATCGAGCAGATCGTGATGCTGTGTCACGAAATGGCGCGGCAGATCGTGAATGACCCGATCGTGCGAGCCGGTATCCGGATCACCCTCGAACTCAGCGCCGACGACCAAGGCCCCGCGGATCCCTACCTCGACTGGATCAACAGTTGCGAGATACTCGCCACTCGGGCCGTCGAGCAGGGCGACCTCCTCGCCGACATCGACCCGCCGAGGCTGGCGCGGTTCGTCATCGGCGCCTTCACCGGCGTCCAGACCGTCTCCCAGGTGTTGACGCAGCGCACGGACCTCGAACAGCGCGTCGATGACATGTGGGGGTTCCTGCTCCCCGGGATCATGCCCGCGACCCGGCACCACGACATCGCCCGGATCCGTCGGGCCCGCTGGGTACCGGACGACGCCGACTAGCCGGGCGCGCATGCGCTCACCGCGGTCGGTGCGAGCGCCGCGGTTCCCCGCACCACCGCCACACCGCCCTGCCGTATCGACCCGCTGATGGACAACGCGCCGTCGTCCACCGCGTTCAGCCGGATCGTGGTTCGTTCGTCGAGTTCGGCGAAACGGTGGAACGTGGCGCCCAGGGACGCGAGGTGTGCGTCCGGTAGGCCGAGGCCGGTGCAGGCCGCCTGCCGCATCGCCTCGAGCAGCAACATCCCGGGAATGTGATCGCACGGATGGTCGAACAGCACGGGGTGCGTGTGGTCGATCCGCAACTCCCATTCGTTCTCAGCGCGTCGCGGGCCGAGGACCACGTGCGCGTCGTCGACGTGACCGACCAGCACAGCCGGGACGGGAGTCGGGCACCACGGCACACCGATCACCCGCGGGCCGCGCTCACCCCACCGGGCGCGTGCGTATGCGGCCGGAGGGAAAACCACCGCGTGACCGGTCGCGGTGCCGGCGTCCCGGTCACCCAGCCGGAACCGCAGGTTCACGCGGAACGAGGACAGCGCGCCGCCGCGGTACACGTGCTCGGACACGGTGACCTCGACGACCACTTCTGCGGCCGCAGCACCCACCGCGAGCGCTCCGGGTACCGCGTGCACCTCGAGGTGCTGCATGACGAACCGGTTCGGCAGCGGGACGGAGAAGCGGGTGTGTCCCAGGTAGATGGCGGTCTGCCGGAGTGTTTCCGCCAGCAGCATGGTGTCGTAGTGCCCGTCTCGGGTGCGGTAGAAGCCGTGCAGGCGGGGCCACTGTGCGGCGACGACGAACCGATCCGGCACCGGCAGCGACACGCAGTCGGTGAGGAAGACCTCGGCCACGGATTGGCGGTGCACGTACCTGCGGGGCACGGTCCGCTCGAACGACATCGGAGGTAGGGCATCGGGCACCGGACGGGAAATTCGTGCCACAACCCCATCTCCCCACAGAACCGGCCGGCCCGATGCCGCGGACCGACCGAACTATAGAACACAGACCGCGCGGTCTGTGATGTGGGGAGTGCTTGCTACCGGCCCTTCAAGCTGCCGATTCGAAGCGATCCGGGGTTGTCGTCCTCGTCGAGGTCCTCCTCTACCTCCCGGACGTACTCCTTCGGGTCCTTGTCCGAGGTGTCCACGCCCGACAGGGTGCGGTGCACGAGGAAGTATTCGGCGAACCGCCGCCCGAGCGACTCGCGAAGATCATCCGGGGCGGTCCGGAAATCGGCGAGGCCCTCCCGTTCCTCCTCGGCGATGTGCTCGTCGTTGGCCCTGCGCGTGCGGCCGACTGCCGCCCACCACTCCTCGGAGAGGATGGGGTTCCCCGCCGCCGCCCGGACGCCGTCGCGGATGTCGTTGTGGTCCCCGATCGCGTCGAGGGTCTCCGCTTCCGCCTCCCCGTCCTCGCCGACGCGGAGAAGCTGGGGGTAGAAGATTTCCTCTTCCGCTGCAGCGTGCAGATCGAGGCGTTTCGCCAGCGGCGTCCACACCGCCTCCACGGCGGTGATCTCCACCCGGCGCCGAGACTTCAATTCGTCCAGTGCGGCGAACTGCCGCCGGAACCACTCGTGGTCGTCGAAAATCAACTCGATGATGTCAGGCATGCTTCGATTGCATCAGGCGGCTCCGCCGCCCGTGCGCCTTTTTGGTTGTTCGCGCTACCAAAAAGGCGCACGGGCGCGGAGCGCCTGTCAGCCCCCGGTCGCGGCTTTGAGATGCGCGGCGGAGGCCGCCTTGAGATGGGTGAGGTCGGACGCGACGGTGGCGAACGTGTATCCCTCCGCGAGTCGGCGGGCCGCCACCGACCCGTCTGCGGTGTGGATGCCCGCCGCGATGCCCGCCGCTGCGGCGGCCTCCCGGACACGGGTCACGGCCGCCTCGAACTCGTCGTCGACGCTCGGATCGTTCGGGTGCGCACCTCCCACGGCGAGGCGCAGGTCGGACGGCCCCACGTAGACGCCGTCGAGTCCGGGGACGGCGCAGATCTCCTCCACGTTCGCCAGCCCCTGCGGGGTTTCGATCATCACGACGACGACCGTGTCCCGGTCGGCCTCCGCCGGGGTGGGGCCGATCCGCAGCTGTGAACGCATCGGACCGTACGAGCGCACTCCGGTAGGGGGATACGTCGCGGCAGCAACGGCCTTGGCGGCTTCCTCCGCTGTGTTCACCAGCGGGACGATCACTCCCGCCGCGCCGGCGTCGAGCGCCCGGCCGATCGGTGTCGGATCGTTCGACTCGACCCGGATCATGCCGACGGTGGAGCCGGACGCGTCGATGGCGGTGAGCCCCGCGACCATGCCGGAGTATCCGATCAGGCCGTGCTGGAGATCGAGGGCGATGTAGTCCCAGCCGACGTGGGCGAGCCACTCCGTCGACACCGGGCTGTCGATGACGGACCAGTAGCCGACGATCCGTTCGCGGCGGCGGAGGCGGGCGGCAAAATCCTGGGCACTCATGAGGGCGTTGTCTCCTAGCGGTTGTAGTTGGGCATGGGTCCGCGCAGGGCGCTGCCCACTTCGTCGCACGCGTCGATCAGGTCGTCGTCGAGTGTGCCCTTCGCGACGGCGGCGATGTTCGACTGCAGATGAGCGACCTTTGAACCGCCGAGCAGGATCGGCCCGGCGGCCGGCTTGGACACGAGCCAGCGCAGCGCGAGTTCGGTGAGCGGGATACCGGCCTTGTCGGCGATCACGGACAATTGGGTGATCGCATCGAAGATCGCGGTGTTCCAGTACCGGTCCTTGTACATCTGCGCCAACCGCGAATCACCGAAGCGGCCGTCCGCGGGCGCCGTGTCGAACGAGTGCCGACCGGTGAGGAGGCCGCCGCCGAGCGGGTTGTAGACCATGGTGATCAGGCCGGTGACCGCCGCGAATTCGACGTACTCCTCCTCGATGCGCCGGGCCAGCAAGTTGTAGAGCTGCTGGGCGACGATCGGCCGGGGTGCGCCGACGGCGTCGGCGGTGTGGTTCAGCTCCGCGATCTGCCAGGCCGCGAAGTTGGAGACGCCGAGGGCGCGGATCTTGCCCTCCGACACGAGTTCGGCGACGGTGGACAGGGTGTCGGCGATCGGGGTGGCCCGGTCCGGCTGATGGAGGTAGAACAGGTCGACGTAGTCGGTGTCCAGCCGCCTCAGGCTCGCCTCGACGCTCGCGCGGAGCCCCGCCGGCGACAGCGGTGAGTGGTCGCCCGCGTCGGGGTGGGGCATTCCCGCCTTGGTGGCGAGGGTGACGCGGTCGCGCCGGGTGGCCAGCAGCCGGGCGAGAATCTTCTCGGACTCTCCGCCGGCGTAACCGTTGGCGGTGTCGATGTGCGTGATTCCGGCGTCGAGCGCCGCGTCGACCATCGCTGCGGCGCCGTCGACGTCGACGGTGTCGCCGAACGTCATCGTGCCGAGAACGAGTGAGGTCAGGTCGAGTTCGGGCATCAGGCTACTCCTCGGGATGCGGTGCGGGGAACGTCCGTTGCGCCAGGCGGGCGCGAGACGAGGTGTCGGGGTTTGATCCCGACCATGGTGGTGGGGTCGAGCGCGGCGGCGCGCAGGGCCTGGGTGTACGGCTCGGCGGGATGTTCGAGAACGTCGGTGGTGGAACCGCTTTCGACCACCCGTCCGCGCGACATGACGATCACGGTGTCGCTGATCTCCCGGACCACGCCGAGGTTGTGGGAGATGAAGACGTAGGTCAGGCCGGTGTCGTGCTGGATCTCGCGGAGCAGATCGAGCACCTGGGCCTGCACGGACACGTCCAGTGCGCTGGTGGCCTCGTCGCACACGAGGAGTTCCGGTCCGCTCGCCAGTGCCCGGGCGATGCCGATGCGTTGCCGCTGACCGCCGGAGAACTCGGCGGGGCGGCGGTGGAGCGCGGTGGCGGGCAGGCCGACGCGGTCGATCAGCTCCGCGGCCCTGCGCGCCCGCTCGGACTTGCTCCGGACGCCCTGCAGGCGCAGCGGTTCACCGACGATGTCGACGGCCGTCAGGTGCGGGTCCAGCGATCCGTACGGGTCCTGGAACACCATCTGCACGCGAGACCGGAAGGGGCGCAGCGCCTTCTCCGACAGCTGCGCGATGTCGGCGCCGTCCACGAGGATGCGGCCGGAGGTGGGTGTGAGCAGCCGGACGATCGATTTCGCGATGGTCGATTTCCCGCATCCCGACTCACCGACGACGGCGAGGGTCGCGCCCTTGTCCACCGAGAAACTGACGGTGTCGACGGCGCGGAACACCCCGTCGGGCACCGGGTATTCGACGACGAGGTCCTCGACGGACAGCAGAGGGGCATTCATGTCGACGCTCCTACGGTCGTGGTGAAGTCGCCGAGCCGCGGCACGGCATCGAGCAGTTTCTTGGTGTAGGCGCTGCGAGGATGAAGAACGAGGTCCTCGGCTCCGCCGTTCTCGACGAACCGGCCGTCCTTCATGACGTAGATGCGGTCCGACATCAACCGGGCGACACCGAGATCGTGGGTGATGACGAGCATTCCGACGCCGGTGCGCTCCTGGAGTTCGAGCAGCAGGTCGAGGATGCTCGCCTGCACGGTCACGTCGAGGGCACTGGTGGGTTCGTCGGCGACGATCAGTTCGGGACCCGACGCGAGCGAGCAGGCGATCAGCACGCGCTGCAGCATTCCGCCGGACAGTTGGTGCGGGTATTTCCCGAGTTGGCCGGCCGGGTTCTGGATCCGCACCTGCTCGAGCAGTTCCACGGCCCGCGCGGTTTCCTTCGACTTTCCGGTGATGCCGCTGTGGCGCACCGCTTCCCGCAGCTGGGATCCGATGGTGTGCACCGGGCTCAGAGCCGTCATCGGGTCCTGCGGGACGAGGGCGATGTGCCGGCCCCGGACCTTCGCGAGCGCCTTCGGCTTCCCGAGGATGTCGCAGTCCTTGAACCGCACCGCGCCGGAGAGGACGGCGAGGTCGTCGGGCAGCAGACCGAGCAGGCCCATCGCGGTGGTCGATTTTCCCGATCCGGACTCGCCGATGATGGTCACGGTTTCGCCGGCGTCGATGCTGAACGACACGCCGTCCACTGCGCGGATGACGCCCCGGGCGGTGATGAGTTCGATCTGCAGTTCGTCGACTCGCAGCAGATTCGTCATGTCAGGAAATTCCCTTCCACGCCCGGAGTCGCTGTAGTACGCCCGGTTGCAGTCGCAGCGACTTCGGCCGATCCCGGAGCCCGTCGCCGAGCAGGTTGACACCGACGACGAGCAGCACGATGACGAGCCCGGGGAGCGTCACCAGCCACCACGAGGTGGTGATGTAGTCCTGCCCGTCGGAGATGATCCGGCCCCAGGTGGCGAAGGGACGTTGCGGTCCGGCACCGAGGTAGCTCAGCGCGCTCTCGAGGAGCACGGCCTGCGCGAGCAGCAGCAGCACGACGAGGGACGCCTGTTTGATGATGTTGGGGACGATGTGGCGGAGCAGGATGGCGGTGCGTCCGAGTCCCAGCACGCGGGACGCCGCGATATACGGTTTCTCGCGTTCGACGAGGACGAGTGAGCGGGTCAGCCGGGCGATCTCCGGCCACTGGGCGATGGCGATGACGAACGTGATGACCGGGATCGACGGGCCGAACAGGGCGACGACGAGCAGCAGCATCATGAGGAGCGGCAGCGACAGCTGGGCTTCGAGGAGACGGCTGACGACGGTGTCGGCCCAGCCGCCGAGGTAGCCGGCCAGTGCGCCGAGGCACAGGCCGATCAGTCCGGACACGACCACCGCGAGAATTCCGACCGTGAGCGATACCTGCCCGCCGTAGAGGACGCGGGAGAGGAGGTCGCGGCCGAGTTGGTCGGTGCCGAACAGGTGCCCGGGTGTCAGCGGTGGCAGCCGGCGCTGGGCGAGGTCGGTGGCGTCCGGAGACGGCAGGGGCAGTAATTGTGCGCAGGCGACCGGCACGATGACGGCCAGGGCGCAGATGCTGCCGATCCAGATCTTCACCCGGCTGTCGCGGGCGACACGGGTGGCACCGGCCCGGGCGATGTCGCGGCGGGTGACCGTGGACGGGCGCGCATGCGCCGGGGGATCGACGATGGTGGTCATTTACTCGTTCCCTTCCCGAGCCGGACACGGGGATCCAACAGCGGATAGCAGAGGTCGACGAGGAGCTGGACGAGGACGGCGAGCACCGCGGTCACCAGGACGGTGGCCTGGATGAGGGGGTAATCCCTCGTCTCGAGTGCGCGCACGACCAGCGAGCCGACGCCGGGCCAGGCGAAGACGACCTCGACCACGACGACGCCGTTGAGCATGGACGCGAACCGGGTGCCGAGCGCGGTCAGCACGGGGATCGCGGAGTTCCGCAGGGCGTACCGCCAGATGAGCTCGCGCTCCGGGACACCCCGCGAGCGGGCCACTGTCATGTACGGCGAGGAGAACGCGCCGACCATCTCGCGGCGCACCATGCGGGAGATCAGAGCGATCTGCAGGACGGCCACGGTCACGGTGGGCAGCACCAGGCTGGACCACGTCGTGAATCCGGCCGCGGGGAAAATCGGGATCAGGACCGCGAACACGGTGATGAGCATCAGTCCGGTCCAGAAGTCGGGCATGGACTGGCCGGCGATCGTGACGACGTTGGCACCGAGTTCGCGGCGGGTGTCGGCGCGGCGTGCCATCCACACGCCCAGCGGGATGGCCACCAGCGTGGTGAGCACGATCGCCGCGACGGACAGGGTGATCGTGTAGGGCAGCCGGGCGAGGACGACGTCGAGCGCGGGCGCCTGGAACGAGTACGAGGTGCCGAGATCGAGGTGGAGAAGGCCGCGCAAGTACAGCAGGTACTGGGTGAACACGGATTGGTCGAGGCCCATGTCCGCTCGGATGCGGTCGAGATCCTCGGTGGTGGCCAGCGGCCCGGCCATCGAGTAGGCGGGGTCGCCGGGCGCCATCCGGATGAGGACGAACACGGTGGTCAGCGTCAGGAAGACGGCGAGCGCGCTCGGTCCGAGGCGTTTGACGACGTAGCGGGGCATGGCCGCCGTCAGGACCTTCGGGACGGCGGAGCGGGTCCGGCGGGGAGCCGATGATGCCGAGCCCGGGGGCTGGGCTGCAAGCGCCGTGTCGGCGGCGTGCTGCGTCATGAGGTCACCGGCCGTTCGGGGTCTGCGTGAGGGGTCATCGTCGACCTTTCGATAACGCCCGCGATGGAGGAGTCGACACCGCGGCGTGTCGGGTACAGCAGCTTCATTTGTAACTCAGCTCACAATCCCACTTCTGCGCGTTGTGCGCAAGTCTTGAGCGCCATCTTGCGCATCTCAAGCAACTCTGAGTAGAGTTCGTATGTGCCGGCGATCACATCGCCTGGTGGGTAACCGCCTCGCGCCGTGCCTGATCGCTGCGCCCCACACCCATAGTCCCGAGAGGTCGACGATGACCAATTCTCTTTTCGAACAGCGTTTTTCGAGGAGAACGCTGCTCCGGTCGGGTCTTCTGCTCGGCGCCGGCCTCACGCTCGGATCCGCAGCGGGATGCGCGACGCCGACCGGAACACCCGGACCGAGGACCGTGAGCCTGGCCCTGAACCGATCGCTCGTCAGCCTCGACAACAAGCTGAACCAGTTCGACGCGGCGCTCACCGTCCAGCGCGGGGTGCGGCAGGCCCTCACCGAGATCGACCGGAACCTGCGGCCCCAGCTGGTGCTGGCCGACCGGTTCGAGCTCGTGTCGCCCACCCAGTGGTTCGTGCACCTGCGGCCCGGCATCCGCTATTCGGACGGCACCCCGGTGCAGGTGCGGGACGTCGCGACCGCGCTGCAGATGTACAGCCAGGTCGACGGGTCCTTCGTCGGCGGGTTCTTCCCCGAATGGCCCACGGTCGAGCAGATCGACGACACCAGCTTCACCCTGAACACCGAGCGCCCCGTCCCGGTGCTCGACTACCTCATGTCGAACATCCTCGTCACCCCGGCGGCCGCCAACCTTCCCGAGGAACTGCAGTCCGGTGTGGGAACCGGACCGTACGTCGTGACCGAGAGCGACCGCGGCACCGGCAACTACACACTGGTGCGCAACGAGAACTACTGGGGAACGCCGGCGCAGATCGAATCGGTGCGCGTCCGCTTCGTGCCCGACGAGTCGAACCGCGTCGTGACGTTGCGGAGCGGCGAGGTCGACGTCATCGACTCCATCACCCCGGACGCGGCCGACCAGCTCGCCGGACTGTCGGGTGTCTCGATCGACCGGATCGACGGCGTGCGACTGAACCAGCTCTTCTTCAATTTCCGGAAACCGCAGGGGCATCCGCTGGCCGACGCGCGGGTGCGCCGGGCCCTGACGTACGCGATCGACGGGCGAGCCCTCGTCGACCAGGTTCTCCAGGGCTCCGCCACCCAGTCGCGCGGGGTCATTCCCCTCACCCTCGACGGCGCCGTCGAGACCGGCGAATACATCTACGACCCGGCGCGTGCCCGCGGCGAGCTCGACGCCCTCGGCGTCCGCGACCTGGAGCTGAAGATCATCTGGGAGACAGGCGAGTTCGCCGCCGACACCGACATCATGGAATCGGTGCTCCAGATGCTGTCGGCGGTCGGCGTGCGAACCACCCTCCAGCAGTTCGAACCCGGCGGCGACATCTCGCAGTGGCGTCAGGGCAAGGCCGGCGACTGGGACGTGCTCGGCAACGGCTTCCCGAGCCCGACCGGTCTGGCCCTGACCATCATGCAGGGCATGTACGCCGGCACCGCGGAGAAGGAAGCGACCCGGGACACCTACCACGGGTACATCTTTCCCGAGATCACCCAGACCATCACCCGGGCTTCCGAGGAGGCCGACGCCACCCGGCGCGGCGAACTCCTCGCGGAGGCGCAACGCCGGATCTGGGACACGTGCCCGTGTCTGTGGTCGTTCGTCCCGAAAGCGGTCCTCGCGCGCCGCTCGCGGATCGACGGTGTCGCGTTGCGGCCCACGAACTCCTACGACCTGAGTGTCGCGGCGCTGCATGCCTAGACCTGACGCGACCGCCGCACCAATCCGCCCGCCCCTCACGACGCACTGGAGACGCCGATGACCACACCGAGTCCCGCAACCGCTACCCGACCGGCCGACGGCGTGGTCCGTGCCGCCGTCGAGGCGGGTCGCCGCGACGCTCTGCTCCCCGCGCCGCAGGTGCAGAATCACGCGGCGAATCTCACCGTCCTGCCCGACGGCTCCCTCGGGTGCGTGTGGTTCGCGGGCACCCAGGAAGGTGTGCCCGACATCAGCGTCTGGTTCTCCCGGCTGGTCCCGGGAACGGATCTGTGGTCCGAGCCGGTGCAGCTGTCCGACGATCCGACGCGGTCGGAGCAGAATCCCGTTCTGCACGTGACGAAGACGGGTGCCGTGTGGTTGCTGTGGACGTCCCAGCACGCCGGCAACCAGGACACGGCGCGTGTCATGCGGCGCATCTCCGACGACGGCGGCCGAACGTGGGGCGAGGCGCACATCCTGCTGCCGGAGACCGACGCCGGGGGCGTGTTCGTGCGGCAACCGGTGATCGTGCTCCCCGCCGGGCGGCTCCTGCTCCCCGTGTTCCACTGCGTCCGCATCGAGGGCCGCAAATGGGTCGGCGATCGCGACTACAGCAGCGTGATGATCTCCGACGATGACGGCGACTCCTGGCGTGAGGTGTCAGTTCCGGGCAGCGTCGGCTGCGTCCACATGAACATCGGCCGCCTCTCCGACGGCACTCTCGTCGCCCTCTACCGCAGCCGCTGGGCGGACTCGATCTACCGCAGTGTCTCGACGGACGACGGCGACACCTGGACCGAGCCGGAGGCCACCGAACTTCCCAACAACAACTCGTCCATCCAGTTCGTCGTGCTGTCCGGCGACCGGCTCGCGTTGGTGTTCAACGAGTCCAGCGCCGCGAACGCCACCGCTCGGCGGACGTCCCTGTACGACGAGATCGACGACGACGGCCTCGCAGACGCACCGCCCGCGGCGGCGGACGCGGAACCGGAACCTCTCGACGACGGCGACAGCCGGAGCGCGTTCTGGGGTGCCCCGCGCGCGCCGATGACGCTGGCGATGTCCGAGGACGGTGGCCGGACGTGGCCGCATCGCCGCGACATCGAGGTCGGCGACGGCTACTGCCTGTCCAACAACTCCCGCGATGGCCTGAACCGCGAATACTCGTACCCCAGCATCACCGCCGGGAACGACGGTCACCTGCACGTGGCGTTCACCCGGTTTCGGCAGGCGATCGAATACGTCGAACTCGATCAGGGCTGGGTCGCAGACGGGAGCAGGTCGTGACGCACGGCGACTCGAAGCGGGCCGTCGTGACCGGCGTCAGCTCCGGAATCGGCGCCGCCACCGCCCGCCGGCTTCTCGGCGACGGGTGGGCGGTCACGGGATTCAGCCGCCGGGATCCCGGCATCGACGACGACCGATTCCTTTGGACCGCCGTCGATCTCGGTGATCTCGATGCACTGTCGGAGCACGCGACGGCGGTCGGTCCGGTGGACGCCGTCGTGCACGCCGCAGGTCTGCAGTCGTCCGCGCCTCTCGGGAAGCTGCAGGTCGACGACGGTCTGGCGATGTGGCGGATTCACGTCGCGGCCGCCGAGGTCCTCGTCAATGCACTGGCCCCGTCGATGCGCGACGGAGGCCGGGTGGTCCTGGTCGGCAGCCGCACGATGTCCGGGACGGCGGGCAAGAGTCAGTACGCCGCCACCAAGTCGGCCCTTGTGGGGATGTCGCGGTCCTGGGCCGCCGAGTTGGTGGACCGGGCGATCGTGGACCGGGCGATCACGGTCAACGTGGTCGCGCCGGGGCCGACGGACACTCCGATGCTGAACGATCCGGCACGCACGTCGACGCCCCCGAAGCTTCCGCCGCTCGGCCGTTTCATCGCGCCGGAGGAGGTGGCGGGGCTGATCGGCTTCCTCGTCGGGCCGCTCGGCGGGAACATCACGGGTCAGGCGATCGTGCAGTGCGCCGGGGCTTCCCTGTGAACAGTCTGCGCGTAACGCGCATAACTGCTAGCATCAAATGCACGGAACGCGCATTTAATCGGGCAAAGGCGGCATCATGAGACCGAACTCGATCGGACTGGATCCGACCGTCGCGGTCTTCGCCGACGACCTGTCCGGCGCGGCGGAAGTGGCGAGCGCCTTTCTCGACCGGAGTGCGTCCCTGTCGCTGCGTCTCGGCGCCGGCGAGGCGCACGAGGCGGGCGGAGTCGTCGTGGCGGATCTCGACACGCGCTCGATGAGCGCCGAGGATGCGGCCCGGACGACGCGCCGTGCCCTCGACGGCGTGCCGCCCGGCACGCTCGTGGTGAAGAAGATCGACTCACTTCTGCGCGGGAACATCGGGGCCGAGGTGGGAATTCTCGCCGACGGCGGTCCGGTGGTCCTCGCAGCGGGCCTGCCCGCACTCGACCGGACCGTGCGCGGCGGAGTCGTGCACGTCGGTTCGACGCCGCTCCATGCCGCCGGCGTCTGGTCGGCGGAATCCGCGCCGCCGCCGGAATCGGTGGCCGCACTCTTCCCGGGCCGTCCCACGCGGTGCGTGCCCCGCGGTCCCGGAGTCGGACAGGCGCTGGCCCGCGCGGCGTCCGACGGCGCCATCGCGATCTGCGACATCGAGACCGACGACGACCTCGACGCGGTCGTCCTCACCTGCCGCACAATTCCCGGAGTGCGACTGGTCGGGACGTCCGCCCTCGCGGCGGCCGTGGCACGCACGCTGCCGATCCGGCCCGTTCCCAGCGCCATGCCGGAGCCCGCGGACTCCATCCTGATCGTCGTCGGAACGGCGGAACCCATTGCTGTGCAACAGGTTGCCGCACTCGTCGCCGATGGCGTCCGGCACGTTCCGGTCGACGCGTCGGACCTCCACCGCGACGGGGTGGACACGACACCACTCCGCCAGGCGCTCGACGACGGTCACGCCGTCGTGACGGTGTCCGGAGACGTCGACCCGTCGAATGCGCGGACTCTGTCGGCGGCGCTCGGCCGGCTGACCGGAGCCGTGCAGCGCGACCGAAGATCCGATCTCGTCCTCACCGGCGGCGAGACGGCGCGCGCCGTCGTCGACGCGCTGGGGATCACGTCGCTCCGACCGGTCCACGAGGTGCACCACGGCGCCGTCGTCTCCGTCGCATCCGACGGCCGTCGTGTCGTCACGAGGCCCGGCAGTTTCGGCGACTCGACCAGTCTCTCCGCGATCGCGGCCTACCTGCGCGGCCATCAGCCGCCCACCCACACCCCCACACAGCGAGGACCCCACATGAGCGCGTCAACAGATACCGCGACCCTTCCCGCCGTCGCCGTCACCATGGGCGACGGCGCCGGAATCGGCCCCGAGGTGATCGTTCCCGCCCTGCTGGACGAGGCCACCCGATCCTGGTGCAACCCGGTCGTCATCGGCGACGCCAAGCGACTGCGTCTCGCGGCGAACGTCCTCGGCATCGACGTCGACATCGTGACCGTCGAATCGATCGCCGACGCGCAGTCGGCGCCCGGGCGCGTCAACGTCATCGATCTCGACCTTCTCCCCGAAGACCTGGCGTGGGGTGAACTGTCGCCGGTCGCCGGTCACGCCGCGTACGAGTACATCCGCGTCGCCAGCGAACTCGCGGTGGCCGGCGAGGTGCAGGCCATCTGCACGGCCCCGCTCAACAAGGAAGCCCTGCACGCCGCAGGCCACATCTTTCCGGGGCACACGGAACTGCTCGCGCACCTCACCGGCACCGAGGAAGTGTCCATGATGCTGTCGACGCCGAAGCTCAAGGTCATCCACGTGACCACCCACATGGGCCTGCTCGACGCCGTCGCCAAGATCGAACCCGGACTGGTCGAGCGGACCATCCGGCGCGGACACGAGGCACTGGTGCGCTCGGGTATCCCGGAGCCGAAGATCGGGGTCTGCGGCATCAACCCGCACGCCGGCGAGCACGGGCTGTTCGGGTACGGCGAGGAGGAACAGAAGATCATCCCCGCCGTCGAGGTGCTGAAGGCGGATGGGATCGACGTCCACGGTCCCCTGCCGGCGGACACGGCGTTCTTCCTCGCGGGCCGCGGCGACTACGACCTCATCGTCGCGATGTACCACGATCAGGGCCACGGTCCGGTGAAGGTCCTCGGCATCGAGGCGGGCGTCAACATCACGGTGGGGCTGCCCGTCATCCGGACGTCCGTCGACCACGGCACGGCGTTCGACATCGCGGGCAAGGGTATTGCGGAGGCCGGTAGTATGGTCGAAGCTCTTCGTCAGGCTGCCGAATTGGCAACCAGCACAGCGGTTGTGAAGTAGGGGGACGAGACATGGCGGTTCGTGAGTCGGAAGCACGCCGATCCGAGATCGTGCGGCTGGCCCGGTCGAGCGGGCTGGCCAGCGTCGACGACCTGTCGGCGCAGTTCGGCGTGACCGCCTCCACCATCCGGCGCGACCTGAGCCAGCTGACGTCCCAGGGGCTGATCGCCCGAACGTACGGCGGTGCGATCGCGCTCGACCCCCAGCAGGAATCATCACTCCGCCAGCGCGCTCTCGAGGGGTTTGACGCGAAGCGCGCGATCGCCGAGTGGGCCGCGAGCCAGGTCCGCCCGGGTGAGACCATCCTCCTCGACGCGGGCACGACCGTGGGTGCGATGGGGGAGTTCCTGCGCGAGATCGAGGACATCACCGTCATCGCGGCGGGCCTGACGGCCCTCGAATCGCTGGCCGACGCCGACTCCGTGCGGGTCGAGTGCATCGGCGGAACACTCCGTCATCTCAGCCAGGGGTTCGTCGGACCGCTGGCCGAGGCGACGCTCCAGCGCGTCACGTTCGATCGCGCGTTTCTCGGCGCGGACGCGGTCACCGCGGATCTGGGGATCTGCGAAGCAGAACTGGAGCAGACGCGCCTCAAGGAGATCATGATCGCCCGCGCCGACGAGGTGTACGTGCTGGCGCACGCGGCGAAGCTCGGGCAGCGCCCGTTCCACGCCTGGGCGCCGATTCCCCCGGGAACCACCATCGTCACCGACGACTCCGCCGACACCGGGGAGACGGCGTCCTTCGAGGCCGCCGGGATGCGTGTCGTGCGCGTCTGACGCCGGTTTACCGCTTGTCCTTCTTCGCTTGTTTCCGGGCGCCCGCGGCGATGGTGGAGGCTTCGAACTTCTTGCGGCCGGAAGATTTCCGGGTGGCGTCGACGCGGGCCTTGCCGGACGAGGCGACCTTGCCGTCGCTGTCGCCCAGTTCGCTGAAGGACGGGGAGTCTGTGCGGGCGCGGGCGAGGCGCTCATCCTTCAGTTCGCGTGCGCTCGCCCGGGCGGCCGTCGCCAACCGGCGGCTCACCCTGCTCAGCGCGGCCTCGAAGACTTCCGCCTTCTCGGCGTTGCGGACGTTGGCCGCCTTACCGGCCCCGCGCGCGCCCTTGAATTCGACCTTCGCGGCGCCCTCCTGGCGGTACAGCTTGACGTGTTTGTTGCGGGCGCGCCGAACACGGGTGTGCAGCTTGATCAGTGTGTCCTCGTCCAAGTCGGCCATCTGCGCCTTCTTCGTCTCGCGGATCAGCACGAACTCTTCTTCGGACAGTGAGTTCAGGATCTTGTTCATGTCGGCTCCGATCCGGCCACAGGCCGTGGGTTGTGGTCATGGTAACCGGGAAACGTTCCCGTCGGTCCGTTTCGGTGAAGAGGTGGTCACCTCCCGGGAGAGTCGTCGATTGGTCTGCGCAAGTTGCCATTCCGTCTGCCGGGCCAACCGATCGACCTGGTCTGGGCCGAGGCGGTCGCACACGAAATCCCAGTGCACCGCCACCCGATCACCCACGGCGAGATCGTGCACGAAAGTTCCCTCGGGCACGCGGTAGTCGGCCGGGTCGTCCTGCTCGGGCCCGAGCGACAGCCGGGTCCCGTCCCACGACAGGCGACACGACCGGACGAGCGCACGATCGTGGTCGACCCCCACCACCTCACCCCAGCGGATGCGGCAGGAGTCGAGAACCTGCAGCGGCTGCGGCATCCCGGTGTCCAGGAGCCGCGACCACGGGTACACCCCGAACACGTGAAAGTTGTGGGTGGGCGCCGCCTCCCCGAGCAGGTCCGCGGTGAGGTGCTTCCAGTAGTGGCCGGCCTGCGACGCGAGGCGCGACAGCAGAGCGGAGCCGAACTCGGCCCGGTCGATGTGGTCGGACAGTTCGTCCGCGATCCAGTACCCCCGGACAACCCTCTCGTCCAAGGGGTCCGCGATTCCGGCGAGACGGGCGATCACCTCCTGGTACGGCCACGCGCCGCTGAACTGCCTCGCAATCGCCGCCACATCGGTGTCCGGCGCGCCGCCACACGCGACGGCCTGCAGTCGCTCCGAGCCCGGAGGACCGCAGTACCCCAGGGCATTCGGGGCGTGCGCGTACTGCGCGAACACGCGGTGCCCGGACGGCATCGAGTGTTCGCGCGCCGTCACCGGTCAGCCTCGCTGACCCAGCAATTGCGCCGTCTCGCGGTGCAGCCTGCCGAAGTTGTAGTACGCGGCGCACGCACCCTCGGGGGAGACCATGCACGTGCCGATCGGGGTTTCCGGGGTGCACGCCGTCCCGAACACCTTGCATTCCCACGGCTTGATGACGCCCTTGAGGACCTCGCCGCACTGGCAGGCCTTCGGATCAGCCACCCGCACACCCGGCATCGAGAACTTCTCCTCGGCGTCGAACTCGGCGTAGTTCCGGTGGACCTTGAGCGCGCTCTGCGAGATGAAACCGAGTCCGCGCCATTCGAAATGCGGGCGCAGTTCGAACGTCTCGGCCATCAGCTTCAGTGCCTGCACGTTGCCCTCCGCGCGCACCACCCGCTTGTATTGGTTCTCGATCTCACAGCGGCCCTCGCGAATCTGCTGGAGCAGCATGTGCACCGACGCGAGGATGTCGAGCGGTTCGAAACCCGCGACCACCATCGGTTTCCCGTACACCTCGGACACGAACCGGTACGGCCGCAGACCCACCACGGTGGACACGTGGCCCGGGCCGAGGAATCCGGACAACCGCAGGTCGGGGGATTCGAGGATGGCCTTGATCGGCGGCACGATCGTGACGTGGTTGCAGAACACGCTGAAGTTCGTCACGCCCAGCGCCCGCGCGCGCACCAGGGTCACCGCGGTGGACGGCGCGGTGGTCTCGAACCCGACGGCGAAGAACACCACCTGGTGGTCCGGGTTGTCGAGGGCCACTTTCAGCGCGTCCAG
Source organism: Rhodococcus sp. NPDC057529 (assembly GCF_042802055.1). Lineage (NCBI taxonomy): Bacteria > Bacillati > Actinomycetota > Actinomycetes > Mycobacteriales > Nocardiaceae > Rhodococcus > Rhodococcus sp. NPDC057529. Next base: position 363,919 of record NZ_JBHVEY010000001.1, read on the forward strand.
CGGCGAGTACACGAAGCGGACGTCGGCGCCGCGGGCCTTGGCCTCGATGAGATTGCCCTTGGATCCGGGCACCCGCATCATGTCGCCGAACGTCGTGAAGATGACACCGGGCTGCTCGGCCAGCCACATGGCGTCGTCGACGCGGCCCATCGGGATGACGCACACCGGGCATCCCGGGCCGTGCACCAGTTCGACCGATTCCGGCAGGAGATGCTCGATGCCGTGCCGGTAGATGGTGTGGGTGTGCCCGCCGCACACCTCCATGAACTTGAACTCGTCCCCGCGGGCCAGTTCGGTGATGGATTTGACCAGGGCGCGCGCCGCCGCCGGGTCCCGGAATTCGTCGACGAACTTCATCCCTGTTACCTCGTTCTTGCTGTTGTCACGCGATTTCGGACGAGTTGAACGCGTCGATCTCGTTCACGTAGTCGGCGCCCATCTTCTGCACCTGATCCAACGTCAGCTGCGCCTCGATCTCGTCGATCTTCGCCATCGCGAAGCCGACGTGCACGAGCACCCAGTCACCGACGACGAGACCTTCTTCGGCGAGCAGTCGCACACTGATCGTTCTCTGGACGCCGTTCACGTCCACCTTGGCCAGATGCTGTTCGGCGTCGACGATGTCGACCACCTGACCGGGTATCCCCAGACACATCGTGGTTCTCCTTCTCGGGCTGTACTTCAGCAGATTCGGGGGAGCGGGTCGCCGACGAGCATGTCGACGATCCGGCTGCCGCCGAACGAGGTTCGCAATGCGACGATGCCCGGCGGTTCGGCCAGGATCTCGCCCACCGCGGTCGCGGCGGCTCCCCGCGGGTGGGCCCGCAGCGCCGCGACGGCCGCGTCCGCCTCCTCCGCCGCGACGATGGCGACGAACTTGCCCTCGTTCGCGACGTACAGCGGGTCGATGCCGAGCATGTCGCAGGCGCCGAGCACCTGAGGCTCGATGGGCAGCGACTGCTCGTCGATGATGACGGCGAGTTGTGAGGCGTGGGCAAGTTCGTTGCACACGGTGCCGACGCCGCCGCGGGTGGCGTCCCGCATCCACCGCGTCGACGGGGCCGCCTCCAGCAGCGTCTCCACCAGGGAATTGACGGGGGCCGTGTCGGACGCGATGTCGGCTTCGATGGCGAGGTCGCCGCGGGCGAGCATCACGGCCATCCCGTGGGCGCCGATGGTGCCCGACAGCAGCACCTTGTCGCCCGCGCGCACGAGGTCGGGCGACAGCCGCCTGCCCTCCGGGATGACCCCGACACCGGCGGTGGAGATGTAGACGCCGTCGGCGGCGCCCTTGCCGACGACCTTGGTGTCGCCGGTGACGATCTGCACGCCGGACAGGACGGCCGCCTCGCTCATGTCGGCGACGATCTCCCGCAGTTCGGCGATCGGGAAACCCTCCTCGATGACGAACGCCGCCGACAACCATTGGGGGCGCGCACCGGACACGGCGAGATCGTTGACGGTCCCGTGCACCGCGAGATGCCCGATGGAACCGCCGGGAAACCGCAGCGGCTGAACCACGTACGAGTCGGTCGAGAACGCGAGCCGCTCACCGGAGGGCATCGTGAGCGCGGCGGCGTCACCGAGTTGCTCGAGTTCCTCGTTGCGGAACGCCTCCACGAACACCGCGTCGACGAGCGCGGCCGACGACTTTCCGCCGGCGCCGTGCGCGAGCGTCACCACCTCGTCCAACAATCGCGGCCTGCGCTGCCGGAACTTGTCGATCCGCTCCAGCACCCGGTCTTCGCGTTCCGCCGACGTGGCCGGTTCGGTCGTGCTCATGAAGCCTCCCCAGAATCGGGAGCGACCCGCTCGGCAGAATTCGGGGCGGGCCGCGACATGTGTTCCTGGGCCACCGACCACAGTCGGTACCCGAGCATCGCGTGGCTCTCCTGGATCCGGTGGATGCTCTGCGAGTGGACGGTGTAGCAGAAGTCGAGTTCGCCCGCGGACGCCATCGCCGCCATCCGGCCGCCCTCGTGTCCGGCGAACCCGATGGTCAGCAACCCCCGCTGCTTCGCCTCGGTGAGCGCGGTCATCAGGTCGTCCGAGTTGCCCGACGTCGACAGCGCGATCGCGACGTCGCGGTCCCGGGCGTGGGCGATGATCTGCCGTTTGAAGATCAGATCGAAGCCGACGTCGTTGCCCAGCGCCGTCACCACGGCCTGATCGGCGGCCAGCGACCAGGCCGCCACCGGACGTCCGCGGGCGGGACGGCTGAACAGTGACGCCAGGGTGGCGGCGTCGGTGGAACTGCCGCCGTTGCCGAACGTGTACAGTCGGCCGCCGCGGCGGAACCGGTCGGCCATGTCGATCCCGGCCGCCGTGAGACCGTCCCCGTATTCGTCGAGGGACTCCTTCTGCAGGCGCGCGCTCTCGGCGGCCTTCCCCCGGGCGGAGGCGGCGAGGTCGTCGAGGAGGCTCTGGGCGTCGGTTTCCTCCGAGTCGATGAACGGGTAGAGGAAGCTGGTGCTCTCCGAGTCGTGGGTGGTCATCGGTTCGCCTCCTGGCCCGGGTCGTCGAGTCGCGTGATCGCCGCGCCCGCGTGCACCAGGACGAGGTCGTTGGGCCGGACGTCGCCGAGGACGCTGACGTCCACCCATTCCTCGCCGGCGGCCGTGCGGACCAGGGCGGGGCCGAGGGGTTCGGCCGGCTCGATCACCACCTCACCGAGACGGCCCTCGTCGCTGCACGTGACGCAGACCGTCTCGTCGCACCCGTCGGCGTCGGGCTTCAGCAGTCCCGAGTGCTCGAAGCAGACGTGCGTGAGTTCCCACAGCAGGTGGTACATGAGAACGAACCGGCCGGTGGCCGGCACCATCGGATCGTCCGAGTCGACCCAGAGAATGTGGTTCGCCGCGCCGGCCGGCGGCCGCGGGCCCGCCCCGATCCACAACGTCATCGCCCCCCACGCCGGCGCGCGGCGCATCGCGTCGACCACGGCGGGTTCGTTCGCGGACGCCACCGCCAGCAGGATGTCGCCGGGCCTGCTCGCCACCCGGGCCTGCGCCACCGGATCGGGTTCGACGAGGGCCACCGACGGCAGCGCCCGTTTGCCCATGATCACGGGATGGACGAATTCGACGGCGACGTGATGGGCGTGCGGTTCCCATTGCGGGGAGATCACCCAGAGCGTCGCGCCGTCATGGAATTTGCGGGCGAGCGACAAGGCCGCGGCGGCGAGATCCGCGGACAGGTCCGTGTCGACGAGGTGCCCGCCCGTTTCTGCGGTGGTGGTCATTCACTAGCTCCCGTCCCGGACCGGCCGGTCGGGGGCTGCCGACGTCACGGTCCGCGCATGGTCGCCGCGGCACCGATCACCGCCTGGCCGAGGCAGAGTCCTCCGTCGTTGGGAGGCACCCGGTGGTGGGTGAGGACTCGATAACCGCTGCTCTCCCAGTGTGCTCTCACCAGTGCGAGGAATAAACGGTTTTGAAAGACTCCTCCGGTCAGCCCGATCGTCGACGCACCGGTCGCGGTGGCGGCCCGGTCGACGAGGTGCGCCGTCGCGGCCGCGAGGGCATGGTGGAAGCCGAGCGCGAGCGCCGCGGGCGGGATTCCGTCGCGCAGACTTGTGACAATGCCGGACACCAGAAGAGGCAGAGTGAGCTGGTCGTTCTCCACCTGCATGGTGAGGGGCGCGGGGTGCGGGGCGGTCCGGGCGAGGGCCTCGAGTTCGATGGCCGCCTGCGCCTCGTACGTGACCCGGTGCCGGACCCCGAGCAGCGACGCGACGCCGTCGAACAGGCGGCCCGCGCTCGTCGTCCTGATGCATCCGACACCCGAGACGAGTTGCGATTCCACGGCCGCGCGTTTCGCGGCGGGGATCGCCTCGACGCACGGCAGGCCGTCGACGTCGCTGATCCCGCACTCGTGCAGCAGCGCCAGCGCTACCCGCACCGGATTCCGGACGGCCGCGTCGCCGCCCGGCAGCGAGAACGGCTGCACGTGCCCGACCCGCCGCGAGTCGAGGACGTCCGGGCCGACGAGGAGGAGTTCACCGCCCCACACGGTGGTGTCGCACCCGTATCCGGTTCCGTCGAACGCGACCCCGAGCACCGTCGTCCCGACCAGCCCGTGTTCGGCCATCAGCGATGCGACGTGCGCGTGGTGGTGCTGCACGGTGAGCAGTGGGACGCCGGTGCTGTCGCTGTAGCGGCGGGCCCAGTGGTGCGTCGAATAGCCGGGGTGACGGTCGGCGACCACCGCTTCCGGGGCGATCCCGTGCAGATGCGCCAACTGCCGCACCGACGTCTCGAACGCGTGCTGACTCTCCAGGCTGCCCATGTCGCCGAGGTGCGCCGAACAGAACGCGTAGTCCTGCCGGGTCAAGCAGAAGGTGTTCTTGATCTCCGCGCCCACCGCCAGGATTTCCGGGCCCCGCGCGGGCAGCACCACCGGCAGCGGCGCGAACCCGCGCGAGCGCCGGATCGGCAGCACCGCCCCGTCCGCCACCGCCAGCACGGAATCCTCGCACGGCACCGCGATCCGGCGGTCGTGGAACAGGAATGCGTCGGCGATGTCCCGCAGCCGGGTGCGGGCGTCGTCGTTGTCGAAACACAGGGGTTCGCCGCTGAGGTTGCCGGACGTCATCACCAGCACCCGCGGTGGTTCGACGTCGCTGCCGGGTGTCCGGGTGAACAGCAGGTGATGCAGCGGGGTGTACGGCAGCATCACGCCGAGGTCGTCGATCCCGGGCGCGATGCAGTCGGCGACCGACGCGGTGTTCTTCTTGCGCAGCAACAGGATCGGCCTCGCCGCATGCCTCAGCAGCGCGCTCTCGGGTTCGGAGATCTCGCACAGTTCGGCGGCGACCGGCAGGTCCGCGGTCATCACCGCGAACGGTTTGTCCGGGCGGTGCTTGCGTGCCCGCAGAGTCTCGACGGCCGCGGGGTTCGCGGCGTCGCAGACGAGGTGGAACCCGCCGAGACCCTTGACCGCCACGATCCGGCCGTCCCGCAACGCCCCCTGCACCGCGGTGAGCACGGCGTCGTCCCCGTCCACCCGGCGACCGTCGATCTCGGCGAACAGGTGCGGACCGCAGTCGGGGCAGCACACCGGCTGCGCGTGGAACCGGCGATCCGCGGGGTCGCGGTACTCGGCCAGGCACACGTCGCACATTGGGAACTCGGCCATCGTGGTGTTCGGCCGGTCGTAGGGAAGGTCGGTGATCACCGTGAACCGCGGCCCGCAGTTGGTGCAGTTGACGAACGGATGCCGGTAGCGGCGATCGCGGGGATCGGCCAGTTCGCGAAGACAATCCGCGCACGTCGCCACGTCCGGCGACACCAGCGTTCGTGCGCCGGGGACGTGCCTGCTGTCGATGATCCGGAACGACTCGTCCCCGCGCACCGGCACGGGCTGGACCGTCGCGTCGACGATCACGGCCATCGGCGGCGCGTCCGTGCGGAGCCGCCGCACGAACGCCGACACCGACGCCGGTTTGCCCTCGATTTCGATGAACACGCTGACGTCGTCGTTGCCGCAGTGGCCGTGCAGCCCCAGGTCATCGGCCAGTCGCGCGACGAACGGGCGGAAACCGACCCCCTGCACGACCCCGTGGACCGTGATGCGCGATCGTTCGACCGTCATCCTCGGATGATTCCCCCGCCGAGGTGCGGGGCGCAAGAGCCGCGGTCGCGGTCGGGGCTGCCGGATCACTCGCTGTCGACGGAGCGCGCACCGGTGATCGTGTCGATCAGCCCGTAATCACGGGCCTCGTCGGCGGTGAGGATCCGGTGGTCCCGCATGTCTGCGATCACCGTGTCGACGGGACGCCGGCAGGAATCGGCGATCCGTTGCTGCAGCCTCCTGAGTTGCTGCTCGTGCTGTTGCGCGGCGATGGCGACGTCCGACGCCGGACCGGTGCAGGACGTTCGCGGTTCGCGGAGGTGGAACGAGGTGTGCGCCGCCGCCGTGCGGCGGTTCGCGGGCGCGAGGAGGGCGATCGCCATTCCGCGTACGTCGCCGCGGCAGTGCACGTGCAGTTCGACCCCCATCAGGTCGAGGGTGTCGAGGAGCGTGGCGGCTGCGTCGACATCGGCGTCGACGCCGTGCAGCCACAACTGGACCTCGTCGTCGCCGGACGCGTCGAGCAGCGCCAGCGACGCCGCCGCGCGGTTCTCGGCTTCCGCGTCGAGCCGGCCGGTGAGCGAGACGATCCGCTTGTCGAACAGGCGCTCGGCCAGCCAGTCGGGACCACCGGTAGCACCGACGGACGTGACAGGCATCGGTGCGGCCGGTAACCGGGGGTCCGGCTGCCAGGGCGTGTGAAACGGCGGGACCGACGGTGGGGTGGGTGGTGGCCAGATCATGATGACTCCCGGTGCGGTGAGATCGTCCAGTCGACCGTCCGGCCCACGGCCTCCGCGTACCGCTCGAGTGTCGAGAGGCGCGGATCGACGTCGCCGCGTTCGAGCCGGGCCACCGCCGACTGCGACGTGCCCATGTGGGCGGCGATCTCCGTCTGCGTCAGACCCCGCTCGCGGCGGGTGGTGACGAGCTCGTCCAGCAGCGCTCGACGCCGATCGGACAGGTGCCCCAGTCCGGGAAACGACGTGCGTCGAGGTGTGGTCGACATACCATCGATGATATCTCGAAAACGGTATACGGAGGGGTGCTCATGGCGAAGGTTCGTGCGGCCGTCATCGGCGGCGGCATCATCGGTCTGGCGGTCGCCCGGGAACTTCTGCACCGGATGGACGCCGTCGAGGTGACGCTGTTCGAGAAGGAGTCGCGGGTCGCGGCCCACCAGACCGGGCACAACAGCGGCGTCGTCCACGCCGGCCTCTACTACCCGCCGGGCAGCCTCAAGGCGCGCCTGTGCCGCCGCGGCGTCACCCTTCTGCAGCAGTACGCAGCAGACAAGGGCGTGGCCTACGAGGAATGCGGCAAGGTGGTGGTCGCTCACGACTCGTCCGAAGTGGCGCGGATGGATGCCATCTTCGACCGAGCGGTGGCCAACGGGGTCCCCGGTATCCGCAAGATCGCGGGGGCGGAGATCCCCGAGATCGAACCGCACGCCCGCGGGGTCGCCGCCCTGCACTCGCCGCACACCGCGATCATCGACTACGTGGCGATCGCGGAGGCCCTCGCCGCGGACATCGCCGCCGCGGGCGGACGCGTACTCCTCGGCCGGGAGGTCGTGGGCCTGGACAGCCGGGCGTCGGAGACGGTGGTTACGACCGGGAACGGCAATGAGGCCTTCGACCTGGTGGTCACGTGCGCCGGACTGCAGTCCGATCGGGTGGCGCTGCTGTCGGGGGAACCGCGAACACCGCGGGTGGTGCCGTTCTTCGGCGACTACTTCCTGCTCGAGCCGGAGCGGTCTTCACTCGTGAAGGGGCTGATCTACCCGGTCCCGGATCCGCGGTACCCGTTCCTCGGGGTCCACCTCACCAAGCGGATCGACGGTCGAATCATGCTCGGGCCGAACGCCTTCCTCTCCCTCGGGCGGGAGGCGTACGACCGTCGGGGATGGTCGGCGTCGGACGTGCTGTCGGCGGTCGGCTTCCCCGGATTCTGGCGGTTCGCGGCGCGGAACACGGCGGCGGCGGTCCGCGAGGCCCGCACCGTCCTCAGCACGGGCCAGTTCGTGAAGGAGGCACAGAAGTACGTGCCCGACGTGCGACGCTCCGACGTCACCCGCGGCCCCCGGGGCATCCGCGCCCAGGCGATGAACGCCGACGGCAGCCTCGAGGACGACTTCGTCATCACCGGGGGACACCGCGTGATCCACGTCCGCAACGCGCCGTCACCGGGTGCGACGTCGTCCCTCGCCATCGCCGAACACGTCGTGACGGAAGTTCTCGAACGCACGTCCACGTGACGGTTCACGACGTGGTGTCGCGCCCGAGCGGCAGCCCGTCCTCGAGGAATTCCAGTGCGCGCAGGGCGAGCGGCAGATTCCCCGGCAGCAGATCGACCACACCGAGGACGACGCCGACGATGGCCCCGGCGAGCGCGCGGACCTCGAAGTCGTCGGCGGTGCGCCCGACCCTGCGCGCCGTGACGCCCGCGATCATGTCGATGCTGCGCACCATCTCTTGCATGATGGCCCCGCGCAGTTCCGGGACCGAATACATCAGTTCCTGACGCGTCCGCTCGAACTCCATATCTGCCTCGGACAGGCCGGCGAACACAGACTCGGCCGCCTTCCGGAACGCGGTGATCAGCGGGACGTCCGGCGGTTGCGCCTCGATGGCCTCGATCATGGGCGGATCGAGATCGTCGGCGAGGACCAGTTGTTCCTTGGTGGGGAAGTAGCGGAAGAACGTGCTCGGCGACACGTCCGCGGCCTCCGCGATCTGCTCGATCGTGGTGTCGGCGTAGCCCTGTTCGTGGAACAGCCGAAACGCCTCGGCGCGGATGGTCAGCCGGGTGCGCGCCTTCTTGCGCTCCCGGAGGCCTGGTCGGGCATCAGTGGACATGTACCGATTCTGACTCATCCTGCTCCTGGGCCGGGGTCTCGCGAGGTGTGAAACGCGCTGCGAGCACGACCGCGACGGCGCAGATTCCCGCGCAGATCCACAGCATGAGGCTCATCCCGGAGACGAACGACGCCTGGACGTGTGTGAGGACCGACGGGTCGCCGGTTGCCTTGGCCACCGCGACGCCGGCGTTGACGCCGTCGCGGACCGGATCCACGTCCAGTTCGCCCAGTTCGGACCGGTAGCGGGTGGCGAGGACGGTGCCGAGCACGGCGACCCCGATCGTTCCGCCCGCCTGTCGCAGCGCCTGGATCAGCGCCGAGCCGGAACCGGACCGTTCGGCGGACAACGCCCCCAGGGCGGCTCCCATCGCCGCGGGCATCACGAAACCCATTCCCGCGCCGACGAGCGCGATCCACGTCGCGGTGAACCAGTACGCGGAATCGACGGACGTCAGTGTGCCGGTCGCGAGACCCGCGGTGAGCAGTGCGAACCCGATGACGATGACCGGCCGGGCGCCTGCCCGCCGGAGCAGCTGGTCGCAGAGCCGGGTGCCGACCAGCAGTCCGCCGATCAACGGCAGCAGACGGAGGCCGCTGCCCAGCGCGTCCACTCCGAGCACGGCCTGAAAGTACTGCGGCACCGTGAAGAACAGCCCGAACATCCCGAAGTTGACGAGCGTCGTGAAGATCGTGCCCCAGCGGAATCCGGGGCTGGCGAACAGCGACGTGTCGATCAGCGGATGCCGTGACCGCCGTTCCCACATCGCGAACAGCCCGAGCACGACCACGGACGCCGCGATCGACGTCAAGGCCAGTGCGTCGCCCCAGCCGTCCTGGCCGGCCCCGATGAAACCATAAGTGAGGCTGAGTAATCCGAGCGACGACAGCACGGCGCCGAGGTAGTCGGTGGTCGACCGCTCCTCGCTGCGCGATTCCGGTACCAGGGTCGCGACGGCGATCGCGCCGACGACGACGAGGGGCACGTTGATCAGGAACACCGATCCCCACCAGAAGTGCCCGAGCAGCCAGCCGCCGAGAATCGGGCCGAGGGGCAGGCCGATCGCGGTGGACGTCACCCAGATGGTCAGTGCCCGCGACCGTTCGTCCGCGTCGGGGAACAGGACGGGCAGCACGGCCATCGACAGCGGCATCATCACCGCGGCCCCCAGTCCGAGCAGGGCGCGTCCGGCGATCAGCTGACCCGACGTGCTCGCGTAGCTGCAGAGCAGCGACGCGGCACCGAACAGGACGAGTGCACCGAGCAGCAGTTTCTTGCGGCCGTACCGGTCGCCGAGCGCCCCGGCAGGCAGGAGCGCCGCGGCGAGGACCAGGGTGTACGCCGAACTGAACCACTGCAATTGCGAGTTGTCCGCTCCGAGATCGACCGCCAGCGTGGGCAGCGCCACCGTCAGGACCGTGATGTCGAGACCGATGGTCAGCATGGCCACGGACAGGGCGCCGAGCGCCCACCAGCGGCGCGGGGTGACTTCGATGACCGTCGTTTCGCTCATGACAGCTCCACTCGAAAGGAAGTTACTATATTTTGATAGTAACTTTCACTTTGTGGTTGTCAAGGGTTCGGCAGTGCTCAGCGTCGGCGTAACTGCAGCGTGAATCCCTCCGGCATGAGGGTGAGCCGCTCGGCGACCTTCAGCTGATAGTCGCGGTCGCCCACGATGTCGTACCGACGCAGGATCGTGCCGAGAACCAGGACCGCCTCGTGGAGGGCGAACTGTCGTCCGATGCAGGCGCGCTCGCCGGTCCCGAACGGCTTGTACACGTGCGCGGGACGGGACCGGATGCGCTCGGGGAGGAAATGGTCGGGATCGAATGCCTCGGGGTTCTCGCCCCATACAGGGTCGCGGTGCAGTGCGGGGATGAGGACGAGCATCCAGTCGCCGACCTTCATCGGGTACTTGCCGACGAGGGTCGTGTCGACGGTGGCCTCCCGGCCGTACGCGGGCGCCGTCGGCCACAGCCGCAGCGATTCGTCCAGTACCCGGCGCACGTAGCGGAGTTTGGCGACCTGCTCGAACGCGGGTTCCTCGTCGCCCCACACCGCATCGACCTCCGCCTGCGCCTTCGCGAGGACGTCGGGGTGCCGCGACAGGTAGTACAGGGCGAACGACAGCGCGCCGGAGGTGGTTTCGTGCCCCGCGACCAGGAACGTCACCACCTGGTGGCGGATGTTCAGCTCGTCGATCCGGTGGGGGTCGTTCTCCCGGGCCGCCCGCAGCATGAGTTCGAGCAGGTCCTCGGGTCCGGCCTCGGCGCTGTCGCGGCGGGCGCGGATCACCTCGTCGACGACCTCGGCCATGTGTTCCAGGTTGGCGACGTTGCGGCGATCCGACCGACGCGCCAGCAGTCGTCCCAGTGCCGTCGATTTCACGAACGTGGTGCGCTGCGAATGGCTGAGCGCGCCGACCATTGCCTGCACGAACGGGTGCGGCCGCTCGCGTCGGAAGGAATCGAACGAGTAACTGAACCCCGTCCGCCCGATGGTCTCGAGCGTCAGCTTCGTCATGTCGGACGACACGTCGACGGGGGTGCCGCCCACGCGCTCGTCCCAGTATTCCGTCAGTTCGCCGGCGACGTCGAGCATCGTGTGGTGATACGAGCGCATCGCGGATTTCGTGAACGCCGGTGCGAGGAGGTTGTGCGCCTTGCTCCAGTTCGGCTCGTGGTTGTACGCGGTGAACAACCCGTCGCCGCCGACCTCGCGCAGCGACGCGACGCCGGGCGCCAGGTGCTTCGCGAACCGGGATTCGTCGGAGAGTTCCGCGACCATGTCGGCGCCGGACGCGAACACGAACCGGTTGCCGAGAATGTTGCGCTCGAAGATGGGCCCGAGTTTTCTGCCGATCTCCATCGAATTCTGCACGGGAGTGCGGATGCTGATCCCGAACACGTCGCCGACGACGGGGAGCCGCCATCGAGGATGCGGAATGGTCGCCTCCGCCGTGGTGTGCAGTGATCCGACGCTCATTGTCGACCCCCGTGTCGATGTGGCCCGCGTTACTGAATTGATGTCTAGTACGCAAGGTACGCCTTACTGAACCGGTGTCAAGCAGTACGGTGGCTGGCATGACCAGCGCCCGCCGTCGACTCGCCCCGGAGCAGCGGCGTGCGCAGTTGCTCGACATCGGCGCGAGGCTGTTCGCGGACCGCCCGTACGAGGACGTCTGGATCGAAGAGGTCGCGGAACTCGCCGAGGTATCGCGCGGATTGATGTACCACTACTTCCCGACGAAGCGCGACTTCTTCGCCGCGATCGTCGAACGCGAATCCGAACGACTGCTCGACGTGACAGCCCCCGACCCCGCACTCCCCGTCGAGGAACAGGTCGCGGCCGGACTCGACGCGTACTTCGAGCACGTCGCGAGCCACCGGCACGGAGTCCGGGCCATCAACCGCGGCGCGCTGTCGGCCGACGCCGACATCCGGGCCATCGTCGACCGGGAACTCGACGCCCAGCAGCGCCGCATCGTCGACGCGCTCGATCCCCCCGCCGGCGAGCGGGAACTCGTCGGCGTCGCCGTGCGCGGATGGATCGCCTTCGTCCGCGCCGTCTGCATGGACTGGCTCGACCACCCCTCGATCGCCGAGAGCGAGCTACGAGAGCTCTGCCTCCGCTCGCTCCGCGGCATGCTGGGTGGGCGGCTCGACTGAGCCGCGCACCGGTTGTCGCCCGGCGGTGACGTGGGGCCAAAGCCTGGCGTTTATATAAATCAGTTGATACATTTAAGCCGAAATCCGTTCCGTGATCAAGGAGATCCCGCATGAGTGCACCCACCGTCACGTCGCAGGGCCGGGCGAATCCGGCGAAGACCGAGACGGAACTGCGTCGTGAACTCGCGGCGGTGTACCGCCTACTCGCGCATTTCAAGATGACCGACCTGATCTTCACGCACGTCTCGGTCCGGCTGCCCGGGCCCGAACATCACTTCCTCATCAACCCGTACGGGCTGCTCTTCGAGGAGATCACCGCCTCCAACCTGGTGAAGATCGGACTCGACGGCGAACTCGTCGAACCGTCCGAATACCACGTCAACCCTGCGGGATTCGTGATCCACGGCGCGATCCACGAGGCCCGGGCGGACGCGCAGTGCGTGCTGCACACGCACACGAAGGCCGGGTGCGCGGTGGCCGCGCAGGAGCACGGACTGCTGCCGCTCAACCAGATCTCGATGGAGTTCTACAACCGGGTCGGCTACCACGACTACGAGGGCATCGCCCTCAACACGGCCGAGCGGGTGCGGTTGGTCGAGGACCTGGGCGACCGCCCCGCGATGATCCTGCGCAATCACGGTCTGCTCACCGTGGGCGAATCCGCCGCCGAGGCGTTTCTGCGAATGTTCTACCTGGAGAAGGCGTGTGACATCCAGATCGCCGCCCAGGTGTCGGGCGACCTGCGCGTGCCGTCGCCCGAGATCGCCGAGCGCACGGCGCGGCAGTTCGCCGGCGAGGCCACGGACGACTTCGCCGACGACCAGGCCTACGAGATGGCGTGGGCGGCGCTGCTGCGGATGCTGGACCGGACCGCCCCCGACTACAAGGACTGAACGGCGCCACAAGGACTGGCAGGGGCGATCACATCCCCGGTGGGGCAACGACTCCCACCGGGGATTCGCCCGTCAGGACCGCGGCGATGTTGCGGGCCGACTGCTCCGCCAGCGTGCGCGCGACCTGCGGCGAGTGCCACGCGGCATGCGGGGTGATCACGAGATTCGGGATCTGCAGGATCGGATCATCCTGTGCCGGCGGTTCGTTCGGAAGAACGTCGACGGCCGCCCCGGCCAGGTGCCCGCTGCGCAGTGCGGCCCCGAGCGCGTCGTGGTTGACGAGTCCGCCGCGGGAGACGTTCACCAGATACCCGCCGGGCCGCATCCTCGACAGCGCACGCTCGTCGATCAGCCCGCGCGTCTCGGGGGTCAGGGGAACGTGCGGGCTCAGCACGTCGGAGCGGCGCAGCAGTTCCTCGAACCCGACCACCTCGATGCCGTCGGCCGCGAGTTCGGCGGCGCGGTCGCCCAACCCGCGGCCGCTGACGAGCACGGTCATGCCGACGGCTCGGGCACGGCGCGCGAACGCGCCGGCGATCCGGCCGAAGCCGTAGAGGCCCAACACGGTTCCGGCGATGCGCCGCGGCACCGCCGCGGTGACGTCCCATTCGCCGGCGCGCACGGAACCGTCGAGGGTGTGGGTGGATCGGAGCAGCCCGAGGGTGAGCGCGAACGCGTGGTCCGCGACCTCCTCGGTGCAGTAGTCCACAGCCCGCGTGACCCACAGGCCGCGTTCGTGCGCCGCCGACACCGGCAGGTGGTCGTACCCGGCGGAGGTGGCCGACAACAGGCGCAGATCCGGGAGTTCCGACAGGTGACGCGACTCAAGTCCGGTGTTTTCCGGACCCACCAGCAGCGCGACGACACCCGGTCCGGAAGGGAACTCGGACTGACGGACCACCGCCGCGGAAATGCCAGCGGCAGCAAGAGAATCGGACAGGACGTCGGCCGGGATGAAGTCGTCGAGGACGACGACACGGTCGGTCATGTGCCCACCGCTCCCGCTTCTTCGGTGGTCCGCCGCACTGCGGCGTCGACGCAGCGGGCGGCCGCGTCCCCGGTGCTGATCGCTTCCATGACAACGGGATCCAGAATGGCCTGAAGTGCGAGCCCGTCGGTCAGCGCCACCAGCGCGACGGTCACGGCGTCCGCGTCGAGGTCGGCGGAGACGATGCCCTCCCGCTGTGCGGCGACGACCGCCTCTCGCACGACGCCGCGCCAGCGGGCGAGGAAGCCCGCGATCTCACCGCGGGCCGTGTCCTCGGCCGCCCCCTCCGCATAGAAGAACAGGAAGACGCGGGTCATCGCGAGTCGGCGTTCGTCGAGCGGCAGGATGCTCGCGGTGATGTTCCGCAGCTTCTCGATCGGACCGGCGCCCTCCTCCTCGAGGATCACCCGGTACAACTCGCCCTGGATGTCGCCGGCCCGGCGAAGCGCCGCGAGGAGCAGTTCGTGGCGGGACCCGAAGTAGTGGTTCAGCACTCCGGTCGACCATCCGCTCTCCTCCGCCACCGCTCGCGTGGTGACGGCGGAGATTCCCTCCCGGGCGATCAACGCCAGAACGGCGTCGGCGAGCGCTTGTCTCCGCTCGTCGTGGTCGACGATCTTCGGCACGATCATTCCTCCCGGTAGTACGCGCTGTCGCCAATCAGGCTATCGGTGCCGGGGCCCGCTCCGGTTCTTCCTCGTCCTCGGCCTTTCCCGACACTCGCGCGTTCCACACCGACATCACATCGGCCGGGGTGGGTGCGGTGAACAGGCTGGTGGCCACGAACACCACCAGGGCGCTGACGAGTCCGACGTACACCGGTTCGTTGGCCATGACGTCGCCGACGACGAACATCGTCGTGATGGTCGCCACCGTGCCCACCGCCATGGCCGCCATGGCCGCCGTGCCCGTGGCGCGCTTCCAGACCAGCCCGCCGAGGATGGGGACGAGGAGCCCGCCGACCAGGATGTCGTAGGCGATGGTCAGCGCGGAGACGATGTCGTTGATGAGCGCGGCGATCACGATGCTGACGAGGCCGATCACGATCACGTAGAGGCGGTTGCCGCGCACGTCGGCTTCCGGATCGGACGTGTCCAGTTCGGGTCGGGTGCGGCCGAAGATCTGGGCGACCAGCGGAAGGACGTCCTGCCGCGCGACCGTGGCGGTCGCGATCAGCGCGCCGGACGCGGTCGACATCATCGCGGCCACCGCGGCGGCGAGGACGATGCCGCTGAGGCCGACGGGCAGGACGTGGACGGCGACGTCGGCGTAGACGTCGTCGGACGAACCGATGTCGGGCATGAGGGCGGATGCGGCCAGGCCGATGAGTGCGCCGGCGACGCCGTACAGCAGGCAGTATATGCCGGCGGTGACGCCGCCCCACCGTGCGACCTCGGGCGACTTCGCGGTGAACACGCGCTGCCAGATGTCCTGTCCGATGAGGATGCCGAGGGTGTAGACGACGAAGAACGTGACGATGGTGCCGGTGCCGATGGTGCCGAGCCCGAGTGCCTGTTCGCCCACGCGTTCCTTGATGCCGGCGTACCCGCCCGCCTTGCTCCACGTGAACGGCAGCAGCAGGACGAAGACACCGATGGTCTTGATGACGAACTGGACGACGTCGGTGAGCGTGATCGACCACATGCCGCCCATCGCGGAGTAGGCCACGACGATGAGGCCGCCGAGGACCACCGACAGCGTCCGGTCGAAGCCGAACAGCACGTTGAAGATGGTGGCGTAGGCGATCGTGGACGTGACGGTGAGCATGAGGGTATATGCCATCATCACGAGACCGGACGCGCCGGTGGCGTCGATGCCGTAGCGGAGTCTGAGCATCCCGGAGACGGTGTAGACCTTCAGGCGTTGGATCCTTGCCGCGAAGAGCAGGCTGAGCAGCAGCACGCCGGCGGCGATCGACACGACCAGCCACATTCCGGAGATGCCGTACTTGTAGCCGAGGCCGACGCCGCCGACGGTGGAGGCGCCGCCGATGACGACCGCCGCCATCGTGCTGGTGTAGAGGAATCCGCCGAGGCGGCGGCCGGCGACGAGGTATTCGCTGGAGTTGCTCGCCCTGCGTTTGCCCCACCAGCCGAACGCGAGCATCGCGCCCAGGTAGATCAGGATGATGGTGATGTCCATGGTGCGTCCTTCACGTGTCCTAGCGGATCGGTCGGTGCCGGTCTCGTCAGACCGTTGCCCTAGACGGTAGGAGAACATTGACGTGAAATAAATCACTTGATACAAATAATCGCTTCAGAAAATCGTGAAGTAATGGTGCGAACCAGCTCACACCCTGTTTCGACCCCGCCGGAGGAGCACGATGCGCAGCGCGCTGCCCGATCTGAAGCTCCTCCAGATCTTCGCGGCCGTCGTCCGGCACCAGGGGTTCGCGCCCGCCCAGCAGGAACTCGGACTGTCGGCCTCGGCGATCAGCACGTACATGAGTCAGCTCGAACGCCACCTCGGCATCGTCCTGTGCCACCGTGGCCGGGGCGGATTCGGTCTCACCAGCAAGGGCGAGCTCTACCACAAGGAATGCCTCCGCATCCTGGGGGAGCTCGAGGGCTTCGAACGCTACGGTGCCGCGTTGCAGGGCGAACTGCGGGGCACCCTCACCATCGGGGTTCTCGATTCCACCGTCACCGACGCCACCCTGCCGCTCGCCGACGTGATCGGCGTGTTCAGCAAGGACCATCCCGCCGTCTACCTCGACCTCAAGATCCAGACGCCGCACGAGCTGCAGGTCGGGGTGCTCGACGACCGGATCGACGTCGCGGTCGGCGCGTTCGCGTCACCGATGAACGGCCTCGTCTCCCAGGCTCTGCACCGGGAGCAGCACTGGCTGTACTGCAGCGACAAACATCCGCTGTTCGGCAGGAAGCGGGTGCCGCCGGAGGTCATCACGCAACAGCGGATGGTGACCCGCGGCTACTGGTCCGAGCAGGAACTCGCCCGCCAGGGATTCCCGCAACCCTCGGCGACGGTGGAGAACATGGAGGCGCAGCTCATCCTCGTGCTGTCCGGCGCCTACATCGGCTACCTGCCCGAGCACTACGCGGAGTACTGGGTCGACCGGAACCGGCTGCGCCCGATCCTGCCCGCGTCGTTCGGCTACCAGGCGCCGTTCTCGCTGATCTACCGGCGCGGCCGGGCCCGCGAACCGATGGTCCTCACGTTCCGCGAGTTCGTCCGGACCAGCATGGACAGCTGACCGTCGCTCACCGGCGAGGACATCAACCCGTCCCTGCAGAAAGCGCGAAGGCGGGCAAGGGGCGAGTCTGCGCTCCCGACGGTGCGTAGGGCCAGATCGTGGTCGCGCTCGCACTGGGGCACTTACTGGAGGATTGTGCGAGGGCATCGGCGGCTGCTCTCGAGTTCTTTGGTCAGGGTGCGGACATCATGGCTTCCGATGATTCGGCATTCTTCGACGAAGAAGGTGGGTTTCTCGAGCGCAGCGGCGTCAAGGTAGGTCGACATCCGGAGCGTCGGGCCCGCCGTGCACACCACCGCACCGAGCATCACACGAGCGCTGACCGACAGCGGGGATCGAGGTGTTGTTCGGTGACACCGTAGGCCTGCGGCATGACACGCGGCCCTCGAGAAGCCGAAGCACAGGTCGTTGTCAGTGCGGCCGAGCGGTAGTGATGGCGAAACCGGCGATGTACTCCTTGATCGGTTGGTAGAACTGATAGTCCACGGTGTATGGACCGCACGCCCTCAACGCGGAGTACGCCGCAACCCAGGTGCGGACCTCGTGCGAGGAGTGACCCGCGGTGGCGTCCATCTCGTCGGCGGTGTAGCTGTCGAAGTCCTCGAGCCGGCCGGACCGGCAGACGTCGAGGAACTCCCGGTCCCAATCTGGGTTGAGGTCCATGATGTCGGCCTCTCCGGCGGCGAACTTGACGGCGGTGGCGATCGTGTTGGCCTGCCGGGCGGCACGTGCTTGCGGAGTGGGGTTGCGGCCGTCGGTAAGGAGTTTGCGCTGGGCCTCGGTGGCGGTGGCGATCTGCGGCACCGGCGGATCGTGCGACAGACCACCGGAACCGATGAACAGCACCTTCTTGTCGGAGTCCCGGAAGAATTCGCCGACGGCCTGACCGAATCGGCGGACCCGGGACATTTTCGCGAAGGGGCGGGCGACCGAGTTGACGAACACTGGAACAACGGGTTTCGCCGCGACGTCACCGTCGTAGAGGATCTCCATCGGCTGCACGGCGCCGTGGTCGACCACCATCTGACGGGAGATCGCGACGTCGATGTCGCGGTCGATCACGTGCTGGGCGAGTCCTTCTGCGATCTCGGTGGGCACGTCCAGTGTTCCGGAGAACGAGTCGTAGTCACCGGTGCCGGTGGCCTGATATCCGATGCAGAACGGTGGCATCAGGTCGTAGAAGAAGCCGTTGTAGTGGTCCGGGCCGAAATTGACGATCAGGTCCGGATCGAAGTCGCGGACGAACGCGCGGACCTGTTCGAACGCGGCTTCGACGGCGGCCTTCGTTTCGGCGGGTGGGTGAGTGTGGTGCAGCAGCGGGCTGTGCGACATGCACACCAATGCCTGTGTCATGACCGAGTTTCCTTTCTGCCCTGGGCGCTGGTCACCGGCTGACGCCGTGGGAGTTGAGGTACCGGGTGATCACGGCGTTGAAGTCATCGGCTCGCTCGACCTGCGACCAGTGGCCGCACTGGCTGAAGATGTGCGTGTCGGCGTGCGGGATCACGTTGAGGAGATCCCAGGTGCGCGAGACCGGGATGACGACGTCCTGGGTGCCGTGAATGAGCAGGACGGGGATGTTCAGTTTCGCCAGGACGCCGAAGTCCAGCGGCAGTGCGTGCCGGTCGCGGTCGCGGGCGGCGACGACGTCGGCGAGACGGTCGGAGGCGGTGTCGTTGAGCGCGGCTTGATATCGCAGCGCGACCAGTTCGTCGGTGACGAGTGACTTGTCGACCACGAAGAGCTCGAGGGTCTTGCGGATGCCCTCTTCGGTGAGGGTCGGGTTGGCGTGTCCGGCGAGGGCACCAGTGAGTGTGGCGCCGCCGGTGCCCATCGAGACGATGCCCAACAGTCGTTCGGGGAAGTCGATCGCGAATTGGAAAGCGAGCCAACCTCCGAGGGAGTTTCCGACGATCCAGGTCTTCTCGATGCCCAGGGAGTCGAGAACCCGGACGGCGTGGCGTACCCATTCCTTGATGCCGTACTCGGTGCCGTCGGCGACCACGCTCTGGCCGTAGCCGATCGAGTCGATGGCGATGCACCGGCCGTGCTCACTGATCGTCGGCAAATTCAGCCACCAGTTCGCCGCAGCCGTGACGCCGGTTCCGGACCCGTGCAGGAACAGGATCGGCGTGCCCTCGCCGAGTTCGTGGTAATGGGTGAGCTCGCCGGGCGCGGTCTCGATCCACTTGTCCTCGAGCCCGAAGAACGAATCGGTGATGTACGAGGGAATTGCGGTGGTGGTCATGAGGCGAGTTCTTCCTGTGTGGGCTGGGGGTGGGACGGCGAGGCGGCGGAGTCGGATGGCGGTGCGGGTGCGTCGTCGAGGAGGGTGGCCGCGGGGCTCCCGGTGAACGCCATGGCGTGCAGGATCGCGTCGAGGGTGGCGGGGGCGTGCTGGGTCAGGCAGGCGCCGGCGACGAATCGGTCGGGGCGCAGGAACACCAGTGGAGTGGGACGGTCGTCGAACCACTTCTTGAGCCGTCCGGTGTGATCGCCGACGACGAGGACGTCGTTGTCCATGTACTGTTCGGCCCATTCGCGTTGGGTCTCGGGGACCGCGGCGACCAGCCGTGCACCGAGAGCAGCCAGCTTCTCCAGTGACGGCTGGGGGAGAACATCTTTCGGGTTGTTGCCCCAGACCAGGACGGTCCACCAGTTGCCGATCGCGTCGTCGAGCAGGATGTTCGCCGAGCCGCGGGTGTTCACCCGCGGCTGCGGGAATTGCACGCCGACCGGGGAAACGGTGGTGTTCGCGGTACGGACGGGGATGAGCTTGCTGGTGATCCTGGCCCGGGCCCGTCCGCTCTCCTGCGTGCTGGGATCAGCCAACACGCCGCGGGTGTAGCGGGGCATCGGTTTGAACCGCATGTCGGCGAAGTAGCTCTTGACCTGGGGGAACCGATTGAGCACCGAGGAGGCGGCGTCGCGTGCGGTGGCCGCGATCGGATTGGTGATCTTGATGAACTTGCCGAAGGTCAGCGACAGGTCCACCATCGCCTGCGCGTGGTCCTTGCGCTCGCTGGTGTAGGTGTCGAGGAGAGCGTCGCCGGCCTGCCCCGACAGCACCGCCGACAGCTTCCACCCGAGGTTGGTCGCATCACGCATCCCGGAGTTCCAGCCCTGACCCATCCAGACCGGCATCAGGTGTGCTGCGTCGCCGGCGATCATCTGCCGCCCGGTGCGGAAGCTCGAGGCGACCCGGCCGTGGTGGGTGAACACCCGGCGGCGGATGAAGTCGAGCGACGCGGGATCCGGAACATGCTCTGCGAGGAGTGCATTCACGTAGTTGGGATCGGTGACCTGGTCCTCTGTCTCGCCCTCGTGCAGCATGAACTCCCACCGGCGAACCGCGTGCGGAAGGCCGATGGAGACGTAGGGACGCTTCGGGTCGGCGCCGAGAAATACGTTCGGCGTCCCCAACGGATCGTTCTCGACATCGACGACCAGCCAGCGAGTGGAGGGGGATTCACCTTCGAAGCTGACGCCGAGGCGCTTGCGGGTAGGGGACTTGCCCCCTTCGCAGCCGACGAGGTAGCGGGCGTGGAAACGGTGCTCCACCGTCTTCCCGTCCATGCCTGTGACCACGGCGATGGCCGTGACCGAGTCGCGGTCCTCCTCGACGTTCTCGACGCGGTGCCCGAAATGCACCTGGACGTGGGGGAAACGCGCCAGGCCCTCATAGAGGGCGCGGTCGACCTCGGGCTGAATGAACCCGTGCTTGCGTTCCCACCCGAACTCGTCGGTCTGCGGGTTGTTCACCAGCATGACCTTCCCGGCACCGTTGACCAGTCGCATGATGTGCTGCGGATTGGTGTGTGGGCGAACGGTATCGACGAGTCCGACGGCCTGGATGGTGCGGAAGGACTCGTCGTCGAGTCCGACGCCGCGAGGGTAGTCGATGAGCTGGTCCAGTGCTTCGAGCACGGTCACCGTGCGGCCATACATGCCGAGGATATTCGCGAGCATGAGGCCGGCCGGGCCGGCCCCGACGATGAGAACGTCACTGTCGTGGGTGGTGTCCATAACTCCCTACCTAGCATGTGCAAATATCGCACAGTCGCGATCATTATTTGACGATATCGTAGCCAGTGCACTTGCGAGGAACTACCATCCGGCCCGATGGAGTGATCGCATTTCGCTCTATGTTGAGCGTTAGTTGCACGTTACGATGTCTATGTGAACACGGACACACCCCTGTTTGTCAATACTCTGACAACTCTGGAGGGGTATGGAAACACCTCGGCCCGCACCGGAAAGATGGCCGATGCGGGCCGAGGAGCGGGAGGGCCGGCTCGATGCCGACCCGTTCGTGGTGTGCTAGATCGCGTAGGAGCTGAGCTCGGTCGCCACCTTCAAGAGGGAGTCCGGAGCGCTCTCGACCAGTTCCCTGGAAGCGCTGATCAGCGTCAGGCATGCGGCCTGCTCATTGACCGGCCGAGTCAGTGGGACGCCGAGGCCCCAGAAGCTGGGCGCGACCTCGCCGAAGCTGATGACATACCCGCGCTGGCGTGCTTCCGTGACCCGCGGATTCTCACCAGGCCGCTCCGGTTGGGCCGCGAGCAGCGCATATCCGGCGGCCCCGCGATCGAGCGGATGGCGTCCTCCTTGCCGGAAAGCCACCCTGAGGGGCGCATCGGCCGGCTCCACGACAGCCACAGCCACGGCGTCCTCGGCCTCGGCCACGAACAATGCCACGCTCGCACCGAGTGTATTGGCCAGCTGACGCATCGGCGGGGTGGCCTGATCGCGCAATCCGGCGTAGACCTCGCGTGCCAGGGCGGCCAATCCTCCAGCGGCGCGGTAGCGGCCGTCCGGTCCGCGGTTGATCAAGCGGAACTCGGCGACCGTCGACAGGAGTCGGGTGGCGATGCTGCGGTGGACACCCAATTCGTCCGCGACATCCTGAATCGTCATTCCGCCCGGAGTCTGGGCGATCAACTCGAGCGCACGAAGGCCGCGGGCAAGAGTTTGCGCGCCTGCCGCCCGGGCAGGCGAAGAGTTCGTTTCGGAAGTAGCCACAACTCACTGTATGACGGGCCGGGGGTCGGGGTGTCGGCGCCGCGCCACGGCCGGTTCGAGGATGGGCAGGTATCTGACTGTCAGATTATTGACATTCTGCGTGACCGATGTCACCGTAGGTGCGCGACGCGTACACGACGGCCCTCGTAGACGCGCACCGCGCGTACTCATTCCATCCCGTCTTCGGGCGGGCGACATCTGGAGTTCTGATGAGCACTGAGAAAAGGGCTGTGTTTCGCGGTGGCGGAAGCTGGTCGGTCATCGCGGTCTGTTTCGCCATTCTGATGACCGAGGGATACGACCTGGCGATGTTCGGCAGCGTCGTACCATCGTTGCGCGATTATGAAGCCTGGTCACTGACGCCGGCCATGATCGGCTACATGGGATCGGCGTCGGTGATCGGAATGCTCTGCGGCGCACTCAGTGCCGCCGGACTCGCCGACCGAATCGGGCGGCGCCCGGTGATCATCGCTGCGGTTGCCACGTTCTCCGCCGCAATGGGCCTATCCGCGTTCGCACCGAATCCCGAAATCTTCCTGGTACTACGCTTTTTCGTCGGGCTCGGCGCCGGCGCCGTCATGCCCACCGTGGCCGCGACGTTGATCGAATTCGCACCGGCGGACCGCCGCAACCGCAACACCGCCCTCGGATTCATCGGGGTCGGGGTCGGTGGCATGTTGTCCGGCGCCCTGGCCATCTGGCTGGTACCCACGTTCGGATTCCGCGCCATGTGTCTGGTCGGTGCGTTGCCGCTGGTCCTCGTCCTGCCGTTCCTGCTCCGGTACCTGCCGGAATCGATCGCCCTGCTCGCCGCCAAGGGACGTACAGCGGAAGCCGAGGAACTCGCGCGCCGTCACCAGCTTCCGCTGCCCCAGACGCTCACCACCGCAGAATCCGTCGAAGAACCGATCGAGGCCCGCCGCAACCGATTCGCATTGGTATTCGGTGACGGTCGCGGGATCGGCACCGTGCTGTTCTGGATCGCCACCTTCTTCTGCCTCCTCGTGACGTTCGGCGTCAGCACCTGGTTGCCGGACCTGATGCGCTCGGCCGGCTACGGACTGACCGCGTCGCTCGGATTCCTCATCGCCCTCAAGGGCGGCGCCGTGGTCGGTGTGCTGGCCGCTGCGCAACTCGCCGACAAGTTCGGGCAGAAGGTGGTGGTGACCACCACCTTCATCACCGCCGGAGCGGCTCTGGTCGCCTTGGCCCTCACCCCACCCGTCGTCGTGGCGTACCTTCTCGTCGCGGTCGTCGGCCTCGGTACCACGGGGCTGCAAACACTGATCAACGCATTCGTCGGTACCTACTATCCGGCCCGCGTCCGCTCCACCGGCCTCGGCCTCAACCTCTCCGTTGGCCGCGTGGGCGGCATCCTCGGTCCGATGTATCTCGGCTGGCTCGTCGCAGCCGGCCTCGGATTCGATGCGAAGTTCTACGCGCTGGCAGTTCCGGCGCTGATCGGTGGTGTCGTCATCTCGATGGTGCCGAAGCCGAGGACCTCCGCCTACCCGACCACACCGGGGACCAAGTCCGCCTCATCCATCCCCGCAGTCGACGTCACCCGCTGACTCGCGCTTCCTTTACCTCGAACGGAGAAACCATGCCTGGCCGCATCGACACCCACCAACACATCGTCCCACCTCGCTACCGCCGTTGGCTCCTCGACAAGGGCTTGACCGCCGGTGGGCGGGCGATTCCCGAATGGAGCACCGAGGGCGCACTGGAGTTGATGGGCGAAAACGGCATCGACACGGCGATCGTGTCGGTGTCGACTCCGGGCGTCGAACCAGCCGACGACGTCACGGAAGGACGTGCTCTGGCCCGCGAACTCAACGAGTTCACCGCCCAAGTCGTTGCCGACAATCCGGGCCGTTTCGGGTTCTTCGCCACTGTGACACTCCCGGACGTGGACGGGGCGCTGGAAGAAGCGGTATACGCCCTCGACAATCTCGATGCCGACGGTGTCGTCCTGCTCGCGAACTCGAAGGGAATCTACCTGGGCGACAGTGCCTTCGACCCTCTCCTCGAGGAACTGGACCGACGCGGCGCCGTCGTCTTCGTCCATCCCTCGCATCTGCCGGCCGATCCGGTACCGGGTTTGCCGCCCTACGCGGCAGACTTTCTGCTCGACACGACCCGGGCCGCCCTCAACCTCGCCCGCAGCGGCTGCATGGACCGGTTCCCCAACCTGAAGGTGATCCTCTCTCACGCCGGAGGCTTCCTGCCCTACGCCGCGCAACGCACAGCCAACGTGGCGTCCCCGCAGGGAACCGATGAAGACGGTCTGCGCATCCTGCGCAAATTCTATTTCGATACCGCACTGTCCGGCTCGCCCTACGCGCTGCCCAGCCTGCTGGCCTTCGCCGACCCCACCCACATCACCTTCGGCAGCGACTGGCCGTACGCGCCCGCGGCCCGCGCGACGTCGTTCACCCGATCCTTCGACGACTACGAGGACGCCGACCACACGGCGATCAACCGCGCGAACGCGGAGTCCCTGTTCCCGCGGCTGGCCACCACCCCGGCCGCCGCACGCTGAAGGAAGAAGGAAGAAGGCCCATGAATTCGCCGGACATCGGCCTCGGCCACTGGTTCGGAGCCCGCGCCGCGCGCTCAGCCGATCGGAGCGCGCTGACCTTCGAGGACAACACTCTGACCTACGGCGCCCTTCTCGACCGGGTCGACCGATTGGCAGCGGCACTGCGCGCCCGGGGCCTGTCTCGGGGTGATCGGATCGCGTTCCTCGGCGCGAACCAGCCGGCCTTCCTCGAGACGCTCCTCGCCGCCGCACGACTCGGCGCCGTGTTCGTCCCGTTGAACTTTCGCCTCGCGGGACCCGAACTCGCCTACATCATCCGAGACGCCGGCGCACACACCCTCGTCGCCGACAGTGCGCATCAACCGGCGATCACTCGGATCCGCCCCGACTTGCCCGTCCGCGATTACCTCGGGATCGGAACGGCAGCGCACGGCTGGGACCCCTACGAAGATCTGATCAAAACGCATGCCCCACTTTCGGCCCCAGACCGGGTTGGTGCAGACGACACCGCGATCATCATGTACACCTCGGGTACCACCGGCCGCCCGAAGGGTGTGATCCTCAGCCACGCCAACCTGTGGTGGAGCAACATCAACCTGCTCTCGCAGTTCGATGTGCTCGAGAACGACGTCACCCTCGTCGCCGCGCCACTGTTTCACATTGCCGGATTGAACGTGACCACCTTCACCACCTGGTTCAAGGGTGGTGAGGTCGTTCTGCAGCGATCGTTCGACGCCGACGAGTGCCTGACCGCCATCGAGCGGCACCGGGTCACGACGATGTTCGGTGTCCCCGCCATCTTCTCATTCATGAGCCAGACCGACGCGTTCGCGGACGCGGACCTGAGCAGTGTGCGGATGGCGATCTGCGGCGGCGCCCCGGTCCCGGAGGCGCTGCTGCGGCTCTACGCCGGCCGTGGCATCCAGATCCTGCAAGGGTACGGACTCACCGAGACCGCCCCCAGCGCCACATTCCTGGTCGCCGAACACGCATTGACCAAGTTGGGCTCCGCAGGGACACCGCCGATCCTGACCGACGTCAAGATCGTCGACGCCGAGGGGCGCACCCTCGACGAACCACATCGGCAGGGCGAGATCTGCGTACGCGGACCGAACGTCACCACCGGGTACTGGAATCGGCCGCAGGACACCGCCCGCGCCATCGACCCGGAAGGATGGTTCCATACCGGCGACGTCGGATACCGCGACGAGGACGGATTCATGTTCATCGTCGATCGCATCAAGGACATGATCATCTCCGGTGGGGAGAACATCTATCCCGCGGAGGTCGAGAGCGTCCTCCACGGACATCCCGCTGTTGCCGACGTCGCGGTCATCGGTGTCCCGGACGAGCGGTGGGGTGAGGCGGTGACCGCCGTCGTCACCTTCCGGCCCGGTCACGACGCCGCGACGCTGGAGGAGCTGCGTGAATTCGGAAGCGCAAGCCTGGCGCGGTACAAACTGCCCACCAAGCTTCACGTGGTCGACGGGCTGCCGCGAAACCCGTCGGGAAAAATCGTCAAATATCAACTGCGCGAACAGATAACTGGACGTGAATCCACGCCGGTAGATACCCGGACGTGAATTCTCGCCTCCGTCAGAACTCCAGAAAGTACCTCGAATGGATATTCGGACCCATATCCGCACGCAACCGATGCGCCGATACCAGATACAGACGATCGCGATCTGCCTCGTACTGAGCATGATCGACGGATTCGAAATCCTGATCATGGCGTTCGTGGCCCCGCACCTGAGCAAGGAGTGGAATCTGGACGCCGTCCAGGTCGGCTACCTGCTCAGCGCCGGGCTGATCGGGATGGCCGCAGGTGCGTTCCTCCTCTCGCCGCTCGCCGACAAGATCGGGCGCCGGCCGACGACGATCGCGTGCCTGGTACTGATCACGATCGGGATGGGCCTGTCCGCAATCGCCGGCGATCTCGAACAGTTGATCGTCTACCGCGCATTCGCCGGAATCGGAATCGGTGGACTCGTCGCCAATCTCAACATCCTCGTCTCGGAGAACAGCTCCGACAGGCGCCGGGGCACAGCGCTCGGGGTTTACGGCATCGGCCTGCCCGCCGGTGTCGCGATCGGCGGCGCCATCTCCGGGGTACTGATCGCCCAGTACGGGTGGCGATCAGCTTTCGTCTTCGGTACCGCGATCACGGCGCTGATGCTGGTCATCGTGGTCCGGTCCCTGCCCGAGTCGACCGAGTTCCTCATTGAGAAGCGGCCGAAGAATGCGCTCTCGCAGTACAACAAGATCGCAGCTCGCCTCGGCTACCAAGCGTCCACCTCGTTGCCCGAACCAACCACTGCCAGCGCTGCCCGCTCGGTACGCTCTGGTCTGTTCGCCGGGGTCATGGGTCGACGGACGGTGCTGTTGTGGCTCGGCTACTCGTGCCTGGTCGCAGCCTTCTACTTCGCCAACACCTGGACCCCGAAGCTCCTCACGGACGCCACCGGCGACCCGAACATCGGGGTGACCGCCGGGGTGCTGATCAACGTCGGTGGGGTGATCGGCGCACTCGGCTTCGCGGCACTGACGCTCGTGCTACGGCCACGGCTGGCCAACATGATCTTGATGTTCGGTGGTGCCGTGGCCTTCGTGGCCTACGCTGCGGGTTTCGAGCTCGTCGCCCTCGGCATGGTGCTCTCCGTCGCGGTCGGGATGTTCGCCAACGGGGGCATCGCCGGCTTCTACGCGATCAGCCCGTCGATCTACCCGGCAGCCATCAGGGGTACCGGGGTGGGAGTGATGATCGGAGTGGGACGGCTGATCTCCATCGTCGCCCCGATCCTCACGGGTTACCTGCTGAAGCTGGGCTGGGCGCCGGTCGATCTGTACCGGCTCTTCGGGGCCGTGCTCGTCCTCGCAGGAGTCTTCGTGTTCCTACTCGATCGCAGCTACCGCGGGCTCAGCGAAAACCCTGAGACCCCAGAAACTGTCGCACCGGCCAGCATCGAGGAACCAACGGTACCGGCTCGCTGACGGCGACAGACCGTCCGGGCACAGGGAAGCACCCTCCCGCCGGGGCGAGAGGGTGCTTCCGTGTGAGCGGGAAGGAGCGTGGTCACAGTCCGAGGTCGCGGCCGATCAATTCCTTCATGATCTCGTTCGACCCCGCCCAGATCTTGGTCACCCTGGCGTCCTTCCACGCACGCGCGACACGGTACTCGTTCATGAAGCCGTACCCGCCATGTAGCTGCACACACGCGTCGAGCACCTGGTTCTGCACCTCGGCAGTCCACCATTTCGCTTTCGCCGCATCGACCGCGGAGAGCTGACCGGCGGCATGTTCGGTGATGCACCGATCGACGAAGGCTTGGGTGATCTCGACCTTCGTGACCAGCTCGGCGATCAGGAATTTATTGTGCTGGAACGACCCGACAGCCTGGCCGAACGCCTTCCTCTCGCGTACGTACCCGATGGTTTCCGTGAGGATCTGGCCGGCGTTGGCGATGTTGTTCACCGCGCCGCTGATCCGTTCCTGCGGAAGTCGTTCCATCATTGCGACGAAACCGCGATCGACCTCCCCGATCACATTGGTCGCCGGTACCCGAACGTCGTCGAAGAACAGCTCCGCCGTGTCGGAGTCGAGCTGGCCGACCTTGTCGAGTTTGCGTCCGCGAACGAAGCCCGCCATTCCAGCCTCCACCCCGAAGAGGGTGATCCCTTTGGCTCCCTTCTCCGGAGAGGTCCGTGCTGCCACTATGACCAGGTCTGCCTGAATACCGTTGGTGATGAAGATTTTCGAGCCTTTGAGGATCCAATCGTCACCGTCGGCGATCGCGGTCGTCTTCAGGGCCGCCAGATCCGAGCCACCGCTGGGCTCGGTCATTCCGATCGCGGTGATGATCTCGCCGGAACAGAATCCTGGCAGCCAACGCCGCCGTTGTTCGTCGGTGCCCAGCTCGACGAGGTACGGGGCGGCGCAGTCGACATGGATGCCGAACGAGGAGGCCGCGCCGGCGGTGAACTTGCCGAGCTCTTCGCCGAGCACTGCGCTGTATCGGTAATCGTCGACGCCGGCGCCGCCGTACTCCTCGGGGACGTGCAAACCCAGTAGGTCGTGGGCGCCGGCATCCAACCAGATCGCACGGTCGATCATCCCCGCCCGGAGCAAGTTCTCCTCGTTCGCCCGCAGGCTGCGGTCGACGAAATTGTGGGCGACGGTGCGAAAGTCGTCGTGG
The DNA here is from genome assembly GCF_042802055.1 of Rhodococcus sp. NPDC057529. Taxonomy (NCBI): domain Bacteria; kingdom Bacillati; phylum Actinomycetota; class Actinomycetes; order Mycobacteriales; family Nocardiaceae; genus Rhodococcus; species Rhodococcus sp. NPDC057529. The sequence goes on from NZ_JBHVEY010000001.1 coordinate 392,871, forward strand.
TCGGCGGTGTAGACGGGGCGGTGCATCACAGGTCCTCGTTCTCGTTGGTGCGGTCGGTGTTGGTGAAGGCGCTGATGCGTGACGACGTCGCGGCGAGGTCGCGGAGCAGTAGCGCAGGTTCCCAGAACGGATCGTTGGTGGCCGATCGGAATCGCTCCATACGCTCGACGGTGCCGGCCAGGCCGACGAGGTCGGCGTGAAACAGCGGGCCGCCCTTGGCTGGCGGAAAGCCGTAGCCCTGGCGGAAAACGGTGTCGATGTCGGCTCCGCGGAGAGCCACCCCCGATTCGAGGGCGCGTGCCCCTTCCGCCACCAACGCGAAGATGCAGCGGTCGACGATGGCGTCGTCCCGCCATTCTTTCGCCGGAATGGACCTTGCTGCCGCGTGTTCACGCACCATGGCCGTCACATCCGTATTCGGTGTGGCGGAATCGCCATAGCAGTACCAGCCCTTGCCTGATTTGCGTCCGAACCAGCCCTGTTCACACACCGCGTCCGCGATCGCCCAGTCCCTGCCGATGTCGGGCCGGTGCGGTGAAGCCGTTCGGGCCTGCCGCAGGATGTCGTTTCCGACGAGGTCCATCATCCGGAACGGGCCCATGGACATCCCCCAGCGCTGCAGGGCGGCATCGACCTGCCAGGGTGCCGCGCCCTCGACGCATATTTGCAGTGCTTGCCGAAGGTATTTGTCCACGAGCCGGTTTCCGATGAAGCCGTCGTCATTGCCGGCGATCACGGGAATCTTTCCGAGCCGCTTCCCGAGTGTCAGCGCTGTGGCGAGGGCGGCCTCGCCCGTATCAGTGCCAGGGATGACCTCGACCAACCGCATGATCTGAGCCGGGCTGAAGAAATGCATGCCAACCACGTCGGCGGGGCGGCCGGACGCGGCAGCGATGGGATCGATGTCGAGGGTCGAGGTATTGGTAGCGAGCACGGCTTCAGGTTTGGCGATGGCGCCGATCGCGCGGAAGACGTCCTGCTTGACTTCAGGGTTCTCGAAGACAGCTTCGATGATCATGTCGGCCTCGGCGAGTTCGTCGAGGCTTTCCGCGGCCCGTACGCGAGACAGCCGCATGTCGCCCTCCAGTCTCGGCAGGGTGCCTTTGCGGACCGCTCGTTCGAGCGAATCACGGACCGCGGTCACACCGGCTTGCAGACCTTGCACCGAGGTGTCGTGGATGGCGACCTCGAGACCTCCGGAGAGCAGAGACAGGGCGATCCCCCGTCCCATCGTGCCTGCACCGATGACCGCGGCCCGCGTGATCGGTCGGGCACGCTCGCCGAACCGGCGCGGCCAGGCGACGGACGACTCGGAGAGGAATCGGTAGCGGGCAGCCGCGGCCTCGTCGGTGGACATCAGCGACAAGAACAGCGACTCCTCGCTGGCACAACCCTCCTCGAAGGTGCGGCAGGTCAGTCCCGCACGCACCGCCGCGACGGCGATACGGCGAGACGTATTTACGTTGGAGGTCATGAGGTCCTGGGCGAGGCGATCCAGAGAATCGACATCCCATCCGACATCGATCGGGCGGTCCCGCAATCGGGGAATGGGACGAGCAGATGCTATTGAGGCGGCGAACGCCACCGCCCGGTCCAGCAACTCTGTGTCATACAGTTGATCGATGAGTGCGGTGTCGGCCATTTCCGACGCTGTGAATCGCTTCCCGGACACGATCGCGGCGAGCGCCCGAGGAATTCCGATCGCCCGGGGCAGCCGCTGGGTGCCACCAGCGCCAGGAATGAATCCCAGTGTCGATTCCGGGAGCCCGAGCAGTGCGTCTGGCTCGGCGACTCGGTAGTGGCAGGCCAGGGCCAACTCCAAACCACCGCCTAATGCGTAGCCGCTCAGTGCGGCCACCACCGGCGTCTGCATGGAATCCAGGAGCGTGTGAATATCACGGTGCAGGGAGGGAGAGGCGAAAGCTGTTCCTGCGTCGAATTCGGTCAGATCGGCACCGCCACTGAAGAACGACGTCGCACCCGTCAGCACTGCGGCCGCCACGGAATCATCGTGCTCGATCTGTGTCAAGGCAGCGTGAAGGGCCGATCGAGTGGGCTGGTCGAGGGCGTTGACGGGTGGGTTCGCTATCTGCAACACCGCGACGGAGGAGCGGCGTTCGATGGCGACACAGGTGGCGGGGGAATCGGATTCGGAGCCAGGTACGTGGGGGAACTCGGCAGTGGGATCACTCTCACATAAAAGAGTGTCGCACTATTGACTGTCAAACCTCTGACAAGAATACTGCTGATGTAAGTCCCGCCGACTCGCGGGAGCCGCAGCCAACGGGGATAGGTAATGACACATACGAGCGCAGGACGTCTTCTGAAGACCACTGATGATTCCGGCCCTGCGATCCTCGTTGCGAACACCGTGCCGGAGATGTTCGAGGAAGCGGTTCGGAGGGTCCCGGATCGGGCGGTGATCGCCTATTTCGACGGCGAGCTGAGCTACGCGACTCTCGATCGACTCGCCACCGGTTTCGCCCATTACTTGCAGGCTCATGGTGTTGTGTCGGGCGACCGGGTGGCTGTCCAACTGCAGAGCTCACCGCACTTCGTGATCACCGTGCTCGGGGCGTGGAAGGCCGGTTGCGTGATCGTCCCCGTCAACCCGATGTACCGCGCGCGTGAGGTGCGTGAGTTGCTCGACGACAGCGGTGCCGTGGTCGTGGTGTGTTCGGAGGAGGGGTACGCCGGCATACTCGGTGACGTCATCACGGGCACCGCGGTCCGGGTCACCGTGACCACCGGTGAACTCGACTTCCAGACGCGGAACCTGCCTGCGGTGTTCGGTCCCGTCCAGCGTCGCGTACACGCCGGTGTCGACGACTTGATCGAGGTCGCTCACACGCAGAAGCCGAACGGTACGGCTCTCGCCGTCACGCGGCCCGAGGACCTGGCAGTCATCTGTTACACATCGGGCACCAGCGGCCCACCCAAGGGGGCGATGCTCACGCACGCCAACCTTCTACTGGGCGGTGTGGGCACCGCCGAGTCGCTCGGCCTTCCGGCCGGTGTTCGCATCTTTGCCATGGCTCCGCTGTTTCACATCACCGGGCTCGTCGTCGAACTGGTGCAATCGCTCATCCTTCGCGGCACCCTGATTCTGCCGTACCGGTTCGTTCCCTCCGTTGCCCTCGACCTGTTCACCGAGTATCGCCCCCACTTCACGGTGGGACCCCCGACCGCCTACTCCGCACTCATGGCGACCGAAGGTGCAAGCCGTGAACACCTCTCGTCCTTCACGATCCTGCTGGCCGGCGGAGCACCGCTGTCTCCGGCGGTCGTGGACCGGTTCGAAGAGCACTTCGGCCACTACATTCGCAATGGTTACGGTCTCACCGAAACCTCCGCCGCATGCGTTCTCATGCCGCCCGGGCAGCGAGGCGAGGTCGATGACGTCACCGCTGCGCTGGCGAACGGCCTGCCATTCCCTGATGTCGAACTGCGCATCGTCGACGAGGCCGGTGCGACCGTGGAGACTGGCGAGCGTGGCGAGATCCTGGTGCGCGGTCCCATCGTCACCACCGGCTACTGGAGAAAGACGGACGAGACCGCCGCAGCCTTACGTGACGGGTGGTTCCACACCGGTGACATCGGGCTCCTCGACGACCGTCACATGTTGTACGTCGTCGATCGGATCAAGGACATGATCATCGCCTCCGGATTCAAGGTGTGGCCCGGGGAGGTCGAGTCCGTCCTCTACCAGCACCCGGCGGTACGGGAAGCTGCTGTCATCGGTATCGAGGATCCGTACCGAGGACAGACGGTCAAGGCCGTGGTTGCTCTCCAACCCGGAACAGACGCAACCGCGGACGAATTGACAGCGTGGTGTCGTGAGCGAATGGCCGCCTACAAGTATCCGCGAGTGATCGAGATTCTCCCGGACCTGCCCAAAACGTCGAGTGGGAAGATTCTGCGGCGCGCGCTTCGCACCGCAGACCACGTATACAAGGAGTAAGCCATGAACCGCGCTGCCGCCGCCTCTACATCAACCCGGGGTCGCGCCGAGATCGTAGCCGACGCCGCTCGTACCCGCACCGTGCCCGACAGGAGCAATCGGCCAGGCAATATCATGCATGCCATGGCAAAGGCGCAGCAGGGCTCAGCTCCTCCGACCGGTTCCGCTGGCATCTCCGCGTCGGCGGTCAGGGGCTCGGAGTTCGGTGAGGTTGCTGCGCGGTTGACCCGCGAACGTCACGCAGGACTCGACGACCAAGCGGTCGCCCTTGGGCTGACCATCATCCGTGTCTCGAACGCGCACATGCAGGAATCGGAGCGCCGGATCCACCGTCCGCATGGATGGAGTTGGAGCGGATTCCACCTCATGTACATGATCTGGTTGTTCGGCGAAATCGAAGCCCGCGACATTGCCCGACTGGCCGGTGTCACTCGCCAAACCGCATCCAGCGTGCTGTCCAACCTCGAAAGCAATGGCTTCGTACAACGAGAGCGCACTTCGAGCACCGACAGGAGGCTGGTCTCGGTCACTCTCACCCCGAAAGGCCTCGAAGCCATCGACGAGGCATTCACTGAGCAGAACGAACTCGAAACCGAATGGTTCGGCTGTCTGAGCCCCGAAGAACGCGACCTGCTCAAGAACTTGCTCGATCGGGTCGCTACCCAGATAAAGCACTCCAAACACGCTGCGCCGTAGCTATTTCCGGACAGCGTGCTTCGACCGCAGTCAGCGTTCAATCGGCGGGCAAAATCTGTGCCCCGGTCCGAAGGGTGTTACCGCGAAAAACCGCTACGAGTTGTCCGTCGTCTCTGCGCACCACTACGTCGTAAATTCCCGCTCTACCCGCCTGGTGCGACACCCAGCACTCGGCGAGCAGATTGTCTCCGGTCCGTGCCGCGGCAGGATAGGAGATATTGGCCGTAGTCGTCACACTTGCCTGATTCGATGCACTGGCCGCATATGCCAACGCAGTATCCGCGAGCAGGAAAATGATTCCGCCGTGGCAAATTCCGAGTGTGTTGGCCATGTCTTCGCGGACGGTCATCGCCATCACGGCGAACCCCTCGTCGATTTCTCGGCACTCGATGCCGTGGGACTGTGCGCACCGATCGCCCGCCATCAAGGCAAGTGCGACCTCGTCCGGCAAGGGGGTCATCGCACTGTCGATGTTCATGCAGGAGCCTCTCAAGATTGTCAGTGATCTGACAATTGATCATACGTGGGCGACCGGGCAGATTTCAATGTCGATGGGGTGAACGATTTCTCCTCGGTAAGCCCCCAAGTTCACCCGCCGCGTCGGTCGCCGGCCACGCTGTCGTCCTCGAGCCGGCCGAGTGGACATGCCCGGACGGGCGACCTCTGAGTGGCCGCGGGTCACATTCGGATGCATGGCGTACCGATGCATGGCGTACCACAGTGCGTGCGTCCCTGTTCCTCGTACCAGGCGAGGAGGTCGGGATCGTCGACGGACTTGGGGTCGACGTTCACGTCACGGCCGGCGAGCATGCCGGTCACGGGGATCTCCAACTTCTTACCGGTGCGGGTGTGCGGGATGCCGGGGGCGAGGATGACCTCGTCGGGGACAGTGTCGCGGCGACAGGCGAGTGCGGACGTCGGCGCGGATGCGTTGCACTAGTTCGTCGATCAGCGGTGAGGCGTTCGATCGACATCGTCGACGCCGTGATCGGGGGAACGGACCTGCCGTGCGGGTCCACCGGCCCGCTCGAGTTCTCGGGCGAGACCCCTGTCACCGTCGACGGTGCGCCGACCGTCCCGTCGGTGTGCCCGGTGTCACGCGCCGATCACGTAGCGGGGGAGCCCAGTTCCGCCGACAGCGCACGGCAGTGTTCGACGAGGACGAGACCGTGCCGCGCGCACAGCGCGTCGTCGAGGCGGAACGTCGGCCCGATGACGCTGAGCGCGCCCACGATCCGCCCGACAGCGTCGTAGATCGGGGCCGCCACACCCGTCGAGTGGTCCTCGATGGTGTCGTGGGCGATCGCGTATCCCTCGCTCTGCAGGTCGCCCCGCAGCGCGGCGCCGACGGCTGTGCCGTCGAGCGGCACCGTCTGCCCGACCCATCCCATGTGCCGGATGGCGTGGGTGCCCTCGATCTGCGCGAGATACAGGGCGGTGCCCTTCGGGCCGTGCGTCGACAGGTACGTGGATTCGCGGGTTCCCTCCGCGATCGCGACCATCGCGGGCCGGGCCCGGGACAGCAGTTGGTTGTCGCTGATCGCCCGGGCGCCGATCTGGAGAAGCCGCGGCCCGGCCCGGTACACGTTGTCGTCGCCGCGGACCAGGAACTCGCTCTGCTCCATGCTGCGGATCAGGCGCAGCGCGGTACTCGTGGCGAGACCAGCGGCCTTCGCGGCGTCACCGAGCGTCAGCCCGCCCTGCTCGGTGATCGCGCCGAGCAGTTCGAAGGTGCGGCTCGCGCTGCGGGTCACCTCTCCGGGGGCCATGGGTCTCTCCTGACGGTCGCGGGTGTCGGCGTGAATCTACCGTGCGGAGATCTCGGACAGCAGGGGCTGCCGGTGTTCGTCGAGCAGCGGGCTGCGGCGGACTCGGGGGCGTGCGCTGTCGCCGAACACGACCGGCTGCCGGACGTAGTCGATGGTTCCCGCAACGGGATGCTCGAACGATTCGACGAGTCCCCGGTGCCTGCTCTGCTCGGACGACAACGCCTGTTCGACGTTCCAGATCTCGGAGCTCGCCAATCCGGCCGCGCCGAGGATCGCGACCACCTCGGCGACCGTCTTGTCCTTCGCCCAGATCTCGATCTCGGTGCGCAGGGCGGGTTCGTGATCGGTGCGGGAGGTGTCGTCGGCGAACCGGTCGTCGCCGAGAAGGTCTGCGCGATCCATGGTGTGCGCGAGCTTCTCGAACCCGGACTGGCTGGCGACGGCAAGGACGAACAGTCCGTCCGCCGCCCGGTACGTGTCGAACGGGGTGGAGACGGGATGCCGATTGCCCACTCCCGCCGGCGCGACCCCGGAGGCCTGCAGCTGACTGTGCGCGGTGGGCAGCATCGCCAGCATGCTGTCGAACATGGCGACGTCGAGGTGTTGCCCCACACCCGATTCCCGGGTGCCGACGAGGGCGGAGCTGATGCCCCACGCAGCGAACAGTCCCGCGACGAGGTCGCCGAACGACTCTCCGAGCCTGGTCGGGCCGGATTCGGGGGAACCGGTGATGCTCATGACCCCCGACATCGCCTGCACGACGAGGTCGTAGGCGGCCGCGCCCGCGAGAGGCCCGCCCTGCCCGAAACCGGAGATGGACGCGTACACGAGCCGGGGATTGCGGGCGTGGACGGTGTCGTAGTCGATGCCGAGCCGGGTGGTCACGCCGGGCCGGAAGTTCTCGACGAGAACATCTGCCGTGTCGAGGAGATCGAACAACACGGCGCGATCCGCTTCGTCCTTGAGATTCAGTGCCAGTGAGCGCTTTCCGCGGTTCAGCACATTGAAATAGATGCTCTCGCCGTCGCGGAACGGGCCGAGGTGCCGCGAGTCCTCGCCGACGGCAGGTTCGATCTTGACGACGTCGGCGCCGGCGTCCGCGAGCAGAGCCGTGCAGTACGGTCCGGCCAGGACGCGGGAGAGATCGACGACGCGGATGCCGTCGAGGGGAGGCAGGGTAGGCATGACGAGCCCTTCTCAGAATTCGGTCGAGCGCGGCGACGGCGCGTTGGCGGCGATGGTGAGCAGCTGGATCTGCGAGGTGCCCTCGAAGATCCGGAGGATCCGGCAGTCGCGGTAGAGGCGTTCGATCTCGGATTCGCGCATGAACCCGGCGCCGCCGTGAATCTGCACGGTCTGGTCGACGATCGAGAAGCAGGCCTCCGTCGCCACGTACTTCGACACCGACGCGGCGCGGCGTAGGTCGGCGCCGGCGTCCTTCACGTCCGCCGCCCAGTCCGCGGTGACCCGGGAGGCGACGAGTTGTGCGTCGCACGCACCCAGTAGCAACTGGATCGCCTGGAATTCGGCAATGGGGTGTCCGAACTGTTTGCGCTCGGCCGCGTAGGACCGGCCCAGTTCCCAAGCGCGCAGCGCGATTCCGTTCGCCATCGCGGCCACGTCGATGCGGGCGCGGTTGAGGGCGGTGAGCGCGATGTTGCCGCCGCGACCCTCGGTGCCCACCACGGCGTCGTGGGGGAGGACGACGTCGTCGAGGTACACGGTGTAGGTGGGCGCCGATCGGATGCCCAGCTTGTCCTGCGGCTCCGAGTAACTCACGCCGGGAGTGCCCTGGGGGAGGACGAACGCGGTGATGCCGCGGAAGCCTGCCGACGGATCGGTTTTGGCGAAGAGGACGACGAGGTCGGCCTCCTTGGCGTTGGAGATGTACGTCTTCGATCCCGACAGGTGCCACCCGTCGTCCTCGCGCCGTGCCGTCGTGCGCATCGACGCGATGTCGGAGCCGGCGTCCGGTTCGGTGAGGGCGAACCCGGCGAGCAGTTCACCGGAGGCGAGCCGGGGCAGCCACCGGCGCTTCTGCTCCTCGGTTCCGCCGACGAGGATCGGCTCGAGCCCCAGGTAGTGCGCGGTGTAGATCGAGGCGAGGGCGGCGTCGGTGCGGGCCACCTCCTCGATGGCGATCAGCTGGGTCCTGGTGGACAGGCCGAGTCCGCCGAACTCCTCGGGCACCGAGATGCCCATCAGGTCCTGTTCGCCCAGTCGCTTCACCAGCTCCGCCGGGAACTCCCGCGTCTCGTCGCGGAACGCGGCGCCGGGGTGGATCTCACGGTTGGCGAACGCGCGGACTGTGGAACGGAACTCGGCGGCATCGAGCAGCTGATCGGTCACGGGAACTCCTGTCGGAAGATCAAAATTGCCATCTAGTGAAATAGCAATGCCACTTGGTGGCATATCGACTATGAAGGAGAACGCCGAATTTGTCCAGAGGCGCCGGTGTCCCACGCGCAGGAGGGGGTACTCGACGAAGCACGGACAGTCCACATCCCGTCCGGCACGGCAGAGGGAGGCAAGAATGCGTGCGATCACACGAGGGATCGTCACCGCGGGAACGGCGATCGGCGCCGTCATCGCCGGCGCGGGGGCGGCCGTGGCGGAACCTGCGGCCGCGCCGTCCGGCACCTATCAGGGAACGACCACCACACCCGCGGGAGAGTTGATCTGGAAGGGGAAGACCTTTCAGGGCGACACGGTCGTCAACAACTTCGCGTTCGGACTGACCGGACTCGCGGGCACGACGTCGCAGGACGGGAACGGAAACACCGTCATCGACTACAGCCCATCAGGTCTGGGGTTCCTGACCGACAGGATCTCCCCCAACGCCGACGGGAGTTACACCGGGGCCGTCTACGTGGGCGGCAGCCAGGTGGGAAGTTTCGGCCTCTCGAGATAGCTGTCCCGGGGCCTGCTACGACAACGAGGCCGCACCTCTCGGGTGCGACCTCGTCGTCACAGTGTTATCGGGGCGTCGGTCAGACGGCCCGCACGTTCTGGGCCTGCGGGCCCTTCTGGCCCTGTCCGACCTCGAACTCCACCCGCTGGTTCTCCTCCAGCGACTTGTAGCCGCTGCCCGAGATCTCGGAGTAGTGAACGAACACGTCCGCGCTACCGTCGTCCGGCGCGATGAATCCGAAGCCCTTCTCGCTGTTGAACCACTTCACAACACCCTGCGCCATACCGTTCACTCCCTGAGTTGCCGCCCGGGATCTCACATCGAGATCCCGTTCGCGTAAATCTCATCCTGTCATCTAGCCGCGTGTGCTTCCAGTGGTAGGCCCACGAATCCTCCGGATCCGGGGCTCTCGGGAGGTCGTGGGCGAGAAATTTCCCCCACGGAACCGATGATTCTGCCCGTCGGGGGCGGTCCTACCTGCGACCGATGATCACCTGCAACGAGGAGAACTCGATGAATTCCGCATCGACCGCCACCACCCGCGCCCGGACCCTCGACGTGCCCGGTGCCAGGCTGTACTACGAGGTACGGGGCTCGGGTCCCGTCGTGGTGCTCGTCGGCGCCCCGATGGACGCCGACGCCTTCGCGCCCGCGGCCGATCTGCTGGCCGCCGAACACACCGTGCTCACGACGGACCCGCGGGGCATCCGCCGCAGCCCGGTCGACGACCGCGACCGCGATTCCACCCCGGAGATGCGCGCCGACGACCTCGCCCGGCTGCTGAGGCACCTCGACGCAGGCCCTGCCGTGGTGTTCGGTTCCAGTGGCGGCGCCGTCAGCGCTCTCGCGCTCGTGCAGGCGCATCCCGAGCTGGTGCACACCGTGATCGCTCACGAGCCGCCGCTGGACGAACTGCTCGACGACCGCGAGCACCTGCGCGTGAAGACCGACGAGATCATCGACGCCCACCTCGGCGGGGATGTCGTGGGGGCGTGGAGGAAGTTCCTGGATCTCGCGAACATCCACCTGCCCGAGGAGGTGTTCCAGCAGATGGTCGGGGGCGAGCGGGACGAGCAGACCGAGGCGGACGAGTACTTCCAGCACGCGCACATGCTGCGCCCGACCACCCGCTGGTGCCCGGACCTCGCCGCGCTGTGCTCGGCGTCCACGCGCATCGTGGTCGGAATCGGCGAGGAGTCGGGAGGTCAACTCTGCGATCGGACGTCGCGGGCGCTCGCCGCCGATCTGGGGATCGAGCCCACGCTGTTCCCGGGTGATCACATCGGTTTCGCCCACGACCCGGACGCATTCGTCACCCGCCTGCGCGCAGTGCTGCGGGAGGGCTGAGCTCGCGGCCGCGCGGGCGACCTCAGCCGACGATCGGAATGCGTTTCGTGACGATCCGATGGAGGAACCGGGCGGCGGTGCGGGCGGTGCGGTTGTCGATGTCGAACGCCGGATTGAGCTCGGCGACATCGACAACCGCGAGTTTCCCGCTGGCCGCGACCGCGTCGCACACGAATTGAATCGTCTCCGCGGGCACCCCGTACGCGGCGGGAGCGCTCACTCCCGGCGCGACCGCGGCGGGCAGGACGTCGAGGTCGATGGTGAGGTAGACGAGATCGACGTCCGACAGGAACTCGCTGACGAACACGGCCACGCGGTGCCGGTCGGAGACCGAGCACTCGTCGTCCAGGAGGTACCGGACGTCGTATCCGCGTGCGGTGTCGAACAGCGCGGTGGTGTTGCTGGGCTGGCTGATGCCGAGCACGGAGTACTGCAGGGTGGTGCCCGCCGCGTGTTCCCGTTCGAGGATCTGCCGGAACGGTGTGCCCGAACTCGGCACCGGATCGGACCGCAGGTCGAAGTGCGCGTCCAGGTTCAGGATCCCGACCCGCTTGCGCGGGGTCCGGACCGCCGCCTGCGCCAGACCGAGGTACGTCCCGAATGCCACTTCGTGGCCGCCGCCGAGGACAACCGGGAACTGGCCGGCGTCGAGCGTCGCGGCAACCACCGCGCCCAGCGCCTCCTGCCCGGCTTCGAGACGATTGTCGGTGACCGCGACGGTGCCGGCGTCGTACGCGCGGAGCGGTTCGGCGAGCGCCATCGACGACAACGCGCTCCGCAGCGCGTCCGGACCGCGGGACGCCCCGCGGCGCCCCTTGTTCCGTTCCACGCCCTCGTCGCTGGAGAATCCGATGAACACGCAGGCGCCCGGCTCGGCGCCGTCCCGCATCGGGGTCACCGCCTGGTGCCAGCGGAGGTGGTGACTCGACGTGCCGTCCGTCCGGCCGACCCAGGGGGGCGGCGGTATCAACAGGTTCTCCATCATCGCAATGCCCTCGCTTTCTCGTGACCGACGTGCGCGGACCAGGCGAGTTCGCCGCCCCGCCACACATCGCTGACCAGGGGGACGCCGGGCCGGTAGGCCAGGTGCAGGTACGAGGGCGCGTCGAGGGCGAGGGCGTCGGCCCGCGCTCCGGGACGCAGGACCCCGACGTCGGCGCGTTGCAGCGCGCGGGCGCCGCCCGCCGTCGCCGCCCAGATCGCTTCGTCCGGGGTCATGTGCATGTCCCGCACCGCGATCGCGATGCAGAACGGCAGGCTGGTGGTGTAGCTGGTGCCGGGGTTGCAGTCCGCGCCCAGCGCGACCGTGACACCGGCGTCGAGCAGGGCCCGGGCATCGGGGTACTTGTTGCGGGTCGAGAAATCCGCGCCGGGCAAGAGGGTCGCCACCGTCGAACTCTGCGACAGCGCGTCGATGTCGGCCTGCGTGGTGTAGCAGACGTGGTCGACGGACGCGGCGCCGAGTTCGACGGCGAGCTGGACTCCGGGCCCCTCGCGGAGCTGGTTGCCGTGGACGCGGGGGATCAGCCCCTTCGCCATTCCGGCGGTGAGCACGGCGTGCGCCTGATCGCGGTCGAATGCGCCGGTCTCGCAGAACACGTCGATCCATTTCGCTTGCGGTGCACAGGCATCGATCATCTCCGAGCAGACCATGGCGACGTAGTCGTCGGCGCGGCCCGCGTATTCCGGCGGCGGGACGTGCGCGGCGAGCAGCGTCACCTCGTCGGTGAGGGACGCCGCGATCCGCGTGCTGCGCAGTTCGTGCGCGACCGTCTGCCCGTAGCCGGTCTTGCACTCCACGGTGGTGCTGCCCGACCGCAGCGACTCGTCCAGCAGTCGCCGCGTGTTCGCCTGCAGTTCTTCGTCGGTGGCGTTCCGCGTCGCCTCGATCGTGTTGCGGATGCCACCCGCCGCGTACGGCTGCCCGGCCATGCGGGCCGCGAATTCCTCCGCGCGTTCCCCACCGAACACCAGGTGCGAGTGGCTTTCGACGAAGCCCGGCAGCACCGCCCGGCCGTCGAGGTCGTACCCGACGTCCGCGGCAGGCGCCGCGTCGGTGCTGCCGACCCAGGCCACCACGCCGCCGTCGAAGACGACGGCGGCGTCGCGGATCAGCCCGAGCGGACCTTCCCCCACTGTCGGGTCGTTGGTCACCAGGGTGCCGATGCCGGTCAGCGCTGTGGAGCGGGAGGTGTTCGCTGTCACTGCTGTTCCTTCCAGTGGTTCGACGATACGGTCGCTCGGGCGGTTGGTCATCCCTCGGACATCGGCACGCGGACGCCGCGCTCGCGGGCGACGTCGGCGGCGTGGTCGTAGCCGGCGTCGACGTGCCGGATGACGCCCATGCCGGGGTCGTTGGTCAGGACCCGCTCCAACTTCTCCGCGGCCAGGTCGGTGCCGTCCGCGATGCACACCTGACCGGCGTGGATGGACCGGCCCATGCCGACCCCGCCGCCCTGGTGGATGGACACCCACGACGCGCCCGACGCGGTGTTGACGAGCGCGTTGAGCAGCGGCCAGTCGGCGATCGCGTCGGAGCCGTCGAGCATCGACTCGGTCTCGCGGTACGGCGACGCGACCGATCCGGAATCGAGGTGGTCGCGACCGATGGCGACGGGCGCCGACAGCTCACCGGACGCCACCATCTCGTTGAACTTCAGGCCGGCCTTGTGCCGTTCGCCGTAGCCGAGCCAGCAGATCCGGGCCGGCAGACCCTCGAACGCCACCTTTTCGCCTGCCATCGTGATCCAGCGCTTGAGGTGCTCGTTCTCGGGGAACAGTTCGAGGATCGCCTTGTCGGTGGCCTCGATGTCCTTCGGGTCGCCCGACAGCGCCGCCCAGCGGAACGGGCCGAGGCCCTCCTCGAACAGCGGACGGATGTAGGCGGGCACGAAACCGGGGAAGTCGAACGCGCGGTAGTAACCGGCCTTGCGGGCCTCGTCGCGGATGGAGTTGCCGTAGTCGAACACCTCGGCGCCCTTGTCGAGGAAGCCGACCATCGCGGCGACGTGGCGGGCCATCGACGCGCGGGAGTCCTCGGTGAACTTCACCGGGTCCTTGTCGGCCATCGCCTTCATGTCGGCGAAGTCGATTCCGAGCGGCAGGTACGACAGCGGGTCGTGTGCCGACGTCTGGTCGGTGACGATGTCGATGGGGGCGTTCATGGCGAGCAGTTCGGGGAAGATCTCGGCGGCGTTGCCTTCGAGGCCGATGGACAGCGGACGCTTCGCGTCGCGGGCCTCGATCGCCAGACGCAGGGCGTCGTGGATGTCGGTGGCCTTGGTGTCGAGGTACTTGTGCGCGATCCGGCGGTCGATGCGGGTGACGTCGCAGTCGACGCAGATCGCGACGCCGTCGTTCATCGTCACGGCGAGGGGCTGGGCGCCGCCCATGCCGCCGAGGCCCGCGGTCAGGGTGATGGTGCCGGCGAGCGAGCCGCCGAAGCGCTTGCGGGCAACGGCGCCGAACGTCTCGTACGTGCCCTGCAGGATGCCCTGCGTGCCGATGTAGATCCAGGATCCGGCGGTCATCTGCCCGTACATGATGAGGCCGAGGGCGTCGAGCTTGCGGAACTCCTCCCAGTTGGCCCAGTCGCCCACCAGGTTCGAGTTCGCGAGTAGGACGCGGGGCGCCCACTCGCTGGTGCGGAACACACCGACCGGCTTGCCGGACTGCACCAGCATCGTCTCGTCCGACTTCAGGGTCTTCAGCGTGCGGACCATCGCGTCGAACGCTTCCCAGCTGCGCGCGGCCTTGCCGGTGCCGCCGTAGACGACGAGCGAGTCGGGGTGCTCGGCGACCTCGGGGTCGAGGTTGTTCATCAGCATGCGCAGGGCGCCTTCTTGCTGCCAGCCGAGGGTCGTCAGTTCGGTGCCGCGGGGCGCCGACACGTGGCGGGGTCCGGAAACCGGAGGCGTCGTGGTGGTCATGTCGTGTACTCCTTGATGGTCGAACGAGAGAGGTGGAAGAGTCTGGGGGTCAGCGTGATTCACTGTCGAGAATCGGCCATGGCGGTGTGTTCCGGGTAGATCATGGCCGGGGGCGGGTTGCTGCTGCGCCGTGCGAGCGGGTAGTAGATCGCGGCGGTGAAGACGATGCCGACGATCCAGGAGATGTCCGCGCCGCCCAGCATGTCCGTCACCGGGCCGGTGTAGAGCTTCTGCGCGAGGAACGGGATCTGCGCGACGACGCCGATGGCGTAGCAGCTCATCGCCGTCTTGTTCCAGCGGCCGTAGCGGCCCGCCGGGTCGTACAGGGCCGGGATGTCCACGCGCTCCTTGGAGATGAGGTAGTAGTCGATCAGGTTGATGGCGCTCCAGGGCGTGAAGACCATCAGCAGCACGAGGACGAAGTTCTTGAAGTTGTTGAGGAAGTCGGCGCTGGCACCGATCGCGATCAGCATCGACACTGCGACGAACCCGATGATGTACAGGGTGCGGGCCCGGGACGAGATGCGCGACTGCCCGTTGAACGCGGTCACGGTGGTGAGGATCGACATGAATCCGCCGTACGCGTTGAGGCAGTTGACGGTGAGTTTCCCGACCAGGATCACCAGGTAGATCATCAGGGCGATGACGGCGGGTCCGGCGAGTTCGCCGATGAAGCCGACCTGGTCGCTGAGGAACGCGTCGCCGGCGACGGCGGCGACGAGCGCGCCCAGCGTCATCGACCACTGCGAGCCGATCACGCTGCCCGCGAACGTCGACCAGAAGGTCTTCCGCTCGCTGGTCGAGCGCGGCAGGTAGCGGGAATAGTCCGCGACGTACGGTCCGAACGTCAACTGCCAGCCGGCTCCGAGCGAGATCGCGAGGAGGAACGTGACGATGTCGAAGCCCTTGATTCCGACGAACGCGGCCACGTCGTACTCGGCGAACAAGCGGATGAGCAGGTAGGTGAAGCCGATGATGCCGACGACGGTCGCGACCTTGCCGACCACGTGGATGAGCTTGTACCCGGTCACCGCCACGAATGCGGTCATCGCGCCGAAGATGAGGATGCCGACGGTGGCGTTGTCGATGTGGAGGATCTCGTTCACGGCCTGACCGGCGAGGACGCTGCCGGTCGCGGCGAAGCCGAGATACATCAGGACGACCAGGACGAGCGGGAGCACGGCGCCGAGGACGCCGAACTGGGCGCGGCTCGAGATCATCTGCGGCAGGCCGAGACGGGGTCCCTGAGCGGAGTGCAGGGCCATGACGGCGCCGCCGAAGATGTTGCCGATCAGCAGGCCCACGATGGCCCACAGCGCGTCGGCGCCGAAGACGACCGCCAGGGCGCCGTCCACGATCGCGGTGATCTGCATGTTGGCGCCGAACCAGAGCGTGAACTGGCTGCGCGGAGATCCGTGGCGCTCGTCGTCCGGGACGACGTCGATGGTGCGACGCTCGGGCGCGAGGCTGATCTCGGGAGGTCCCTCGTGTGTCATTGGCCTGATGTCTCTCTGTGACGAGTCCGGCAGCTGGGTCGGTCCCGGGTGCTCTGTCCCATGTCCTGATTCCAGTGTGCTCTGACTCACGTTTTTTATCGCGTTAGATGTATAGTCCTGTATAGACAACACCCTGTCAAGCGTTCTCCAAGGACCCAGCCGAGAAGCGTGCCGGCCCGCCACTGCACCAGCCGGGAGTCCCGATGCTCCCGACGGAAGGTACTGACATGAGAGTAATTTCGACGTCCTCACATCCGCTCGAGGGCGATGAGCAGCTGTTTTCCGACCAGGAGACGCGCGAGCGCTTCCTCGACCTCTACCTCCGCACCGCAGGTCACCCCTCCGCCGACAATGCGGATCCCGAGGCACGTGATCGGATCGCGAACACACATCTCGAGACGGGACGGCACCGGATCCCCGGGGCCGCGGTCGTGCGCGGTATCGACGCCACGGACCCCAGCGGGATCGGACCCGCCGTGCAGATCGTCACCGACGACATGGCGCTGCTCGTCGAATCGGTGCTCCTCACCGCGGCCCGGGTGGGCGCCCCCATCGAGGAGGTACTGCACCCGGTCGTCGCCGCCCGCCGCACGGAGTCGGGCACCCTCATCGACGTGCGTCCGGCCACCGACGCGGGGACGGCGGAGTCCTGGATCCACGTGGGGCTGCGCGCCGACACGGACAAGGCGGTCGTCGCCGCACTCGCCGAATCCCTGACCGCCGTCCTCGCCGACGTGCGCCGGGTCAACGCGGATCTGGCGCGCATGCGCGAACTCCAGATCCAGGTGTCCGGGCAACTCGACGCGCAGGCCGGGCAGGACGCGTTGTCCGAAGAACTCCGGGAGGCCGCCGACTTCCTGCGGTGGTGCGAAGCGGGCAACTTCACCGTCCTCGGATACGCGCGATACGACGCCGACGGCGCACCCCGGGAGAGTCTCGGCGTCCTTCACGACCGCGAGGGCGATCGTGCACCGGCCACCGATGCCGGTCCCGTCCTGGCGATCGGGCAGGCGGCGCTCCCGGTGTCCGTGCACCGTTCGGCGTATCCGTCTTTTGTCGGCGTCCGGGCCGCGGGGGTGGAGCACCGCTTCGTCGGCGTGTTCACGCCCGCGGGCAGGCACGAGAACGTCCTGGACATCCCGGGTGCGGGCCGCCGGGTGCGGGCCCTGCTCGACCGCGCCGGCTTCGACATCGACTCCTTCTCCGGACAGGCCGTGCTGCAGGTCGTGCAGGCGCTGCCGCTGACCGAGTTGTTCGCTGCGAGCCCGGATTCGCTGCATTCGGCCCTCACCGAGGTCGCCGGCATCACCGCGCGCGAACACATCCACCTCTTCCTGCGCACGGACGTCCCCGGCGACAGCATGTCGGCACTGGTCTTCATCCCCCGGGACCGGTACAACACGCGGACGCGCCTGGCGGCCCAGCAGGTCCTCCTCGACGAGTTGAACGGCACCGCCGTCGAATACACCACGAACGTGTCCGAATACCCGCTGGCGATGGTGCATTTCACGATGCGCGTTCCCTCGGACACCGAGGTGACGGACACGCGGCGCCTGGACATTCAGCGCCGGATCGTCCGGGCCTGCCGGACCTGGGACGACCGGTTCCACGACGAGTTCGACGCAGCCGAACGCGAACTCCGCGCGCACTATTCGGAGAATTTCCCCGCGGTGTACAAGCACGACTTCGACACCGAGCGCGCCCGGACCGACGTCGCGGTGTTCGAGACGCTGACGGACGGCGCGATCGAGACGCGGCTCGACACACAGGCCGCCGACTGGCGTTTCACCTTCTTCGTCGGCGGCGCCCCCGCCTCCCTCAGCGACGTGCTCCCGATCCTGCAGAGCATGGGTGTCGCGGTCCTCGACGAGCGCCCGTACACGGTCGCGAACAGTCGCGGAACCGGCTGCTGGATGTACGAATTCGGGATTCGGCACGCATCGGCCGGGCCGGTGGACGACGCGCTGGCGCACCGCTTCACGGAGACGTTCGCGGCAGCCTGGGAATCCCGCGCGGAGACGGACAGTTTCAACGAACTCGTACTCCGGGCCGGCCTGGACTGGCGGGAGGTGGAGGTGCTGCGGGCGTACGCGCGGTACCTCCGGCAGGGCGGGTTCCCGTACAGCCAGAACCACATCGCGACGGTTCTCGGGGATCACCCGGAGATCTCGCAGGCGCTGATCCGGTTGTTCGCGGCGAGGTTCGATCCGGACGGCACTCTGGACTGCGCTGACCTGATCGCCTCGCTGGAAACGGCGATCGGCGCCGTGCTCGGTCTCGACGCCGATCGCATCCTGCGCGCCTACCTCAACGTGGTCCTGGCGACCCTGCGCACCAACCGCTACGTCCGTGCGGGCCGGGAACGGGAGGTCCTGTCGTTCAAATTCGATCCGCAGCGGATCCCGGAACTGCCGCAGCCACGGCCCCGCTTCGAGATCTACGTCTACTCGCCGTGGGTCGAGGGCGTGCACATGCGGTTCGGCACCGTCGCGCGGGGCGGCCTGCGGTGGTCCGACCGCAAGGAGGACTTCCGCACCGAGGTGCTCGGACTGGTGAAGGCGCAGGCGGTCAAGAACTCGGTGATCGTGCCCGTCGGCGCGAAGGGCGGGTTCGTCGTCGCGCGTCCACCGGTCCCCACCGGGGACCCGGCGCGGGATCGGGACGCGCAGCGCGCCGAGGGTGTGCGCTGCTACCGCAGCTTCATCAGCGGACTGCTCGACGTCACCGACAACGTGGACCTCGCGAGCGGCGCCGTCATTCCGGCGCCGAGGGTGGTGCGGCACGACGGCGACGACACCTACCTCGTCGTCGCCGCGGACAAGGGCACCGCGACGTTCTCCGACATCGCAAACGACGTTGCGGCGCAGTACGGGTTCTGGCTCGGTGACGCGTTCGCGTCCGGTGGATCCGTCGGCTACGACCACAAGGCGCTCGGCATCACCGCCCGCGGCGCGTGGGAGAGCGTGAAACGGCACTTCCGGGAGATGGGGGTCGACACCCAGTCGGAGGAGTTCACCGCCGTCGGGATCGGCGACATGAGCGGCGACGTGTTCGGCAACGGAATGCTGGCCAGCCCGCACATCCGGCTCGTCGCTGCGTTCGACCACCGGCATGTGTTCCTCGACCCGAACCCCGACGCGGCCACGTCCTTCGCGGAGCGGGAACGGCTGTTCGCGATGCCGCGGTCGTCGTGGGCCGACTATGCGCCCGACCTGATCAGCGCGGGCGGCGGTGTGTGGGAACGGTCGAGGAAGAGCGTTCCGGTCAGCGAGGAGGCGCGGCGCGCGCTCGGGCTGGCGCCCGGGACCACCGAACTGTCGCCACCCGACCTGGTTCGGGCGATCCTGCGGGCGCCGGTGGATCTGCTGTGGAACGGCGGGATCGGGACCTACGTGAAGGCGGGCACCGAAACACACCTCGACGTGGGCGACAAGGGCAACGACGGCGTGCGGGTGGACGGCGCCGACGTCCGGGCGCGCGTGATCGGTGAGGGCGGCAACCTCGGCCTCACCCAGCTGGGGCGCATCGAATTCGCCCGCAACGGCGGGCGGATCAACACGGACGCCCTCGACAACTCGGCGGGCGTGGACTGCTCCGACCACGAGGTCAACATCAAGGTCCTGCTCGACGCCCTGGTCAGCGGCGGCCGTCTCGCCGCCGGCGACCGCGCGGGTCTGCTCGCCGAGATGTCCGAGGAGGTGTCGCGTCTCGTGCTGTCCGACAACGTCGCCCAGAACGACGTGCTCGGCACGAGCCGGGCCGACGCCGCCGCGTCGCTCGCGGTGCACGGGCGGCTCATCGGCCATCTGGAGGGCCGCTACGGTCTGGACCGCGCCATCGAGGTGCTGCCGTCCCGGAAGGAGATCGCCGCCCGGGAACGCGCGGAGACGGGACTCACCTCGCCGGAACTCGCGACGCTCATGGCGCACGTCAAGCTGGCGCTGAAGTCGGACCTGCTCGCCGGCGACCTGCCCGACAGCCCGGCATTCGCGGACGCGCTCGCCGGGTACTTCCCGCGCAGACTCCGGGAATCGTTCGGCGACGCCATCGGCGAACACCCGCTGCGCCGGGAGATCGTCGCCACGGTCCTCACCAACGACGTCGTCGACAACGGCGGCATCACGTACGCCTTCCGGCTGGGGGAGGAGGCCGGTGCGAGCGGCGCCGACGCCGTGCGCGCGTTCGCGGTGGTCTCGGAGGTGTTCGACCTGCCGTCACTGCGCCGCGACATCCGGGACGCCGACCTCGACGCCGCGCTCTCGGACGAGTTGACCCTGTTCACCCGGCGGCTGCTCGACCGGGCGTCGCGGTGGATGCTCACCCGCAGGCCCCAGCCGCTGGCGGTCGGGGCGGAGATCAGCCGATTCCGTGACCGGGTCGCGGACCTGACACCGCACGTCGCGGGCTGGCTGTTCGGCGGGGACGCGGAGAGTCTCCGCAGCCGCACGGCGGCGCTGGTGGCCCGCGGTGTCCCCGCGGACCTGGCCGGGCGCGTCCAACTGCTGCTCGACCGGTTCGCGCTGCTCGACATCGTCGAGATCGCCGACGTCACCCAACGCGACCCCCGCGAGGTGGCCGAGGTGTACTACCGGCTCGGGGAGTGCCTCGGGCTGGTTCACCTCCTGGTCGGGGTCTCGCAGCTGGGACGAGGTACGCGGTGGAACGCGCTGGCCCGGTTGTCGTTGCGCGACGAGTTGTACGACACGGTGCGGGCCCTGTGCCTCGACGTGATCGCGGGCAGCGAAGTCGCGGACACGGCGGAACAGAAGATCGGGGAGTGGGAGGACCGCAACGCGGCCCGGCTGGCGCGGGCCCGCCACACGCTCGACGCCGTCACGGAATCGGGGGAGCACGACCTGGCCGCTCTCTCCGTGGCGACCAGGCAGCTCCGCAGCATGGTGAGGTGACATCGGGCGCACCGCACGATTGCGGCTCACCCGTGCAGTCGGCCGATAGACTGCAGACGGCCGACTGCACGGGAAGTTCGTCGGTGCCGCAGAGGAATGGGTGTCAGTGGTAGAGATCGCAGTAGTCGACGCGGAGCTTGCTGCGTTGTACAACGGACCGGGGACGGAGTCGGCCCCGGCGTACGAACGCGTCAAGCACCTCATCGTGTCGCAGATCAACGCCGGCCGCTGGCAGGAGGGCGATCAGCTGCCCTCGGAGAATCAGCTCGTCGGCGCACTGGGGCTGTCCCGCATGACCATCAACCGCGCGCTGCGCGAACTCAGCGCCGAGGGCCTCGTGGTGCGCCTGATGGGGGTCGGCACGTTCGTGGCGGCCACGAAGACGGCGTCGCCGCTGTTCGAGGTCAAGAACATCGCCGACGAGATCCAGCAACGCGGACACCGCCACCGGACCGAAGTGGTGTACGTGCGTGAGGAAGACGCCGATCCGGCCAACGCCTTCATCCGGGATTCCATCCGCGGCAAGGTGTTCCACTCCCTGATGATCCACTACGAGGACGACACGCCGATCCAGCTCGAAGACCGGTTCGTCAATCCCGCCGAGGCGCCCGGCTATCTCGATCAGGACTTCACCCAGCAGACGCCCAATCACTATCTGAGCGTGGAAGCTCCGCTGACGAGGGGCGAGCACGTCGTCGAGGCGATCCTCGGATCGCCCGAGGAATGCCGGCTCCTCCACATCGAGCGTTCCGAACCCTGCCTGCTGATCCGACGCCGCACCTGGTCGTCCCGAGGACTCGTCAGCGCAGCGCGTCTCGTGCACCCCGGTTCGCGGAACCGGCTGGAAGGGACGTTCGGGACGGGCTGATCGGTTCGGGCCACACGAGGCGACCGTCGCGAATGCCGGCGATCGTCGACGCGATCCAGTCCAATTCGGCCCGTGCGGCGTGGAGTGCGTAATCCGCTTCGGCGAGGAACAGGGCGGGCACTCCGTCGCCAAGCGCGCGGGTGAGCTTCGTGTGGTCGGATTCGATTCTCGCGGTGAGTCGTTGGGCGCGTTCGGTGAGTGCGTCGACGGCGCCGTCGCGCCCCAGCGCACCGAGGTAGCTGATCGCGGCGAAGAACGGGGAGAACTCCCGTGCGGCACTGCGGATCTGGACGTCCAATCGGCTCACCAGTTCCGCGCGTCCGGCGTCGGTGAGGGCGTAGACGGTGCGGGCGGGCCGACCCTCCCGTTGCGCACGTTCGTGTTCCTCGATCCAGCCCGCCGCCGCGAGGGCGGCGACGACGTTGTTCAGCGAGCCGCGGTTGAGCGGCCACTGGCCCTCCTCGCTGCGCTCACGCAGCGTGACCTCCATCTGGTACGGATGCATCGGCGATTCGAGAAGCAGTCCGAGCACCGGCAGGACGAGCGGATTGTCGAGGACGCGTCCGGGCATGATCGAAATATACCAGTCTGAATAAACTATGACGAAGTGCGCGGTTCGGGCGCCACGACCTCGCCTTTGTCACGATTGGGTCACGGCCCGCTACGGTGGATCGTTGACCACGACGCCGATCATGAAAGAACAAATTCTTGTTACAGAGTGAATCGAAGTTCAGGGATTATCGTCTCCATGCCGTCGCGCTCCTCGTGGGCGTCCTCTCCGTGGGGGTGGTGGCCTACCGAGAGTTCGATGCGGCAACGGGCTACCTGATGGACCTCTCCGTGTTCCGCGACGCCGGCCACGCCTTCGTCAGCGGGCTGCCGCTCTACTCCGCGGACTTCCCGAGCAGTTCCGGGTTCAGGTTCATCTACGCACCCTTCGCGGCGATCCTCTTCGCACCGATGGCCGAGATCGACCCCGCGGTCCTGCAGGCGCTGTGGTGCGCCCTCAACCTCGGGCTCGTGTGGTGGATGGTCAAGGTGGCGCTGTCGAAACTCGACGTCGGCCGCCCCGACCTCCTCGCTCTGCTGTCGATGGGCCCGGTGCTGCTCCTCGAGCCGATGCGCTCGAACTTCGACTTCGGTCAGATCAACATCATCCTGATGGCGCTCGTGGTCGCCGACTGCACCGGGGTGATCCCGAAGAGGTTCCGCGGAATCGCGATCGGCCTCGCCGCCGCAATCAAGATCACCCCGGCAGCCTTCCTGCTGGTCTTGCTCGTCCGCCGCGACTTCCGCTCGATCGGACGATCGCTCGCCACGATCCTCGTCACCGTCGGACTCGGTTTCTGGCTGCTGCCGCAGTCGTCGGTGTGGTTCTGGACCACCGAATTCTTCGCCACCGGACGTGCGGGCGCGCCCGACTTCTTCCGCAACCAGGCCGTCACCGGCGTCATCGCCCGGCTCGGGGCCGAAGGCAGGCTCGCCAGCGTCCTCTGGGTGCTCAGCGCGGCCGTCATCGTCTCCGCCGCAGCATGGTCGGCGTACCGGTTCACCCGGTCGGGTGAACACCTGATCGCGCTGTCTGTCGTGGCCCTGGCATCGCTGCTCGCGGCGCCGTTCGCCGTCACCCACCACTGGGCGTACAGCATCCTGCTGATTCCGATCCTGATCGCACCGCAGTATCGCAGCTGGCGGCCGGTGGTCGGCGCCGCGACGCTGATCTTCCTGATCGGCCCCAACTTCGTGCTGCAGTCCTCCTCGTCCGGCTGGGTGGAGGCCGCCGTCCGGGAGGTGATCGGCAGCTCGCAGTGCCTCGTCGCCCTCGTCCTGCTCGGCGCCGCGGTCGTGGCCGCGCGGTCCCGCACCCCGCTCCCGGACGTCGAACCCGCCGCGGTGCCCGCCGACGACGACGCGCTGGAGCCCGCCCGAAGCTGAGGCGTCGGCGCTATCGTCGAGTCATGTGCCGAAACATCACCGAGCTGCGCGGACTCGAACCGGCGGCCACCGCGGAGGAGATCGAGGCGGCGGCGCGTCAATACGTCCGGAAGGTCAGCGGAATCCAGAAGCTCTCCGACGCCAACCGTGAACCGTTCGAGGAGGCGGTAGCCGTCGTCACCGAGGCCACCACGAAGCTCCTCGCCGCACTGCCGGCGCGCAAGCAGCCCCCGCAGACCGTGCCCCCGCTGCGGCGGCCGGAGGTCCGGGCGCGCATCGCGGCGAAGGCCGCCACCCCCTAAACGGACGAACGGGACGCTCGTTGCGTCAGATCCAACGAGCGTCCCGTTCGTTCGGTCTCAGGCGCGCAGGGCGCCGAGTGCGTCGATGCGTTTGATCGCGTCGGCGACGATGCCGTCGATGAGGTCCTTGCACGTGGGCAGGTCGTCGAGCAGCCCGACGACCTGACCGGAGGCGAGGACACCGGCGTGGGTGTTGCCGTCGACTAGCCCGGCCTTGAGCAGCATCGGGGTGTTGGCGGCCATGATGATCTGCTGCCAGGTGCGGTCGCCGGACTTCTTCATGGCGAGGCCGTCCTTGACGAGCGTCGACCATTTCATCCCGGTCATGGCCTTGAATTTCGACGCGTTGCGGGCGGCGGCGACCAGTCCGCGGACGTTGCCGGAGTGTTCGAGGCTGTCGACGAGTTCGGTGTTGAGGACCCGGTGGGGCATGCCGTCGACCTTGCGGGAGACGGTGGTGTCCTGCAGTCCGCGGGCGAGGTATTCCTGTTTGACGGAGTCGGGGACCGTCGATTCCTGGGTGAGCAGGAAGCGGGTGCCCATCGCGACGCCGGCGGCTCCATACGCGAGGGCGGCGGCGAGCCCGCGGCCGTCGTAGAAGCCGCCCGCGGCGACGACGGGGATGTCGACGGCGTCGAGCACCGACGGCAGCAGCAGGGTGGTGGCCACCGGTCCGGTGTGACCGCCGCCCTCGCCGCCCTGCACGATCACCGCGTCGGCTCCCCAGGACGCCACCTTCTTGGCGTGCTTGGCTGCGCCGATCGACGGAATGACCACCACCCCGGCGGTTTTCAGCTTCGCGATCAGTTCCTGCTTGGGGGCCAGCGCGAACGACGCGACGCGCACGTTCTCCCGGATGAGCAGGTCGATGCGTTGCGGGGCGTCGGTGGCGTCGGCGCGGATGTTGACCCCGAACGGCTTGTCGGTGAGCGTCTTCGTCTTCGTGATCGCGGCGGCGAGTTCGTCATACGTCATCGTGGCCGACGCGAGGATGCCGAGACCGCCGGCGTTGGCGGTGCCCGCGACGAGTCGTGGTCCGGCGACCCAGCCCATTCCGGTCTGCACGACCGGGTGCTGCACACCGACCAGGTCGGTCAGTGCGGTGCGGAGCGTGCTCATACCGACACCTCTCGGTCGCGCAGGCTGCGGGGGTCGAGGACCTCGCGGATCAGCCGCAGTTCTTCCTCGGACGGGTCCCGGGTGACGGGTGCGTCGTCGAGATCGGCGACCTCGAAGGAGGTGTTCTCGACGACCTGTTCGGCGGTGACGCCGGGGTGCAGCGACAGCGCCCGGAACGTGTGTCCGGGTCCGCCGAAGTCGAACACCCCGAGGTTGGTCACCACGCGGTGCAGGTGGTGGAACCGGTAGGCCGGATTGTCGGGGTCGATCCGGTCGTAGCCGACGCCGGAGACGATGTCGACCTGGTCGCAGAACACCCGCGACGTGTGCTTGCCCACCCAGTAGCTGGTGGGGTGGTTGATCGTGTTGCCGGGCGCGCCGCGGACGCCGAACATCTGCCGGGTCGGCTGCTGCAGCGGGCCGAACGCCGACAGGTTCTGGTTGCCGTGCCGGTCGATCTGGTTGGCGCCCATCACCACGTGGCGGCGACCGGACGCGACGACGTCGAACACCTTCCGGAACGGCATCCAGCCCTCGACCGGTGCCTTCGCGCCGACGGCGGGGGTGTCGGCGAAGATCAGTGCTTCGCCGTCGGTGATGAGCAGGTCGGGTTCGGTGGTCAGTCGCGCGAGGCGGGCGCCGATCAACGGCAGCGTTGCCATCGGGCTGGCCATGATCTCGCCTGCGCCGGAGAAGATCTCGGCGCACGCGATCGCGCAGTACTCGGCGCGGGTGACGTCGGTGGTGGTCTCGGTCATGCCTGGGACTCCTCTGCAAATCGCTTCACGGCCGCCTGGTAGTCGTCCTCGCTGCCGGACAGGTAGGTGTCGACGAACTGCTGCCATCCCTCAGGGGTCTTCGCCGATTCGGCGTAGTGGCGCTGGAACTTCTCGTCGCGGCCATAGCTGTCGCCGGCGAGGGTGAAGTGGGCGCCGTTCGGTGCCTCGACGACGCCGTCGACCATCATGCGGTTGAGGATCAGGTTCTGCAGCGGAACGGTTTTCACCAGTTCCTCGGTCTCCACCACGCGTTCGACGGAGACGAACCGCTTCTCGGCGGCCGCGCAGTACAGGTCGTCGAAGTAGGGGTCGACCCCCGTGTAGGCGGCGTTGCCGTGCTTGTCGCCCAGGTTCAGATGCACCAGTGCCGCATCGAGATTCAGGGCCGGCATCGCGATCAGCGTCTCCGACCGGCCGGACGCGTCGGGGTAGGGGGAGGTGACGGTCCGCAGTTCGTCGCCCCAGAAGTTCCGGACGTCGGAGCCGAGTCCGGCGCGGATCGGCAGGAACGGCAGTCGGGCGGCGGCGGCCTCGAGTCCGCACTTCACCATGCCCTCGTCCATTTCGCGGACCTCGATCTCGCCGCCGGTGCGCGCCTTCGCGAACCACGGGTCGTAGAACGGGGCCGAATCGAGGGACACGAACCCGTAGTACGCCTTCTTCACTTTGCCCGCCGAGCAGAGCAGCCCCAGGTCGGGGCCGCCGTACGTGACGACGGTGAGGTCCGTGACGTCCGAGCGCAGCAGCGCCCGGACCAGCGCCATCGGCTTACGGCGCGAACCCCAGCCGCCGAGGCCGATGGTCATTCCGCTGCGCAGTTCCCCGACCGCGTCGTCGAGCGACATCCTCTTGTCGCGCTTGCTCGCCATCGATGTCAGCCTTTCCTGTTGTTCGAGTTGGAGCGGGGCTTGCCGGTTTCGACGAACTCGTCGCGGTGCTCGTCCGCGACGCCCGCGAGGTTGAGTTCGAAGGTGTAGCCCTGCTCGAGGCGGTAACTGGTCTTCACGTCGACGGGGTCGATGCCGTTGATCGCCTCCTTGGCGCAGCGGATGACCCGGGTGTCCTTGGCCGCGATCTTGGCGGCGATGTCGCGGGCGGTGTCGTCGAGTTTCTCGCGTGGCACCACCTCGTACACCGACCCGAAATGCTGGAGTTGCTGGGCGGTGACGTTCTGCGCCGTGTAGTACAGGGTGCGCATCATGTGCTGGGGGACGAGCCGGGCGAGGTGGGTGGCGGCGCCGAGCGCCCCGCGGTCGACCTCGGGCAGTCCGAAGACGGCGTCGTCGGATGCCACGATCACGTCGGCGTTGCCGACCAGCCCGATGCCGCCGCCGACGCAGAACCCGTTGACCGCGACCACCACGGGCACGGCGCAGTCGTAGACGGCGGCGAACGCGGCCGCGCAGCCCCGGTTGGCGTCGACCAGCGCGCCGTACCCCTCGGTGGCCTGCATTTCCTTGATGTCGACGCCGGCGTTGAACCCGCGTCCCTCCGCTCGCAGGATCACCACGTGGGTGTCCGGGTTCCGGCCCGCGTCGAGCACGGCGTCTGCCAGCTCGAACCAGCCCCGGGAGGGGATGGCATTCACGGGCGGGTAGTCGACGGTGACCGTGGTGATGCCCCCCGGATCTGTCTCGCTCCGAATTCCCACTGTTTTCTCCTCGTCAGATCCGCACTTCACGCACCAAGCAATTGCTTGGTAGGGTAGCACGATGGAAACAGGTTCCAACATGACCGGAAGCGTCGTGCTCGTGACCGGCGGAGTTCGCGGGGTGGGCGCGGGCATCAGCCGCACCTTCCTGCGGGCGGGGGCGACGGTGGTCGCCTGCGCTCGCCGGCCGGGCGACGACCCCGTGGCGGTGGACGGACGCGCCGCCGAATTCCTACCGTGCGACATCCGCGACCCGGAGCAGGTACAGGGTCTCGTCGACCGGATCGTCGAGCGGCACGGCCGCCTCGACGTCCTGGTCAACAATGCCGGCGGGGCGCCGTTCGCCCTCGCAGCGGACGCGAGCCCGAAGTTCCACTCGAAGATCGTCGAGCTGAACCTCCTTGCCCCGCTGCTCGTCTCGCAGGTCGCGAACGCTCAGATGCAGACCCAGGATTCGGGTGGCGTGATCGTCAACATCTCCAGTGTCAGCGGGTCGCGGCCCTCGCCGGGCACTGCGGCGTACGGGGCGGCGAAGGCCGGCGTCGACAGCCTGACCACCAGCCTGGCGGTCGAGTGGGCGCCGAAGGTGCGGGTCAACTCGGTGGTCGTCGGCCTGGTTCGCACCGAACTCGCGCACCTGCACTACGGGGACGAGGCGGGAATCGCGGCCGTCGGGAACACGGTCCCGCTGGGCCGGATGGCCTGCCCCGAGGATGTCGGCAACTGCGCGGTATTCCTGGCTTCACCGTTGGCGGCGTACGTCAGCGGTTCGACACTGACCGTCCACGGCGGCGGGGAACGACCCGCCTTCCTGGCGGCAGCAACAGTATCTACAGAGGAGAAGGCATGAGTGGAGTGGTCGACGGTCGCGTCGTCATCGTGACGGGCGCCGGGCGCGGAATCGGACGCGCCCACGCGCTGGCGTTCGCCGCCGAGGGGGCGAAGGTCGTGGTCAACGACATCGGGGCCGGACTCGACGGTTCCGCGACCGGGGAGAGTCCCGCCGAGCAGGTGGTCGCGGAGATCGTGGCCGCAGGTGGCGAGGCCGTCGTCAACGGCGACGACGTCGCGGACTGGGCCGGGGCCGAGAACCTGATCCGGACGGCGATCGACACGTACGGGCGGCTCGACGTGCTGGTGAACAACGCCGGATTCCTGCGCGACCGCATGCTCGTCGGGATGAGCGAGCAGGAGTGGGACGCCGTCGTACGGGTGCATCTCAAGGGGCATTTCGCGACGCTGCGGCACGCCGCCGCGTACTGGCGGGCCGAGGCGAAGGCGGGCAATCCGATCGACGCCCGAGTCGTCAACACCAGTTCCGGTGCCGGACTGCAGGGCTCGATCGGGCAGGGCAACTACGCCGCCGCGAAGGCGGGGATCGCGGAGCTGACCATTCAGGCGGCCGCGGAGTTGAAGAACTACGGCGTCACCGTCAACGCGATCGCGCCCGCCGCCCGTACCCGGATGACGGTGGGCGCCGGTGGTGCGATGGCCGAGGCGATGGCCGCCCCCGAGGAGGGCTTCGACGCGATGGCGCCGGAGAACATCTCCCCGCTCGTCGTGTGGCTCGGGAGTGTGGAGTCGAAGGATGTGAGCGGTCGCGTGTTCGAGGTCGAGGGAGGCAAGATCACCGTCGCCGAGGGCTGGCGGCACGGCCCGGCCCAGGACAAGGGTGCGCGCTGGGAGCCGAAGGAGATCGGGCCCGTCGTCGCGGACCTGCTCGCGAAGGCGGAGGACCCGGTCCCGGTCTACGGCGCCTGAGCAGGTGAGTGGCGATGTGTGCCGGGGGACGCATTGCCGCTCACCTGGGGGACGAACGGGACGCCCGTTGCGTCAGATCGAACGAGCGTCCCGTTCGTCCGGCCGCGCGGAGAACTGGATAGTTGTTTGGACACATTGATAAACAGGTGTCCAGAAGTTACTGTGCATGAAGGAAATGGCTCTCGGCCAAGGAGAATTCGTGAAATTCGGCATAACGTTGTTTACGAGTGACCGCGGGATCGAGCCGGCCTCGGCCGCGAGGGGTGCAGAGGCCGCCGGATTCGACTCGTTCTACGTGCCCGAGCACACACACATTCCGGTGAAACGCGATGCGGCGCATCCTCAGACGGGGGACGCGTCGCTGCCCGACGACCGCTACATGCGCACCCTCGACCCGTGGGTGGCCCTCGCCACGGCGGCTGCGGTCACGGAGCGGATCGAACTGGGCACGTCGGTGGCGCTGCCCGTGGAGCACGATCCGATCACGCTGGCCAAGACGATCGCCTCGCTCGACCACCTCAGCGGCGGGCGGGTGATCCTCGGCGTGGGGTACGGGTGGAATCTGGACGAGCTCACCGACCACAACGTCCCGCCGGGGCGGCGGCGGACGATGCTGCGGGAGTACCTCGAGGCGATGCGCGCGTTGTGGACGCAGGACGAGGCGTCCTATGACGGCGAGTTCGTGAGCTTCGGTCCGAGCTGGGCGTGGCCCAAGCCGGTGCGGGTGCCGCCGGTGGTCGTCGGCGCCGCCGGCAACGACAAGAACTTCCGGTGGATCGTGAAATCCGCCGACGGCTGGATGACCACTCCGATCGAGCAGGACATCGACGACCGCGTCGCCGCGCTGCAGCGGATGTGGCGCGAGGCCGGCAGGGACGGCGAACCGCGGATCGTCGTGCTCGACGGCAAACCGGACGTCGACAAGTTGCGCCGATGGAAGGACCTCGGCGTCACCGAAGTGGTGTACGGAGTGCCCGACCGCAGCGAGGAGGAGGTCCTCGCCTACCTCGGACGCCTGGCGGGAAAACTCGAGGGATTGCGCGAGTCGACCGCGGTGGGGTGAGTGAGTGCGGTTGGATGGAACAAGGACACACCCCGAGTAAGAACGTGTTCTAGTATTGCTTGCCAACTGCTCGAGGAGAGGCCGAAGTCCGTGCGCATCGCACTCTTGTCGTACCGAAGCAAGCCCCACTGCGGTGGGCAGGGTGTGTACGTCCGCCATCTCAGCCGTGAGCTGGTCGAACTCGGCCATCAGGTGGAGGTGTTCTCGGGCCAGCCGTACCCGGACGTCGACCCCCGGGTGACGCTGACGAAGGTCCCCAGCCTCGACCTGTACCGCGAGCCGGATCCGTTCAGAACGCCGCACCCCCGTGAGTTCCGCGACGCCGTCGACGTGCTCGAGGTCGCGACCATGTGGACGGCCGGTTTCCCGGAACCGCTCACGTTCAGCCTCCGCGCCGCGCGACTGCTGAAGAAGCGGGCCGACGAGTTCGACGTGGTGCACGACAACCAGTGCCTCGGCTACGGGCTGCTGCAACTCCGGAAGGCCGGGCTCCCCGTGGTCGCCACCATCCACCATCCGATCACCCGCGACCGCGAGCTGGACCTGGCGTCGGCGAAGTGGTGGCGCAAGGTGACGGTCCGTCGCTGGTACGGCTTCCTGCGCATGCAGAAACGGGTGGCGCGCGCCATCCCCGCACTGCTGACGGTGTCGCAGTCGTCCGCCGACGACATCAGCGCCGCGTTCGACGTTCCCGCCGCGAACCTGCGGACCGTTCCGCTGGGGGTGGACACCGAGGTGTTCCGACCCCCGGCCGCCGAACGGGTTCCGGGCCGCGTCGTGTGCGTGGCCAGCGCCGACATGCCGCTGAAGGGGGTGTCGACGCTCCTCGAAGCCGTCGCGAAGGTGCACACCGAGCGCGCCGTCGAACTGGTGCTGGTCACCAAGCTGGCACCCGGCGGAGTCACGGAGAAGCTCATCGAGGAATTGGCCATCGGTGACGTCGTCCGAACCGTGTCGGGCATCGACGACGCAGAACTGGCCGCGCTGCTGGCGTCCGCCGACGTCGCGTGCGTGCCGTCGCTGTACGAAGGCTTCTCGCTGCCTGCCGTCGAGGCGATGGCGTGCGGCACCCCGCTGGTCGCGAGCCGTGCAGGTGCCATTCCCGAGGTGGTCGGAACGGACGAGGAGGCGGGAGTGCTGGTGACGCCCGGCGACCCGCAGGAACTCGCGGACGTGCTGGGCGCGTTGCTCGACGACCCGCAGCGCCGCGGCCTGCTCGGCGACGGTGGTCGCCGCCGCGTGCTCGAGCGCTACAGCTGGGCCGCCGTGGCCGCGACAACCGCGCAAACCTATGCCGAAGCGATAGCGCAGACCCGTCAAGGAGGCCGATCGTGCTGACCGTGGACTTCGACCGGCTGGGTGTGAAGCCCGGCGACAAGGTGATCGACATCGGGGCCGGTGCCGGACGGCACTCGTTCGAGCTGTATCGACGCGGCGCCGACGTCATCGCCTTCGACCAGAACGCCGACGAACTCGCGGACGTCGAGAAGATGTTCGTGGCGATGGCCGAGGTCGGCGAGGTCCCCGCGGGCGCCTCGGCGCGGGTGGAGGTCGGCGACGCGCTGAACCTGCCGTACGAGGATGCGACGTTCGACGTCGTCCTCATCTCCGAGGTCCTCGAACACGTTCCGCGCGACGGCCGCGCCATCGCCGAGCTGACTCGCATCCTCAAGCCGGGTGGTGTTGCGGCGGTGACGGTTCCGCGGTGGCTGCCGGAGAAGATCTGCTGGGCGCTGTCCGACGCGTACCACGAGGTGGAGGGCGGTCACGTCCGCATCTACCGCGCCGACGAACTGGCGGAGAAGCTCACCGCCGCCGGGCTGGAGGTGCGGGGCCGCGACCACGCGCACGCCCTGCATTCCCCGTACTGGTGGCTCAAGTGCGCGGTGGGAGTGGAGAACAACGACAATCCCCTAGCGAAGGCCTACCACCAGGTTCTGGTGTGGGACATGATGAAAGCGCCCTGGCTGACGCGCACCGCGGAGAAGGTGCTCAACCCGGTGGTCGGCAAGAGCGTCGTGTTCTACCTCGAGAAGCCCAGGGAACCGAGCGTGGTGAAGGCGCCGCGGTGAGAGCCGCCGGCGTCCCGTCGGTACCGAACGTGCTGTCGGAGAGCCAGGTCCGACAGACGGCACGGTCGATCGCGGCAGCGCAGGAGTCGTCGGGGGCGCTGCCGTGGTTTGCCGGCGGGCACACCGACCCGTGGGATCACGTCGAATCCGCCATGGCGCTCACCGCGGCCGGACTGCGCGACGAGGCGGAGGGCGCGTACGAGTGGTCGCGGCGCACGCAGCGACCGGACGGTTCGTGGCCGATGAAGTTCCGCGACGGGACCGTCGAGAATCACGATTCCGACAGCAATTTCTGCGCCTACCTTGCGGTCGGGGTGTGGCACCACTACCTGATCACCGGCGACCGGAACTTCGTCGACAGGCTGTGGCCGTCGGTGCAGGGCGGACTCGACTTCGTCGTCGACATGCAGGCGCTCAGCGGCGAAATCTGGTGGGCCCGCGGCGAGAACGGGCAGGACTGTGCGGAGGCGCTGCTGACCGGGAACTCCAGCATTCACCACAGCCTGCACTGTGGTCTGCTGCTCGCCCGGTTGGTCGACGACCCGCAACCGGAATGGGAGTTCGCGAAATACACACTTGGGCACGCGATCAGGCAGCACCCGGAGTCGTTCGCGATCAAGGACGAATACTCCATGGACTGGTACTACCCGATCCTCGGGGGCGCCGTCCGCGGTGAGGCCGCGTCGGACCGTATCGACTCGCGGTGGGACGATTTCGTGGTCGAGGGGCTGGGCATCCGCTGCGTGGACCACCGGCCGTGGGTGACCGGCGCCGAAACGTGTGAGCTGGTGCTGGCGCTCGACGCGATGGGGGAGCACGCCCGCGCGCTCGCGCAGTTCACCGCCATGCAGCACCTGCGGGATCCGGACGGCTCGTACTGGACCGGACTCGTCTACAGCGACGGCAAACGGTGGCCGGTCGAGCAGACCACGTGGACGGGCGGTGCGATGATCCTCGCCGCGGACGCGTTGTCCCGCACCACGCCCGGACACGGGATCTTCCGGGACGCGGCGCTGCCCGTGGGACTACCGATCGGCCCCGACCGGTGCGGCGACTACTGTCATGCCAGCGGTTCGCCGGTCTGACCGCCCACCCGCTCGAGAACGCGCAGCGAGCCGGTGACGGACGTCTCCTTGAATTGTACTGACGCCAGGGCTCGTTCGTAGATCTCGAACGGCGGCCGCCCGCCGTCGGCCGGATCCGGGAACACGTCGTGAATCACCAGGGCGCCGCCCACGTTCACCCACGGCGCCCACCCCTCGAGATCCGCCGACGCCGCCTCCGACGTGTGCCCGCCGTCGATGAACACGAAGTCCACGGGGGTGCGCCAGAACGTCGCGACCGTCGACGACCGCCCCAGCACCGCCACCACGTACTCCTCGAGCCCCGAATCCGCCATCGTGTGCCGGAACCGGCCGACCGTGTCGAGCCGACCGGTGTGCGGGTCGACGAACGCCGGCTCGTGAAACTCCCAGCCCGGCTGGTGCTCCTCGGAACCGTGATGGTGATCGACGGTGACGACGCGGGCGCCGCGCGCCCTGGCCGCTGCCCCCAGGTAGATCGTGGAGCGGCCGCAGTACGTGCCGATCTCGACGCCCACCCCACCGGGAGTCAGGTACAGCATCGCGGCCTCGTGCAGGGCTGTCCCCTCGTCCTCCGGCATGAAGCCGGGGACGGAGTCGGCGAGTCGAAGTAGCTCTGGTGTCAGATGTTCGGTGCTCATGTGGCCTCTGCGTCCGGGGCGGCCGCTCTGGCCGCCTTCTTCCGCTTGTGTAGCACTCCGCCGATCATTGCGTCGAGTTTCGTCCCCAACGGCCAGCCCACGTAGTGGCACAGGAACAGGGCGATCTCCCGGAGTTGGTCCTCGTCCAGTTCCTCGTTGTGCAGGGCCGCGCCCACCTGGATCTCGGCGACATCGACGAGTCCCTGCGCGGTGAGCGCACCGAGCAGCAGAAGCCGGCGGTCGCGGATGCTCAGCCCCGGTCGTGACCAGATGTCGGCGAACAGGTGGTCGGCGGTGACGGCGAAATGCGCGCCGGGGCCGTCCTGCATCTCGAATCCGTAGACCTTCTCCATCATGGCCAGGCCGCGGGTGCGGGTGTCGTCGGTCATGGCTGCTCCTCCTCGTGCTCGTCCACGGTGCTGTCGACGCCGAGCCCCGGGCCGAGCCCCGACAGCGCGAGGCGCGCGAATGGCAACGCGACGTCGAGCCGGGTGCCGAGTCCGATCGCCAGCGACAGGTCCTTCTCCCCGAGGTCCCGGACATGGGACATGATCGGGTACCAGTTGTCGTTCACGTCGAGCGGGTCGGTGGTGTCGCGGAGCATGATCGCGCCGGCACCACCGGTGATCGCGTCGGTGTGGCGGACCACCTTTCCGAGTTCGGTGATGTCGAGACCGGCGGCCTCGGCGAGCCGCTGCGCCTCGGCGGCGGCGGTGAACGAGACGAAATGCAGCAGGTTCCGGGCCAGTTTCATCCGGGTGCCCGCGCCCACGTCGCCCGCGTGCACGACGAGTTCGGCCCAGTGCCCGAACGGCTCCCGGACCTTCTCGAACGCGTCTTCGCTCGCCCCGACCATCACCGCCAGCTTCCCCTGGTGTGCCCCGGGGGCGCCGCCGCTGACGGGTGCGTCGATCAGGTCGACGCCGTGCGCCCGGCAACGGTCGGCGAGTTCGACCGCGGTGACGTCGCTGATGGTGGAGTGCACGGCCACGACCGTGCCCGGTCGCGCTGTGTCGAGCAGTTCGGCGACCACCGCGCGGACCTGCTCGTCGTTCAGCACGGTCACCGAGATGACGTCCGCGTTCGCCGCCACCTCCCGCGGACTCGTCGTGACCTTCGCGCCGGCCTTCCGGAACGGTTCCAGCGCCTCCGGCCGGGTGTCGCACACGATGAGTGTGCCCGGCCGGTCGAGCAGCCGCTTCGCCATCGGCGCACCCATGTTGCCGAGGCCGATGTAGCCGACCGACACCTGCTGCGTCGTGGTCATCGGAAGATCTGCCCGCCGTCGACGTTGAAGATCTGCCCGGTGATCCAGCTCGCCTCGTCGGAGAGGAGGAACAGGCAGGCGCCGACGAGGTCGTCGGGGGTGCCCATCCTTTTGAGCGGCAACGTTTTCACCATGTCTGCCACCATATTTCCCGGCGTTACGGTGCGGGTGGCCTCGGTGTCGATCGGCCCGGGCGCGATGGCGTTGACCCGGATGTTCATGCCGCCCACCTCGTGGGCCAACTGCTGGGTGAGTCCGTTGATCCCGACCTTCGCGAGGCCGTAGAAGCCGGAGTACAGCCACGCCGCCGTCGACGACTGATTGACGATGGAGCCGCCCCCGCGCTCGTTCATCGCCGGCCACACGGCGCGCGTCACGTTGAGGGCGCCGTCGAAGTTCACGGCCATGAACTTCTTGTAGTAGTCCCACGGCACGGTAATCAGCAGGTCGAGCTTCATGCCGCCGTAGATCGCGGCGTTGTTCACCAGATGATCGATGCCGCCGAACTTCTCGACGGTGAACGCCGCGAGTTCCTGTGCCGAAGCCTCGTCGGCGACGTCGACGTCCTTGAACACCGCGTTCCCGCCGTCGGCGGCGATCTGCTTGGCCACCGTCTCGCCGAGTTCCGCGTTGAGGTCGGCCACCACCACGTTGGCGCCCTCGCGGGCAAGAGCACGCGCGTACCCCTCGCCGATGCCCTGTGCGGCGCCGGTGACGATGGCCGTCTTACCGTCGAAACGTCCCATATCGATTGACTCCCTGCGTTATCGGGCCGGCTCGCCGGCGGATTATCGGGCCGGCTCCGCGACCAGCTTGGTTTCCAGGTATTCCTCGAACCCGGCCACACCCATCTCGCGGCCGATTCCGGACTGCTTGTAACCGCCGAACGGGGCGTCGGCGGAATACCAGACACCGCCGTTGACGCTGAGCGTGCCGGTGCGCACGCCCTCGACCACCCGCTGCACCCGTGCGGGATCCGTGCCCCACACCGATCCGGACAGCCCGTACGGCGAGTCGTTGGCGATGCTGATCGCGTCCTCGTCGCCGTCGTGCGGAATGATCACCAGCACCGGTCCGAAGATCTCTTCCCGGGCCACCCTCGCGGTGTTGTCGAGGCCGCTGATCAGGGTGGGTTCGACGAAGAAACCGCGGTCCCGATCGGCGGGGCGCCCGCCGCCGACCACGATCGTGCCGCCCTCCTCCCGGGCGAGTCGCAGGTACTCCTCGACCCGGGCACGCTGCCGGGCGGAAATGAGCGGCCCGCATATGGTGCCGGGATTCGCAGGATCGCCCGCGCTCAGTCCGCCGAGTGTGCGGGCCGTCGCCTCGACTGCCTCGTCGTACTTGTCGCGGGGCACCAGCAGCCGGGTGGTGATGGCGCAGCCCTGTCCCGCGTGGGTGGAGACGGTGAACGCGGCGACCCCGCACGCCCCGGCGAGGTCGGCGTCGTCGAGCACGATGAAAGCGGATTTGCCGCCGAGTTCGAGGAACACCTTCTTCAACGATTCGGACGCCGCCGCCATGACGGCCTTCCCCGTGGTGGTCGAACCGGTGAACGACACTAGGTCGACGCGGGGGTCGGTGGACAGCTGTGCGCCGAGAGCATGGTCGCTCGACGTGACGATGTTGACGACACCGGCCGGAAGATCGGTCTCCTCCGCGATGAGGTGCCCGACGAGGGCGGCGCACCAGGGAGTGTCGGGTGCGGGTTTGAGCACCACCGTGTTGCCGGCCGCCAGCGCGGGGCCGATCTTGGCGAAGTTGATCTGGTGCGGGAAGTTCCACGGTGTGATGGCCCCGACCACCCCGACGGCCTCCTTGAGGACGCGTCGGCGGGTCCTGACGCCCATCGGTTCGGCGACGCCCAGATCCTGTTCCCAGGAGTAGCTTTCGGCGAGGTCTGCGAAGTAGCCGAGGTCGGCAACCGGGCCCTCGAGTTGCGGTCCGCTGGTGAGGAAGGCTGGGGCGCCGACCTCCGCGATGGTGAGGTCGCGCAGTTCCTCGATGTGGGATTGCAGTACGTCGCGCAGCTGTCGCAGGCAGCGGGCGCGGAAGCCGTGGTCGCGGGACCACGTCGTGTGGTCGAAGGCTCGCCGGGCCGCGGCGATCGCGGCGTCCATGTCGGACTCGGTTGCGTCGGCGGCCCGTCCCAGCACTTCCTCGGTGGCCGGGTTGATCACCTCGAACGTGCCGCCGGAACCCGGAATCAGTTTGCCGTCGATCAGGAGAGCAGAGCTGTCGGTGGGGCGCAGAGTCATGGATTTTCGCTTCCGAGTCGGGTGAGTGTCACAGCGATCTCTGAAAACTGGACATGTGTCTGGACTATAGTTTGAACAACTGGATGCCGCAATGACGAGTTCGGTGGAGGTGCAATGACGGCAGGTGAGACAAGGCGACTGGACGGGCGAGGGGCGATTGTCACCGGCTCGAGCAGGGGAATAGGGCGGGCCGTGGCGCACGCGCTCGCCGCGGAGGGCGCCGGTGTCGTCGTCAACGGCCGCGATCGGGACGCGGCGGAGAAGGTGGCCGACGAGATCGTGCTCCGCGGCGGCCGCGCGATCGCGGTCGCGGGTTCCGCCGCCGCCGACGGGATCGCGGAGGCGCTGGTCGACGCCGCGGAATGCGCGTTCGGTGCCGTGGACGTCCTGATCAACTGCGCGGGCGTCGCGGAGCCCGCGGGGTCGTCCATTCTCACCGTCACCGACGAGCAGTGGCGGGACCTGATCGATGCGCACCTGACAGCGACGTTCCGCACGTGCCGGGCCGTCGCGCCGCTGATGGCCGAACGCGGCAGCGGGGCGATCGTGAACACGAGCTCGTTCGCCTTCCTGGGCGACTACGGCGGAACCGGATATCCCGCCGGCAAGGGCGCCGTCAACAGCCTGACCCTCGCTGTCGCCGCCGAACTGGCCGAATCCGGCGTGCGCGCCAACGTCGTCTGCCCCGGCGCGAAGACCCGACTGTCCGAGGGGGTGGAGTACGAACAGCACATCGATCAACTGCACAGGAGGGGACTGCTCGACGACGCAACGCGGTACGGCTCGCTGCATCCGGCGCCCGCCGATTACGTCGCCCAGCTGTACGTCTTCCTCGCCAGCGACCTCGCCGCAGGCATCACCGGCGGAATATTCGCCGGATCAGGTTGCTATGTCGGCAGATTCGATCGCCCGACTCCGGCACTGCTGGCCTACCGCGACCACGCGACCGAGCCGCCGTGGTCGCTCGACGAACTGGCGGGGCTGGTGGGTGCGGCATCACCTGACCTGTGAGGGTAGTAAGTTGAGGCGCGGCGCCTTACGGATGTCGTGCCGTGCGTGGCGGTGGTCTACGCCGCCG
This sequence comes from Rhodococcus sp. NPDC057529, assembly GCF_042802055.1. Classification (NCBI taxonomy): domain Bacteria; kingdom Bacillati; phylum Actinomycetota; class Actinomycetes; order Mycobacteriales; family Nocardiaceae; genus Rhodococcus; species Rhodococcus sp. NPDC057529. Next base: position 431,763 of record NZ_JBHVEY010000001.1, read on the forward strand.
GCGGTGGCCCGATCACACTCCCGCGGTGGCCGATGCGCGCACGGAGACCTCTTCCGCTACCGAGGCTGCGGCGTCGATCAGTGCCTGGCCGGGTCGACGAGCCGCGAGGTAGGGAAGCGCGGCGGACTCGGCTATGGCGACCTCGCCGAGGAGCCGAAGCACCACGAGTGAGACGGATGCGATACCGGCGAGCATGTGTTCTACCGGGTTTGCGCCGGAATCGTGCCCGCCGTACTGCTGGGTTTCGTCGATCGTCAACTCGTGCCTGCGCGCGGTGACCGTCGTGCCATGGGTCCCGGGCAGCGCGTGCACGATCAGTTGCTCACGTCGAGAAGTGCTCATCGAACCGCCTCGTAGAAGTCTGCGGCGGTGTTCCCGCCTGTATTCAACACCCCTGCAAGCCATTCGATCGCACTTGCGCCAGCAGCGCGGACGTCCCGTGGATCGGGACCGTATTGAGGGGACAGGTAGTCGGCCAGCAAACGCTGCGCATCTGTCCCGACGTCGTCGTGGAGCAATGACGCCACGGCGTCGAGAGCTCCTTGCGCAGGGCGCGCCCACCCTGATCGATCGTGACGACACGCTGAGGTGGATCGTCGATACGAAAGGGAATGAGTGGAGAATGGCCATCGTGTCCGAACCCACAGCATCGCAGAAGATCGAACTGACCGACGAGGAGATCTTCGCCGGCCACGTCGGGGGAAAGCTGTCCGTGGAGTTGACGACCTCGCTGAACACTCAGCGGGATCTGTCGATCGCCTACACCCCGGGGGTGGCGCAGGTTTCCCGCGCCATCGCTGCCGACGAGACCCTCGCCGACCGCTACACCTGGGCCAGCCGGCTGGTGGTCGTCGTCAGTGATGGTTCCGCGGTGCTCGGCCTCGGGGACATCGGGCCCCGTGCCTCGCTGCCGGTGATGGAGGGCAAGTCGGCCCTGTTCAAGAATTTCGCCGGGTTGAACTCGATCCCGCTGGTCCTGGACACGAAGGACCCGGACGAGATCGTCGAGACCCTGATCAGGCTGCGCCCGAGCTTCGGTGCCGTCAACCTCGAGGACATCTCCGCGCCGCGCTGCTTCGAGATCGAACGGCGCGTCATCGAGGCGCTGGACTGCCCGGTGATGCACGACGACCAGCACGGCACCGCGATCGTGGTCCTCGCCGCATTGAAGGGTGCGGTGAAGGTCCAGGGCCGGGAGTTGTCCGGCCTGCGGGTCGTCATCTCCGGTGCGGGCGCCGCGGGTGTGGCGTGCGCGAACATTCTGCTCGCCGCGGGCATCGCGGACGTGACGGTGCTGGATTCGAAGGGCATCGTCTCGGCCGACCGCGGTGACCTGAACGAGGTCAAGACGGATCTGGCCGCGCGCACGAACCCGGCCGGCCGCCGCGGCGGTATCGCCCGGGCCCTGGACGGGGCGGATGTGTTCCTCGGGGTGTCCGCTGGGACCGTGCCGGAGGAGTTGATCGCGACGATGGCGGAGGGTTCGATCGTGTTCGCGTTGTCGAACCCGGACCCGGAGATCCATCCCGACATTGCCCGCAGGCATGCGGCGATCGTCGCGACCGGGCGGTCGGATTTCCCGAATCAGATCAACAATGTGCTGGCCTTCCCCGGTGTGTTCCGGGGTGCGCTCGATGCCGGTGCCCGGCGGATCACCGAGGGCATGAAGCTCGCCGCCGCCGAGGCGATCCTCTCGGTTGTCGGTGACGAGGTGGCTGTGGACAGGATCGTTCCCAGCCCGCTCGATCCTCGCGTCGCACCGGCTGTCGCGGAGGCAGTCGCCGCCGCTGCGCGATAGGCGCTTCGCGCCCGTGCGTGGTTAAGGAGTCTCTGCACTCGTCAACCACGCACGGGCGGCGGAGCCGCGATCTTCCCGCGGTCGCCTTCCGGGACTTCTATCCCCGGTTCGAATTGGGCCCAGGAAGGCAGCAGGTTTGTTACTCGCGGGTAGCGGTGCTCGAACAAGTCGTCGGCGATGTCGCAACGTAACCTGATACTCGTCGCGATCCGATAACTGCACGCAAAACCTGTGAATTTAACCGAACTGACGCGGGAGAACAACAAACAAATGAGCGCCCATAAGCCGCCGACCATCATCTACACGTTGACCGACGAGGCGCCGCTGCTCGCGACCCACGCCTTCCTGCCGATCGTGCGGACCTTCGCCGGTGCCGCGGGCATCGAGGTCGACTCCAGCGACATCTCGGTGGCGTCGAGGATCCTGGCCGAGTTCCCGGAGAACCTCACCGAAGAGCAGCGCGTCCCCGACAACCTCGCCGAGCTGGGCCGCCTGACGCAGCTGCCCGAGACGAACATCATCAAACTGCCCAACATCAGCGCGTCCGTGCCGCAACTCCTGGCCGCCATCAAGGAACTGCAGGGCAAGGGCTACAAGATTCCCGACTTCCCGGACGACCCCAAGTCCGACGAGGAGCGCGACATCCGGCAGCGCTACGGCAAGATCCTCGGCAGTGCGGTCAACCCGGTCCTGCGTGAGGGCAACTCCGACCGTCGCGCACCCCGGGCGGTCAAGCAGTACGCCCGCAAGCACCCGCACAGCATGGACGAGTGGTCGATGGCCTCGCGGAGCCACGTCGCACACATGCGCCACGGCGACTTCTACCACTCCGAGAAGTCGGTGACGCTGGACCGGCCGCGCAAGGTCCGGATGGAGCTGGTCACGAAGGCCGGCGAGACGATCGTCCTCAAGCCCGAGGTGGACTTGGGCGAGGGCGACATCATGGACAGCATGTTCATGAGCAAGAAGGCGTTGCTCGACTTCTACGAGGAGCAGATGGAGGACGCGCGCAAGACGGGCGTCATGTTCTCGCTCCACGTCAAGGCAACGATGATGAAGGTTTCGCACCCCATCGTCTTCGGCCACGCGGTGAAGACGTTCTACAAGGATGCTTTCGCCAAGCATCAGGCGCTGTTCGACGAACTGGGCGTCAACGTCAACAACGGCCTCGGTGACCTGTACGACAAGATCGAGTCGCTGCCCAGTACGCAGCGCGAGGAGATCATCCAGGACCTGCACGACTGCCACGAGCACCGTCCCGAGTTGGCCATGGTCGACTCCGCCCGCGGCATCTCGAACTTCCATTCGCCCAGCGATGTGATCGTGGACGCCTCGATGCCCGCGATGATCCGCTCGGGCGGCAAGATGTACGGCGCGGACGGACGGCCCAAGGACGCCAAGGCCGTGATGCCGGAGTCCACGTTCGCGCGCATCTACCAGGAGATCATCAACTTCTGTAAGACCAACGGCGCATTCGACCCGACGACCATGGGTACGGTCCCCAACGTCGGACTCATGGCGCAGAAGGCCGAGGAGTACGGCTCGCACGACAAGACCTTCGAGATTCCGGAGGAGGGCGACGCCAACTTCGTGGACGTCGAGACCGGTGAGGTGCTGCTCACCCAGCACGTCGAGGCCGGCGACATCTGGCGCATGTGCACCGTCAAGGACGCACCGATCCGCGACTGGGTCAAGCTCGCGGTCACCCGGGCACGCAACTCCGGCATGCCGGTCCTGTTCTGGCTCGACCCGTACCGCCCGCACGAGAACGAACTGATCAAGAAGGTCAACCTGTACCTGAAGGATCACGACACCGAGGGCCTCGACATCCAGATCATGTCCCAGGTGCGCTCGATGCGGTACACGCTGGAACGCCTGATCCGAGGGTTGGACACCATCGCCGCGACCGGCAACATCCTGCGCGACTACCTCACCGACCTGTTCCCGATCCTGGAACTCGGCACCAGCGCGAAGATGCTGTCCATCGTGCCGCTGATGGCCGGTGGCGGCATGTACGAGACGGGTGCCGGCGGCTCGGCGCCCAAGCACGTCAAGCAGCTGGTGGAGGAGAACCACCTGCGCTGGGATTCGCTCGGTGAGTTCCTGGCCTTGGCCGTCAGCCTGGAGGAACTCGGCACCAAGACCGACAACGAGCGCGCGAAGATCCTCGCCAAGACGCTCGATGCGGCCACCGGCAAGCTGCTGGACGAGAACAAGAGCCCGTCCCGTAAGACCGGCGAGCTCGACAACCGGGGCAGCCAGTTCTACCTCGCGAAGTACTGGGCGCACGAACTTGCCGCGCAAAGCGACGACAAGGAACTGGCGGAACGCTTCACAACGCTCACCCAGGCACTGGACGAGAACGAAGACACCATCGTGCGGGAACTCATCGAGGTGCAGGGCAGCGCGGTCGACATCGGCGGCTACTACAAGCTGGACGACGACAAGACCGCCGCTGTGATGCGTCCGAGCGCGACGTTGAACAGCGCGCTGGAGGCCGCGCAAAGCTGAGCCTGAACCACGACACCCCCGGGTCGGACCCGGGGGTGTCGTGGTTTCCGGAGTTTCTCCCGTACAACGCATTTCAGTGTCGACCGCCGCGGTCGAGTACTGGGTCAGCTGGGCGGGGCCTGCCGTGATGGTGGTGGCATGCGGCCTGATGACGGTGCCGTGGCGCACGGTCCGGCAGTTCGCTCTGCCGTTGGTGTGCGCGTTCGTGCCGATGGCTGCGTTGGTGGTGTGGTTCTTCATCGGGATGGAGTTGTTCTTCACCCCGGACTGACTGTGTTGCAGCGCTTTTGGGGAACAGCAGTGTTCGATGGTGCTTACTCGGATTGTTCGAGGGCGTCGACGTGTGCGGTGACGAATACGGTCAGCTGCCGAAGATTTTGCCCAGATCACTCGCGTCGGGGATGGCGACGGCGGGTGGCGCGGCGGCAACGCTCGGCACGATGACGACCGAGGACGCTTGCTCCACGGTGTAGGCGGGCATCGGGAACTGGACCAGGAATTGCTCGACGCCGGGGTAGTCGGACACCCACAGCGCAGGGTCCGTGTCGCTGCGAGAACAAGAGGCCAGTGCGACATAGGAGCCGTCGGGGACGTCGAGTACCGACTGTGTGGTCGTCCCGGGTGGTATGTCGTCTTGCTGGTAGAGGGATTGTCCGGGGCCGACGACTTCGGCAATCGGTGGGAGCACGCCGTCGGGGGCGAGGGCGAGCGAGGTCGTGCAGCCGATGGTGGTACCGGTGTTGTTGGTGATCGTGTTGGTGACGGTCGATCCGTCGACGCCGAAGGCGTAGGTGACGTCGGTGGCCTCGGCGGCAGATGCCGGCGCAGCGGCGATGGCCAGGGGGATGGTCGCTGCGGCGAGGAGGGTGGATCGGGCGATCGTGCGCATCCTGGTGTCCTGTTCGTCGGGGCGTGTCGTCCTCTGTGAATGGTGCAGCAAAAAGCGACCGATCGGAATGGTTTCGGTGAATTGCCGTCGGGTCGCGACACCACGGTTCTTTCGAAGGATTCGAAAGCTGTTACGATTGTTTCGATACGGAAGGGGTTCGGTCATGGGTGCGCAGGCGCTGGATCAGCACACATATCTTCCGAAGACAGCGCAGGGTGCGAGGTTGGCGGCGGTGGTCAGCTTTCTCGACGCGCACGAGCGGCGCCGCGGCGATCGCGTCGAGCCACGGTATCTGCTGGTCGGTGCGAACGAGGATGATCAGGTCGAGTTACCGGCGGAGGTGCACGCGGCACTAAAGCAGGTCGTGGCCGCGTTGCAGGCCGGTCGCGCGGTGACGGTGGCGCCGAGGGCGACGATGCTGACGACGCAGCAGGCCGCGGATCTGCTTGGGGTGAGTAGGCCGACAGTGCGTCGGTTGATCGACGTGGGCGAGTTGCCTGCGGAGAAGGTCGGCACGCGGCACCGACTGCTGCTGCGTGATGTGCTCGAGTACCAGCAGCAGCGCCGCGCCCGGCAGTACGAGGCGCTGGCGCAGACCGCGGTCCAGATCGACGACGAGGACGATCCTGCGGAGGTTGCGGAGCAGTTGAAGATCGCGCGGAAAGCAGTCGCGGAGCGCCGCCGCGCGGGTCGTTCCGCAGTGGCGGGTGATCGGTAGCCTGCCGGGTGTTCGCGGCGGTCTTGGATACGTGTGTCCTCTGGCCGAGTCTGCAGCGGGACTTTCTGCTGTCGATGGCAGTCGAGGGCCTGTATCGGCCGTTGTGGTCCGAGGTGATTCTCGACGAACTCGAGTTTCATGAGGCGGCCAAGCTGGAACGGCGTGGGCACTCCCCGGCGGCGGCGTGCGCGGCCAGTTCCCGGCTCGTCGGCACCATGCGTGAGCATTTCGGCGATGCCCTGGTGACCGGTTGGGAGCCGCTTGACGGCACATTCTTGCTGCCGGACCCCGATGATGAGCACGTCCTGGCGGCCGCCGTGGTCGGCGGTGCCGGGGTCATCGTCACCCTCAATCGGAAAGACTTTCCACCCGAACGGGTTCCGGGGCACATTCAGGTGGTGTCGCCGGCCGAGTTTGCTGCCGATGCGGTGTCGGTATCGCCGGCAGCGGCGGCCCGGTCGGTGGACATGCTCGCGACGCGTCTCGCGCGGCCGCCGATGTCCTTCGACGAGGTCCTCGAGCAGTTGGTGGTTCGATACGGCTTGAACGACGCTGTAGCGCTGCTCCGCGATCGAGGGTGATCGATCGGGCAGTGCCCAATCGTCATTCCGGTTTCGCTACGCGGTCGAAGTGGGTGTGCGCTCCGGCCGCCCGACGCTGGCGAGTGCTCCGCGCAGTACGGATTCGTAGATCGAGTCCAAATCCAATTCGTCGCCGAGGAAGTCGGTGTTCACCAGCATCACGAAGCCGTGCATGGCGGCGAAGACGCTGACGGCGGCGTCGAGGGTGTCTTCGGGTGGCAGTCCGCACGACGCCAGCATCGTGCGGAGTGCCGTGTTGGCGTCGAGTGCGGCGGAGATGAAGGCGTCCCGGTCGACGGGGCTGGTGGTGAGTGTCTGGTACCGGTGCGGATGCGCGGTCGCCCAGGCGCGGTGCGCGTCGACGAGGGCGCGGAGGCCGTCGGGACCGGTTCGGCCCATGGCGATCTCGCGCAGGTGCGCGCCGAGTTCTGTCATGGTGCGCACCTGAACGGCGCCGCGGATGTCGTCGAGGTTGTGGACGTGGTTGTACAGCGAGGCGGTGACGACGTTCAGCCGCGCCGAGAGGCTCGTCATCGACAGTTGCTCCCAGCCGAGTTCGTCGATGATCTCGATCGCGGCATCGATGACCTTGTCGCGGGTGAGGGTGCGACGTCGGATCGGTGCGTTCTGTCCTTTCGCCATGACCTCAGCATACGGTCTTCCATTCTAAATGAAAGTGTGTAGTTTAAGACGCATCCCATTCGTTTATCGGATCGAGGAGCAGTGAATGACCGCATCTCGGATTGATCTGAAATCCCCCGACGTCTACACCGAGGGAGTGCCCTACGCGTTCTTCGACCACCTGCGGGCGAGCGAACCCGTCTACTGGCAACCCGAGGAGAACGGCACCGGATTCTGGGCGGTGACCAGGCACGCCGACGTCGTCGCCGTGTCCCGCGACAGCACGACGTTCTCGTCTGCGGTGGGCACCACCCAGATCGACGACTTCGACGAGCAGACCCGCGCGAAGCAGGCCGCCATGCTCGTCAACCTCGACCCGCCCGACCACACCCGGTTGCGGCACCTGGTCAGTCGCGGATTCACCCCGCGCGCGGTGAAGGTGCTCGAGGGCCACATCCGCGACATCTGCACCCGGATCGTCGACCGACTGCTCGAGGCGCGTGACGTCGACTTCGTCCCCGAGGCGGCGGCGCCACTTCCGCTCGAGGTCATCGCGGCACTGCTGGGCGCACCGCCCGGGGACGTCGACAGGCTGTACGACTGGTCCAACCGGATGATCGGCTTCGACGATCCCGAGTACGGCACCACCCAGGCCGACGGGGAGATGGCCGCGGCCGAGATCTTCCTGTACGCGAACGAGCTTGCTGCACAACGCCGCATCGAGCCGCGGGACGACATCGTCACCACACTCGTGCAGCCGGACGAGAACGGCGACACGCTCACCGAGATGGAATTCAACATGTTCTTCGTCCTGCTCGTGGTGGCGGGGAACGAGACGACGCGCAACGCGACCGCCGGTGGGATGCAGGCGTTCATCGACCATCCCGATCAGTGGCGGCGACTGCAGTCGGAGCCCGAACTGGCCGCGAGCGCGGTGGAAGAGATCCTGCGGTGGGTGACCCCGGTGATGGATTTCCGGCGCACCGCCACCCGGGACGCGTACATCGGCGACCAGTTGGTCCGGGCCGGCGACAAGGTCGTGATCTACTACCCGAGCGCGAACCGGGACGAGGCGGTATTCGACGAACCGTACCGGTTCGACATCGGCCGGAGTCCCAACCCGCAGATCGCGTTCGGCGGTAGCGGGGCGCACTTCTGTCTCGGCGCGCACCTGGCGCGGCTCGAACTGAGGACTCTGTTCGAGACCCTCGCCGCGCGGATCGACCGTGTGGAACCCACCGGGCCGGTGTCCCGGCTGCGGTCGAACTTTATCAGCGGGATCAAGACGATGCCCGTGCGGATTCATCCGCGCAGTCCGGTGTGAGACCCCGATTTTCGTTGCCAGCCACCGGAAACTGTAGTAGCGTCCAGACACGTGTCCAGTAGTATGAATTTCGAGTCCACCCGCCGCCGTCTCACCGAGAAGCAGGCCGACACCGTCGACCGCCTCACCAGGGCGGCCGTCGAAGTACTGCGTGAAGAGGGCTTCGCCGGGCTCACCGTCCGTTCGGTGGCCGGGATCGCCGGCGTCGCGCCCGCGACGGCGTACACGTACTTCTCGTCGAAGGAGCACCTCGTCGCCGAGGTCTTCTGGCGGCGGCTCGCCGCCTCACCGCAGCCGGCGGACGACGGACTCGACCGCACCGGACGCGTCGTCGCCGTGCTCCGCCACATCGCCCTGCTGGTGGCGGACGAACCCGAACTCGCCGGAGCCGTCACCAACGCGCTACTCGGCCGCGACCCCGACGTGGAGCACCTCCGCGCCCGCATCGGGCTGGAGATCCGCGACCGCCTCGCCACCGCACTGGGTGACGGCCACGACCCCGACGTCCTCGAGGCGCTGGAGCTGCTGTACGCCGGCGGCCTGGTCCGCGCGGGAATGGGATACGGGTCCTACGCCCAGTTCGCCGATCGACTCGAAACTTCCGCCAAGCTGATTCTGGAGTAGATGCCATGACCGCAGCCTCGATGCCCGGGGTGTCACACAATCCGGTAATGTTCAATCCGTACGACTATGGCTTCCATGAAGATCCGTACGTCACGTATCGAAGACTGCGGGAAGAAGCACCGGCCTACTACAACGAGGAACTCGACTTCTGGGCGTTGTCACGGCACGCGGACGTCGTCGCGGCGTTCCGGGACAACCAGCGCCTGTCGAGCGCGAACGGGGTGTCGCTCGACCCGGCCGCCTACGGTCCGCACGCCCACAAGACGATGTCCTTTCTCGCGCTGGATGATCCGCGGCACATGCGGATGCGCCAGCTGGTGTCGCGTGGGTTCACTCCGAGGAGGGTGAACGAACTCGAGGGGCGAATTCTGGACCTGACCCGCCGGTACCTCGACCCGGCGCTCGACGCGGGCGAGTTCGACTGGATCGCCGAGTTCGCCGGCAAACTCCCGATGGACGTGATCTCGGAGTTGATGGGGGTGCCCGAGGCCGACCGCGGCGAACTCCGGCGGCTCGCCGATCTGGTGGTGCATCGCGAGGAGGGCGTCCTCGACGTGCCGCACGCCGCAATGGAGGCGTCGCTCCATCTCGTCGGCTACTACGCCGACATGCTGGCGGAGCGGCGCAGGAAGCCGACCGAGGACCTCACGTCCGCCCTGCTCGAGGCGGAGATCGACGGCGACCGGCTCACCGACGACGAGATCATCGCGTTCATGTTCCTGATGGTGGTGGCGGGCAACGAGACCACCACCAAACTTCTCGGCAACGCGCTCTTCTGGGGGTTCCGCTACCCGGACGAGGTCAGGCACGTGTTCGACGACGTGAGCCGCGTGCCCGACTGGGTGGAGGAGACGCTGCGCTTCGACACATCCAGCCAGATGGTCGCGCGGACGGCGGCCGTCGACCTGGACTTCCACGACCGCACGATCCCCGCCGGCGACAAGGTACTCATCCTCATCGGCTCCGCGAACCGCGACTCGGCGGTATTCGAGGACGCCGACGAATACCGGATCGGCCGGGACACGTCCAACAAGCTCGCGAGCTTCGGCGGTGGCACCCACTTCTGCCTCGGCGCCCACATGGCCCGGCTCGAAGCGCGGATCGCGCTCACCGAACTCGTTTCCCGCATAGACGATTACGACGTCGACGAGGCGAACAGCGTGCGGGTCCACTCGACAAACGTGCGCGGTTTCGCCACCCTCCCACTGAAAGTGCAGGTCCGCGATGCCTAGGTTCGAACCCAATCCGCAGCGCCGTCCGTCGATCGTCGCCGGGGCGTCGTCGGGAATCGGCACGGCGACGGCCTACGCGCTCGCCGAGGCCGGCCACCCCGTCGCGCTCGGGGCCCGCCGGGTGGCCGAGTGCGAGGAGATCGCGGAGAAGATCCGCAGCAACGGGGGAGAAGCGTTCGCGCACTTCCTCGACGTCACCGACACCGCGTCGGTCGACGACTTCGTCACCGCCGCGGAGAACGCGCTGGGCCCCATCGAGATCGCGTTGTCGGGGGCCGGTGACCTGGAGTTCTCCGTCGCACACGAGATGGACCCGGAGCAGTTCCTGAACCAGGTCAACGTCCATCTCGTCGGGGCGCAACGTCTCGCGCACCGCATACTTCCCGGCATGATCGAACGCCGCCGCGGAGACTTCGTCCTCATCGGATCCGATTGCGCCGACTCGCCCCGGCCCCGGATGGGGGCCTACAACGCGGCGAAGGCCGGTGTCGAGATGATGGGCCGGCAGATGCGCATGGAACTGGAAGGCACCGGTGTCCGGGCGTCCGTCGTACGGCCGGGGCCCACCCAGACGTCGATGGGGATGAACACCACCGAGGAGGTCATCGGACCCGTCCTCGAAGACTGGGCGAAATGGGGATTTGCCCGGCACTCGTACTTCCTGCGCGCCTCCGCGATCGCGGACGCCGTCGTCGCCGCCGTCGGCGCACCCCGCGGCGCGCACCTGGTGCTGATCGAGGTGCAGCCCGAGGCGCCCCTGCGAAAGGACGGAGAATGAATCCGGCCAGCCCGCAACGTGTGTCCGGTGGAGAGCACGAGCACGGACATCTCGAGGAATTGCGCACCGACCCCATCGCGCTGATGCGCCGCGTCCGGGAAGAATGCGGAAACGTCGGCGTCTTCCAGCTCGCCGACAAGAAGGTGGTGCTGCTGTCGGGCGCCGAGGCCAACGAATTCTTCTTCCGCTCCACCGACGAGGATCTCGACCAGCAGGCCGCCTATCCGTTCATGAAGCCGATCTTCGGTGAGGGGGTCGTGTTCGACGCAAGCCCCGAGCGCCGCAAGGAGATGCTGCACAACCAGGCGCTGCGCGGTGAGCAGATGAAGGGGCACGCCGCGACGATCGCCCACGAGGTCGACCGGATGGTGGCGCAGTGGGGCGACGAGGGCGAGATCGACCTCCTCGAATTCTTCGCGGAGCTGACCATCTACACGTCCTCGGCCTGTCTGATCGGCACGAAGTTCCGGGAACAGCTCGACGGCAGGTTCGCGCACCTGTACCACGAACTCGAGCAGGGCACCGACCCCATCGCCTACGTCGACGCGTACGCCGACATCGAGAGCTTCCGCAGGCGGGACGAGGCGCGGGTGCAGTTGGTGGCCCTCGTCCAGGACATCATGACCGGGCGCATCCAGAATCCTCCGCAGGGCAAGGAGGACCGGGACATGCTCGACGTGCTCGTCTCGATCAAGGACGAGGACGGAAACGAGCGCTTCACCGCCGACGAGATCACCGGCATGTTCATCTCGATGATGTTCGCCGGGCACCACACCACGTCCGGCACCGCGGCCTGGACGCTGATCGAACTGCTGCGGCACCCGGACTACGCCAAGCAGGTGGTCGCGGAACTCGACGACCTGTATTCGGACGGCTCCGACATCAGTTTCGGAGCGCTCCGGCAGATCCCGAAACTCGAAGCGGTACTGAAGGAGACGCTGCGGCTGCACCCGCCGCTCATCATCCTGCTGCGTGTCGCGCGGGGCGAGTTCGAGGTCGGCGGCTACCGGATCGCCGAGAACGATCTGGTGGCGGCGACCCCGGCCATCTCCAACCGGATCGCGGAGGACTTTCCGAACCCGGACACATTCGACCCGGAGCGGTATATCGACCCCAACCAGGAAGACATCGTCAACCGCTGGACGTGGATCCCGTTCGGCGCAGGCAGGCACCGCTGCGTCGGGGCGGCGTTCGCCCTGATGCAACTGAAGGCGATCTTCTCGATCCTCCTGCAGGACTGGGAGTTCGAGATGGCGCAACCGTCCGAGACCTACCGCAACGATCACAGCAAGATGGTGGTGCAACTGCAGCAGCCGTGCACCGTCAGGTACCGGAAGCGAAGCACGTGATGAAAGTCGAAGCCGACCTCGACCTGTGTCAGGGCCACGCCGTGTGCGAGATGGAGGCACCCGACGTCTTCGCCGTCCCCAAGCACGGCAAGGTCGAGATCCTCGACAGCGACCCACCCGAGAACCTGCGCGCGGAGGTCGAGAGCGCCGTGCGTTTCTGCCCGACCCAGGCCCTGCGGATCCTCGCGGACACCGACTCAGAAGGAGAATCCTGATGGCCCCTTTCGACCGCGCCGAACTCGACGAGATGGTGCAGCGCTGGGTGGACGAGAACAAGCGCTGCGAGTCGCTCGGCGACTGGAAGCCGCTGGCCGAGATGTACACCGAGGACGCCACGTACGGATGGAACTACGGGCCGAAGGACGACTTCATGGCCGTCGGCCGGGACGAGATCCGTGATCTCGCGCTCGGGCAGGAGATGGACGGGCTCGAGGGCTGGCAGTACCCGTATCAGCAGTTCGTCATCGACGACCGCAGCGGCGACGTCATCGGATTCTGGAAGCAGGTGTCCGAACGCACCCGCGACGACGGCACGCACTATCAGGTCACCGGGATCGGTGGCAGCTGGTTCCGGTACGGCGGGAACTTCCAATGGTCCTGGCAGCGTGACTTCTTCGACTTCGGCAACGTCTCGAGCCTGTTCCTCGAGATGATCACGAACAACGCGATGTCCGACGGCATGAACGCGCGGATCCAGCGCGCGACGTCGGGTCGGCTGCCGGGGTGGTATCCGGTTGGGAAGGCCCCGGTCCCGCTGTGGTGAGCACGGTGAAGGTTCCGGCGTCGTTCGCGGATCTGTCACGCGAGGATCTGGCGATCCTCGTGCCGGAACTGCTGCTGTGCGGTCACCTCATCGACCGCTCCGGGATGCCGCACCTCATCGGGGCGTTCGGTCGTGAGGGCATGACGCAGGTGGCGATCGAGGAGTGGATGGCGTCGAGCCCGATCTACGCGCGGCGGATGCAGCGCGCGCTGGGGTTCGAGGGCGACGGCGTCGTCACGATCTTCAAGGGCCTGCAACTCGACATCGGTGCGCCGCCCCAGTTCATGGATTTCCGGTACCGCGTCACCGATCACGACCACGGCGAGTTCTGGCTGGATCACTGCGGGGCGCTGATGGACGTCGAACCGATGGGCGTCGAGTACGTCACGGCGATGTGTCACGACATCGAGGACCCGACGTTCGACGCCACCGCCCTGGCCACCAACCCGCACGCGCAGGTGCGTCCCGTGCACCGTCCGCCGCGACGGCCCGCGGACCGGACACCGCACTGCCTCTGGACGGTCACCATCGACGACGCACATGTGCCGCCCCCGATTCCGGACGGGCTGGTGACGGTGGGGAAGTCGCGGGCGGCGACGGTCGAGTTGTCGCCGATCGACACCGGCGGTCCGGGACTGCATGACTACGCGGGCGCGCTCCTCGCCGATCTGCGGTTCCCGGATTTCTCCCATTCGGCGCTGACCCGGATCGCGGAGGAGGTGTGTGTGCAGCAGCACCTGCTGACCCTCGGTTTCCTGCTCGCGGTACGGGCACGTGCCGATGGCGACGGCGCGCTCGACATCGCTCGCAAGCAACTCACCGGCATCGCCGGCCTCACGTCGGAGCGGATCCGGAACGCGCTGGGGCTGCCCGCGGATCTGGAGGGCCTGGCCGTCGTCCTCTCCGTGCACCCGGCGCTCAATCCCCGTCAGTACGTGGACGTCACGATCTCCCTCGACCACCGACTGCTGCTGACCCTCGGCCGCGAGTGCGGAGCGTCGGTCGACGGGGCGTGGCCGTCCATGATCGACGGCGAGCATCTCGCGCCGTTGACCGCCCTGGTGCGCGGGGTGTCGCCGAAGTTCGCCGTGCAGGTGGTCGAGGAGACGGACACGGCGCTGACGGTGGAGGTCGTGACCGGTGAACCGCCCGCGAAGGAGGCGCCCGAGGTCGCGCTCACGCGGTTCAGCACCGGGGCCGATTTCGCCTTCACCGATCGAGGGATTCCCCTTCCGCTCACCGTCGTCTGAGAGGACACTCCCCGTGGCCTACAACCTGGCAGATCTGTTCGAGCACTCCGTCGACGTGATGCCGGAGCGGGTGGCGCTGATCTGTGGCGCTCGCCGCGTCACCTACCGGGAACTGGAGGACCGCGCCAACCGGCTGGCCCACCATTTCCTGGACGCGGGACTGACCGCCGGTTCGCACATCGGCGTGCACCTGCACAACTCCATCGAGACCATGGAGACGCTGCTGGCGACGTACAAGATTCGCGCGGTTCCGGTGAACATCAACTACCGCTACACCAGCGACGAACTCGCCTACGTGTACGGCAACGCTGAACTCGACGCCGTCGTCCACCACCGCATCTACTCGCCGCGTATCGCGGAGGTGCTGCCGTCGCTGCCGAGGATCCGGCACACCGTCGTCGTCGAGGACGATCTCGGCGGCGCCGGTGTGCCCAGCGGCTCGCTTCCGTACGAGGAGGCGCTGTCCGGCAGCGGCGACCGCGACTTCGGTGAACGCAGTTCCGAAGACCTGTTCATCATGTACACCGGCGGCACAACCGGACGCCCCAAGGGTGTGGTGTGGACGCACGAGGCCATCTGGCGCGTCCTCGCCGGCGGCCTCGACTTCTACACCGGCGAGGCGATCGACGACGAGTACCAGCAGTCGCGGGTCGGGTCGCAGGGGGAGCCGACCCTGTGGTTCGCGTTGCCGCCGCTGATCCACGCCGCCGCGATGATGCCGACGTTCACCGCGCTGTTCAGCGGAAACACGGTGCTGCTGGAATCGAAATTCGACGCCGACCGGACGTGGGAACTCGTCGAGCGACACCGGGTGCAGATCCTCATCATCACCGGCGACGCGATGGGGCGGCCGCTGATCGAGTCCCTCGACCCGGCCCGGACCGACACGTCGAGTCTCGGCGTGGTCGCGTCGGGAGCCGCGCTGTTCTCCCCGGTGATCAAGGACGCGTTCCTCGAGGTGTTCCCGGGGCTGCTGGTGTCCGATTCGATCGGCGCGTCCGAGACCGGTTTCGGGGGAATCGGTTTCGCCACCAAGGGGGAGACGCAGGTGGGTGGTCCCCGGGTCCCGGCGGGGCGGTACGCGCTGGTGATCGACGACGCCGGTCGTCCCGTCGAACCGGGCTCCGGGGTCGACGGCTGGTTCGCCAAGGGCGGATACGTTCCGCAGGGGTACTACAACGACCCGGAGAAGACCCGGGAAATCTTCCGTGAGGTCGACGGACGATCGGTGGTCGTCACGGGTGACCGTGCGCGGATCGAGGCCGACGGGTCGATCACCCTGCTCGGTCGCGGCAACATGGTGATCAACACCGGCGGCGAGAAGGTGTTCGCCGAAGAGGTGGAGAGCGCGGTGAAGGCGTACCGCGACGTCTACGACGCCATCGTCGTCGGCGTCCCCGACGAACGGTGGGGGCACCGGGTGTCCGCGGTCGTGCAGGCGCGCGACGGCCGGGGCGTCGACTTCGCCGGCCTCGAGCAGCACGTGCGGCAGAGCCTGGCCGGCTACAAGATTCCGCGGCTGGTGTGGGTGGAGGACGCCGTCCAGCGCACACCGAGCGGCAAACCCGACTACCGCTGGGCCCAGGGCGTCACCAAGCAGCGCGACCCCGACCACCGCACGTGAGCGGCGAAGTGTGCTCGCGCACGCTTCGCCACTCACGTACGAGTCAGGCGGGAGCGCGGACGACCAGGACCGTTCCCGGGAATTCGGCGGCGAGTTCCTGACGGCTGTGCTTCACGGCTGCGGTGCCGTAACCCTTCTTCCGGGCGTCGGGGGAGATCCAGATCGCGACGTCGACCTCGCGTCCCGACAACTCGCCGAACACCATGCCGACGGCCGTGTTCTCCTCGGTGTCCTCACACACGAACCACGCGGCGGACTCGTCGTCGACGCGGCTCAGGCCCTCCGTACGCTCCTTCTCGACCCGCTCCTCGGACCACTGCGTGCCCGCGTCGTCGACCTGTTCGACGCAGCGGCGCCGGAACAGGGCGGCGTCCTCGTCGGTCTGGGTGAACGGGCGGAGGCGGAAGTTGCGGCCCGTGCTCGCCGGACGGTCCGTCGACGTCCACTCCAGGGTGGCGTCGAGGTCCTTCAGTTCCGACTGGATGCGGCGCCGCTCGACCTTGGTGAGGCGACGGAACGTCAGGTTGAGGACGGCTTCCGCGTACGCCTCGGTCGTCTCGAGGAGTCCGGCGACGGTGGTGAGGGCCTCGGCATGGTCCTCACTGTCGACGATGGCGTCGAGAACCTCGTGCCGCTGCTCCAGTGCGCGCAGCAGGACCGCGGTGAGCTCTCGACGGTCGTGTATCCGATCTTGAACCTGTGTACTCATCTGCATTCCTCGCCCTCGGCCGTCGTACAAGTCCGTACGCGTCAATACTGCAAGATGTCCTCCGACATGGCACGCGTTACCCGACGGTACATACAGTGCTATCGGGGCGTGCAGACGACGACGGGGATCGTGCGGTCCGTCCAGGCCTGGTAGTTGTCGAAGTCCGTGTACATGTCGACGAGCCGCGGCCACAGCCGTGCGCGTTCCCCGGGGTCTGCGGTATGGGCGGTCATCGGCCGGACCCGCGACTTCACCTGGACCGTCACCTGCGGGTTCGCGCGCAGGTTCAGGTACCACATCGGGTGCTTCGGGAGGCCGCCCTGCGACGCGACGAGGACGATGCGGTCACCGTCCTCGAGGAACAGCAGCGGGCTGATCCGGGGCTCGCCGCTCTTGCGGCCGGTGGTGGTGAGCAGGCAGACGGGCAACCCGCGGGGGAAGGCGCTGCCCACGCGCCACTTGCCGCCCAGTCGCCCGCCCGTCCGCCGGTACAGCACGACGTTGATCTTCGATATCCACTTGATGAAGGACGCCGTCCACTGCGAGTCGAGGCCGGCCGGTCGAGCGGAGCGAGGGGAATCTGGCTCGGGTCGAGCGGGCGCATTCATCGGGCGGCCTAGATTCGCTCGATGATGGTGCCGGTGGCGAGCGCGCCGCCGGCGCACATCGTGATCAGGGCCGTCGACCCGTCGGTGCGTTCGAGTTCGTGCAGCGCCGTGGTGATGAGCCGGGACCCGGTGCTGCCCACGGGATGTCCGAGCGCCAGTGCGCCGCCGTTGACGTTCACCCTGTCCATGTCGGGCTCGTGCACCGACGCCCACGACAGCAGCACCGAGGCGAAGGCCTCGTTCACCTCGAACAGGTCGAGGTCGCCGATCTTCATGCCGCTCCGTTCGAGGACGCGTGCCGTGGCCTGGACGGGTCCGTCGAGGTGGAATTCGGGTTCGGAGCCGACGAGCGCCTGGGAGATGATGCGGGCCCGCGGTTTCAGGCCGAGGGCGCGCGCCCGGGCCTCGTCCATCAGCATGACGGCGGCGGCGCCGTCGGAGATCTGGGAGGAGGTGCCTGCCGTGTGGATGCCGCCCTCGAGGACGGGCTTCAGCTTGGCGAGTGACTCCGCGGTGGTGTCGCGCAGACCCTGATCGCGCGTCACGACCCGCGTCTCACCGGTGGGGTTGCCGTCCTTGTCGACGACGGGCGCCGTCACCTGCAGCACCTCCCGGTCGAAACGTCCCTCGTCCCACGCCTGCTTGGCGCGGGCCTGCGAACGCACTCCGAGGGCTTCGACGTCGGTGCGGGTGATGCCGCGGCGGCGGGCGATGCGCTCGGCGGCCTCGAACTGATTGGGCATGTCGATGTCCCAGTCGGCGGGTCTGCGTGGTCCGGCGTTCTCCCCGACGTTCGCCCCGAGCGGCACCTGGCTCATGGCCTCGATGCCGCAGGCGATTCCGACGTCGATCGCGTCCGTGGCGATCAGGCCTGCGATCAGATGGTTGGCCTGCTGCGCGGAGCCGCACTGGCAGTCGATCGTGGTGGCGCCGACCTGCCAGGGCAGTCCGGCGTGCAGCCACGCGGTCCGGGTGATGTTGTTCGATTGCGCACCGGCCTGGGTGACGCAACCACCGATCACCTGCTCCACCAGTTCGGGGTCGATGCCGGAGCGGTCGAGGATGCCCCGCTGAGCGGCGCCGAGGATTTCGGCGGCGTGCAATCCGGACAGCCAGCCACCGCGCTTTCCGATGGGGGTGCGAACTGCCTCGACGATGACGGGTGTGCCCACGGCGGGCTCCTTTCCTTGTTCTCAGAAAATAGAACAGGTTCTGCTATCCGGGCAAGGTCTGAATGAGCTTTCCTTTGCTAGTCGCCCGGCTTGTGCTTCAATGCTAGTAGAACGTGTTCCACATCACTGAGTGGTGTATGGCTTAGGGCAGGAGACAGCAGTGGCGCAGCCCAATCTTCCAGAGGGTTTCGACTTCACCGACCCGGACATCTACGCAGAACGCATCCCCTACCAGGAGTTCGCCGAACTGCGGAAGACTGCGCCGATCTGGTGGAACCCGCAGCCGCCGGAGATCGGTGGCTTCCACGACGACGGCTACTGGGTCGTCAGCAAGCTCGAAGACGTCAAGGAGGTGTCGCGGCGCAGCGACGTCTTCTCCACCCACGAGAACACCGCGATCGTGCGCTTCGCCGACGACATTCCGCGCGAGAACATCGAGATGCAGCGCTTCATCCTCATCAACAAGGACGCGCCCGAGCACACCAAGCTGCGCAAACTCGTCTCCCGCGGTTTCACGCCCCGCGCGATCAACAGTCTGCGCGAAGAACTCACCGAGCGCGCCGAGAAGATCGTGAAAGAGGCCGCCGAATCGGGAGCCGGCGACTTCGTCACCCAGGTGGCGTGTGAGCTTCCGCTGCAGGCGATCGCCGAGTTGCTCGGCGTGCCGCAGGAAGATCGGCTGAAGGTGTTCGACTGGTCGAACCAGATGACGGGCTACGACGACCCCGAACTGGACATCGACCCGCAGGCCGCGTCGATGGAAATCCTCGGCTACGCGTATCAGATGGCGGACGAGCGCAAGAAGTGCCCCGCCGACGACATCGTGACGACGCTGATCGAAGCGGACATCGATGGAAATGAGCTCTCTCCGGAGGAATTCGGCTTCTTCGTGATCCTGCTGGCGGTCGCGGGCAACGAGACCACCCGCAATGCCATCACACACGGCATGATGGCCTTCCTCGACCATCCCGATCAGTGGGAGCTCTACAAGAAGGAGCGCCCCAAGACGGCGGCCGACGAGATCGTCCGGTGGGCGACGCCGGTCAACTCGTTCCAGCGCACCGCTCTCGAGGACACCGAGCTCGGCGGCGTGCAGATCAAGAAGGGTCAGCGGGTCGTAATGCTGTACGGTTCCGCGAATTTCGACGAGGACGCCTTCGAGAATCCGGAGAAGTTCGACATCCTGCGGGAGAACAACCCGCACGTCGGCTTCGGCGGCACGGGCGCGCACTTCTGCCTCGGAGCCAACCTCGCCCGCCTCGAAATCGATTTGATCTTCAATGCGATTGCGGATCACCTGCCCGATATCAGTAAGCTGGGAGATCCGCGGCGGTTGCGCTCGGGCTGGCTCAACGGTATCAAGGAGTTTCAGGTCGATTACAAGACTGCGTCAGGCGGTTGCCCGGTCAGACACTGACCCCCTGATTCAGCGGCGTCGGAGGGCACCCTCATCCTCTCCGACGCCGCTGTTCCCTTTCTGTCCGAGGAGGGTGCGAGGAGGTCATGACTGTGCGGTCCGTCGTCCACGACTCGGATGCTGGTTTCTCGGCGCCGGGAGACCCGCGTGTCACCGCCGCCCTCGGCGCGTTCCTTCGCCGCCTGGACGACGCGCCCCGACTGCTCGGGTTCGGCGAGCCCATGCACGGGGCGGAGAGTTTTCTGCTGCTCCGCAATCAGATGTTCCGGTACCTCGTCGAACACGAGGGCTACCGTTCCATCGCGATCGAAAGCAGTTGCCTGAACGGGATACTCGTCGACTCCTTCGTGAGGGGCGCCAGCGGCCCGCCGTTCGACGACGTCATGGAACACGGTTTCAGCCACGGCTTCGGTGAGTCCCGGGCCAACCACGACCTGATCCGATGGATGGCCGACTACAACAGCCGACGCGAACCCGAGGAGCACGTGCGGTTCTTCGGTTTCGACGGCCCCATCGAGATGACGTCCGCCGACAGTCCCCGGCAGGCCCTGATCTTCCTCGATACCTACCTGCGGTCCCACCTCGACGCGAGGGATCTGCCCTGCACTCCGGAGCGGATCTCCGCGCTGATCGGCGACGACGACCGCTGGAGCGACCCGGCCGTCGCCATGGACCCGACCCGATCCGTCGGTGCCACCGCCGAGGCCGGACAGTTGCGTCTGATCGCCGACGACCTGATGACGCTGCTGGCGTCGGAGGCGCCCCGCCTCGTCGCTGCGGGCACGCGAGACGACTGGTGGGAGGCCGAACTGCACGGCCGTGTCGCCGCCCGCCTGCTCAGCTATCACGCGGGGATGGCAGAGAACTCCCCACGCCGCATCACGAGGCTCCTCGGAATCCGCGACACCCTCATGGCGGACAACCTGTCCGCGCTGGTGCGACGGGAGGCCGATCGGGGCCCGACGTTCGTGTTCGCCCACAACGGCCACCTGCTGAAGGGGGAGACCCACTGGGATCTCGCCGGAATGCACCTGCGCTGGTGGTGCGCCGGCGCCCACCTGGACCTGCGATTCGGCGGCGCGTACACCGTCATCGGGTCCGCGGTCGGCGAGGCGCCCGGTCACGGCATCGGACAGCCGCCACCGGGCACCCTCGAGGATCTGCTCTTCGCGGTCGGCGAGAGTTGTCTCGTGCCTGCCGGGACGGTGGCGGACGCCGTCCGCGGGGCGGAGAAGCGCGCCGACCCGTCGGGCAACTCCACGTACTTCCCGCTCGACCCCGCGTGCCTCGGCGAACTCGACGCCGTCCTCTTCGTCCGGCACCTCGACGAGGCCGTCGGGTGATCCGAATCCTCAGGCCTTGCGCAGTGTCTTCATCGCCCGTTCGACTTCCCAGAAGGCCCGCAGCGACGTGATCTTGCCTTCGTCGTTCACGCGGTAGACGAACACGCCCTCGGCGTCGATCTGCGATCCCGCCACCGTGGACCGGATGGTCCCGATGTTCACGTTCTCGTTGCCGCACACCAGTGAATCGGTGATGAGGAATTCGAGCGATTCGGTGGTCGCGATCGTCATGTCGTAGAACCGGGAGATCGCGTCGAGGCCGTGGTGGCCCTTGCCTTCGGGGTCGAAACCCGAAGGGCCGACGGGATCTTCGACGCACGCGTCCTCGGCGAACAGGGCCAGCCATTCCTCTTTGCGCCTGCCGCTGGCGGCCGCGCGGGACGCCTGCCCAGCGAGGCGGGCGGGATGGTCGGTCGTCGTCATGTCCACACTCCTATCCGATGTACTGATCGGCGAATTTGCGCAGCGACTCCTGCTTGGCGTCCAGGGGTCCGTCGAAGCCGATGCCGTCGAACACCCACGGGACGACGATCGTGTCGGTCACTCCGGCGTCCGCGAGTTCGGCGTAGCCGTCCTTGCCGAAACGGTCGATACAGACGGTCTGGATCTCGTACGGCAGTTCGGCCCGGCCGTACTCCTGCCGCAGTTCCCGCAGTCGCGCGATGACCTGCACGAGATCGTCGAACTTGATCATCGCCGACGTCCAGCCGTCGCCGACCCGGGCCGCGCGGCGTAGGGCCACGTCGGTGTGTCCGCCGACGTAGAACGGCACCGGTTTCGTCGGGGCCGGGCTCATCTGGAGGCGGTCGAAGTCGTAGAACTCACCGTGATATTCGACCATCCCGCCGCCGAGGATCAGCTTGATGACGTCGATCATCTCGTCGACGCGCGCGCCGCGTTTCGCGTACGGCACTCCGCACCACTCGAATTCCTCTGGTGCCCAGCCGATCCCGACGCCGAAACCGAATCGGTTGCCGATCAGGTTGGCCACCGATCCCACCTGGCGGGCCAGGAGCACCGGATTGCGGGACCCCAGCTTGAGGACCTGCGTGTAGAACTCGATCGTCGACGTCACCGCGCCCATGGCGGCCGCCGCGATCAGCGGATCCACCCACGGCGTCTCCTCGGTCCACATCCGGGAGCCGTCCGGTGTGTACGGGTAGTCGGCGCTCTGCTTCTCCATGAAGAACAGCGAGTCGGGGAGTGCGATGGACGAGAAACCGCACTCCTCGGCTGTTTTCGCGAGAGCCGGCAACTGATCGAGGGGATTCATGGCGATGCCGACGGTGAATTTCACTGGTGACGTCCCTACTACTAGTTGTTCGGCCGGTCGGAACCGACCACCCACATCGAGAAGTACTGCGAACCGCCGCCGTAGGCGTGGCCGAGTGCCTTGCGCGCGTCCTTCACCTGGTGGTCGCCGGCGCGGTGCATCACCTGCATCGCCGCCTCGGCGAACCGGATCATCCCGGAGGCGCCGATCGGGTTGGACGACAGGACGCCACCCGACGCGTTGAGCGGAAGCCGCCCACCGATGGCCGTCTCGCCGGCCTCGGTGAGCTTCCAGCCCTCGCCCTCGGCGACGAAGCCCAGATTCTCGAGCCACATCGGTTCGAACCAGGAGAAGGGGACGTAGATTTCGGCGACGTCGATCTCGTCGAGCGGATCCTTGATGCCCGCGGCCTTCCACAGCGCGGCCGACGCGTCCCGGCCCGCCTGCGGATTCACTTGGTCGCGTCCGGCGAACGTGGTGGGCTCGGTGCGCATCGCGGTCGCGTGAATCCAGGCCACCTCACGTCCGTCCGCGACGACCTGCTCGGCGGCCTCCTCGTTGCCGATCACCAGCGCGCAGGCGCCGTCCGAGGACGGGCAGGTCTCGTCGTAGCGGATGGGGTCCCACAGCATCTGCGAGGCCTGCACCGATTCGAGGGTGATGTCGGGCTGCTTGAGATGGGCGTACGGGTTGAGGCTGCCGTTCAGCCGGTCCTTCACCGCCACCATCGCGCCGACGTGATCGGGTGCGCCGGACCGCCGGATGTACGAGCGGACGTGCGGGGCGAAGTACCCGCCCGCGCCCGCTCCGACCGGCATGTGGAACGGAATGGGGGTGGACAGCGCCCACATGGCGTTCGACTCGGACTGCTTCTCCCAGGCCACCGTCAGGACCCGCTTGTGCACTCCCGACTTCACGAGGCTCGCCGCCACGCAGGCGGTCGAACCGCCGACCGAACCCGCCGTGTGCACACGCAGGAGCGGTTTGCCGTTGGCGCCCAGTGCGTCCGACATCGCGAGTTCCGGCATCATCGACCCCTCGAACAGGTCGGGGGCCTTGCCGATCACGACGGCGTCGATGTCGTCCCAGCCCACCCGCGCGTCTTCCAGCGCGCGGTCGATAGCCTCGCGCACCAGCCCGGCCATGGACACGTCGTGCCGCTTCGCCACGTAATGGGTCTGACCGGTGCCCAGTACGGCGGCCAATTGATTCGCCATCAGTTGCGTCCCTCCAAGACTGCGACCAGATTCTGTTGCAGCACAGCACCACTCGTGGCGTGCGCCAGCGTGCGCCCGGCGTTGCCGTCCATGATGGCCTTGGCTGCGTAACCTATGCGTTCGAGACCCGCCGAGAACATCGGGTTCCCGCTCAGCGGGCCACCCGACGGATTGATCGTCGTCGCCTCGGACAGCCCGATCGCCTCGCGGAGAATCAGTTCCTGATGGGTGAACGGGCCGTGCAACTCGGCCACGTCGATGCCGCCGACGTCCCCGCCGGTGGCCGCCCGCGCCGACGCCGCCGTCGACGGCGAGACCGTCAGGTCACGGGCACCGAAGTTCGGGGAGTCGATCCGATGCTCGATCCCGGTGATCCACGCCGGTCGCTCGCACAGCTCGCGGGCACGGTCTCCGGCCGCGAGAACGACGGCGGCGGCGCCGTCCGTGATCGGCGCGCAGTCGTGGGCGCGCAACGGGTCCGCGACGAACGGGCGGGCGAGCAGCGCGTTGATGTCGACGTGCCCCGACAACTGAGTGTTCGGGTTGCTCTCCGCCGCCGCCCGGCTGCGGGCCGCGACGGCGGCCATCTCCTCGGCCGTCCACTTCCCGGCGTCGAGTCCGAGGCGGGCCTGCAGTCCGGCGAGCGAGACGGAGTCGAGGGCGAGAGGCGCGACCAGGTAGGGGTCGAGTTGCATGGACAGGACCTTGCGGAGGTTGCCGGCCGAGGACTTCCCGAACCCGTACACCAGGGCCGTGTCGACCTCGCCGGTCATGATCTTGATCCAGGCCTCGTAGAACGCCCAGGCGGCGTCCATCTCCACGTGCGACTCGTTGATCGGCGGTACCGCGCCGATCGAGTCGACCGCGGAGATGAACGAGAACGCACGGCCGGCCAGGTAGTCCGAAGATCCCGAACACCAGAAACCGATGTCGGACTTGGTGATCCCGAGATCCTCGTACAGTTGCTGGAAGCAGGGAACCAGCATCTCGACGCCGTTGGTGGTGCCGGTGGTCTCACGCACGTGGGGTGCGTGCGCGAACCCGACGACTGCGATATCTGTCATTGTGCCGCGCCCTCACAGGTGGTGTTTGTAGGTGTCGTACTCGGCGTCGGGCTCACCCGTCGGCCTGAAGTACTCGATGTTCTCGAGCGTGTAGCCCCACTCCTCGCGGGGCTTCCACTTGGCCTCCACGCGCATGCCCATCCGCACGTCGGCGGCGTCGCAGTCGAGGATCAGATGCAGGAACGCGATGTCCGCGCCGTCGAGCAGCACGTACGCGGCGACGTACGGCGGCGTGATCCGCTGCCCGAGGAACGGGACGTTCACGATGCAGAACGTCGTGACGATGCCCCGGTCCGGCAGTTCCACCTGCTCCTTCGTCGGGATGCCGTCGGTCGGGTTGGCGCTGCGGGGCGGGATGTACACCTTGCCGCCCGGCCCGGTGCGGCCACCGATCAGCTTGCCCTCCTTCAACCCTCGGAGGTAGAAGCTCTCCTCGGCGGAGGCGGAATGCATGTAGTCGAGATCGATGGGGGTGGTGACCATCGTGACCGCGTCCGACTCCTGAGACGGTTCGGGTTCGCCGGCCGACTCCCCGGGTTCGAAGCACACGATGTCCTGGATCCGGCCGACGCGGTCCTGCGCCCACCGCGCCCGCACCCGCATGCCGGTGCTCATTCCGGCGGGGGAGGTGACGTCCACGGCATGCACCAGCGACGTGTCGGCGCCGTCCAGCGTGATCAGGGCCCACGCGAAGGGAGTGGTGAGAGGTTGCCCGGCAATGGGTTCCGGCATCCACGTCCAGCTCACCACCGTCCCGGCGTCGGACACCCCGACGAAGTCGGTGAGGGGTTCGGCGGTGTCGGGGTCGAATTCGGGCGGTGGGACGTAGACGCGTCCGTCCGAGCCGCGGGCGCCGATGACCTTGCCGTCGCGCAGCGCGGTCACGAAGGCGCCGACGGTCGGGCCCACCGATCGGGTGTAGTCGAATTGAAGTTTCAGCGGGGCGCTCAACGGTTCGTTCGAGAATTTTTCGGCCACCGCGCTCTTTCCCATGCTCACAACTTCGAGTAGAACAGGTTCTAATGTTTGTGGCAAGGGTCACTTCTGACGACGGTCGATGCGGAGGCACACGATGAAGCTCGGGTTGCAACTCGGATACTGGGGCGCACAGCCGCCCACCAACGCCCCGGAGTTGATCGCCGCCGCCGAAGCCGAAGGATTCGACGCCGTCTTCGCCGCCGAATCCTGGGGATCCGACGCCTTCACCCCTCTCGCCTGGTGGGGATCGAGCACCGATCGCGTCCGGCTCGGCACGTCCGTCGTGCAGATCTCCGCGCGCACACCCACCAGCACCGCCATGCACGCCCTCACCCTCGACCACCTCAGCGGCGGCCGCGCCATCCTCGGCCTCGGCGTCTCCGGGCCGCAGGTCGTCGAAGGCTGGTACGGGCAGCCGTTCACCAAACCGCTCGCCCGCACCCGCGAATACGTCTCCATCGTCCGCAAGGTGCTGTCGCGGCAGGAACCCGTCACCAGCGACGGCCCACACTTCCCCCTGCCCTACACCGGACCCGGCAGCACCGGACTCGGGAAACCGCTCAAACCCATCACCCACCCCCTCCGCGCCGACATCCCCATCTGGCTCGGCGCCGAAGGCCCCAAGAACGTCGCGCTCACCGCCGAGATCGCCGACGGCTGGCTCGCCATCTACTACTCACCCCGCCTCGCCCCCATGTACAACGAATGGCTCGACGAAGGCTTCGCCCGCCCCGGCGCCCGACGCACCCGCGAAGACTTCGAAGTCGCGGCCACCTGCCATGTGATCGTCACCGACGACCGCGCCGCCGCCATCGCCGGCCTCAAACCGATCACCGCCCTCTACGTCGGCGGCATGGGCGCCCCCGAACTCAACTTCCACGCGCAGGTCTACACCCGCACGGGCTACGGCGAACAGGTCGACGAAATCGGGCGCCTCTTCCGCGCCGGCCGCAAGGACGAAGCCGCCGCCGTCGTCCCCGACGAGATGGTCACCGAAACCATGATCATCGGCAACGTCGACGAAGTCCGCGCCGACGTCAAACGCTGGGCCGACGCCGGCGTCACCATGCTCCTCGTCTCCTGCCGCGACGCCGACCACGTCCGCGAACTCTCCGCCGCGGTCCTGGGCTGACCCTGCCCGCCCCGGCTGCCCCCTCCGGGTCTTGGTCTTCGGACGAACGGGACGCTCGTTGCGTCAGATCGAACGAGCGTCCCGTTCGTTCGAGCCGGGTAGGTGAAGTTATCCACAGGCACGCAGATTCGGCCTGTCGTGTCGCACCCTCCGCTGGCAGCATGAGGTGATGCGACGGGGGATTTGGGGACAGCGGCCGGAGTTGCTCGATCAGGTGGGGGTGGCCGGCGTCGTCCGGGCGTCGGAACTCGAACGCCTCGGATTGGCGCGATCGACGATCTCGGCGCGCTGTCGGTCCGGCGGACCGTGGCAACGGCTGCTGCCGGGGATCGTGCTCCTCCAGAACGGGCAGCCGTCGTTCCAGCACAGGGTGTTGGCGGCGCTACTGTTCTGCGGCCGGAACTCACTCGTCACGGGACGTTCCGCTCTGCGGTGTCACGGATTCGGGAGCTACTCCGGTGACGTGGATGTACTCGTCGCGGTCGATCGTCGGGTGCAGTCCACGGGTTTCGTCAAGGTCGAACGCACGTCGCGTATGCCCGAGGCCGAGTTGCGCGGAGATGTCGCCTGCGCGCCGTTGCCGAGAGCCCTGCTCGACGCCGCACGCAGGTGCACGACCGTCGACGCGGCGCGCGCGACGATCGCGGAAGTCGTCCAGCGCGGAGCGGTCACGGCGGATGAACTCGCCGTCGAACTCGACGCCGGAAGTGGTCGTGGATCAGCCATCCCGCGAATTGTTCTGCAGGAAATGAAGGCCGATGTGCACTCGGTCGCCGAGGCCCACGCGCGCCGGCTGTGGCTGCGCAGTGGCCTTCCCGAGATGGTGTTCAACAGGAAGATCGTCGACATCGACGGACGGTTCATCGCGATGCCGGACGGTTGGATCGACGAGGTCGCGCTCGCGTGGGACATCGACTCGCTCGATTGGCACCTCGCACCTCGGCAGTACAAGCACACCGTCGAGCGGCGGACACGCATGCAGAACGCCGGCATCATCGTGCTACCGACCTTGCCGAGCGCTGTCCGCGACCAGCCTGAGCAGGTCGTCGCCGACCTGAGGGCTCACTTCGAACTCGCTGCGTCGCGTCCCCGGCCGAGCGTTCGGATGTTGTCCTAGCCGCCCCGCCTGCGGGACGAACGGGACGCTCGTTCGATCTAACGCAACGAGCGTCCCGTTCGTCCGGAAGGGGGGCGGGGCGGGCTCGGCGAGGGGGAGGGGTCAGCGGCCCTCGAACTTCGGCGCCCGTTTCTCGGAGAAGGCGCGGGGGCCTTCCTTCGCGTCGGCGCTCGTGAAGACCTCGGTGCCGAGGGCGGCGTCGATCCGGAAGGCCTCTTCCTCGTGCATGCCTTCGGTGTCGCGGATGGTCTTGAGGATCGCCTGGACGGCGAGGGGGCCGTTGGCGGAGATGAGGTCGGCGAGTTCGAGGGCCTTGTCGAGGGCCTGGCCGTCGGGGACGACGTGCCCGATGAGGCCGATCTCCTTGGCCTCGGGGGCCTTGATGTGACGTCCGGTGAGCAGGATGTCGGCTGCGACGGTGTACGGGATCTGCCGGACGAGGCGCACCGCGGAGCCGCCGAGGGGGAACAGACCCCATTTTGCTTCGGACACACCGAATTTGGCGCTCTCGCCGGCGACGCGGATGTCGGTGCCCTGCAGGATCTCGGTGCCGCCGGCGATGGCGGGACCCTCGACCGCGGCGATGAGGGGTTTGGTGAGGCGTCGTCCCTTCAGTAGCGCCTCGATCTTGGACAGGTCCCAGTCGCCGCCGGAGAACGAGTCGCCGGGGTGCTGAGACGTCATGGCCTTGAGGTCGGCGCCCGCGCAGAATGCGCCGCCTGCGCCGGTGAGGATGGCGACCCGGATGTCCGGGTCGGAGTCGACCTGATCCCACGCGTCCCGCATGATCGCCATCATTTCGCCGGACAGCGCGTTCTTCGCCTCGGGGCGGTTCATCGTGACGATCAGGACGTGCCCGCGTTTCTCGACGAGGCAGTGCGGCGACTGTGCCGAAATGTCGGATTTCTCGGTCGTTGTAGAGGACACTGAAGTCTCCCGAAGGGTGTGTGAGCTGGCTCTCAAATTGGGTCTTGCCAGAAACGGTAACACGTTCTACTTTGTTGACGTGGCCCTTAATATCGCAGACCTCGTAGAGCACGCAATCGACCTCGTTCCGGACCGCGTCGCGTTGGTGTCCGACGACCGGGAAGTGACGTACGCGCAGATGGAGGAGAGGGCCAATCGCCTCGGCCACTACCTGCGTGAACAAGGTGTCCGGCCCGGTGACAAGGTGGGCATCTACTGCCGCAACACCATCGAGGCCATCGAGGCCATGGTGGCGGTCTTCAAGATCCGTGCGGTGATGGTGAACGTCAACTACCGGTACATCGAGAACGAGTTGCAATACATCTTCGACAATTCGGACATGGTCGCGCTCGTTCACGAACGCCGGTACTCCGACAAAGTGGCGAACGTGCTCCCCGAGACGCCGCTCCTGAAGACCACCGTCGTGGTCGAGGACGGCACCGATCTCGACTACGTCGGCGTCGAGTACGAGGCGGCGCTGGCGCAGGGTTCCCCCGACCGCGATTTCGGCGAGCGCAGCAATGACGACCTGTACATGCTCTACACCGGTGGCACCACCGGAAAGCCGAAGGGCGTGATGTGGCGCCACGAGGACGTCTGGCGGGTGCTCGGCGGCGGCATCAACTTCATGACCGGTGAATACGTCGAGGACGAGTGGGATCTCGCGAAGCTGGGCGCCGAGAGCCCCGGCATGACCCGCTTCCCGATCCCGCCGATGATCCACGGCGGCAGCCAGTGGGCGGTGTTCCAGAGTCTGTTCGGCGGCGGAAAGTGCGTCATGCACCCCGAATTCGACGGCCACGACGTGTGGCGGATCGTCGACCAGCACAAGGTCAACCTGATCTTCATCACCGGTGACGCGATGGCGCGCCCGATGCTCGACGCGCTGGTGGAGGGCAACGAGGCGAGCGGCGAACCCTACGACCTGTCGTCGCTGTTCCTGATGGCGAGTTCGGCGGCGCTGTTCTCGCCCAGCATCAAGGAGAAGTACCTCGAACTGCTGCCCAACCGGATGATCACCGACTCGATCGGTTCGTCCGAGACGGGTTTCGGCGGTCTCAGCGTGGTCGCGAAGGGCGATTCGCACGGCGGCGGCCCGACGGTGAAGATCGACGCGTCCACCTCCGTCCTCGGCGAGGACGGCAACCCGGTCGAACCCGGCTCCGGCGTCGTCGGCATCCTGGCGCGCAAGGGGCACATCCCGATCGGCTACTACAAGGACGAAGAGAAGACCAAGGCCACATTCAAGGAGATCAACGGCATCCGCTACTCCATCCCCGGCGATTTCGCGCAGGTGGAGGCGGACGGCACGGTGACGATGCTGGGCCGCGGCTCGGTGTCGATCAACAGTGGCGGCGAGAAGATCTTCCCCGAGGAGGTCGAGGGCGCACTGAAGTCGCATCCCGACGTCTTCGACGCCCTCGTGGTCGGTATTCCCGACGAACGCTTCGGCCAGCGGGTGGCCGCCGTCATTCAGACACGTCGTGGGGTGCGTCCGAGCCTGCACGAGATCGCGGACGCGGCCCGCAAGGAGATCGCGGGATACAAGGTTCCGCGCAGTCTGTGGTTCGTCGACGAAATCAAGCGCTCACCGGCGGGCAAACCCGACTACCGCTGGGCCAAGGAACAAACCGAGACCCGTCCGGCCGACGACCACAACGGCAACGGTTCGCCCGAAAGTAAAGGCGCGTAAATGCACACGAGTCTGAGCGAGAAGTTCGGCATCGAGTACCCGGTCTTCGGGTTCACGCCGTCCGAACACGTGGCGGCGGCGATCTCCCGCGCCGGCGGCCTGGGCGTGCTCGGCTGCGTCCGGTTCAACGACCCCGAGGAACTCGAAGCCGTCCTGTCCTGGATGGACGAGAACACCGACGGCAAGCCGTACGGCGTCGACATCGTGATGCCCGCCAAGGTTCCCACCGAGGGCACGTCGGTGGACCTCGAGTCGCTGATCCCCGCGGAACACCGCGCGTTCGTCGACCGGACCCTGTCCGAGCTGGGGGTGCCGCCGCTGGATTCGGGTGCCGAACACGCGACCGGTGTGCTCGGCTGGCTGCACTCGGTGGCGCGGTCGCACGTCGACGTCGCCCTGAATCATCGAATTGCGTTGATCGCCAACGCCCTCGGCTCGCCGCCGAAGGACGTCATCGACCAGGCGCACGAGAAGGGTGTTCCGGTGGCCGCGCTGGCCGGCGCCGTGGAGCACGCGCGCAGGCACGTCGCGAACGGTGTCGACATCGTCATCGCGCAGGGGTACGAGGCCGGAGGACACACCGGGGAGATCGCGTCGATGGTGCTGGTACCCGAGATCGTCGATGCCATCGGTGATTCCGCCGCGGTTCTGGCTGCCGGTGGCATCGGCAGCGGACGTCAGGTCGCGGCCGCGCTGTCGCTGGGAGCGGGCGGGGTGTGGATGGGGTCGTACTGGCTCACCACCTCCGAATACAAGCTCGGCAGCGCGTCGGCCGAGGGCCCGTCCGCCATCCAGCGCGCCCTGCTCGGCGCGACATCCGCCGACACGGTGCGGTCCCGGATCTACTCGGGCAAGCCGGCGCGCCTGCTCAAGACCAAGTGGACCGACGCGTGGTCGAAGCCGGACGCGCCGGCGCCGCTGCCGATGCCGCTGCAGAATCTGCTGGTCAGCGAGGCGCATCAGCGGATCGCCGCGTCGGAGAACCCGGATGTCGTGGCGATGCCGGTGGGGCAGATCGTCGGGCGGATGAACGAGATCCGGCCGGTGGCCGACGTGATGGACGAATTGATCAAGGGCTTCGACTCGGCGGTCTCCCGCCTCGACAGTTTCCGGTAGCCCAGGTGAGTGGCAAAGCGTGCGCCAGCACACTTTGCCACTCACCTGGGGGAGTAGCGGGGGCCGTCGCGGACCCACACCGGATCGGCGCAGTTCGTGGACTCGGCGCTCAGCACGCGGGTGAGCACCTTGAACGTGGCCGTCCGCGGGAATTCGGCGCACACCCGGATCAGACTCGGGTGCTGCTTCGGACCCAGATCGGATTGCGCGTCGAGGAAGTCCGCAAAAGCCACGGGATCGAAATCCCGCGTCGGGACGACGGCGGCCATCACCCGGTCCCCGACCTCGGCGTCGGGCACCGCGTACACCGTCACCTGCGCGAACCCGTCGTACCGCTGGAGGATGCGTTCGATGGGTGCCGATCCGAGATTCTCGCCGTCGACGCGCAACCACCCGGAACTGCGGCCCGCGAAGTAGACGAATCCGTCGGCGTCCCGGTAGGCGAGGTCGCCGCTCCAGTACTTTCCGTCGCGGATCCGCTCGGCGTCGGCCTCGGGATTGTTGTAGTAGCCCGCGAACGCCCCCGACCCCGCGACATTGACGAGTTCGCCCGTCGCGGCCTCCGCGTTGACCACCCGGCCGGCCGCATCGAATTCGGCGGGCGGACAAAGATTTCCGGTATCGGGATCGAGGATCGCGACACCCTCGGGGAGCCTGCCCAGCGAGCCCGGCGGCGCCTCCGATGTCGAGGAGATGGCGATGCCGCCCTCGGTCGAGCCGAACCCGTCGATCACCGCGGTGCCGAAGCGCCGCGCGAACGCCGCGACCGCGGGCGCGGACCCCTCGTTGCCGTACATCACCCGCAGGGTGTTGTCGGCGTCGTCGGGCATTTCGGGGGTCGCCAGCACATACGACAGCGGCTTCCCGACGTAGTTGGCGTACGTGACGCCGAACCTCCGCACGTCGGGCAGGAAGTTCGACGCGGAGAACCTGCGCCGCAGCGCGATCGAACTGTGCCCCGCGAGCGCCACGGACCACGCCGCCATCATGGCGTTGGAATGGAACATCGGCATCGACATGTACACGACGTCGTCCGGGGACAGCGCGAAGCGCTCGGCGAGCATGACACCGGGTCCGGTGATCTTCGCGTGCGTGCACCGCACCGCCTTCGGATCACCGCTGGTGCCCGACGTGAAGATGAGCATGAACAGGTCTTCGGGCGCGGCGGCCCTCGGGGCGAAGTCGGGGCGCTCCCCGGCGAGCAGCGCGGACCATTCCGGTGCATCCACGTCGACGACGGGAACACCGGGGTCGACACCGCCCAGCAGGGCGGACCGGCCGGTTTCGGTAAAGACCACCTGGCAGTCGGCCAGCGCGATGTCGCGGGCCAGCGCCTCCCCGCGCCGAGTGGTGTTGAGTCCCACGAGCACGGCGCCGGACAGCGCCGCCGCCCCGGCCAGGAGCGAGAACTCGGGGACGTTGTCCATCAGCACCCCGAAGTGCCGGGGCCGCTGCGCGTCGAGGAGGTCGTCGAGAATCGCGGCGCGCCGCAGGCTCGCCCGCACGTGTTCGGACCACGACAGGAACCGGTCCTCGAAGTACAGCCCCTGCGCGCCGGAGTGCGCGACACCGAGCAGCAGGTCCGACACCGTGCGGGCGAGCGTGGCGGTCATGCCGGGACGGTGGCCAGTTCGGCGCCGAGGACCCGCAACTGCTGTGTGGCCGAACCGAGCCGGAACTCGAGCGCCTTGGCGGCGAGGAAGTACCGGTGCACGGGGTGGTCCTCGTCGAGTCCGACGCCACCGTGGACGTGGACGAGCGTGTGCGACACCCGGTGTCCCGCGTCGGACGCCCAGAAGTTCGCGGTCCGGACGTCGCCTTCGCTGGGCAGTCCCTCACTGAGCCGCCACGCCGCCTGCCACAGTGTGAGCCGGACTCCCTTCACGTCGATGTAGCCGTCGGCGAGTCGCTGGGCCACGGCCTGGAAGCTGCCGATGGGCCGGCCGAACTGCACCCGCTCCCGGGCGTAGGCCGCGGTGAGTTTCAGGGATTCGTCGAGGACGCCGTACTGGTACGCGCACGCGCCGAGCGTGCCGCGTTCGACGATCCAGTCGACGATCTCGCGGCCCCGCTCGACGCTGCCGAGAATGCGGTCCCCGGCCAGTGACACTCCGCGGAGGGTCACCTCACCGACGCTGTTCAAGTCGACGGTCTGCTGGCGGGTGACGGTGACCCCGGCATCGTCCGGGCGGACGAGGAAGACCGCGACCCCGTCCGGGGTGGTTGCCGGGACCAGGAAGAGGTCGGCGGACGGGGCCGCGTCGACCACGATCTTGGTGCCGTCGAGCGTCCAGCCGTCCGCGCCGGGTTCGGCACGGGTCGTCGGCGCGGCCGGGTCGTCGCCCAGTTCCTCGTCGAGCGCCACGGTGAGGATCTTCTCGCCCCGCGCGGCCGGAGTGCCCCAGTCGGCACGCTGCTGGTCGCTGCCGTACTGCGCGAGCGCCCCGGCCGCCATCACGATCGACGACAGGTACGGGACCGCCGCGACGGCACGGCCCAGTTCGACGAGGATGCTGCACTGCTCGAGGACGCCGAAACCGTCGCCGCCCACCGACTCCGGCAGCGCGGCGCTGAGCACACCGGACGACGCGAGCGCGGACCAGAGCCGGCGATCGAGACGGTCTTCCGCCGCGTCGAGTTCGCGCAGCCGGTCGTTGGTGACGAGATCCGAGACGATTCCTCGGGTGAGCCCGGCAAGATCCTGCTGGGCCTCGGTGGGAGTGAAGTCCATGGTGATAGTCCTAACGCTTGGCGGGGGGCAGGCCGAGGGCGGTCATGGCGATGATGTCGCGTTGCACCTCGTTGGTTCCGCCGCCGAACGTGAGGATCAGCGACGACCGGTGCATCCGCTCGAGCCGCCCGCGCAGCAGGACGCCGGGGGAGTTCTGCCGCAGCGTGGCCGACGGTCCGAGGATCTCCATCAGCAGCCGGTACGCCTCGGTGGCGAACTCCGTGCCGTACACCTTGTTCGCCGACGCCGCCTCGGGGCCGGGAGCCTGATCGGTGGAGGAAGCGATCTCCCAGTTCATGAGTTTCAGGTACTCGGCCTTCGCGTGGACGCGTGCGAGATTGATCTGCACCCACTCCTGGTCGATGACGCGGCGACCGTCCGGCAGCTTGGTGTTCTGCGCCCATTCGCGCACCTCCCGCTGGGCGGTGAGGACCGGCCCGGCGGACGTGAGCGCGACGCGTTCGTGGTTGAGCTGGTTGGTGATCAGCGCCCAGCCGCCGTGTTCGGGGCCGACGAGCGCGGACGACGGAACCCGGACGTCCTGGTAGTAGGTGGCGCTGGTGTCCGGTCCCGCCATCGTGTGGACGGGGGTGTACGAGAAGCCTTCGGCGGTGGTCGGGACGATCAGCATGCTGATGCCCTTGTGCTTCTTCGCGTCGGGGTCGGTGCGGCACGCCAGCCACACGTAGTCGGCGTACGCGATCAGGCTCGTCCACATCTTCTGGCCGTTGATGACGTAGTCGTCGCCGTCCTTGACCGCGGTGGTGCGGAGGCTGGCGAGGTCGGTGCCCGCTTCGGGCTCGGAGTAACCGATGGAGAAGTGCAGTTCGCCGGCCGAGATCCTGGGAAGGAAGAACGATTTCTGCTCGGGGGTGCCGAAATGCATGATCGTCGGCGCCACCGAGTTGATGGTGAGGAAGGGGACGGGCGCGCCCGCGATGGCCGCCTCGTCGGTGAAGATCAGCTGCTCCATGGCGGATCGTTCCTGGCCGCCGTACTCCTTCGGCCACCCGAGTGTCAGCCAGCCGTCCCTGCCCATCTGGGCGACGACGTCACGGTAGACGTTGCCTTCGCCGTATTCGCCGGTGGTGGCGGCCAGTGCCTCTCGACGCTCCGGCGTCATCAGCTTCGCGAAGTACGCGCGCAGCTCTTCCCGCAGCTGTTGCTGCTGCGGTGTGTACGTGATGTGCATCGAAATACCTCTCCGGTCCGAGAGCGAAATCAGCTGAAATCTGGCACAGGTTCCAGTCTCTGCGGTGCATCGGCGGAGTCGGCTCGGGCCGGCCCCGGAGCGTGCCCGGTGGGCGTGCCCGCAGTCGTGGAACGAATCATTGCACACGACTGGAACAGGTTCTAGTGTTATCGCAGGAACGGCGTGCGCCACAGCCCGGCCGCACCCGGATCCGCGAGTGACGAGACGAGGAGAAGTGAGGGTTGCCATGGAGGTCAGAGTCGATTTCGACCGTTGCGAGGCCAATGGTGTGTGCGTGGGGATCGCACCCGACATCTTCGAGCTCGACGACGACGATCAGCTGCACATCACGAGTGCCGTTCCTCCCGCTGACCGGGAGGAAGACGTGCGCACGGCGATCGCCCAGTGCCCGAGGGCTGCGCTCACCGAGCATCCCTGAGGATTGTTGCCCGGAATGAGAACACGTTCTACAGTGACGTCGATCTACCGCCGCGCCGTGGTTCACGATCTGCGGCGAGCGCACAGAACCAGGAGAGCGTGTTCATGAATGCTGTGGCTGACCGCGAAGTGAACGTGGACGGCAAGGTCGCCGTCGTGACCGGTGCCGGATCCGGGCTCGGAAAGTTCGAGGCGATCGCACTGGCCCGCGCGGGTGCGTCCGTCGTCGTCAACGACCTGGCCGCGAACGAGGCCGTCGAGGAAACTCTGGAGGAAATCCGGGGCCTGGGCGCGAAGGTCGAGTTCGTGGCAGGGGACATCGGGGAGCGGTCGACCGCCGACGCGATCATGGAGGCGGCGCAGAGCCGGCTCGGCAGCCTCGACATCCTGGTGAACAATGCGGGCATCACCCGGGATCGCATGCTGTTCAACATGTCCGACGAGGACTGGGACCTGGTGCTGAAAGTGCATCTGCGCGGGCACTTCCTGCTGTGCCGTTCGGCCGCGTCGTACTGGCGCGCGAAGTCGAAGGAGGCCGGTGCGCCGGTGTACGGGCGCATCGTCAACACGTCGTCCGAGGCGGGTCTGCTCGGACCCGAGGGGCAGGCGAACTACGGAGCCGCCAAGGCGGGCATCACAGCGCTCACGCTGTCGGCGGCCCGTGGGCTCTCTCGGTACGGCGTCCGGGCCAACGCGATCTGCCCTCGGGCTCGCACGTCGATGACCGAGAACGTCTTCGGGGAGGCGCCCGCCGAGGGAGTCGATCCGTTGTCGCCCGAGCATGTGGCCGCGCTGGTCGCCTACCTCGCATCTCCCGCCGCCGACTCCGTGAACGGCCAGGTCTTCGTCGTCTACGGCCCGATGGTGGCGTTGATGGCGGCGCCGGTCGTGGAGCGGCGCTTCGACGCCGTGGACGGCAGGTGGACACCCGATGCGCTCGCGGAGGAACTCGGGACGTACTTCGGGGACCGGGATCCCGCCGCGATGTTCTCGGCCTCCGCGGCGCTGCGCGAACTGGGCTGATCTGCGTCCTGCGGGGCGAAGAATCGACACGATGCGTGTTTGCGTATCGTTTCCGCAGGTAATGCGTCCGCGATGGGCGATACTGAAGGCAACTGAACAGCTGCGGAGCGGGGCCGGGTGACGGTGGAGGGGTTGTGGAACGCGTGCCGGATTTGACTAGATCGTGTTCTAGTTTTCCGCCGTCGACCGGTTCGATCACCCTTGCCTGCGACACTCCCGCAGCGGCGGCGCCCAGCGGTCGTGGGGGGCTGCCGGAATCGGACGCAGACGCGACTTCCGCGCTCGATCTTGCGTGATGACATTCATCTAAAGTTCCTGTGCTATAACATTTTAACGCTCGAGATCCGTGTTCTTCGCCGCGCGAACCGCCCGGCGCGACCGGGCTGCGACACGCCCGGATTTTCGGTCGAATCCGACCCTTGGGGCGTGCTGAATGTGGGACGATTCTTGCTGATGAGCGACCACCTTTGACAGGTGAACACGTTCTAGTTAATATGACCTGAGTCACAGACCGATGGGGGGCTGGGCTCGAACTGACAGTCGGTGCTGGGCGAGATCATGGACGAGGAGGACGGATGGTGGACCTCCTCGAGGTGCCGTTGCGTGCGGTCGGCGGGTTCTTCACGATGTCGGGCGAAACGTTGAGGGCAGTCTTTTCGAGGCCCTTCCAGCGTCGTGAGTTCGTCGACCAGGCGTGGTTCGTCGCCCGGGTCTCGATGGTGCCCACCGTGCTGGTGGCCATTCCGTTCACGGTGCTGGTGAGCTTCACGATCAACATCCTCCTACGCGAGATCGGCGCGGCAGACCTCAGCGGCGCGGGCGCCGCTCTCGGCACCGTCACCCAGGTCGGCCCCATCGTCACCGTGCTCATCGTGGCGGGTGCGGGTGCCACCGCCATCTGCGCAGACCTCTCCGCCCGCACCATCCGCGAAGAGATCGACGCGATGCGGGTGCTGGGCATCAATCCGATCCATCGCCTGGTCGTGCCGCGAGTGCTGGCCTCGACGGTCGTGGCGCTCCTGCTCAACGGGCTGGTCTGCACCATCGGCATCCTCGGCGGCTTCGTCTTCTCGGTCTACATCCAGGACGTCAATCCGGGTGCGTTCGTCAACGGCATCACGCTGCTCACCGGGTTCGGGGAGCTCGTGATCTCGGAAGTCAAAGCCGGTCTGTTCGGCATGATCGCCGGCCTCGTCGCCGCCTACCTGGGCCTGAACGTCAAGGGTGGCGCGAAGAGCGTCGGCGACGCCGTCAACCAGACCGTCGTGTTCTCGTTCATGGCCCTGTTCGTGGTCAACGTTCTCGTCACCGCCGTCGGCATC
Organism: Rhodococcus sp. NPDC057529; assembly: GCF_042802055.1. Taxonomy (NCBI): domain Bacteria; kingdom Bacillati; phylum Actinomycetota; class Actinomycetes; order Mycobacteriales; family Nocardiaceae; genus Rhodococcus; species Rhodococcus sp. NPDC057529. Next base: position 470,336 of record NZ_JBHVEY010000001.1, read on the forward strand.
AAACTGACGGCAGGGTGATCGACTTGGTGGTGGAGTAGATGGCACTAGCGGCGGCCGGGCGCTTTCCCCGAACTCGCAGACGGTTCGCGTCGGCATCCCGTTCGATCGACCGGCTTGGTGAGCAGGCACTGTTCTTCGCGCGTGCCATCGGTTCGGCGCCCCGCGCCCTGATGCACTACCCGAAGGAGACGCTGCGGCTGATCGCCGAGATCAGCATGGGCACCGGTGCGCTCGCAGTGATCGGTGGAACGGTCGTCATCGTCGGCTTCCTGACGCTGTTCACCGGCGGCACCATCGCGGTGCAGGGGTACAGCTCGCTCGGCAACATCGGCGTCGAGGCCCTCACCGGCTTCTTCGCGGCGTTCATCAACGTGCGCATCGCGGCGCCGGTCATCGCCGGCATCGGACTGGCGGCCACCATCGGCGCCGGCTCCACCGCCCAACTCGGTGCGATGCGCGTCTCGGAGGAGATCGACGCGCTCGAGACGATGGCGATCCCGTCGATCCCGTACCTGGTCAGCACCCGCGTGATGGCGGGCATGATCGCGATCATCCCGCTGTACGCCCTGGCGGTGATCGCGTCCTTCATGGCGAGCCGGTTCGCGACCGTCGTGCTGTACGACCAGTCGTCCGGCGTGTACGACCACTACTTCTCGACGTTCCTGATACCCACGGACATCCTGTGGTCGTTCGCCCAGGCCATCGTCATGGCGATCGCGATCATGCTCATCCACACCTACTACGGTTTCAACGCCTCGGGTGGTCCGGTCGGCGTCGGTGTGGCCGTCGGCAACGCGGTGCGGTCCTCGCTGATCGCCGTCGTCACCGTTACCCTGCTCATCTCGCTCGCCATCTACGGCGGGTCCGGCAACTTCAACCTTTCGGGATAGGAGTGCCGGTAGATGACTGATTCGAGTGGGAAGAAGAAGCTCGCGGCGCTCGTTCTCGTGGTGAGTCTTCTCGCGATCATCGGTGTGTCACTGGCCATGTTCAACGGCACGTTCGACGAGACCACGCCCGTCACCGTGACGTCGGATCGCTCCGGACTGGTGATGGAACCCGACGCCAAGGTCAAGCTCCTCGGTGTCCAGGTCGGCCGCGTCGCCTCCATCGACCACGTGACCGACGGGGCCGAGCTGAAACTGGCGATGTACCCCGACATGATGTCGCTGATCCCGTCCAACGCCACCGTGGAGATCAAGTCCACCACCGTGTTCGGCGCCAAATACGTCAATTTCGTGATGCCGGACAACCCGTCGTCCACCCCCCTCCAGGCGGGCGACGTCATCGCGTCCGACAACGTCACCGTCGAGTTCAACACGGTCTTTCAGCACCTGTCCGACGTGCTGGCCCAGGTGCAGCCGGAGAAGCTCAATGCCACCCTCGGCGCCATCTCCTCGGCGCTGCACGGGCGGGGGGAGGAACTCGGCGCCCTGCTCGAGCAGAGCGACAGCTACCTGGCGAAGATGAATCCGAGTCTGCCCCAGCTGCAGGAAGATCTGGCGAAGGCAGCACAGGTCACCGACGTGTATGCCGACACCGCGCCCGACCTGCTGCGGGTGCTCGACAACGTGACGGCCACCAGCGGCACCGTCGTCGACGAACAGGACAACCTGGATGCCGTGCTGCTCAACGTCACCGGGCTCGCCGACACGGCGAACACCGTCCTGACCGAGAACGAGCAGAACCTGGACTCCGCTCTCGGCCTGCTGCTCCCGACGACGGATCTGCTGGCCGAGTACTCGCCCGAGATCTCCTGCTTCATCGTCGGCCTGAACAACGTGATCCCGCTCGCCGAACAGCTCATCGGCGGCAATCAGCCGGGTATCGCGCTGAGCGCCAGTTTCATGTACGGGCAGGAGCCGTACACCTACCCGAAGGACCTGCCGAAGGTGAACGCGACAGGTGGGCCGAACTGCCACGGCCTTCCCAACCCCGATCTCAGCAAGCACGCGAACTTCGTCGTGGCCGACACCGGAACGGTGCCGTTCGTCCCGTCGACGGAAGTCCAGGTGCATCTGCCGAAGGTGTTCCAGCTGTTGTTCGCGGGTGTGTACCCCGAGCAGGGTGGGCAGTGACGGTGCGAGCGACCACGATCAAGCTGCTGATCTTCGCGACGGTGATGTCGGTGATCTTCGCCGGGCTCGCCCTGGTGTTCAGTCAGTACCGTTTCAGCAGCTCCGACGGCTACCACGCCACGTTCACCGACGTGTCCGGGCTCAAGCCCGGCGACAAGGTCCGCATCGCCGGCGTTCCCGTCGGCGCCGTCGAGAAGGTAGGCATCGACGACGACAACCTCGCCGACGTCGACTTCACCGTCGACACCAAGTACTCGCTGTTCGACGGGACGAAGGCCACGGTGCGGTACGAGAACCTCGTCGGCGACCGGTACATGGAACTCCTCGAGGGCGCCGGATCGGTGGAACCGCTCCCGGACGGTGGCTCGATTCCCGTCGAGAACACCTCTCCCGCACTCGATCTCGACCTGCTGCTGGGCGGGTTCAAGCCACTGCTCCGGGCGCTGGACCCGCAGCAGGTCAACGACCTGTCGCAGGCGCTGGTCCAGGTGTTCCAGGGGCAGGGCGGCACGCTCGTCTCGCTGCTGGGCAGCACGAGTTCGTTCACGAACACCCTCGCCGACCGGGACCAGTTGATCGGCGAGGTGATCACGAACCTCAACCAGGTGCTCGGGACCATCAACGACCGCGGCGACCAGTTCCGGTCGACGCTCGACCAGTTGCAGCAGTTGGTGAGCGGGCTCTCCCAGGACCGCGATCAGATCGGTGACGCCATTCCCCGCATCGCCGGGGCGACGGGCGATCTCGCAGATCTGCTCGAAGGTGCGCGGCCGCCGCTGCAGAGCACGATCGCCGAGGCCAACCGCACCGCGACGCAACTCCAGGCGGGCGAGGACGACCTCGACTGGGTGCTGCAGAATCTGCCCGACGCGTACCGCAGGCTCATCCGCATCGGCACATACGGCAGCTTCTTCCAGATGTACGTCTGCACGGTCAAGTTCAAGTTCTCCGGCCCGGACGGATCGGATCTGCTCCTCAACATGCCGGGCGGTCAGACGGCAGGGAGGTGTGCACCGTAGCCATGAAGAGTGAACGCAATCCCGTGCAGGTGGGACTCATCGGTGTCGCCGTCGCGAGCATGATCGTGATCGCGACCCTGCAATACGATCAGCTGCAATTCCTTTCGGGTGGCACGCAGTACTCCGCCTACTTCGAGGACGCGGGCGGGCTGATGACCGGCGACACGGTGACCCTCGCCGGTGTCGACGTCGGGAAGGTCGCCGAGGTGGAACTCGACGACCAGAACGTGCTCGTCACGTTCACCATCCAGGACGGCATCGCCCTCGGCGACGCGACCGAGGCGAACATCAAGACCAACACCGTTCTCGGGCGCAAGTCGCTCGCCGTCACCCCGCTCGGGCACGACACGATGCGGGTGGGATCGACGATTCCGTTGGAGCGCACCAACTCTCCGTACTCGCTCAACGACGCACTCGGCGACCTGTCGACCACCGTCTCCGAACTCGACACCGACGCGGTCAACAACGCGTTGAACGCGATGTCCGGCGCCCTCGAGAACACACCGCCCGAGTTGCGCACCGCACTGGACGGCCTGACCCGGTTGTCGGAGAGCATCAACTCGCGGGACGAGAGCCTGCGGCAGCTGCTCTCGCGGGCCGAGAACGTGACCGGGATCCTCGCCGAGCGCAGCGGGCAGATCAACTCGCTGATCGTCGACGGAAATCAGCTGTTCGGTGAGCTCGACCGTCGCCGCGCGGCGATCAGCCAGCTGATCGTGAACATCTCCGAGGTGTCCCGGCAGCTCACCGGGCTGGTCCAGGACAACGAGGAGCAGATGAAACCGACGCTGGACAAGCTGAACTCGGTGGTCGACGTCCTGCAGCGCAACAAGGACAACATCTCACAGGCACTCGACGGCCTCGCGCCGTACGCCACTCAGCTCGGCGAGTCGGTGGGGAGCGGCCCCTTCTTCATGGCGTACGTCTACAACATCGGCATCGGCAACCTGTTCCAGGGGCTCAGCGACGCCGTGACGTGGCCGGAGCACCTGCCCAACGACCTCCAGGCCTACCTGCAGACGGGTCCGTCCATCGAGCTGAGGGAACCGCCGCGATGACGACGAACCCGGAAATCACCAACACGCGGAAGAAGTGGCTGATCCGCGTCGGCGTCGCCGCGGTCGTGATCGTGCTGATCGTCGGCGCCGCAGTGATGTTCGTGCCCAAACTGTTCCAGAACACGATCACCGCGTACTTTCCGGCGACCACCGGGCTGTACACGGGCGACGACGTCCGCGTCCTCGGTGTGAAGGTGGGGACGATCGAGTCGATCGAGCCCGGCGCCGACTTCGCGCGCGTGACGATGAACGTGAACAAGAGCGTCGAGATTCCGGCCGACGCGAAGGCCGTCATCGTCGCACCCAGCCTGGTGTCGGGACGGTTCGTCCAGCTGACACCCGTGTACGCGGGTGGGCCGACGATGGGCGACGGCGCGAGCATCCCGGTGGAGCGCACCGCCGTCCCGGTGGAGTGGGACGAGATCAAGACCGAGCTGAACAAACTGTCGGAGGCGCTCGGACCGCAGGGCGCCGACCCGCAGGGCTCGCTCGGCACGTTCATCGACACCGCCGCCGACAACCTGGACGGCAACGGCGAGTCGCTGCGCAACACGCTGCGGGAACTGTCGGAGACCATGCGGACCCTGTCCGACGGCCGCACCGACCTGTTCGCGACCATCCGCAACCTGCAGACGTTCGTGGCGGCGCTGTCGTCGAGCAACGAGCAGATCGTCCAGTTCGAGGGCAGGCTCGCGTCGGTGTCGAACATGCTCGCCACCAACTCCGACGAACTCGGAACCGCCCTGAACGACCTCGACCTGGCGCTCGGCGACGTCAACCGGTTCGTGGCGGAGAACCGCGCCGCCCTCGGTGAGCAGGTCGGCCGTCTGGCGGACGCCACCCAGGTGCTCGCCGACAAGAGGCCGCAGATCGAGCAGGTGCTCCACGTGGCGCCCACGGCGCTGGCGAACTTCAGCAACATCTACAAGCCGGCGCAGGGATCACTGGTCGGTGCGGTCGCGTTCGCGAACCTCGGGAACCCCGTGAACTTCATGTGCGGCGCCATCCAGAGCCTGCAGGCCAACGAGGCGAACCGCAGCGCCGACCTGTGCACCCAGTACCTGTCGCCGGTGCTGAACTCGCTGACGATGAACTATCTGCCGGCCCTCGTCAACCCGACCACGGGTGTGAATGCGTTCCCGGACCAGATCGAGTACAGCCCGCCGAGTCTCGAGGCCTCCGTGCCGCCCCGGTCCGCGCCCCCGGTGACCGGCACCCTCGCCGGGATGCCGACGGTGGACGTGCCCCGGGACCTGAACGATCTGCTGCAGCCGGGAGGTGGGCGATGACGAAGCACGCACGGGTGCGTCGCAGCGGCATCGCCGCGGTGGCGATCACCCTGACGCTGACATTGACCGGATGCGAGTGGGAGGGGCTGAATTCACTTCCCCTGCCGGGGACCGAGGGGCAGGGCGACGACGCCTACACCGTCGAGATCCAGATGCCCAATGTGACCACGCTGTCGCAGAATTCGCCCGTCCGGGTGAACGACGTGACGGTGGGTTCGGTGACGGGCATCGAGGTGCAGGACTGGCACGCCCTGGTCACCGTGTCGATCAACGGCGACGTCCAGCTGCCCGCCAACGCGACCGCCAAGATCGGCCAGACCAGCCTTCTCGGCTCGCAGCACCTCGAGCTGGCTCCACCGACCGACGCCGAGCCCGAGGGGAAACTCGAGAACGGCGACGTGATCCCCATCGAGCGGGCGGGCGCCTACCCCACCACCGAGCAGACGCTGTCTTCGCTGTCGGTGGTGCTCAACGGCGGCGGCATCGCCCAGATCCGCGACATCACCCAGGAACTCAATGCTGCACTGGGCGGACGGGAGGAGTCGATCCGGGACCTCCTTCCGCAGCTCGACCGGCTCGTCACGAGCCTCGATCAGCAGCGCGGCGACATCATCGGTGCGATGGAGGGGCTCGACCGGTTGTCGGGCACCGTCAACGAGCAGAAGGCCACCCTGGACGCGGCGCTGGACGGCATCCCTCCCGCGCTGGACGTGCTCGTCACCCAACGGCAGAATCTCACCACCGCCCTGGTCGAGGTGGGCAAGCTCAGCGACACCGCCTCCCGTCTCGTCGAGAGCAGCGGCGAGGACCTGAAGGCGAACCTGCGCAACCTCACCCCGGTGCTGCGTGAACTCGCCAACTCGGGGAGCGCGCTGACCGAGGTGCTGACCCTGATGCTCACGTACCCCTTCCCGATGAAGACGATGGACAAGGCGATTCAGGGCGACTACGCGAACCTCATGATGACGATCGACATGACCAACGAACGCGTCGACAGCAACTTCCTCACCGGAACCGGTCTCGGCGGATCACTCGGCGGCGTCGAGGGGGCCGTGGGATCGCTCGCCGGGGTGGCCGGACAGTCCGGCGATCCGCTGCAGGCGCCGCTGCAGCCGGCGCCGAAACCGGCACCCGCGCCGCCGGTGATTCCCGGGCTCCCACAGATACCCGGACTGCCGCAGATACCGGGCCTTCCGCCGCAACTGGGAGGAGCGCCGACACCATGAGAATGACGAGATTCGTTCGCATTCAGCTGATCATCTTCTCCATCCTCACCGTCATCGGGCTGGTCGTGATGTCGATCCAGTACATCAAGGTGCCGGTGCTGTTCGGCGTCGGACGCTACGAGGTGAGCGTCCGACTGCCGTCCACCGGCGGGCTCTACTCCCACGCCAATGTCGCGTACCGCGGCACCAACATCGGTGTCGTCGAGAACGTGACGCTCACCGGTGAGGGTGTGGAGGCGAAGATGTCGCTCGACAGCGACTACAAGATCCCGGCCGACGTCGATGCGGCGGTCAAGAGCGTGTCTGCGGTCGGCGAGCAGTACGTCGACCTGATTCCGCGGGAAGGCACAGCCGACGGCCCGTACCTCGCGAACGGCGACGTGATCCCGGAGGATCGGGCGACCATTCCGCAGGACGTCGGCGAGATGCTCGACCAGGCCGACGAACTGCTCGCCAGCATCTCGGACACCAGGCTGCAGACGGTGATCGACGAGGCGTTCACGGCGTTCAACGGATCCGGTCCGGACCTGCAGCGGCTCATCGACTCGGCCCGCCTGTTCGTCGAGGAGGCCGACGCGAACAGCGACGCGACGAAGGCCCTGATCGATCAGGTCGGCCCGCTGCTCGACACCCAGACCGTCAGCAGCGACGCCATCCGCTCCTGGACCCGCGACCTCGTGACGTTCACCGACCAGTTGCGGGCGAGCGACCCGAGCCTGCGGTCGGTGCTGGAGAAGGGCCCCGGCGCGGCGCAGGAGGCCACCCAGCTGTTCCAGGACCTGCAGCCGACGCTGCCGATCCTGCTGCGGAATCTGGTGAGCGTCGGGCAGGTCGGGGTGATCTACAACAAGAGCATCGAGCAGGTGCTGGTCATCTACCCGCCGCTGACCGCGGCGCTCGTGACGGCGGCGACCGGCGGGCCCGTGGAGGACGGCGCGATCGTCGACTTCGCCCTGCAACTGCACGACCCCCCGGCCTGCACGACGGGATTCCTGCCCCCCGAGCAACGCCGGTCGGGAGATCAGACCGACCCGATCGCGACACCGAACGATCTGTACTGCAAGGCCGCTCCGGACGACCCGTCCGTCGTGCGCGGCGCACGCAACCTGCCGTGCATGGAGTTCCCCGGACGCCGCGCACCGACGGTCGAGGCGTGCCGCGAGGGCTGGGAGGCGTCGGGTAACAACCCGCCGTACGGGCCGATCATGCCGCCGGATGTACCCTCGTACACAGCCGTTCCGAGTTCCTACGAAGGCTCCGCGGGTGCACCGGTCGCGGCCGTGCCCTACGACCCGGCCACCGGTAGCTTCATTGGTTCGGATGGAAAGACGTACACCCAACCGGATCTGGCGGTGCAGGGAAAGGACTCGACGTGGCAGACGATGATGACAGGTCAGCAGATTTGAGTTCCGGAACAGACGAGCGTGTGAGCGACTCCGCGCAGCAAGCGCAGCAGGCACCCGCGGCAACGGACCGGACCAGACGCCGGGCCGTCCGACATGCCGGCCCGCCGGTGGGGGAGACCGAGGCCCCGAAGCCGGTGATCCTTGCCAAGCCGGCGGCCGCGCAGGCCGCGCCCGAGGCGGAGAAGGTCTCCACGACGACGACTGCACCACCGGCGTCCGAGGCGCCGCCGATCGAGACAGCGAAGCAGGGCCGGTCCCTGAAGTCGTTGCTCGCGTGGGGCGTTACCGCGGTGGTGATCGTCGCACTGGCCGTCGCGGCGGTGGTCCTGCTGCTCGACCAACGGTCCGCGCGCGAACGGGACGACCGCCGTCAGGCCTTCGTCGACACGGCCCGGCAGACGGTGCTCAACCTGACGACCATCCACCCCGAGACCGCGAAGCAAGACGTCGACCGGATCATCGCCGGCGCGTCCGGCCAGTTCCTCGAAGAGTTCCAAGGCCGGGAGGATCCGTTCGTCGGTGTCGTGCAGGACGCGAACGTCACCACCGAGGGCGAGGTCATCGAGGCCGGCGTCGAGAACGGGACCGAGACGTCGATCTCGGCGAACGTCCTGGTGGCCGCGCGGACGATGGTGAGCAGCAAGGAACAGCCGGAACCCTCCCCGCGCGACTTCCGGATGCGGGTGACGATCAGCGACGTCGACGGCAAGTTGACCGCATCGAAAGTGGAGTTCGTGCCATGAGCGACAACAACGAAGGCAAGCGAAAGTTCGCACTCACCAAGGGTGTAGCGCTGAAGATCGCGGCCGCGGTCGTAGTGGTCGCGCTCGCCGTCGGGGTGGGCTTCCTCTGGTACGGACACCGGCAGGATCAACTGTCCGAGCAGGCGCGCATCGACGCCGTCGACGCCGCGGGCAAGCAGGCCGTCGCGATGCTGGCGTACGACTTCGCCGACGTCGACAACCAGTTGGCTGGTGCCGCAGACGGACTCACCGGTTCGTTCCGTGACGACTACACCACGCTCGTGCAGGAGACCATCGCACCGGGCGCCAAGCAGAAGCAACTCACCGTGCAGGTGTCGGTGCAGGCCGCCGCGCCGGTGTCGACGACACCCGACGAGGCAGTGGTTCTGCTGTACCTGAACCAGACGACGACGAGCGCCGACGCCCCCGACGCCCGAACGTCGGGCAGCCGGGTGCGGGTGTCGCTGCAGAAGGTCGACGACCGCTGGCTGGTCGATCAACTGACCCCGGTGTAGTTGCGGCTGCGCCGCCCGTGAGTACTTATTAACCGCCCGACGTTGATAAGTACTCACGGGGCGGAGCCACCCCTTCACAAAATGAAACAAGTTCTAGTAGTGTCGGGGTCTCCTGGCCGAGTGTCGACGCACGACGCTGTGTCGCACGGCCACAACCGAACGGGGAGTCGTCGATGAAGGTTGCAGTAACCGGCGCCGCGGGATTCGTGGGCAACAATCTGCTGAATCTGTTGGTCGAGGCGGGGCACGACGTGACCGCCATCGACCGCGTGCGTTCCCGGTACGCACCCGAATACGGGGTCACGTGGGTCAACGCGGACGTGCTCGACGTCGAATCCATGAAGCAGGCGCTGGACGGCGCCGAGGTGGTCTACCACCTGGTCGCGATGATCACCCTCGCCCAGAAGGACGACCTGGCGTGGACCGTCAACACCAAGGGTGTTCGCACCGTCGCCGAAGCCGCTCTCGCGGTGGGGGTTCGGCGGATGGTGCACTGCAGTTCGGTGCACTCCTTCGACCAGAGCAGTTGCGGCGCAACGCTCGACGAGCACTCCCCGCGGTCCGTGGGCGCGTCGATCCCCGTGTACGACAGGTCGAAATGGGCCGGCGAGATCGAACTCCGCGAGGTGGTCGACGCCGGCCTCGACGCGGTGATCTGCAACCCCACCGGGGTGTACGGGCCCGCCGACTACGGGCTGTCGCGGGTGAACAGTTTGCTGCGCAACGCCGCCCGCGGTCGGGTACCCGCGGCCGTGCAGGGCGGATTCGACTTCGTCGACGTCCGCGACGTCGCCGCCGGACTGATCGCCGCAGGCGAGAAGGGCCGGACCGGTGAGAACTACCTGATCTCGGGGCACATGCTCGGCATGCATGATGTCGTGAGGAGGGCAGCGCGTGCGGCGGGCCGTCGGGGGCCGCTGTACTCGTTCCCGCTCAGCGTCATCGAACGCGTGCTGCCGATCGCCGAACCGATCGGGACCCGGTTCGGGTCGGACGTGCTGTCGCGGTCGGCGATGTCGGCGCTGCTCGCGGCACCGGTCGTCGACGGCGGCAAGGCGCGGTCCGAACTCGGCTACGCTCCGCGTCCCGCCGACGAGACGATCCGCGACTTCGTCGCCTTCCTCGTGACGTCCGGTCAGCTGAGCCGGGGAGGTCAGTTGTCCCCGGTGGCGTCCTCGGTGTAGTCGGACTCGGAGACCTCGGCGGGGGCGATCAGCGCGGGGCCCGCGGCGCCGCCGTGCGCGAGGGCGTCGAGGAAGGACCGGGCCCACCGGTCGACGTCGTGTGCGAGGACCTGCCTGCGCAGGGCCCGCATGTGGCGTCGGCCGTCTTCCTTCTCCTGATTCAGGGCCTGTTCCATCGCGTCCTTGACGCTGTCGAGATCGTGCGGATTGCACAGGAACGCCTGGCGCAGTTCGGCGGCCGCGCCGGTGAACTCGCTCAGCAGCAGCGCGCCACCGAGATCACTCCGGCACGCCACGTACTCCTTGGCGACCAGGTTCATGCCGTCCCGCAGCGGGGTCACCAGCATCACGTCGGCGGCGACGAAGAACGCGATCAGTTCGTCGCGGGGAATGGGCCGGTGGATGTAGTGCACGACGGGCCTGCCGACCTCGCCGTATTCGCCGTTGATCCGCGACACCGACTGCTCGATCTCGCCGCGCATGTGGACGTAGCTCTCGACGCGTTCACGGCTGGGTGTCGCGAGTTGCACGAGCACGGTGTCGGCGGGGTCGACGCGGTTCTCGTCGAGCAGTTCGTGCAACGCGGCCAGGCGGACGTCGATGCCCTTCGTGTAATCGAGGCGGTCGACGCCGAGCATGATGTGTTTGGGGTTGCCCAGTTCCTTGCGGATCTTCTTGGCCCGATCGCGGATGGACTTGGACCGGGACTGCTCGTCCAGCTGCCCCGAGTCGATGGAAATCGGGAACGCGCCGACGCGCACCGTGCGGAAACCCACCTGCACCACGCCCAGCTTGGAGCGGACGCCCACGTTGCCGCGGGACGTCTGCTGGCCGGCGAGTTTGCGGGCCAGGTAGAGGAAGTTCTGGGCGCCGCCGGGGAGGTGGAACCCGATCAGATCGGCGCCGAGCAGGCCCTCGATGATCTCGGTGCGCCACGGCATCTGCATGAACAGTTCCACCGGCGGGAACGGGATGTGCAGGAAGAACCCGATGGTGAGGTCGGGGCGGAGCATCCGCAGCATCTTCGGAACGAGTTGCAGCTGGTAGTCCTGGATCCACACGGTGGCGCCCTGCGCGGCAGCCTTCGACGTGGCCTCCGCGAAACGCCGGTTGACCTCGACGTACGCGTTCCACCAGTCGCGGTTGTACTCGGGCTTGACGATGACGTCGTGGTAGAGCGGCCAGAGGGTGGCGTTGGAGAAGCCCTCGTAGTAGTCGGCGATCTCCGCGGCGCTCAGGGGAACGGGGTACAGCTCCAGATCGTCCTCGACGACGGGATCGAGTTCGGCGTCCGGGACCCCCGCCCAGCCGACCCATGCGCCCTTGTTGCGGCGCAGGATCGGCTCGAGCGCGGTGACGAGGCCACCGGGGCTGCGCTTCCAGCGGGTGGTGCCGTCCGGGAGGCGTTCGAGATCGACGGGGAGCCGGTTCGCGACGACGACGAAGTCGGCTTGCCCGGAAACCGGATCAGAAGTCGAGCGTGATGACGATGCTGACGATTCCGAACTGGCAGCCACGGGCTTCCTTCGCAGTCGAAGTGGATGAAATTCTCAGTCGAGCTTGGTGGTGGGTCCGATTCCGAGCATGGAGAGCAGCATCCTGCACTCGTCGGCATCTTCGGCGTATGCAGCGACTACGCGCTGCGCCTGGCGGGCGGTCTCGTCGGCTAGGGGTTCGAGATCCTCGTCCGCGATGTCGTTTTCGGCGGTCGTCTTCGCGGCCATCTTTGTCCTCTCGGGCTTGCTGCTGCGTCACGCGCAGTAGTTCGTATCGGCGACTCTATGAGAACCGGGCATGTCAACGCTAGTTGCCCATCGATTAGGGTTCATCTAGTTAGGGTCCGCTTACTTGGTGGTGGGTGGGGAAGCGTCGGCGTTGGGAGTTACGCGCGTGAAGACTGGTGGCACCGCAATTCTGCGTCGCACCCTGGTGCGGAATCGGGGTCGGCTGGGCATCGGCACGGTACTCGTCTGCCTGCATCAGGTGGCGGAGACGCTCGTCCCGATCTCGATCGGTGTGATCGTCGACCGGGCCGTCGCGACCGGCGACGTGGTCGCGCTCGTGGTGTGGCTGTGCGCCCTCGCACTGCTGTTCCTGGTGCTCACCGCGGCCTGGCGTTACGGTGCGCGTTTCATCGTCGTGGCGATGCAGAACGAGGCCCACCGGCTGCGGATGGAGGTCGCGCACCGCATCCTCGACCCGCGCGGAGTGCGCACCGACCTGCGCGCCGGCGAGCTGCTGTCCGTGTCGACGTCGGACGCCGACCGCGCGGCGTGGATCGCGGACATCACCCCGCGCGCCGCCGCGGCCCTCACCGCGGCGATCGGATCCGCCATCGCCCTGCTGCTGATCGACGTGCCCCTCGGCCTCGCCGTCCTCGTCGGCACCCCCGTCATCCTCGGACTTCTCCAACTCGCGGCGCCGCTGATCACCCGCCGCGCCACCGACCAGCAGGCGGCGGTCGCGCGGGCGTCCGCGATGGCCACCGACCTCGTCAGCGGGCTCCGGCCCCTGCGCGGGATCGGCGCCGAGGTGCCGGCGTCGCGCCGGTACCGGGCCGCCAGCCGCGACGCACTCGGCGCCACCCTGCACACGGCGAAGAGTTCCGCCGTGTTCGCCGGGGTGTCGATGACCGTCAGCGCGCTCCTCGCCGTCGGAGTCGCGGGTTTCGCGGGCTGGTTCGCGCTCGAGGGCCGCATCACCATCGGCGAGTTGATCACCGTCGTCGGGCTGTCCCAGTTCTTCATCGAACCGCTCGGCGTTCTCGCCGGCCTGCCCGGGTTCCTCGCCCTCGCCCGCGCGTCGGCGGACCGCCTCGCGCTCGTACTGGACGCGGAACCCCTGCTGCCCGCCGGGTCGGGCCGGACACTCGACGGCAGCGAACTCAGCCTCACCGGCGTGTCCTACCGGTCGCTGAGCGGACTGGACCTCCGGGTCACCCCCGGCGAACTGCTCGGCGTGGTCGCGTACCGCCCACAGGACGCGGAGGCGCTGGCCGCGCTGCTGTCCGGGCAGATTCCGCCCGACCGCTACGACGGCGAACTGACGGTGGGCGGGGTCCGTCTGTCGGACGCGGATCTTTCGCACGCCCGCCGGACACTGCTCGTCGAACCGCACAACGGCGACCTGTTCTCCGGAACCGTCGCGTCGAACGTGACCGCGGGCAGGCCCGGCGCGACGCCGTCCGAAGTGCAGGCGGCGCTGTCCGCGTCGGCGGCGGTCGATGTCGTCGACGCACACCCCGAGGGGCTCGATCACGAGGTCGCCGACCGCGGATCCTCGCTGTCCGGCGGTCAACGCCAGCGCGTCGCCCTGGCCCGCGCACTGGTGGCGCAGTCGCCGGTGATGGTGCTGCACGATCCGACGACGGCGGTGGACGCCGTCACCGAACACACGATCGCGGGCGGAATCGCGGACCTCCGGCATCGCACGGTCGCGTTGGATCCGACGTCTCCGACGGTCGCGGGCCGCCAGACCACGATCCTCATCACGAGCAGCCCCGCGCTGCTGTCCGTCACCGACCGTGTCGTCGTGCTCGACGACGGAACGGTGGCCGGGGAGGGCACCCACTCGCAACTGGCCACCGAGAACGCGAACTACCGTCAGGCGGTCCTGCGATGAGTGAACTGCTTCCCATCGCGAACGCGCGCGACACGTGGGCGTGGCTGAGGTCCGAGCTGGGACGGCGCCGCGGCCGGAGCGTCTTCACGCTGCTGGTGGCGGCTGTCGCGGCCGGCATGGCGCTGGTCCCCGTCTATGTCTTCGGCGTCCTCGTCGACCGCGTCCAGGACGGTGCGCCGCCGTCCACCATCGGCTGGGTGGTCGCGGTGATCGCGTCCGCCGCGGTGATCGGCGGACTGTGCGCCGGGTTCGCGTCGTACCTGATCCGCAGTCTCGGCGAGGGAATCCTGGCGGACCTGCGCGAGCGCACCGTCGACCGGGCGCTGCGGCTGCCGATCCAGACGGTCGAACGCGCCGGCAAGGGCGACCTGCTGTCGCGTGTCGGCGACGACGTCGCGGTGATCGGCAAGGCCGTCACCGACGTGGTCCCCAACCTCGTCACGGCGGTCCTGCTGGTGGTGCTGAGCATGGTCACGATGCTCGGCATCGACTGGCGGCTCGGACTCGCGGGGATGGTGGCGCTGCCGATGTACGCGCTGGCGATGCGCTGGTACCTGCCCCGGTCCGCGCCCGTGTACGCCGCCGAACGCGTCGCGATGGGAGAGCGTTCGCAGGCCCTGATCAGCAGCATGCAGGGAGCCAGGACGGTGCGCGCCTACGGACTCGAAGACAGCCACCTGGGTCAGATCAACGGCGCGTCGGAGAAGGCCCGCGACCTGTCCGTCGGCGTCTTCGCACTGTTCACCCGGTTCGCGGGACGCGGCAACCGGGCCGAGTTCGTGGGGCTGGCCACCATCCTCGCCGCCGGATTCGCGCTGGTGAACGCGGACATCGTCACCGTCGGCCAGACCACCACGGCGGCACTGCTCTTCCACCGGTTGTTCAATCCGATCGGCATGCTGATGTACACGTTCGACGAGGTGCAGTCGGCCGGCGCGAGCCTGGCGCGGCTCGTCGGCGTCGTCGACCTCGACGAAAAATCGTCCGCCGGTACCGCCGCCGGGGAGAACGTCGGGGAGAACACGGACGCGACGCTCGAACTCGACGGCGTCCGGCACACCTACGACGGCAGCCACGAAGTGGTGCACGGCATCACCCTGCGCGTGACATCCGGTGAACGTGTCGCCCTCGTCGGCTCGACCGGGGCGGGCAAGACGACGGTCGCGGCGATCGCGGCCGGGTCGATCGTCCCCACCGAGGGATCGGTGCGCATCGGCGGAATCGCGCTGGCAAACCTCGAGCCGGGCGATCTCCGGCGCCGGGTCGCGATCGTCAGCCAGGAAGTCCACGTGTTCGCCGGACCGCTGATCGACGACCTGCGGCTCGCGGCTCCCGACGCGTCCGAGGAGGACGCGGCGATGGCGTTGAAGGCCGTCGGCGCCGACGGCTGGGTGACCGCTCTGGACGAGGGCGTTCACACCGTGGTCGGGGAGGGTGGACACGAGCTGACCGCCGCGCAGGCGCAGCAACTGGCTCTGGCCCGGCTCGTCCTCGCGAACCCGGCGGTCGCGATCCTGGACGAGGCGACGGCCGAAGCGGGCAGTGCGGGTGCGCGGGAACTCGAGGCGTCGGCGGAGGCCGCGACCCGCGGTCGCACGACGCTGGTGGTGGCTCACCGGCTGACGCAGGCGGCTGCCGCCGATCGGGTGGTCGTGCTGGAACACGGCCGGATCGTCGAGGAAGGTCCGCACATCCGGCTCGTCGCCGCCGGCGGACGCTACGCCGAGCTGTGGTCGGCGTGGGAGGGGCGATAAATCCCGGAAACACCTCGGGTGGATGTACCGCTCGGCGCTGCTGAGGCGTCGAAAGGTACATCCACCCGGTAGTAACGGACGGGACGGTCAGCTGAGGTAGCCGCCGCCGTGGGGGAAGAAGTCGGTCCCGGCGAGTTCGGTGCCGTCGTCGAGGCGGACGCGCTGGATCTTGAGGCCCTTGTTCTGTCCGGTGCGGGCGTCGGGTCCGGCGACGATGACCATTCCGTCGCCTTCGTGGATGAAGACACGCCCGGGCGTTCCACCGTAATTTCCGTCGGATACGGCGGCCTTCAGGACCCGGACGCGTTGACCCTTGAAATGGGTGAAGGCGTTCGGGTACGGGTCGGACTGCGCGCGGACGAGGCGTTCGATGGCGTCGGCGGGCCACGTCCAGTCGATGCGGCTGTCCTCGGGGGCGCGCTTGTGGAAGAACGTGGCCTGCGAGCGGTCCTGCGGCGTCCAGTCCGTGCGACCGGACTCGATCAGTGCGAGCGCGTCGAGGGTGATCGGGCCGATCATGTCGACGGTGCGGTGGAACAGATCGGTGACAGTGTCCGTCGGCCCGACCCGCGTCGACCTCTGCAAAACGATGTCGCCGGCGTCGAGTTCCTCGTCCATCAGGTGCGCGGTGAGGCCTACTTCTTCTTCCCCGTTGATGAGCGCCCAGATGAGCGGGGAGAATCCTGTGTACTTGGGCAGGAGCGAATCGTGAATATTGAGGGTGCCGTAGCGGGGAGAGTCGAAGACGTCCCGTGGCAGCCACGTGCGCCAGTTGTTGGCGACGACGATGTCCGGGTCGGCTTCCTTCAGCGCGGCCTTGAAGTTCTCGTCCGGCTTGGTGGCGATGTGCACGGGTACACCGTGCTCGGTGGCCAGGTCGGCGACGGAGTCCGCCCACATCTGCTCGTAGACGTGGTCGCTCTTGGGGTGGGTGATCGCGAGGACGACCTCATGGTCGGACTGGAGCAGGGCCTGCAGGGTACGGTGACCCCAGGTTTGATATCCGAGTGTGGCGACTCTCAACGCGGTCCTCCTGGACGAGCTTGTCGGTCAGCGCCGCAATTGAGCGGCAGCAAAGCCAGCTTAGGCTATCCAATCTATTTCGGTGAGACCGGCCATGGAAGGAAGGCAAGATGACGATCGCCACGATCAACGGGATCCCCCTGAATTACCAGGTCAAGGGATCCGGCGATTTAGTGGTGCTCATCATGGGAACCGGAAGCCCGGGACGGGTATGGGATCTGCATCAGACCCCCGCGCTCGTCGACGCCGGCTACCGCGTCTGCACGTTCGACAACCGGGGCATCGCGCCGTCCGGTGAGAGCGTCGACGGGATCACCATGGACGACCTCGTCGCGGACACCGCGGGACTGATCGAGCACCTCGGCGGCGGACCGGCCCGTGTCGTCGGCACCTCGATGGGTGCCCGTGTCGCGCAGGAACTGGCCCTGTCCCGCCCCGATCTCGTGCTCAAGGCGGCCTTCCTCGCCGGTCACGCCCGCATGGACTACTTCCAGCAGACCCTCACCGAGGGTGAGCGCGCCCTCCACGACAGCGGGGTCGAACTCCCCGCCAAGTACCGGGCCGCGGTGACCGCCGTGATGAACCTGTCGCCCGCGTCGCTCGTCGACCCGCACACGGCCCGCGACTGGCTCGACCTGTTCGAGTTCAGCGGCGGCCGGACGTCGGACGGCGTGCGTGCGCAGATGGAGATGGACCGCAGCTTCGACCGCAGGCAGGCCTACCGGGCGATCACGGCGCCGTGCCTGTCCGTCGGTTTCGCCGACGACAGGATGATTCCGCCGTACCTCTCGCGTGAGGTGGCCGAGGCCATCCCGTCCGCCCGGTACTACGAGATCCCCGACGTGGGGCACTACGGCTACCTCGAACAGCCCGAAGTGGTGAACAAGGTACTGCTCGAGTTCCTCGCCAACTGACCCGTGGTTGCCGCCACCGTTGTGAGTAGGGTGGATCTTCGAGTGGCTGGGGGACGATCACGGTGACGGCGAGGATCTGATGGCGTTGGGCATTCCGCGCCTCGGGGTGGGCATCGTCCGGTACGACGTCGTGAACCGCATTTTGTGGTGGGACGAGAAGGCCGCCGCCATCTTCGGGGACGACGGTTCCCTGCCGCCGCTCGAATTGTGGCGGGAGCGCGTCCATTCCGAGGACATCGGCACGGTGCGCCGGATGTTCGGGGACACCGCCGGCTCGGTCGGCGCGGAATGCGTGTTCCGTATCGTGCTGCCGGATCGGTCGACCCGGTACATCCTCACCCGCAGCATCGACGTCACCACCGATGCGTCCGGGGCCGCTGTCGAGTTGACGGGGGTCGTCATCGAACTCGGACACGTCGCCGGCCGGGATGCGCAACTCGCGTCTCTGCTCGACCGGGTGGGTCTGGGGTTCATGGCCCTCGACGAGGATTTGCGGATCATCTACGCCAACTCCGGCTGCCTGCGGCACGTGCGCCGGTCGCGGGAGGAGTTGCTCGGCCGCGTCGTCACCGAGGTTCTCCCCGAAACACAGGGCAGCTATTTCGACGCGCTGTGCCGCAAGGTTCTCGCCACCGGCGCGCAGCAGCAGACCCGGGCGGATTCGCTGTATTCGCCGGGGGCGACGATCGAGGTGACCGCCGCGGCCGATGCCGGCGCGCTGGTCGTGCACTTCCGGGACGTCACCGCGGAAGTCACCGCCCAGAAGCAGGCTGAGGAGGCGCATGCGCTGCTTCTGCACGAGGCCACACACGACAGTCTCACCGGGCTGCTCAATCGCGCCGCCATCACCGAGCATCTGCAGCGCCTGTTCGAGCCCGGCGTGGGTCCGGCGGTTGCGTTGTTCCTCGACGTGGACGGGTTCAAGGAGGTCAACGACACTCGGGGGCATCGCGTCGGCGACCGCATCCTGCAGGCGGTGTCGGCGCATCTGCGGCACGCGATGCGGACGCCGTCCGCGGTGGGCAGGCTCGGCGGCGACGAGTTCGTCGCGATCCTCCCCGACGTCGACGAACTGGACGTCGACGACGTGGTCGACCGGATGCTCGCCGCGATCACGACGCCGATCGACGTCGGCGACGAACGGCTCGTCGTGACGATCAGCGTCGGGATGGCGCACAGCACGTCGGCTCGCACGGTCGACGAGTTGCTCCATCACGCCGACATCGCCCTCTACGCCGCCAAGCGTCGTGGCGGGAACACCGCGGTCTGGCACGAATAGGTCGTCCGGGCGGCGGCGGTTGCTGGGCGGCTGCACCCGGGAATCGACGGCCGTCGGTGCCACCCGAGTGAATGAGCGCACGGTATGTTTGCGTGGGGAAACCCGACGTCGCGACCGGTTTGGCGCAGGGGATTCTGTCGGCGGTGCGGGGGACACGCGGCCTGGGAGATTGAACCGGAAGTGCCGCTGTGATAACCATCGCCTGTGAACTTGCTGGCAACCGGCTTGTTGCTGGTGGGTAGCCTAACCTAAACTCCTTCGGGTGCCCGTCGTTGGACGGGCGCTCTCGACGGACGATCGGATCACCCATGTCTCCGGACCACTCGGCGGCTGCGCGCCCTCAGTACCCTTCGGCTGAGAGCGCTTCTTCCTCGACCGGCGCCGGTGCGACGCCTGTCGCGCTGCCGGTGACCGCCGCGCAGTCCGAGGTGTGGGTCGGGCAGCAACTGAACCCGGGCAGCCCGGTCTACAACCTCTCGCTCGTCGTCGAGGTCGCGGGCCGGATCGATCTGGACCGGACCGTCGAGGCGATCCGGAAGACCGTCGAACGCGCCGACGCCCTGCACGTGCGCTTCGAGCGCGGCGAAGGCAACGAACTGCTCCAGGTGCCGACAGCGCCCGGCGAGTGGACCCTGAGCGTCGTGGACCTGCGCCGCGAGGCCGATCCCGACACGAGTGCGCGCGGGTGGATGGACCGCGACATGGAGACCGTCGTCGACATCGAGGGCGACGAACCGCTGTTCCGGCACGCCCTGCTGCGCACCGGCGACGAGTCGGTGATCTGGTATCAGCGCTACCACCACAGTCTCATCGACGGGTACGGCATCACCCTGCTCGTGGCGGACGTCGTCGATCGATACGACCACCCGGAACTCGAGACGTCCACGTCGTCGTGGCCCCTCGACACCCTCGTGGCGTCCGATCGCGACTACCGCTCCTCGGAGCGTTTCGCATCCGACCGCGACTTCTGGGTCCGGCAGGTCGTCGACGCGCCGGAACCGCCCCGGCTGCTGCCGCAGGTCGTCGACCACTCCGGGACGCCGATCTCCGCCCTCGTCGAGATCGACGGGGACGACGCCGACGCGCTCTACGCCTTCGCCTCCGACGCCGGGATCCGGCGCACCCGGCTGCCGCTCGCCGCGGTCGTGGCCTACATCCACCGGCTCACCGGCCGCCGCGACCTCACGCTGTCGCTGCCGATGACGGCGCGGGTCGGGCGGGAACTGCGCCGCATCCCGGGGATGTGCTCGACGATCCTGCCGCTCCGGGTGCAGGTAGATCCCGAGATGACGGTGGGTGAGCTCGCCACCCGCATCGACACGACGCTGATCTCGGTGCTGCGGCACGGGCGTTACCGCGGTGAGGACCTCGCCCGCGAACTGCGGTCGATCGACCCGGACCGCCAGATCTTCGGTCCCGGAATCAATTCCATGATGTTCGAGCATTCGCCGACGTTCGGCGGATTCCCGGCGTGGGTGCGCGGTTCGGCGACCGGACCGGTCCGCGACCTGGACTTCTCGATCCGCGGTGGGCAGGATTCGGAGCCCATCCAGATCGACCTCCGGGCCCCGGCCGGCCTCGGGGCCGAGCTCGAGGAGCACCGCCGTCGGCTCGAGCACTTCGTCGGGCAGATCGTCGCCGACCCGGCGCAGCCCATCGCGTCTCTCGATCCGATGACCGCGGCCGAGCGCCGGCAGTTGCTGGTGGAGTTCAACGACACGGCGTCCCCGCAGGAATCGGTGACGGTCCCGGAACTGTTCCACGCCCAGGTGGCGCGGACACCGGATGCCGAGGCCCTGATCGCCGGCGACGTCCGGCTCACCTACCGGGAGCTCGGGGAGCGGGTGGCGCAGCTGTCCCACCACCTCCAGGATCGCGGTGTCGGGCCGGAAACCGTTGTGGCGATCGGCCTTCCGCGCTCCGCGGAAATGGTGATCGGACTGCTCGCCGTCATGTGCTCGGGTGGGGCGTTCGTGCCCCTCGACCCGTCGTGGCCGGAGGACCGCCGGACGTCGGTGCTCGCCGACGCCGGGGCCGCACTCGTTCTCACCGGCCCCGGTGGGGTCACCGACGCGGGGGAGCGGGCCGTGCCCGTCGACCTCGCGGCGTGGGCGCACGCCGGGCAGCCGGCCGAACCGCCCATCGTGACCGTGCAGGGCGCGCGGCTGGCGTACGTCATCTTCACGTCGGGTTCGACGGGCAGGCCCAAGGGGGCCATGATCCGGCACGAGGCCGTCTGCGCGCGACTGCTGTGGCAGCGCGACGAGATCCTGGGATTCGGACCTTCGGATGCGTCGCTGTTCAAGGCGCCGCTGTCGTTCGACATCTCCGTGAACGAGGTCCTGCTGCCGCTGGTGGCGGGTGGCAGGCTGGTGGTGGCCGAGCCCGGCGGAGAACGGGACCCGCAGTATCTCCTGGACCTGATCGCGCGCGAGTCGGTGACGTTCGTCTACCTCGTGTCGTCGATGCTGGACGTGCTGCTCGACCTGTCCCGGGGCACGGACCGGCTGTCGGCGCTGAAGCACGTGTGGTGCGGCGGTGAGGTTCTCACACCCCGGCTGTTCGAGAGGTTCCGCGCGCAACTCGCCATCACGATGTACCACGGTTACGGTCCGGCGGAGGCCACGATCGGGGTGTCGCACGTGATCTACCGGGAGGACGCCGCGCGGATCGCGACGTCGATCGGGCGCCCGAACCCCAACACCGCACTGTACGTGCTGGACGAGCACCTGAACCCGGTGCCGCTCGGTGCCGGCGGCGAACTGTACGCGGGCGGATTCCTCCTCGGGCGCGGCTATGTGGACGCACCGGGGTTGACGGCGTCCCGCTTCGTCGCGAACCCGTTCGCGGACGACGGTTCCCGGCTGTATCGGACCGGCGACCTCGCCCGGTGGGCGCCGGACGGCACCCTCGACTTCCTCGGCCGCGCCGACAACCAGGTGAAGATCCGGGGCATGAGGCTCGAACTCGAGGACGTCGAGGCGGGCATCGTGTCGCATCCCGCCGTCCGGCACAGCGCCGTCGTCGTGCGGGAAACGCCGACGGGTGCACAGTATCTCGCGGCCTACGTCGTGGCGAAGCAGGATTCGGTGCCGGACGTCGCCGAGCTGCGGGTCTGGGCGTCCTCGAAGCTGCCGGAGTACATGGTGCCGTCGGCGTTCGTCGTCCTCGACCGGTTCCCGCTCACCCCCAACGGAAAACTGGACCGGCGCGCACTGCCCGAGCCGGACCTCGCCGCGGCCGGCGAGAACGTCGCGCCCCGCACCGCCGCCGAGGAAACCCTGGTTGCGCTGATGGCGGGTGTCCTCGGGGTGGACTCGGTCGGTGTCACCGACGACTTCTTCGCGTTGGGCGGCGACAGCATCGTGGCGATCCAGCTGGTCAACCACGCTCGGCGGGAAGGGCTCTCGATCAGCCCGCGGGAGATATTCCAGCTCCGCACCGCGGAGGCGCTCGCCCTGGCGCAGGACGGCCGGACCGCGGCCGCCGTGGATTCGGACGATGTCGCGGTCGGTGACGTCCGCAGCACGCCGATCCTCGCGCGCACCGCCGAGCGGGGCGGCGAGATCGCCGCGTTCCACCAGTCGGTGCTGGTGCAGACTCCGGCGGCCCTCGACGAACGTGCCGTGAGGGCGGCCCTGGCGGCGGTGCTCGAGCGACACGACGCCCTGCGCGCGACGCTGGTCCGTGGTAACGGAACCGGCCACTGGACACTCTCCGTGCCGGAACCGTCCCCGGCGGCGGTCGACGGAATCCTCCGGGTCGTCGAATTCGACGGCAGCGCCGAACAACTCGACAGCGAGACCCGCGCGGCCGTCGCACGGCTCGACCCGGACGCGGGCACGATGCTGCAGGCCGTCCTGTTCTCCGCGGTCGAGGGATCCGGCCGGTTGCTGCTGATCGGCCACCACCTGGTGGTCGACGGGGTGTCGTGGCGCATCATCCTCGAAGACCTCGCCCGCGCGGGCACCGCCGCGGCGGCCGGGGACGTTCCTGAACTGCCGCCGGTCGGGACGTCGCTGCGCCGCTGGTCCGAACTGCTGGACGAGCGCGCGAAGTCGGGCGCCTTCGACCGGGAACTGTCGTTCTGGGCGGACGTCGCGGCCACCCCCGACGCGCTGATCGGCTCGCGTGCGCTCGACCCGGCCGTCGACCTCGCCGGTCACGCCGAAACCCTCACCGTGACGTTGCCTGCGGAGTTCACCGGGCCGCTGCTGTCCACGGTGCCCGCAGCGTTCCACGGCCACGTCAACGACGCACTTCTCACCGGCGCCGCGGTGGCGCTGCAGCGGTGGCGGGACGCCGAACCCGGCCCCGTGGTCCTCGACGTCGAGGGGCACGGACGCGAGGAAGACCTCGTGCGCCGCGCCGGCGGACCAGCCCTGGACCTCTCCCGGACCGTCGGCTGGTTCACCACCGTCTACCCGGTGGTGCTCGACCCCGGTGCGGCCGCGGACGAGGCGGGCATCGCCGACGCACTCAAGGCGGTGAAGGACCAGTTGCGCCGCATCCCGGGTGCCGGGTTCGGCTACGGCGCCCTGCGGTACCTCGGTGCCGCGACACCGGAATTCGGGCACGCGCCGGCACCGCAGGTGCTGTTCAACTACCTCGGACGGGTGGCGTCCGGCGCCGGCGCCGATTGGCTGCCGCGGGCGATGGGCGGCGCCGACGACCCGCGGATGCCGCTCGGGCATGCCCTCGCGTTCGACGTGATCGCCGAGGACGGCGCCGACGGTCCGGTGCTGCGGACGACGCTGACGTGGGCGCCCGGTGTGCTCACCCGTGACGCCGTCCGGGCCCTCGCCGACGAGTGGACCGCGGTGCTGCGGGTGCTCGCCGGGGTCGACCGCCTCGGCGGTCACACGCCGTCGGACTTCCCGCTCGTCTCACTGACGCAGCCGGATGTGGACGCGCTGGCGGGGGCGGCCGACGTGCTGCCGCTGACACCGCTGCAGGAGGGCATCTACTTCCAGTCGGCGTTCGAGGACACCGGCACAGACCCGTACGTGGTGCAGCAGGTGGTCGAACTGACCGGGCCCGTCGACGCGGCGGCGCTGCACCGCGGACTGCAGGCCGTCGTCGACCGGCACGCGGCCCTGCGGGTCGGGGTGCGGGCGGTGTCGGACGGCCGGGTGGTTCAGGTGGTCGGCGAAAACGTCCGGGTGCCGATGGAGGTACTCGATCTCACCGGCGTCGCGGATCCGGCGCCGCGCGTGGAGGAAGTGCTGGCGGCGGACCGGGCGCGGGGCTTCGACTTCGCCCGCGGACCTCTGCTGCGCTATACGCTCGCCCGGGTAGAGAACCGGAAGTTCCTTCTGCTGCAGTCGATTCACCACATCGTCGCCGACGGGTGGTCGGTGCCGGTGATGTTGCGGGAGCTGATGGCGCTGTACAGCGTCGAGGGGACGCCGCAGGCGCTGCCGACGCCGACGCCCTACCGGCACTACCTCGAATGGCTGGGGACGCGGGACCGTCAGGCGTCGCTCGCGGTGTGGCGGGAGGCGCTCGCCGACGCTCCCGAGCCGGTGGAACTGCCGACCCCCACGCTGAAGGGGGAGTCCCGGATTCGCAGTGTCCGGGTGGCGGTGCCGCCGGAAGACACCGCCGCCCTCACCGCGGTGGGCCGGGCCCGCGGACTGACGCTCAGCACGCTGGTGCACGGCACGTGGGGCCTGGTCCTCGGCCGCCTCACCGGCCGCGAGGACGTGCTGTTCGGTTCGACGGTGTCGGGCCGCGGCGGCGACCTGCCCGGCATCGAGACCATGGTGGGCCTGTTCATCAACACCGTTCCCACCCGGCTGCGGTACCGGGCCACCGACACGGTGGCCGCGACGCTCGCCCGGTGGCAGCACGAGCAGTCGACGCTGCTCGACCACCAGTACCTCGGGCTGGCCGAACTGCGCCAGGAAGCGGGACTGCAGAACCTGTTCGAGACGCTGGTCGTGTTCGAGAACTATCCGCTCGGCGACGGCGCGGTCGCGGATCCCACGGGTGCGGTGCAGTTGACCGGCATCCGTTTCGACGAGCATCCGCCGTACGCGATGACGCTGATCGTGATGCCCGGTGACGCGCTGACGCTCGAGCTGAAGTACGACGCCGCCCGCGTCGATGCGGCGACCGCGACCCGGTTCGCGGAGTCGACGATCGCCTATCTCGCCGAGCTGACCCGCGACGTCGACCAGACCGTGTCCGCCGTCCCGCTGGCGTCGCGTGAGCCGATTGAGACGGCACTGCGCGACGTCGACGTGGAGTTCCCCGACACGACGGTGACGGCCCTGCTCGAGGAGCAGGCCGAGCGCACACCGGACGCGGTCGCCGTCGTGTTCGAGGACGACCACCTCACGTACTCGGAACTGCACGCGCGCGCCAACCGCCTCGCCCGGCTGCTCGTCGAGCGTGGGGTGGCACCCGAGTCGAAGGTCGCGGTGGCACTGCCGCGTTCGCTGGATCTGATGGTGGCGCTGCTCGCGGTCGGGAAGGCGGGCGGCGCGTACGTTCCGCTCGACACCGGGTACCCCGCGGATCGGCTGGCGTACATGCTGGCCGACGCGCAGCCGGTGTGCGTGCTCACCGACGGCACCGTGACGTTCGCCGGGTCCGGCGTCCCGGAGGTCCGGGTGTCCGACGCCGACCGGTACTCGCCCGAGCCGCTGACCGGTGTCCCGCTCGCACCGCGGCACCCCGCCTACGTGATCTACACGTCGGGCTCGACGGGACGGCCCAAGGGGGTCGTCGTGCCGCACACCGGCATCGTCAACCGCCTGCTGTGGGTACAGCGGTTCCGTCCGATCACCCCTTCGGACAACGTGTTCCAGAAGACGCCGTCCAGCTTCGACGTGTCGGTGCTGGAATTCTTCGGACCGCTCCTCGCCGGCGCGACGCTCGTGCTCGCCCGGCCGGACGGTCACAAGGACCCTGCGTACCTCGCCGACGTCATCGTGCGGCAGGCGATCACGCGCGTGCACTTCGTCCCGTCGATGCTCGAGGTGTTCCTCGCCGAGCCGGCCGCCGCCCGGTGCACCGGTCTGCGGATCATCTCCTGCAGCGGTGAAGCGCTGCCCGTGGCGTCCGCGCGGCGCGTCGCCGAACTCCTGCCCGGGGTGGAACTCGACAACCTCTACGGTCCCACCGAGGCGTCGGTCGACGTCAGCTACGCCGCGTCCGTCCAGGGAATCGACGCGGCCGCGCCGTCCGTGCCGATCGGCCTGCCGACGTCCAACACCGGACTCTACGTGCTCGACCGGTACCTGCAGCCCGTGCCCGCGGGTGCCGCCGGTGAGCTCTATCTGTCCGGGCCGCAGCTCGCCCGCGGCTACCTGGGCAGGCCCGGGTTGAGCGCGGAACGCTTCGTCGCCGACCCGTTCTCCCGCGCCGGGGCCCGCATGTACCGGACCGGTGACGTCGCACGGGTCGACGCGGACGGTGCCGTCGAGTACCTCGGCCGGATCGACGATCAGGTGAAGCTGCGCGGCTTCCGGATCGAACTGGGCGAGATCGAAGCCCAGATGGCCGCCTGCCCCGGCGTGCGGCAGGCCGCCGCCGTCGTGCGCTCGGACGCGCCCGGCCGGCAGCAGCTGGTCGGGTACGTCGTCGGGGATGCGGATCTCGACGACGTCCGTGCGCGCCTGGCCTCGGCGCTGCCGGAGTTCATGGTGCCCGTCGCGTTCGTCGACGTGACGGAATTCCCGCTGGGCCCCAGCGGCAAGCTGAACCGCAAAGCCCTACCCGCGCCGGACTTCTCCGCGCAGATGGCCTCGGGGCAGGCGAGCTCCGCTCCGGTCGTGGAGAGCGGCTCAGCGGCTGTGCTCGCCGCCCACTACGCCGAGGTTCTCGGTCTCGGGGCGGTCGGGGTGGACGACGACTTCTTCTCTCTCGGCGGCGACAGCATCCTCGCCATCCGGCTGGTGAATCTCGCGCGCCGCGAGGGAATCACCGTCACCCCGCGGCAGATCTTCGAGCAGCGGACACCGGCCGCGCTCGCGCGACTGGTCGCGGCCACCGCCGTCGCACCGGCCCCGCGGGTGGAGGAATCGGGCATCGGCGTCCTGCTGCCTCTGCCCGTCGTCCACCGGCTGTCCGAGTGGAGCGGCGGAAAGAACCGCTTCAACCAGGCCGTGCTGCTGAACACACCGGCCGGCACCACCGGTGCCGTGCTGGCTGCCGCCCTGAATTCGGTGGTCGCTCACCACGACGGCCTGCGGCAGACGCTCACCCGGCACGCACCGGGCGTGTGGTCGCTCGAGATCGCCGCGACCGCCGAGGTCACGGTGCGCCGCGTCGACGTCACCGGACTCGACGCCGACGCGCTGCGCGAGACGGTGGCAACCGAATCCGATGCCGCCACCGACCGGTTGAACCCCGACGACGGCACCATGCTGTCGGCGGTGTGGTTCGACGCCGGCCCGCGGGAACTGGGCAGGCTGCTGCTCGTCGCGCACCACCTGGTGATCGACGGGGTGTCGTGGCGGACCCTGATCGAGGACCTCGCCATGGCGTGGGTGGCCGCCGACAGCGGCGAGAACGCGGCACTCGACCCGGTTCCCACGTCGCTGCGCGGATTCGCCCGCATCGTCACCGAGCAGGCGCAGGAACCGGCCCGCCTGGCCGAACTCGACCACTGGCTGCGGGTCACCGAACCCGGTGCCGACCTGGTGCCCGGCACCGACGGGCCTGCCGTCGTGAGCAGCGGCGCCCGGCGGACGGTCCGCCTGGACCGGCAACTCACGACGGCCCTGCTGACCACCGTGCCCGCGGTCGTCGGCGCGGACATCACCGACGTGCTGCTCGCGGCGCTGCGACTGTCGGCCGACCGCTGGCTCGCCGAGCGCGGACGGGAGAACGACCTGCTGGTCGATCTCGAGCGGCACGGGCGCGAAGAACTCGCCGAGGGCGTGGATCTCTCCCGCACGGTCGGCTGGCTCACCAACGTCACCCCCGTCCGGTTGCGCAGCCGGGCGGGCGCACTCGACACGCTCAAGGACGTCAAGGAACAGTTGCGCGGCGCGCCCGACGGCGGCATCGGCTACGGCATGCTCCGGTACGTCAACGCGCGCACCGCCGGTCTCCTCGCGGCGCGGTCCGAATCGCAGGTGCTGTTCAACTACCTGGGCCGCATGCCGCACGCCGCGCCCGGACCCTGGACACCCGCGGTCGAATCCGACTCCCTGGCCACCGATCCCGATGCCGACCTCGGCGGTCCGTACCGTCTGGTGATCAACGCGCTGTGCGAGGAATCCGCAGAGGGCAGCGAACTGCAGGCCGTGTTCGCCTGGTCGGACGCCGACCTGAGCGAGGCCGACACCGTCGCGTTGAGCGACGGCTGGGTGGCCGCCCTTCGTGAACTCGCCGACGCCGCCGCAGAACACGACGGACCGGCGATGCTCACGCCGTCCGACCTCCCGCTCGTGACGCTGACGCAGGACGAGATCGACCGGATCGCGCTGGCGAGTCCGAGCGGGATCGACACGGTGCTGCCGCTGTCGCCGCTGCAGGAGGGTCTGTACTTCCAGGCCGGGTTCGACTCCGGCAACGACATCTACACGGCACAGTTCTCCCTCGACTTCGAGCACCGCCTCGACACCGATCGGCTCGCCGCCGCGCTGCGTACCCTGCAGCGCCGAAACCCCACGCTGCGGGCGGGATTCGTCAGTGCGGGCCTGCCCGCGCCGGTGCAGTTCTTCGGCACCGGACTGGACGTGCCCGTCGCCGAGTTCGACCTGCGCGAACTCGGCGAGCCCGAACGCAACTCCTACGCCGCACAACTGACGGCGCAGGACCGGCTGACACCGTTCGACCTCACGTCCCCGCCGCTGTGGCGGGCCATGGTGCTGCGGCTCGGCGACGCCCACGACCGCCTCGTGATCAACCGGCAGTTCCTGCTGTGGGACGGATGGTCCAACGGTCTCGTCGTCAGCCAGTTGCTCGCGCTCTACGAATCGGGCGGCGACGACTCCGGGTTCGCCGCCCCGGAAGGTTCTTTCGAGGACTACCTGCGGTGGCTGGCCACCCGGGACGCGGACGCCGCGCAGGCGGCGTGGACCGACGCCCTCGCCGGGCTCGACGAGCCGACGCTGCTCGCCGCGACGATCACAGGGGAGCCGGAGCCGCCGCAGCGCCGGGACGCGGTGCTGCCGATGGACCTGAGCGAACGGCTCCGGGCCGGGGCCCGCGGTGCCGGTGTCACATTCAACGCCGTGCTCAACGCCGCGCTGGCCGTCGTCCTCGGAATCGAGACCGGACGCCGCGACCTCGTGTTCGGCACCACCGTGGCCGGACGCCCACCGGAGGTCCCCGGCATCGACGCGGTGACCGGAATGTTCCTCAACACCGTTCCTGTCCGGACGACGCTGCGCGCCGACGAGACCGTCGCCGACCTGCTGCGGCGCACCCAGTCCGAGCGGCTGGCGCTGACCCCGTACGACTACCTCGGGCTCGCCTCCATCCAGCGGGTCTCCGAGCACCGCCAACTGTTCGACGTGCTGTACGTGCTGCAGAACTTCGTGGACGAGAAGCAGGTGTCGGCGCTCAACGCGGCGCACGACATCAGCGGCGGCGACAGCATCGACCACACGCACTACCCGGTCACCGTCGTCGTGACCCCCGGCGCGAGTGTGAAGGTGAAGTTCGAGTTCCACCCCGAGAAGATCCCGGCGTCGCGGGTCGAACGCATGCTGTCGCGGTACGTGACCGTGCTCGAGGAGTGGTCCACGGATTTGTCGGGTGTGGTCGGCGGAATCGCCGGTGCCGCAACGCCCGCGCCGGCCGAGCCGAAGGCCCTGCCCGACAGAACCATCGCCGACCTCTTCGCCGACGCGGCCCGCGTCCGTCCGGACGAGACCGCGCTCGTGTTCGGTGACCGCACCGTGAGCTACGCCGAACTCGACGCCGACGTGAACCGGATGGCGCGGCTCCTGCTGGGCCGCGGCGCGGGACCGGAGCGGATCGTCGCGCTCGCGCTGCCGCGGTCGGTGGAGATGGTGGTGGCGCTGTTCGCCGTCCTGCGCACCGGATCCGCGTATCTGCCGCTCGAACTCGACCACCCGGCCGAGCGTCTCGTCGCGATGCTCGACGACGCCCGGCCGACGGTCCTGGTCACCACGTCGGACGTCGCGGGGACGCTCGCCGCTGCCACCGTGGACACGCTGGCGGTCGACACCCTCGACTTCGGCACGGTCGCGTCGGTACCGCTGTCGGAGGCCGAACTCGGCGGGTTCGCGCCCGGAACCGAAGGGCGCCTGGACCATCCGGCGTACGTCATCTACACGTCCGGGTCCACCGGCAAGCCGAAGGGCGTCGTCACCCCGTACCGCGGCCTGACCAACATGCAGTTCAACCACCGGGAGGCGATCTTCGAGCCCGTCGTCGCCGCGGCGGGTGGCAGGCGACTGCGCATCGCCCACACCGTGTCGTTCGCGTTCGACATGTCGTGGGAGGAACTGCTGTGGCTGGTGGAGGGCCACGAGGTCCACATCTGCGACGAGAACCTGCGGCGTGACGCCGAGGCGCTCGTGGCCTACTGCGACACCCACCGGATCGACGTCGTCAACGTGACACCGACGTACGCGCAGCACCTGATCGAGGAGGGTCTGCTCGACGACGGCCCGGGCAGGCACCGGCCGCCGCTGGTGCTTCTCGGCGGCGAAGCGGTGTCGGATTCGGTGTGGAACCGGTTGCGCGACACGGACGGAACGTGCGGGTACAACCTGTACGGTCCCACCGAGTACACCATCAACACGCTCGGTGCCGGCACTGCCGACAGCGCGACGCCCACCGTCGGCACACCGATCTGGAACACGTCCGCGTACGTGCTCGACGCCTGGCTGCGCCCCGTTCCCGACGGCGTTCCCGGTGAGCTGTACATCTCCGGGGTCGGGTTGGCCCGCGGCTACCTCGACCGGTTCGCGTTGACGGCGGAGCGTTTCGTCGCCGACCCCTTCCGTGAATCCGTACGTATGTATCGGACGGGCGACCTCGTCCGCCGGCGTGACGACGGGAACCTCGACTTCCTGGGCCGCACGGACGATCAGGTGAAGATCCGCGGTCACCGGGTGGAACTCGGCGAAATCGCCTCGGCGCTCGAAGCGCTGGACGGCGTGCGCCAGGCGGCGGTCGTCGTCGACTCGGGCCCGGGCGGGTTCAAGCGGCTCGTCGGCTACGCCGTACCCGTGAGTACTTGTCAACCGCCGGACGTTAACAAGTACTCACAGGCGCTGCGCGCAACGTTGCCGGACTACATGGTGCCCGCCGCGGTCATCGAGGTCGACCGGCTGCCGATGACGGTCAACGGCAAACTCGACGTCACGGCACTGCCGTCCGCGGACGACGTGCTCGGCCGCAGCGGAGGTGCGCGCACCGAACCCCGCACCGACACCGAACGGGTGCTGTCCGAACTGTTCGGCGAGGTCCTCGGCGTTCCCGCTCCCGGGGTCGACGACGACTTCTTCGACCTGGGCGGTCACTCGCTGCTCGCCACCAGGCTGATCAGCCGGGCACGGGCCGCGCTCGACACCGACCTCACCATGCGCGACCTGTTCGAGGCGCCGACGGTGGCGGAACTCGCCACCCGGATCGGCGACGACACCACGTCGACGCGTCCGGTGCTGGCGGCCAGGCCGCGGCCCGAGCATCTGCCGCTCTCCGCTGCGCAGCAACGCCTCTGGCTCCTGCAGCAGGTGGAGGCGGGCGCGGGCGCCGCCGTCGCCTACAACTTCCCGATCGTCCTGCGACTGCGGGACGCACTGGACCCCGGCATGTTCGAGCAGGCGCTGACCGACGTGGTGTCCCGGCACGAGTCGCTGCGCACCGTGTTCGGCGAGCACGACGGGGAACCCGTGCAGGTGATCCTGGACGACGTCCGCCCCGACGTGGCGGTCGTGGACGGCACCGAGGCCGATCTGGTCCGGCTCGTCACCGAGACCGTCGGCCGGCCGTTCGACCTCGCCACCGAGATCCCGGTGCGCGCGAGCCTCATCCGGGTCGGCGACGAGCAGGTGCTGGCGATCGTGCTGCACCACATCGCCACCGACGAGTGGTCGGACCGGCCGTTCCTGCGGGACCTGATGACGGCGTACGCCGCTCGCGCGCAGGGTTCGGCACCGGGGTGGGAGCCGCTGGCCGTGCAGTACGCCGACTACACGCTGTGGCAGCGCGACGTGCTGGGTGATCCGCAGGAGAAGTCCAGCCTCGTCAGCCGGCAACTCGACTACTGGGCGAAGACCCTCGACGGGGCGCCCGAGGAATTGGTGCTCCCCGCCGACCGCACCCGTCCGGCGCGGCCCAGCTTCGCGGGCGGCGCCATCGAGACGACGCTCGACGCCGCGACGACGCGGGCGCTGCGTTCGCTCGCGCGGACGTCGGGGACCAGCATGTTCATGGTGCTGCACGCGGCGTCGGCGGCGTTGCTGCACCGGCTCGGCGCGGGCGACGACCTGCCGATCGGGGCGCCGGTCGCCGGCCGCAGCGAACAGGGCCTCGACGACCTGATCGGGTTCTTCGTCAACACCGTGGTGCTGCGGACGGACGTGTCGGGCAACCCCACGTTCGACCAGTTGCTGGAGCGGGTCCGCGACACCGACCTGGCGGCGTTCTCGCACTCGGACGTCCCGTTCGAAACCGTTGTGGAGAAGGTGAATCCGGCGCGGACCCTGGCCCGGAACCCGCTGTTCCAGGTGATGGTCGGCTACCACAGCCGGACGTCCGATGCGGTTCTCGCACCCGGATCGGCCCTCACCCCGGTGACGTTCGAGGAACGCACCGCCAAGTTCGACCTGGTGTTCAACTTCACCGAATACCTCGACGACGAACGGGTGGAACTGCGCCTCGAATACGGTTCGGACCTGTTCGACAGGGCCACCGCGGAGAAGATCGCACGCAGGCAGGTCCAGGTGCTCGGCGCCGTCGCGTCCGACTCGGGGCGCGCCGTCGGCGACCTCGACGTGTTCCTCGGCGAGGAACGTGAACTGGTGGTGCACGGGTTCAACGACACCGCACAGCCGGTGGCGGAGGAGACGTTCTACGAGGCGTTCGCGCGCCACGTCGCCGCGACCCCCGACGCCGTGGCCGTCGTCGACGCCGCGGGCGAGGTGACGTACGCGGAGCTGAGCGCCCGCGCCGACCGGATCGCCGCGCTGCTGCATCGCCGCGGTGTCTCGACCGAAGGTGTTGTGGGTCTGGCGGTCCCGCGGTCTGCGCAGATGGTGGCGGTCGTGCTCGGGGTGCTGAAGCTCGGGGCGGCGTACCTGCCGCTCGACCTGAACCACCCGTCCGACCGCATCTCCTACATGCTCGCCGACTCCGCCGCGCGGGTGCTGGTGACCACGGTGGGGGAGAGTCCGCGCATCGCGGAGGCCGACGGCCTCGTTCGCGTTCTCCTGGACGACCCGGCCGTCGTCGCCGAACTCGAGTCCGGGCCCGGCGGACCGGTGCCGCTGCCCCCGCGGGGCCTGGACCACGCCGCGTACGTCATCTACACGTCGGGCTCCACCGGTAAACCCAAGGGCGCGATCCTCACTCACGACGGGATCCCCAGCCTCGTCGCGACCGCCGAACAACGGATGAAACTGATCCCGGGCTCGGTGGTGATGCAGTTCGCGTCGATCGGATTCGACGTGGCGGTCTTCGAGTTGTCGATGGCGCTCTGCACGGGCTCCCGTCTGGTGATCGTGCCCGACG
This sequence comes from Rhodococcus sp. NPDC057529, assembly GCF_042802055.1. Taxonomy (NCBI): domain Bacteria; kingdom Bacillati; phylum Actinomycetota; class Actinomycetes; order Mycobacteriales; family Nocardiaceae; genus Rhodococcus; species Rhodococcus sp. NPDC057529. The sequence continues at coordinate 504,115 of NZ_JBHVEY010000001.1, forward strand.
AGTCCCGCGTCGCCGGGCCGGAACTCACCGATTTCATGGCTGCGCATTCCGTGACGCACGCGATCATTCCGCCGTCCCTGCTGGCGGCGCTGCCGTCCGGATGCGACGTCCCCGAAGGATGCACCGTGCTGGTGGGCACGGAGACCGTGCCGCCGGAACTGATCGGACGGTGGGCGGAACGGCTCAACCTGCTGGCCGCCTACGGTCTCACCGAGGCCACCGTCAACAACACGCTGTGGCAGGCGCAGCCCGGGTGGAACTCCGCTGTGCCGATCGGCATCCCGGACCCCAACGAGCAGGCGTACGTCCTCGACGACCGCCTGCAGCCGGTGCCGCCGGGGGTGGCGGGCGAGTTGTACATCGCCGGCCGCGGACTGGCCCGCGGGTATCTCGGCAGGCCCGACCTCACGTCGGTCCGGTTCGTGCCCAGCCCCTTCGGCGACGCGGGCACCCGCATGTACCGGACCGGTGACCGGGCGCGCTGGCGGGCCGACGGCAACATCGACTTCCTCGGGCGCGTCGACGACCAGGTGAAGATCCGGGGGTTCCGCATCGAACTCGGCGAGATCATCGCGGCCCTCGGAAGCCATCCGGCCGTGAAGCAGTCTGCGGTCGTCGCCGATCGGTCCGGCGACATCGTCCGCCTCGTCGGCTACGTCACCCCGGCCGACGGGCACGGGGCGGGGCAGATCGACCCGCAGGTTGTGCGGGACCACGCCGCCGCGCGGTTGCCCGACTACATGGTGCCGACCCTCGTGGTCGTGCTGGACGGCGAACTTCCGTTGACCCCCAACGGGAAACACGACCGCAAGGCACTGCCGCTGCCGGACTGGTCGGCCCTGACCGGGGACGGCACCCCGCAGACGCCGGAGCAGAAGGAGATCGCCGACCTGTTCGCCGAGATCCTGCACCTGCCGTCGGTGGGCGTCCACGACAACTTCTTCGACCTCGGCGGCAACTCCATGGCGTCGATGCGGCTGGTGGGCCGGGTCCGTGGGCGGTTCGCCGTCGACATCGGCATCCGGGACGTGTTCGACAGTTCCACGGTGGCCGAACTCGCCG
>NZ_JBHVEY010000001.1:505186-555175 GCF_042802055.1 Rhodococcus sp. NPDC057529
GTGTTGAGCGAGAGGGTGGGGGGGGGGGGGGGGGGGGGGGGTGCAGGGGGGGGCAGGGTTGGCGGGGCTGTGGGTGGGGTTCTCCCCCACCGGCAGGCCGGTGCTGACGGCGTCGGATCCCCGGCCCGAGACGCTTCCGCTGTCCGGGCCGCAACGCCGGTTCTGGAAGCAGTTCCGGGCGGCCGGCGCCGACGCGCGCGCCAGTCACGCACTGTCGCTGCAGTTTCGCGACACCGTCGACCCCGAGATCCTGGCGCAGGCTCTCGACGACGTCACGTCGCGGCACGAACCGCTGCGCACCGTGTACGTGGAGGTCGGGGACCACGTGTTCGCCCAGGAGGCGGTGCGGCCCGCCCTCGAACTCGTCGACGTCGGGGACGGGGACGTGCACCGCACGGTCTTCGAATTGGCGCAGGCGACCCTCGACCTCACCGAGCACGCACCGCTGCGGGTGCATCTGGTGACCGGCGCCGACGGCACCCAGGCTCTGCTCCTCGCGATGCACTACATCGCCGTCGACGAGTGGTCCGTGGTGCCGCTGCTCGGGGATCTGATGGGCGCATACGCCGCCCGCTCACACGGCGCGGAACCCGAATGGGAACCGCTGCCCGTCGGATACGCCGACTACGTGGTGTGGTCGCGGGCACTCGCCGGCGATGCCGCGGACCCGGACAGCCGCCGGTCCCGGCAGCTCGCGTACTGGCGCGAGACGCTGGACGGGATGCCGTCCCGGCTCGACCTTCCTGCCCCGACCGTCCGCGGACCGCGGACTGCGGAGATCGTGCCGGTCGAGATCGACGCGGAACTGCACAGTGCGGTCGCGAAGTTCGCGAGCGACACGGGCACCAGCCTGTTCATGGTGTTGCAGGCGGCGCTCGCCACCGTGCTGACACGGCACGGCGCAGGCACGGACATCCCGCTGGGATCGCTCGTCGCGGGACGCACGGAGGAGACGCTGGACGCGCTGGTCGGCTGCTTCTTCAATATCGTTCTGCTGCGAACGGATACGAGTGGCGATCCCGATCCCGTGGAGTTGCTGCAGCGTATCCGCGCCGCGAATCTCGACGCGCTGGACAACCAGGACGTGGCGTTCGCCGACGTCGCGGAGGCGCTCGGCGACACGCCGGTGCTTCGTCCGCAGGTCATGATCGTTCATCACGAACAGGCCAGGCTCGGTCACCTCGATGCGCTGGGCGGCTTCATGCCGGTGCCGGTGGGTGTGCCGGATTCGGATCTGACGCTGAGCTTCTACGAGCCGATCGGCGGCGGACCCGTCCACGCATATTTCTCGTTCTCCTCGGATGTGCTCGATGCCGGGGAGGTCCGTGGCTGGGCGTCGGAGTTGTCGACGCTGGTTACCGCATGGGCGGAAGGAGCCCGATGATCAGGAGTGATCTAGATCGCACATTCGGGGCGGACTTCGCCGCCGCGGGAGCCGGAAGTACTTGGTACTGTGCTCGAAATAAGGATAGGCTTCACTATCTTGCCGGAAGACAGACGGCGGCTGGGTCGGGTGCGGCGCGGCGTCGAGGACGGACAACGAGCTATGAGTGAATCGCCGGAAACGGCCGGTACAGATCTCCCGGTGCGAGATGTCGTGGGTGTCGGATTCGGTCCCGCCAACCTCGCACTGGCCATTGCCATCGAGGAACACAATGCGGAGTGCCCCCCGCGCGAGCGGATCAGCGCGCAGTTCTTCGAGAAGCAGGATCGATTCGGGTGGCATCCCGGGATGCTGCTCGACGGCGCGACCATGCAGATCGCGTTCCCCAAGGACCTGGTGACGTTCCGGAATCCGCGCAGCGCATTCACGTTCTTCAATTACCTCTTCGATCAGGGTCGCCTCGTCGACTTTGTCAATCACCAGACCTTCTTCCCGACTCGGCACGAGTTCCACGACTACCTGCAGTGGGCGGCACGCCGAGTGGACGCCGACGTGCGGTACGGCACAGCGGTGGAGACGGTACGCGGAATCCGCGGCGACGACGGGGTGATCGACCGCTTCGAGGTCCGGGCCGCCGACGGCAGCGCGGTGATCGCACGCAACGTCGTGGTGGGCGCCGGCCTGCGGGAACGAATCCCCGAGTGGGCCAACCCCTCTACGCGGTGCTTCCACAACCATCAATTCCTGTTCCGGCTCGGCGAGATGCCTGCCCCGGTCCACCAGCGGTTCGTCGTCCTCGGGGCGGGCCAGAGCGCCGCCGAGATCGTGCAGTACCTGCACGGAAACTACCCCGAAGCCGAAGTCCACAGCGTCTTCTCGCGTTACGGCTACAGCCCGGCCGACGACAGTCCGTACGCCAACCGCATCTTCGATCCGGAGGCCGTGGACGACCTGCACGGCGCCCCGGAGGCGGAGCGTCTGCGATTGCTGGATGTCCATAGGAGTACTAACTATTCGGTGGTCGACATCGAGCTCATCAACGAGTTGTACGCGACCGAGTACCAGGAACGCGTGCGCGGACGCCGCCGGCTGTTCATGCGCCGCGCGTCGGAGATCGTTGCCGTCGACGAGACTTCGGACGGAATCGAGGTGTCGGTGCGCAGCGGTGTGGACGGCCTCACCGACACTCTTGCCTGCGACGCACTGATTCTGGCCACCGGTTTCACGCCCGCCCCGCTCGAGCCGCTGCTCGGCGATCTGGCGCCGAAAACCCACCCGCCGCGGGAAGTCGGCCGAGATTACCGATTGGCGGTTTCACCGGACGTCACAGCGGGAATCTATCTGCAGGGCGGCACGGAGAAAACGCACGGAATCACGTCGTCGCTCCTGTCGAACGTTGCCGTGCGGGCGGGAGAGATCGTTACATCTGTCGTAACAAGGCGTAGCCGCAACGGCGCGCTTGCTAGTGTGAACGCACAGGACACGTATGCGACAAGCGAGGCGAGATGAGCACCAATCCATTCGATGACGAAGAAGGCCGCTTCTACGTGCTGGTGAACGACGAGGACCAGCACTCACTGTGGCCCACGTTCTCTGAGGTGCCGGCAGGCTGGCGCGTGGTTTTCGGCGAGGAAAGCCGGGCAGCCTGCCTCGAGTACGTGGAGAAGAACTGGACCGACATGCGGCCGAAGAGCCTGCGTGAGGCCATGGAGGCCGACGAGAAGTCGGGCGGACGGCACAGCGTCGACAAGAGCTGACCTCCACGGCGCCCGCGGTTCGGTGCCGATCCGGGCCGGGACGACCGTCCGGTGAGATTCCGGCGGTCGCGCCCGGCCGACGGCCGGGAGGCCGTCACCTGAAACTGCCTCAGGCCGCTTTCTGTGTGTGTGTTTCGACCGGCTTCCGCCGCCTCGTCTTGAAGACGGGGCGGCGGATGTCGTCTGTGCGGCGCAGGATGCGCGGCCTCCGCAGGGTCCGGGCGATCCATTCGCCGAGTGTGACGCCGGCCGCGAGCGCGCAACCGATACCGAACGCCGCCAGCAGCGAGCCCAGTCCGATCACGACCTCGTTGTTGAGCAGGGCGTACAGACCCCGGTACAGCGACAGACCCGGCAGCAGCGGCGTGATACCCGCCACCACGACGACCAACGGCGGCGTGAGTGCGCGGCGGGCCATCAGACCACCGGCGAAGCCGACCACGGTGGCGGCGAGTGCCGAACCGATGATCGGGCCGATCCCGAACTGGTGCGCCACCATGTACACGAGCGCGCCGGCCGCGCCACCGAACCAGGCGGCCGTGAGGGCTCGCTGCTCGGCGTAACAGGCCAGCGCATAGAACATCGAGGCGAAAGCGCCCGACATCACCAGCACAGGGAGTTGTACGAGTTCGGTGATCTCGACGTTGACCGGGGGCAGCGTCGAGCCCAGCACGCCGGTCAGACGCAGCGAGATGGCCACACCGGCGATGATGCCGCCGGTCATCATGACCACTTCGAAGAATCGCGCCGCCGCCGTGATCGGTGCTCCCGTGATGGCGTCCTGCACGGAACCGACCAGTGACAGCCCGGACAACAGCACCACCACACCGGCCGAAATGATCTGCGACGGTCTGATCTCGACACCCAGCTGATCCTGGAACGTGTAGAGCGTCGCCGCCGGGGTCGCGGCCACCAGACCGCCCGCCACCTGCTGGAAGAAGAACGGCAGACCGATGCGGTTGAGAACGCGGTTGACCCGGTAGATCACCATCGTCGTCAGGAAGGCGACGGATGCCACGAGCACCCCACCACCCATCAACACGGACACCGACGCGGCCATGGACGCCCAGGCGAGCGTCGCGATCCAGCGGTTGTACGGGTGCGGCGCCGTGGTGACCGCGGTCAGGGCCTCGTGCGCCTCGCCGGGGGTGACCGCTTCCCGGCGGATGCGCCGGGTGAGACGGTCGACCGCCGCGAGCCGGGTGAAGTCCATCGAGCGGTAGTGCACGATCCGCATCGTGCTCGCCGGCGGGAGGGTGGGCCCGCGGTACGCCGACAGCACGATGGAGTTGTATGTGACATCCACATCGCACTGGGCGAGGCCGTACGTGGCGGCGATGAACTGCACCTGCTCGGCGGTGTCCATCGCACCGGTGCCCGAGGCGAGGAGCACTTCACCGACTCGAACGGCGAGGTCGAGTACTTCGGCGACGACCGCATCGTCGGTGAGGTCGATCGGCTGCAGCGGTGTGGGTGCAGCGGTGACCGCATCGACCGTTGCGCGACGGTCGCCTGTGAGACGTTGGAGGGATTCTGTGAGCTTGGACATACTACGTGTCGGAGACAAGGTCTTTCTCGGTCAGATCGGTAGCGGAGAGTGCAGACTCGAGTGTCTCGTGGCGGAACGTGGAGATGACCTGATCGTGGACGACACGGAATGCAGAGGCAAGGATACGCGTCTCTTCCGGGTCCGTGGCCCACGTCGCCTGCTGTTCGACCACCAGCACTCCGTCGTAGTAATACATTCGCTGCGGATTCAGCGTGATGCCCGCGGTGGACGCCCATTCCCGCAGCGCCGCCAGGCCCTGGGTCGCGCCTTTCGGCCCACCCATCTCGATGTCGTCGCTCGACAGCGACAGCAGAGTGTCGATGTCGCCGGAGTTGAGGGCGTCGTGCCAAGCGAGGACGGTGGCGATCTCCGAGGTACTCATGGCTCCAACGCTATCCAATGTGGGCGGAAGTAGCCGACGTTCCTGCAATGGATATGATGGGCGCGCGTGTCCGCCTCCTTAGCTCAGTGGTAGAGCACTCGCCTTGTAAGCGAGCGGTCGTCAGTTCAATCCTGACAGGGGGCTCCACCGCGGAATCGTCTCCGCACACAGAGGGCCACCTTCCCCGGAAGGTGGCCCTCTGTCGTTTCCCGCACGCTCACCCCCGGGTGGGCAGTTCGTCACCCTGGGGTCCCTGTTTCCGAACCCGCCGGTCCTTGACGATGGCTTCATGCAAATCAACTACCCGGTCCTGAAGGACGCGGGTTTGCTGCTCACGTTCTCACTGGCTGTGAGAGGGGTGGCTGCTTTAGGCACGGTTGATTGGGCGGCCCGGTAGTTGTTGTGTCCGAGTGCGGCGATGTTGGCGGCGGCGTTATAGTCGGCGTGGCCGGTCCATCCGCAGCCGCGGCACCGGAACAGTGCTTGACTGTGCCTGTTCGCGGTGTCGCAGTGCCCGCACTGGTGGCAAGTCTTACTGGTATTGCGCGGGTTGATCACCTGCACCGGCACTCCTGCGGCTTGCGCCTTGTAGGTGATCTGGTCGCGCAGTTGCGCGTATGCCCAGGAGTGCAGTTGTTGCCGTTGTCTGCGTGCGAGCCGTACCCGGTCCCGGATTCCCGATAGGTCTTCTACCGCGATCCCTTGACCGGTGCGTTGTGCTTGGGCAACGATCGTTTTCGAGAGTTGGTGGTTGATGTCGGTGGCGTACCGAGTCTCCTTCCTCCGCCGTTTCTTCAGTTTCCGTTTCGCGGACTTGGTCCCCACCTTCTGCAGCGCGGACCGGATGGTTGCGTACTTTTTCCGGCGGGCCGTGACCGCACCACCGGACCACCGGACGTCCAGTTCAGCCGGGTCGTCTGCGGTGGTCACCGCCAGGTTCACGATCCCCAAGTCCACACCCAGCCACCCGGTGGCGTCGTCGGCGGGAACCAGCTGCTGCGGGGCGTCGGTGTCGACGGTTGCATGCAGGTAGAAACATCCGTCCCGGAAAATCAGATCCGACTCGCCTTTGCGGTCGGCGAGCATTGTCAGCTGCCACGGCGCGCACACGAATCCGACGTTGCGCATCCGGCCCGCGCTCGTCCAGATCGACACCGTCGATCGATCGACCTGCCACGACAAGCACCGATCGTCGAACGGTTGGCCCGCGTCCTGACGGAACACGATCGCCTTACCCGCAACCTTCGCATACCGTGTAGATCCCGGCGTGCCGTAATTCCCGTTGAGCAGGTTCGCCGTCCGGGTCGCGTACGCATCCGCGACTTTCTTGATGACCCGGATCGCCGGCTGCGCCGACAACCCGCACGCTTTGAGCTGGGCATAGACCTGCTTCTGCAGCGCGAACGGACGCCGATCAGCGGCGGTGTGCGCGAGCTGCGAAACCATGTTCGCCCCCGCATTGCACAACTCCAGTGTCGATGTCAGCGCCACATACTGCTCGGGGGTCGGAGCCAGCTTCACGACAACGATCCGCTTCACACCCTGCGCCTTTCCCTGCGGATGCCCTTTGGTCTATGTCACCGAGATGATGGCAGAGGTGTGTGACAAGTTCGGCGCAACGTTGACCGAGTTCACCGGAGAAACCGACCACGTCCTCTCGATCCACTACCCACCCACCGCGCAACTGTCCACCCTGGTCAACAGCCTCGAGGGCGTCTCGGCTCGTTACCTGCGCCAAGAGTTCCCCGACCACATCCGGAAATACCTGTGGGGAACTCACTTCTGGTCACCGTCCTACTTCGCCGCCTCCGCAGGCGGAGCCCCACTCGCCATCATCGCCGAGTACATCACCAACCAAAACGACCCGAACCCACGAAAGACCGCGACCCCGCTACGCACGATCGCGCAGTACAGAATCCGCTTCCTCCCGGCCCTGAAGGGCCAGGCTTCCTCTGATTAATCCGGTGACTTCGTGCAGGTCGGCGGTATTGGACGCGGTCGAAGCGCTGCCCGCCCTCGAACGGGAGACGCTCGCACTCGTGTTCTACCGGGGAATGTCCTGCGACGAGGTGGCGGCGACGATGAAGACCACCGTCGACGTCGTCCGGGACCGGCTCCACGAGGGCTCGCGCGCCCTGCTCGCCGGTGTCGGCGGTGGACTGTGAACCATCACGTGCCGATCGGCTGACCGAGCAGGCTCTGGCGTCGGCTCACATCAGTTCCCGCATCCGCTCGTGGAGGATGATGCGCCCCGCGGCCTCGATCAGCGCGAGGTGTGAGAACGCCTGCGGAAAATTCCCGAGATGGCGGCCGGTGCTCGTGTCGAACTCTTCGGCGTAGAGGCCGAGGGGAGAGCACACGCTGACCAGCCGCTCCATCAAATCGGTTGCCTCCTGCACCTGATCGACCACGGTCAGGGCCGACACCAGCCAGAACGAGCAGATGAGGAAACTGCCTTCCTTGCCCGACAGTCCGTCGTCGGTTTCGCCGGTGCGGTAGCGCAGGACGAATCCGTCCTCGGTGAGATCGCTGGCGATGGCGTCGACGGTGGCGCGCAGCCGGACGTCCCCGCGGGGAAGGAATCCGAAGACCGCGGCGAGCAGCGTCGACGCGTCCAGCGCCTCGGTGTCGTAGTGCTGCCGCAGCACCCCCTTCTTCACGCCGTGCGCGAGGATGTCGGCGCGGATCTCCTCGGCTGTGGCCCGCCAGGTGTCCTCGGCCGAACGATCGCCGCGGATGCCCGCGATCTTCGACGCCCGGTCGAGTGCCACCCAGCACATCAGCTTCGACGACACATAGTGCTGCGGTGCGCCGCGAGCCTCCCAGATCCCCTGATCGGGGTTACGCCACACCGCCGAGGCGCACGCCGCCTGCTGCTGCACGAGCGGCCACAGCCGGCGGGGAAGGCGCTTACTGCGCACCGTGTGCAGCAGGATCGAGTCGAGGACGGCGCCGAACACGTCGTTCTGCCGCTGGTCGAACGCGCCGTTGCCGATCCGCACCGGGCGCGCGCCCGCATAGCCGGACAGGTCGTCGCGGGTCGACTCGGTGAGGTCGCGGGTGCCGTCGATTCCGTACATGATCTGCAGTGCGCCATCACCGTTCGACTCGAGGTCGGCGATGAATTGCATGAACTCGTCGGCCTCCCAGTCCAGGTTCAGGTAGTGCAGGGCCTGCAGCGTGAACGTGGAATCCCGCATCCACGTGTACCGGTAGTCCCAATTGCGTTCGCCGCCCGGGGTTTCCGGCAGGGATGTCGTGAGGGCTGCGACGGTGGCGCCGGTCGGCATGTACGTGAGGCCTTTGATGGTCAGGGCGGATCGCTGGATCGCCTCACGCCACCGATGGTCGGGGAAGCGGGCGTGACTGAACCAGCGCCGCCAGAACGCCGCGGTTGCATCGAGTTGTGAGGCGGCCTCTTCCGCCGTCCCCGGCGCGGCGAGTTCCGCCGCCCAGGTCAGCGCGCAGTACAGGGTTTCGCCCTTCTCGAGTATGTGGCGCGCGCGAACCCGTCCGCCCTCGATGCCGAGTGCCATGTCCGTCTGCAGGCGCAACGTGAGCCCCGCACCGCTCGCGTCGGCGGTGTGCCGATCGCCGTCCACGAGAACCCACTCCGCCGGTGCGCGTCCGTAGTCGAACACGGGCTCGCACACCAACTCCACCTCCACGCTGCCGTCGAGGCAGGTGACCGTGCGGACCAGCATGTGATCGGCGTCCTCGTCCGCCGGCGGCCTCGTGTGCGGGGTGACGGTGTCCTCACCGCGGGTCGGGCCCATCGTCAGCGCGCTGCGCACGTTCACCCACCCGGTCGGGGTGTTCCACACCGCCGAGATGATGTTGGTGCCCGGCTCGTACTGGCGGGACGCCGGAACGTTGAGGCCGAACGGGCCGAGCCGGAACATCCCGGCCTCGCGGTCGAGGAGGGAACCGAACACGCTGGGGGAGTCGAACCGGGGCACGCACAGCCAGTCGACGGAACCGTCCGGCGCGATCAGCGCCCCGGTGTGGCAGTTCGAGAGGAAGGCGTAGTCGGCGATCGGGGGGAACGGCGACGGCGCGGCCGCGCTCCGGGGCGGGGCATCGTCGTCCGAGGCAGTATTCACGTTCGCGTCCCTCTCCCGGAGTGTCGGCTCCCTCCATGCTGCGGGTCGCGGCGCCGACGGTCATCACCCGGTTCGGGTGACCGGTCAGTCCCCGAGGACGGCCAGGTCGAGTCGGCGGACGCGATCCGGCTCCGCGATGACGTCGATCTCGGTGATCTTCCCGTCCACGATGGTGAACGCCAGCACCAGGTACAAGTGCCCGCGGGGAGCCATCACGAGCCCGGCCGACCCGTTCACCAGGGCCACCTGGGTGACCCGGGCCCGTTCCGCGGACGCGAGCGCGCCCTTGGCTACGACGCGGGCGCCCCGGATCACGAGAGGTCCCGGGGTTGGCCCGACAGCCGGATCGGCCCGGAGCACCACATCCGGATCGAGCAGAGCGACCAGCGCGTCGAAGTCGCCGCCGCGGGTGGCGGCCAGATAGGCGTCGACGACAGCTCGCCTGCGGTCCAGGTCGGCGGGGTCCGGCGCCGGCGACGCGCCCTTCACCCGCCGGCGGGCGCGGCTGGCGAGTTGCCGAACCGCCTGGGAGGAGCGGCCCACGATGGGGGCGACGTCGTCGAACGGCACGTCGAACATGTCGTGCAGCACGAACGCGAGCCGCTCGGCCGGGGTCAGCGTGTCCAGCACGACCAGCAGCGCCAGCCCGACCGAGTCGGCCAGCATCGCTTCGTGTTCGGGGTCGCCGCCGTCGTCGTGGCCGACGGCCGGGTCGTGTGCCTGCACGTCGAGAGGTTCCTCGCGCCGCTGCTCGCGGGAGCGCAGCACGTTCAGGCACACCCGCGACACCACCGTGATCAGCCACGCCTCGAGGTTCTCCACCTCGCCGGTGTCCGCGCGGATCGTGCGCAGCCACGCTTCCTGGACGGCGTCGTCGGCCTCGCTCGCCGACCCCAGCATCCGGTACGCGACGGCCCGCAGTCGCGGCCGGTGTTCCTCGAAACGCTCGGTCAGCCGATCGCGGTCGCCCACCGTGTCACATTCCTTCCTCGCGGCGTGTCTCACAGGTAGACCCACCGAAAATTCTCACCGAAGAATCTGGAGAGATCATGACATCACCCATTCTCGTCACCGGCGGTACCGGCACGCTCGGACGCCAGGTCGTTCCACTGCTCCGGGCGGCGGGGCGCGACGTTCGCGTCCTCACCCGGCACGGCCGCGGCCCCGGCGACGGCGTCGCGTACCTGACCGGTGACCTGTTCGAGGGCAAGGGAATAGTGCCCGCACTGGACGGCGTCGAGACCGTCCTGCACCTGGCGGGTGGCCCCAAGGGCGACGAGGTGGCGACCCGGCACCTGGTGGAGGCCGCCTCGCGCGCCGGGGTGCAGCATCTCGTCTACATCTCGGTGATCGGGGCCGACCGGGTTCCGCTCGGCTGGTTCACAGCCAAGCTGGCGGCGGAGCGAGCGGTGGCCGACTCGGGCCTGCCGTGGACGACGTTGCGCGCAGCCCAGTTTCACGAACTGGTGCTGAGCATGCTGCAGAAGATGGCGAAACTGCCGGTGATCCCGGTCCCGGGCGGACTGCGCTTCCAGCCGGTCGACTCGGGCGAGGTGGCGGCGCGCCTGGTGGAACTGACGCTCGGCGCCCCGGTCGGCCTGGTTCCCGACCTACCCGGGCCGACCGTGTACGGGATGGGCGAACTGGCGCGCAGCTACCTGCAGGCGACCGGCAGGCACCGGCTGACGATGCCGGTGCGGATGCCGGGAAAGGCGGGCCGCGCGTACCGGGACGGCGTCAACCTGTCGCTCGAGGCGACGACGGGCAAACGGACGTGGGAGGACTTTCTGGCCGCCTACCCGGGCATCTGACCGCCGGCATCGCCGAGTTTCCCGCGCAGGTCCGCCAGGGTCTTGGTCAGCAGCCGGGACACCTGCATCTGCGAGACGCCCACCCGAGCGGCGATCTGCGACTGGGTCATGTTGCCGAAGAAGCGCAGGACGACGACGGTGCGTTCGAGGTCGGGGAGGGATCCCAGCAGCGGCTCGAGGACCACGTGGTCCTCGACGTGTGCGAGGGACGGGTCGACATCGCCGATCGTCTCCGACAGCGGGCGCTCGTCCTCGCCGAGCGGGAAATCGACAGACAGGGTGCTGTAGGCGTCGGCGACCCGCAGACCCCGTAGCACCTCCTCCTTGTCGATCCCGAGGGCCTCGGCCAGTTCGCTCGCCGTCGGGGCGCGTCCGAGTGTGGTGGTCAGGTCGGTGGTCGCCGTGGTGAGGGAGAGGTGCAGTTCCTGCATGCTGCGGGGGACGCGCATCGCCCATCCCGTGTCGCGAAAGTGCCTGCGGACCTCGCCGGTGATGGTCGGGACGGCGTAGGACACGAAGTTCGCGCCGCAGCTCGAGTCGAAACGGTCGACGGCCTTGACCAGACCGAGACGGGCGACCTGGATCAGGTCGTCGAGGGGTTCTCCGCGGCCGAGGAAGCGCCGGGCGATGTGTTCGGCGAGCGGCAGGCACCGCTCGATCAGTCGCTGTCGCAGTAGTTCGCGGCGGGGGTCGGAGGCGGCGAGCCTGCTGATGGCCGCGCATTGCGCGGGCACGTCACGGTATTGGTCACGCTCGCGGCGGACGGTCTCCGGCCGTGCCCGCAGGTGCTCGCCCCGCGCGGCGTCGGCCGCGGGCGTGGTGCGATGCGCCGGCTTCGAGCGCGTGGGGATGCGATGGATGTCGTGCGATGGTTCGACGAGCGGGGTGGACACTGTCATGGCTCTGCCCTTCTCTGTCCTGCCGGCATCGGCGATGGCGTCGCTATTCGACGAGTGCGGGGGACGTGTCGGCGGCCTCGTCGGCGAACATCGCCTCGATCCGGGCCTTGATTTCCTCGGTGCTCATCGTTGCTCCGCCTCGGGTGGCAGTGCTGGTGGCGGAAGCGTGAGATGCGGAGCTGGCGGGCATGGGCGCGGTGTCCTGTCGTGTGCGAAAAGCCGGTTTCGGGGGAGGGCGGCAGCGTCGGGGCCTCCGATCACGTCGGCAGCGACGAGAGGAGGGTGAGCGCGCTGAGAGCGAGTGTGGCGATCAGGCCGCCGGCGATAGCTCCGCCGCTGCCTGCGCCGAGGACGAGGACCTCCCCGTCGTGGGGAGCGCTCTGCGGATTGTGCGTGGTCATCGATTCTCCTTCGTGCCCGAACTGGTGGTGAGAACTAATCTGCTTCGAAGAATATAGATTTGTTCTACAGCGGTCGGACGGGAAGTTCAAGCCGAATTGGCAAGATTGCTGGTCCCTGGCACGCGGCGGTGTGGGTATTCCAGAGCGAACCTGCGCGCCCCGCGGCACATTGTGTCGTCCAGAGCTTGCTAAGATTGGTGCGCCCTGAGAAGAAGGGAGACCCGGTGACGTCCTCTCATGTACCGCTGCGTTCGCAGCGGGGTGTGTACGGGATCTCGGTAACGTCGGAGCTGACGGGTATCGGACCGCAGACGCTGCGCCTGTACGAGCGGCGCGGGCTGATCACACCGACTCGCACGGGCGGTGGCACGCGCCGGTACAGCGAGGACGACGTCGCGCGCCTCCAGAAGATCACCGAACTCGTGGCCGCCGGAGTCAATCTCATCGGAATCGGCCAGATCCTCCGGCTCGAGGCCGAGAACGCGGTGCTCGCGGCCCGGAACGCCGAACTCGAGCAACTCGTCCGATCCGAGGTCCCGGACCGCGCCTGAGCGGCGCCTGATCAGCTCGCGGACTGGTCGTTGGTGGGGTTGAACTCGTCGAACGACGCGTCGGCCGACTGCCATTTACCTTCGGCCCGGATGTCGGCGAAGGCGCGGTCGAATGCGTCGACCAGCCACGCGTGCCCGGCGGTGGCCAGCAGTTCGTCGGACGAGCCGTCGGCGGCGCCCTGGTACAGGCTGACCCGCCACTCGGACGCATCCTCGACGGCGTCGGTCAGTCCGTCGGCGGCATTGGACGCGAGAAGGTAGCGGTTGAACTCGAAGTCGACCCGGATCGCGTAGCCCGCACCGGTGTTGACCACATTGGCCGGTCGCTGCGTGGCCGCGGCGAGCGCCGTGAGGGCGTCACGGTAGCGATCTGCGTGTTCCTGAGTACGGGGCACCGTCTTCTCGTCTCTCGCACAGAGGCCGTGGCGCTCATGGCCACGACACCTCGGCGAATCCGTCCGGGGTCGGCGGCGGTTCGCGTTCGGTTCGGGTCCGAGATTACGTCACCCGATGCTCGTTCTGGCTGCTGCAGCCCAGGTATGAGGGGTTCGAAACGCAAAATCTATATCTCCAGTTGCAGATTCATTTAATTCGCGTGTTAACATCAGGTGTTCCTTAAGCAGAAGGGAGCCTGTTGTGACCATCGACGTCCTACCCCGTTCACGTCGCGGGGTCTACGGAATTGCGGTGACGTCGGAGCTGACGGGTATCGGCCCGCAGACTCTTCGCCTGTACGAGCGCCGCGGGTTGCTCACCCCGGCCCGGACCAGCGGCGGCACCCGCAGATACAGCGACGACGACCTGATCAGGTTGGCACGCATCGCTCAGCTCATGGACGACGGTGTGAACGTCGCCGGGATTCGGCGCATCCTCGCGCTCGAATCCGAGAACGCCGAACTGGCGTCACGGCTGGACGGGCCGGGCGGCACGCCCGGATAGCGATCCGCCGGCGCCGAGGAGGTGAACTCTGTACCCGACAGAGCTCCGGCTCTGGTCCGCATTCGACTCCAGACGGGACAAAAGAACCATGACCCTCACGGCCCACAATGCATTCCGCACCCACACTGCCCGGCACGCGAAGGACAGGCAGGTCGAACCCGACCGCCGCTTCTCGCTCGGAACCGCGCTCGTCGCTGCCCTCGTCGCCGCTGCGCCGGCGATGACCGTCACCGGTTCGGTCGTCCTCGCCGCCGCTACCGCCGGATCCGTTCTCGTCGGCGTCCTGCTCGCCGCCTTCCTGATCTCCAGCCTGATCTGACCGCGCCGGATCTGCTCAGCGGAGTTCGGCGAAGAATTCCCGGATGTCCGCGGTCAGAGTCTCGGGCTCTTCGAGTGCGGCGAAGTGGCCGCCGCGATCCTCGACGTCGGTCCACCGCGTGATCGCATGCTCCCGCTCCGCGTAGCGGCGGATGCCGACGTCGTGGGCGAAGACTATGACGGCGGTCGGGACGCCGGACACGGAATTGTCGGTGGCCCAAGAAGATTCCTGCATGTAGCCGACGTACGCGGCCGAGGAGGCGGTGTCGGTGAGCCAGTACAGCATGACGTTGGTGAGCAGGCGGTCGATGCCGATGACGTCGTGGGGAAGCGTCTCCCGCGGATACGTCCACTCGCGGAACTTGTCGACGATCCAGGCGAGCTGACCGACCGGTGAATCGGCGAGCGCGGCGCCGAGCGTCGCCGGTCGCGTGGACTGGATGGAGATGTAGCCGAACTCGTCGGTCATGAACCGCGACACCCGGTCCAGGCGGTCCTGCTCCAGCGGTGTCAGGCTCGCCCGCTCAGCCTCGTCCAACTCGTGGAACGGAACGCCGACGTTGCCGTTGAGGTGCACCCCGACCACCGCGTTCCGGGCGATGCGGGCGACCTCGGGCGAGACGCCGGCGCCGATGTCGCCGCCCTGGACCCCGTAACGGTCGTATCCGAGCCGGCCCATCAGCTCCGCCCACGCCCCGGCGATGCGGGTCATGTTCCAGCCCGATTCGCGGACCGGTCCGGAGAATCCGAATCCGGGCAGCGACGGCACGACCACGTGGAACGCGTCCTCGTGGTTGCCGCCGTGCGCCGCGGGGTCGGTGAGCGGCCCGATCACGTCGAGGAATTCGACGAACGAACCCGGCCAGCCGTGGGTGAGGACGAGGGGCAGGGCGTCCGGTTCGGGCGAGCGGACGTGCAGGAAGTGGATGTTCTGCCCGTCGATCTCGGTCACGAACTGCGGGATGGTGTTGAGTGATTTCTCCTGCGCCCGCCAGTCGAACTCGTCTCGCCAGTACGCGACGAGTTCGACCAGGTACGACGTGGGCACTCCCGTCGTCCAGTCGTCACCCGGGAGCGGGGTGCCGAACCGGGTCCGCGCGAGTCGATCGGCGAGATCGTCGAGTTGCGACTGCGCGATGTCGATGCGAAACGGTCGGATGGACTTCGTCGTGTCGGTCATGCAGACCACGCTACGAAGGATTGAGGACAGTTCCGGTCCTCGATCGAGAACGGGTCAGCAGGCCCCGGTCTTGGCGGCGTCGTAGGCCTGGATCATCTGGTCCTTGCGGTCCTGCGGAGCGTCCTTCCACTCCGCCGTCTCGGCCGACTGCGTGAAGAGATCGTCGAGGGCCTTCGTGCGGTCGAACGTCTCGCCGCTCTGCTGCGCGCGGGCTTCGGCGCCGTTCGCGTACTGGAGGAGGCCCTTGCACAGGTCCGCGACCGCAGGCAGGTCCGCGGAGGACGCCTCGGTGGCCTCGGTCGTTGCGCTCGCCGGGGACTCGGCCTCGGTGGTGGTCGATTCGGAACTGCACGCCCCGAGCAGCAGGGCGGCCGGGATCAACAGCGCAACGATGGTTCGTGTCATGCGAAATACATACCAGAGGCAGGTGTCGGTCAGTGTCGGCCGGTCGCTCCGAGGCCGTCCCGTGCGCGCAGTGGCAGCAGCCCCGCGAGCTGTCCGGCCACCTCGCCCGGCCGGTCGCCCAGTTCACTGACGACGACGTGATCCGCGCCGGCCGCGAGATGGCTGTGGACCCGCGCGACGATCGCGTCCGCATCGCCCCAGGCCACCAGGTCGTCGACCAGCCGGTTGCTCAGCCCCGAGATGTCGTCGGCAGTGAACCCCATCCGCGCGAAATTGGCGGCGTACCCGCCCACCCCGGAGAGGAACCGGAGAGGAACGCGGGCGGTGTCGCGGGAACGGGCCGCGTCGGTGTCCAGCACCGTCATCGCCGAGACGATGAGCGTGGCGTCCGGGCCGAGGATGCGCCGGGCCTCGGCGGTGTATTCGGGTGTGACGAGGAGCAGGACGGCCCCCGCCGCCCGCTCCCGCGCGAGTTCCAGCTTGCGCGGGCCCAGCGCGGCCAGGATCCGCCGCTCCGTCGGCACCGGCGGGTCGGCACGGTCGAGCCTGTCGAGGTACGCGTTCAGCGCGCGGAGCGGCCGGGGGATCTGCGGGCCGCCCAGTCCGACGACGAACCGGCCAGGCGCCGTGACCTGCAGATCGGCATGGAGGCGCGCGACCGCGTCCGCGTCGTACACGTCGACGGGGATGATGCCGGTCGCGACCGGGATCGACTCGGTCGCCCGGACGACGGCCGAGATCCGGTCCAGACTGTCGATCTGGCCGCCCGCCAACCAGATCGCCGAATAGCCGAGGGATTCCAGCCGGGCCGCCTCGCCGAGATGTGTCTCGTCCGGTGCGATGTTCAGGGAGATGCCGATGGGTCCGAGGCCTTCGATGCGGGTCATGACCCGACCGTAAAACCTCGAGTTCGCTTCAGGTCAAGGCGTCAGGCCGGGCCGAGGGTGTAGTCGACGCCCGGGCGGTCGCCCTTGCCCTTGTTGAGCCAGCGCCCCGGCAACTTGCCCGCCAGTTCGCCGAGCGGCCCGACGGCGGCGCTGAGAACGCCCACCGTTTCCTGCAGCAGGTCGACGCTCGCGCTCATCCGCTCCAGGTTGGGCGCCAGTGCCGTCAACGTCTCGGACAGCGCCACGATCTGATCGAGCGGGCCGCCCTCGGCGATGAGGCGTTCGAACGCGCCGCCCTCCGACAGCAGTGTGTCGAGGATGCCGTTCTCGGCGAGCGCCCGGTCCACGAGTCCGCCCGGCGCCGTGAGCCGCTCGACCGCACCGTCCTGCGCGGTCAGCCGTTCGAGGGGGCCCTGCTCGGCGGTGAGACGGTCGAGCAGACCGTCCTTGGCGAGCAGCCGTTCCAGGGTGCCGTCCTCGGCCAGGACTCGGTCGAGCGGGCCGTCCTTGGCGAGGACGCGCTCGAGCGGGCCGCCCGGCTCGAGCAGTCGTTCGAGGGTGCCGCCCTCGGACGTGAGACGGTCGACGGGACCGCCCGGGGCGAGGAGCCGGTCGAGTGGACCGCCCGGTTGCAGTGCCTGCCCGAGCGGCCGGTCGTTGGCCGCCAGCGAGGACAGTTGGCTGATCACCTGCAACGGGCTGCCCTGGGTGCTCATGCCCGTGACCACGCCGGTCCCGGCGACCGCGGTCCGGACCGTCACGAGGGTGGCCTCGGCGATACCGAGACCGACATCGGCCGCCGCAATACCGGCGCGCACCGGGAGGGTCATCAACGACACCAGGTTCATGGGAATTACTGTAACCCGCAACACACAATCATCGAGCGTCCCGATCCGGTCAGTGCAGAGCCTTCAGCCCGACGACGCATCCCACGATGCCCAGGATCAGCAGAATCTTCACCGGCGTGGCACTCTCGGCGCCCGTCAGCATCGCGAACCCGACCGTCAGTGCCGCGCCGATGCCGACCCACACCGCGTACGACGTTCCGGTGGGGAGACTGCGCATCGCGTAGGCCAGACCCGCCATGCTGAAGACCAGGGCGACGCCGAAGACGATGCTGGGGCCGAGCTTGCCGAACCCTTCCGACCGGCCGAGTGCGGTCGCCCAGACGGCCTCCAGAACCCCCGACAGCACGAGCACGATCCACGCCATGACACACCTCCGGGCACCGTCTTGTCGCTGGCCGGGTACGGTGCGCTCGTCCGGATGTCGTGTCGACGTCTTCCACGGTACCCAACGAGGCGCTCCGCGCCCGTGAGTGGTGAGCGACTCCACAGACTCGCTTCGCGCGCACGGCACGGGAATACACCGAATATCTCGCAGATCGAAACCTGCTGACTTATTGTCGAGCGCGACAGTGAATTCTGTGCGTATACCACGGAAGATAACGAGGAACATCATGATGCTCGGACTGCTCGCCGCAATCAACAGCGCTTTCACCCTCGGACTCGCCAACACGATCGGCACGTTCGGTGGAGTGGTGCTCAACATGAACGTCGTCGCCTGAACTTCCTGCCTGTCAAGACAACTCCGCCACTGCAACCCCGCCGTCGGCTCGATGGCGGGGTTGTCGCGTGTGCGGCGACCGTGAGCGCCGGGGCGCGGGAGCGCAACTGTCCCATCCTCGCTCATGCGCCCGGAATTTCACCCTTTTTCGCTCGAGAAGAATGGGTGATTTTATTCAGGGAAATTGCGTGCGCGTGTCGCCACGAATTCGTCGAACGTGACTTAGTGTCATCCGCAACGCGCACGGACAGCGCGCACACACCCCGTCACCGGGGCGACGATGGAGGTCATGATGCTGGGACTGCTCGGGGCGCTCAACAGTGGTGTCACACTCGGATTGGCCAACACGATCCTGACGTTCGGCGGGGTAGTGTTCAACCTCAATATCGTCGTCAACTGACGATCGGAATCCGTCCGGACGGGGCCGGCCGCACCGGCTCACAGGAACCTCCCAGGAAACGTGCAGCGACGATCCAGCGTCACGAGTGATGATGGGTTGCGTGAACGATAAGCCTGTCGAAGCCCGCGTCCTCGTCGTCGACGACGAACCGAACATCCTCGAGTTGCTCTCCGTGAGTCTCCGATTCCAGGGATTCGAGGTGGCGACGGCGTCGACCGGGGCCGAGGGACTCGACACGGCGCGCACCTTCCGCCCGGACGCCGTCATTCTCGACGTCATGATGCCGGGAATGGACGGGTTCGGCCTGCTCAAGCGGTTGCGGGCCGACGGTGTGGACGCGCCGGTGCTGTTCCTCACCGCGAAGGACGCGGTGGAGGACAAGATCAGTGGCCTCACCCTCGGCGCGGACGACTACGTCACCAAGCCGTTCAGTCTCGAAGAAGTGGTGACCCGGTTGCGCGTCATCCTCCGGCGGGCGGGCAAGGTGTCGGTGGAGGAGCAGTCGGCCCGCATCAAATTCGCCGACATCGAACTCGACGACGACACGCGTGAGGTGTGGAAGGCGGGCGACCTGGTGTCGCTGTCGCCGACGGAGTTCACACTGCTGCGGTACTTCATGGTCAACGCCGGCACGGTGCTGAGCAAGCCGCGGATCCTCGACCACGTCTGGAACTACGACTTCGGCGGTGAGGTCGGGGTGGTCGAGTCGTACGTGTCCTACCTCCGCCGCAAGGTCGACACCGGCGAGACACCGCTGATCCACACCCTCCGCGGCGTCGGCTACGTGATGCGCGAACCGCGGCGATGATCGCGCCCGCGGCTCCGCAGGAGTCGGCCGAGACCGTCGCCGCTGTCCCGAACGGGCTTGCGCGACGGTGGATCCGCGCGATGCCACTACGCATCACCCTCGTCGGCGCCGTGCTCCTGCTCGCTGCGCTCGGGCTTCTCGCGTCCGGTGTCGCGGTGACGTCGGCACTCGAGAATTCGCTGACCAACCGCGTCGACCACCAACTCCACGAGGCCGCTCAGGGGTGGGCAAAGCCCGGCAAGTCGCGCCCGCTGCCGCCGCCCGACGAACCGAATCCCGGACGTCCGCCGAGCCCGTTCTACGTCCGCACGACATTGGCCAACGGCACCGTGCTGCGGGAGATCAACGACGAATCCGTCTCGCCCGCACTGCCCGAGGACCCGGCGTCCGTGCCCGTGACGGTCGGCTCGACCGACGGTTCCGACGTGCGGTGGCGGGTGCTGACCACCACCGCGCCGGACGGCACCGAGACGACCGTCGCGATGACACTCACCGAGAACGACGAAACCGTGAACCGGCTGGCCGTGCTGCAACTCATCATCGGTGTGGTGGTGCTGATCGTGCTGGGAGTGGTCGCGTACTTCGTGGTCCGGCGCAGTCTGCGCCCCCTCGTCGAGGTGGAGGAGACCGCCGCGGCGATCGCGTCGGGAGACCTGCACCGGCGCGTCCCGGAACGGGACGACCGTACCGAGATCGGGCGACTGTCCGTGGCGCTCAACGGAATGCTCGCGCAGATCCAGCACGCGTTCGCCGCCACCGAGGCGTCGGAGGAGTCGGCGCGACGGTCCGAGGAGAAGATGCGACGCTTCGTCGCCGACGCGAGTCACGAACTGCGCACCCCGCTCACCACCATCCGAGGCTTCGCCGAACTGTATCGACAGGGCGCGATGACCGACACCGAAACCCTGATGAGCCGCATCGAAGGGGAAGCATCGCGGATGGGTCTCCTGGTGGAGGACCTGCTGATGCTCGCCCGGCTCGATGCCCAGCGCCCCCTCGAGGCCCGGCCCGTCGACCTGCTGTCGGTGGCGTCCGACGCCGTGCACGGGGCGCGTGCCGTCGCCCCCGAACGGTCCATCGCCCTCGACGTCCGCCCCGGACCCGGGACACCGGAGGTGATCGGTGACGAGGCCCGGCTGCGGCAGGTCCTCGGCAACCTGCTCGCCAACGCCGTCAAACACACCCCCGCCACCGCGGACGTGACGGTGCGGCTCGGCACCACCGAGCACAGCGTCGTGCTCGAGGTGACCGACACCGGACCCGGACTGACCGAGGAAGACGCGGCCCGGGTATTCGAGAGGTTCTACCGCACCGACGCGTCCCGCACCCGGGAGAGCGGGGGCAGCGGGCTCGGCCTGTCGATCGTCGCGGCCCTGGTCGCCGCCCACCGCGGGTCGGTGACCGTCGACAGCCGGCCCGGCGAAGGTGCCACGTTCCGGGTGGAACTTCCGCGGTCGAGCTGACCGTCAGTCGGGGACGTTGTCCCCGTGGCCGAGTTCGCGCAGCGCCGCCTTGATCTTCGCCTGCGCCTCCTCGAGCGATTCCTGCGACGGGTTCTGCTCGGCGTTGCTGATGTTGAAATCGCCGAGGTCGTAGGCGGGGAAGACGTGCAGGTGCAGGTGGGGCACCTCGAGGCCGGCGATCAGCAGTCCCGCGCGCGGTGCGTCGAACGCCGGGCGGACGGCCTGCCCGATCGTGCGGGCCACGTCCATGACCTTGTTCCAGATCGCTCCGTCGACGTCCTGCCACTGGTCCACCTCCTCGCGGGGCACGACGAGGGTGTGGCCCTGGGTGACGGGCGCGATGGTGAGGAACGCGACGACGTCCTCGTCCTCCCACACGAACCGTCCGGGCAGATCTCCGTTGATGATGGCGCTGAATACAGATCCCATGGCCGCCATTATGCGGCTTCGCCCCCGTGAGTACTTATTAACCTCGGGCGGTTAACAAGTACTCACGGGTGCGAAGCGCACAGGAAACTCCCAGCCTCCGCCCAGAGTCATCGGAGCGTCCGGGCCGACCCTTGGACGCATGACGACGAATTCCCTCTCCCGCGCACCGGGCGCCATGGGACGACTCGAGACTTCCGGAACCTCCGAGACCGCGCCCGTGCTCGACGTTGTCGTGCCGGTCTACAACGAGGAAGCCGGACTCGAACGTTGCGTGCGCCGACTGCGGCGGCACCTCGACGAGACCGTTCCCTACACCGCCCGCATCACCATCGCCGACAACGCCAGCGTCGACGCCACCCTCGCCGTGGCCCACCGCCTGGCCGCCGAGATCGACGGCGTCCACGTCGTGCACCTCGACGAGAAGGGACGCGGCCGCGCTCTGCGTGCGGTGTGGAGTGCCTCCGACGCCGAGGTGGTGGCGTACATGGACGTCGACCTGTCGACGGACCTCAACGCCCTGATGCCGCTGATCGCCCCGCTGCTGTCGGGGCATTCGGACCTCGCCATCGGGTCCCGGCTCGCCCGCTCCTCGCGGGTGGTCCGGGGCCCGAAGCGCGAGTTCATCTCCCGCAGCTACAACCTCATCCTCCGCAGCGCGCTGCACGCGCGGTTCTCCGACGCGCAGTGCGGGTTCAAGGCGATGCGGGCGGACGTCGCGCAGCGCCTGCTGCCGCTGGTCGAGGACACCGGATGGTTCTTCGACACGGAGCTGCTGGTGCTCGCGGAACGCGCGGGCCTGCGCATCCACGAGGTCCCCGTCGACTGGGTGGACGACCCGGACAGTCGCGTCGACATCGTCGCGACCGCCGTCGCCGACCTCAAGGGCGTGTGGCGGGTGGGCCGCGCGCTGTCCAGCGGATCGCTCCCGATCGGTAGCCTGCGGGACAGTTTCGGGCGCGAGCCGCTGGTGCCCGGGGTTCCCCGCGGCATGGTCGGGCAGCTGGCCCGGTTCGCCGTGATCGGTGTCGCGTCCACCGTCGCGTACGCGCTGCTGTATCTGATCCTGCATCCGGTCCTGGGCGCGCAGTGGGCCAACGCCGTCTCACTGCTCGTCACGGCCGTGCTCAACACGGCCGCGAACCGCGCGTTCACGTTCGGTGTCCGCGGATCCGACGGCGCGGCCCGGCATCAGCTGCAGGGACTACTCGTTTTCGCCTTCGGGCTGATACTCACCAGCGGTTCGCTGTACATCCTGCACTCGGCGGCCCCGGACGTGTCCAAGCACGTCGAACTCGCCGTTCTCGTTCTCGCCAATCTCGTTGCCACCATCAGCCGTTTCATAGCCCTTCGCTGGGTGTTCCGGAACGCTCGCACCGAAGGAGCTCACGCATGACGACGACCCTCGAACAACCGAAGGTCGACACGGCCGAACCACCCCCCGCCCGGCGGAGGTGGGAGCCCTGGGCACTCGCCGCTCTCCTGGTCGGGACCGCGGTCGCGTACATCTGGGGACTCGGCGCCTCCGGCTGGGCCAACTCGTTCTATGCCGCCGCGGTGCAAGCGGGTTCGGAGTCGTGGAAGGCGTTCTTCTTCGGTTCCTCCGACGCCGCCAACTCCATCACCGTCGACAAGCCCCCGATGTCGCTGTGGGTGATGTCGCTGTCGGTCCGGATCTTCGGCCTCAACACCTGGGCCATGCTGGTACCGCAGGCGCTGCTCGGCGTCGGTTCCGTCGCCCTGCTGTACGCGACGGTGAAGCGGTGGTTCGGCGCCCCTGCGGGTCTGCTCGCCGGCCTGGTGCTCGCGCTGACGCCGATCGCGGTGCTGATGTTCCGATTCAACAACCCCGATGCACTGCTGGTGCTGCTGATGATCGCGTCCGTGTGGGCGATGCTGCGCGCCGTGGAAGACGGACGCACCCGGTGGATGGTGCTGACCGGCGTGTTCGTCGGGCTGGGGTTCCTGACCAAGCAGCTCCAGGTGATGCTCGTCGTCCCGCCGCTCGCCCTGACCTACCTCTTCGCGGGACCGCCGAAGTTCGGCAAGCGCCTCGCCCAGTGCTTCGCGGCGCTCGGCGCGGTGATCGTCTCCGCGGGCTGGTGGTTGCTGACCGTCGAGCTGTGGCCGGCGGCGTCGCGGCCCTGGATCGGCGGTTCGCAGAACAACTCGATCCTCGAACTCACGCTGGGCTACAACGGTCTCGGCCGGTTGAACGGTGAGGAGACGGGCAGCGTCACGCCCGGTGGCGGTGCGCGGGGCGAAGGCGGAGCGGCAATGGGCGACGCCATGGCGGACGGGGGCTTCCCCGGAGGCGGCCCCGGCGGTGGCGGCGGAATGTGGGGGAGCACCGGCATCACGCGCATGTTCGAGTCGGCGCAGGGCGGCCAGATCGCCTGGCTGATCCCGGGCGCGCTGATCCTGCTCGTCGCCGGTCTTGCAGTGCGCGGCAGGGCGCCACGCACCGACACGCACCGTGCGTCGTTCGTCGTATGGGGCCTGTGGCTGCTCGTCACCGGACTGACGTTCAGCTTCATGGCAGGCATCTTCCACGCGTACTACACCGTCGCGCTTGCTCCGGCCGTCGCCGCGCTGGTGGCGATCGGTTCGGTGACGCTGTGGCGTCGACGGGACATGCTGTGGGTGCGTGCGGTCCTCGCCGTCACACTCTTGGCCACCGCCGCGATGTCCTGGGGTCTGCTCGGGCGCAGTGCGTCGTTCGTGCCGTGGCTGAAGTGGGCCGTGGTCGTCGCCGGTGTTCTCGCCGCCGCGGCCGTGCTGATCCCGGCGCTGACCAGGGGCCGGATCGCGGCCGTCGTCACGCTGGCCGCGATGTTCACCGGGCTCGCCGGACCGACGGCGTACGCCGTCGACACGATCGCGACGCCGCACACCGGTTCGATCGTCTCGGCCGGACCCACCGTCGAGGGCGGGCGAGGCGGCTTCGGCGGAATGGGTGGCCCCGGTGGCATGGACGGTGCCGGACGCATGGGCGGGCGCACCGACGGCGCAGCCGCGCCCACGATGCCGGGCGGTGCAGCTCCCGGCATCGCTCCCGGTGCCACCTTCGGCGCAAGCGCCACCGACAGCATGGGTGGTATGGGTGCCATGGGCGGCGGCGCCGCCGGGGGACTGCTGTCCGGTAGTAACCCGAGCGCGGAACTCGTGGCGTTGCTGGAACAGGATGCCGGCAACTACACCTGGGTGGCGGCGGCGATCGGTTCCAACAGTGCGTCGGGCTACCAGCTGGCCACCGAGGACCCGGTCATGCCGATCGGCGGGTTCAACGGCAGCGATCCGTCGCCCACGCTCGAGCAGTTCCAGCAGTACGTGGCCGACGGGAAGATCCACTACTTCATCGCCGGCGGCCGAGGCGGCGGAATGGGTGGCGACGGCACCGCGTCGGAGATCTCCGCGTGGGTGCAGGCGAACTTCACCGCCGTCACCGTCGACGGCGTGACCCTGTACGACCTCACGTCCTGACCGAAACCCCCTGTGAGTACTTGTTAACCGCCCGCGGTTAACAAGTACTCACAGGGGTGTCAGAACGAGATCTCGGGCGTGCGGCAGATGAGCAACCTCCGCACGAGTCCGGACTCGTCGAGCTGCGCCGAGGTGTTGAACGACGCCTCGAATTCGCCGTTCCGGGTGGTGCGTCCCAGCGCCAGTTCGACGTCATCCACCCGCGAGCCCGCGAGGATCTCGTGCACCAGCACGCTCTTCTCGCGTTGCTGCAGGTACCCGACGAGACCTGCGCGATCGCCGACGAATTCGGCTGCCTTCCCGCCGCCGGTGGAGAATTGGACCGACATCCGGAAGTCGTCGGTGATCATCGTCAGGACGCGGTCGGGATCGTCCGAATCCATGATCGCGAACCATGCGACCAGCACGGGCGTCGGTGACGTCCTCGCATTCGCGTCAGTCGCGCTTGTCATGAGCCAACTCCCTTGTGAGAATGCTGAATTCCGTGTCGAAGGACACTTCGTACGCGTCGATGGTGCCGTCGGCGCCTATGTGCATGGCGGCGAGGAACCAGCCGGTCGTCTTCGTCTCGTTCTCGACGACGGAGCCGTAGGCGAACTGGACGTCGCCGGCGCTGCTCGTCCTCAGCAGCACGTGCCGTCGATCGACCGGGGGTCGTCCCCGGAGGTAGCTCAGCATGTCGGCGCGGCTGTGGCCGCGACGGACGGTACCGGGAAGAACTATGGCGAACTCGATCGATTCGTCGAGCAGGGCAACCGCGTCGTCGATCCGGCCGCTGTCGAGGATCGCGTAGTACTGCTCGATCACGAGTGCATCGGTCATGAAATGAACTTAGTTCAACACGGGTGGGTCTGTCGAGAGTCCTTGCCGTCTCGACTTCTGCGAAACTAAACTGAACTCACGTCAATTTACAGGAGAGTTCAATGCAGTCCTCCCATTCCAGCCCCTGGCCCGAGACCGAACCCCCGGCGATGACCCCCGTTGCCGAGCACGAAGACATCCGCGACGTCATCCGCCGCCTGCTCGACCGCCACTCGACCCTCGGGGACGGCCGACTCGCCGCCCGGTCCGAGGTCGGCTATTCCCCCGAGTTGTGGTCGCTGCTCGTCGAGGAGATGAACGTCGCGGCCCTGACGGTGCCGGAGGATCGCGGCGGCCTCGGATACAGCGTGGTCGAACTCGGCATCGTTCTCGAAGAATGCGGGCGCGCGCTGGTCTGCGAACCGGTGCTCACGTCCGCCACGCTGGGAGTGCACGCCCTACTCGCGGCCGAAAGGTCGCCCCGGGTCGACGAACTGCTCGACCGGGTCGTCCGGGGCGAACTCGTCGCGACGGTGACGGCCCTGAGTGCGCAGACCGATTTCGTCGACGCCACGCGTGCCGGCGACCGATGGTCGCTGTCCGGTCGCGCGACGAATGTCGTGCAGGGCGGCGCCGCCGATGTCGTCGTGCTGCTCGCGCACGCCGACGACGGACCAGGCCTCTATGCGGTCGATCTGCGGACCGCGACGGTGCGGCGAACAGAACTTCCGGTGGTCGACCCCAGCCGGCGGCAGGCGAATCTGCTCTTCGACGACGCGGAGGCGGTGCGTCTCGCCGGACCCGGTGACGCACCGCGCGCGGTCGAATCGTTGCACAGCCTCGGGGTGATCGGACTGGCCTGCGAGCACGTCGGCGTGATCGACCGATTGCTGGACAGTACAAGGGAATACACTATGCAGCGCCGCCAATTCGGGCGGCCGATCGGCTCCTTTCAGGCCGTCAAGCATCGACTGGCGAACACTCTCGTCGACCTCGAGAAGGCGCGATCGGCGGCGCGGTACGCGGCCGCGGTGTTCGCGGAAGACCCGGGCGCCGCGGCGCTTCCGGCCGCTGTCGCGGGTGCGGTCTGCACCGAGGCCGTGATCGCCACGGCGATGGAGGCCGTGCAACTGCACGGGGGAGTCGGCTTCACCTGGGAACACGCGACGCACTCCTATGTTCGCCGCGCGCTCGGAGACGAACCGCTGCTGGGGGATTCGCGGGCGCACCGCGGGCGGATCGCGGATCTCGTCGGACTCTGACATCGGGCCGGCTGCTGCCGGCCGAAACCAACGCTTTTCGATCCCGCTATTGACGGACCACCTCCCACCCAGTAGAACTGAAGTGAATCCAGTTCAGTTTCATTCCTCGAAAGGACCCCGACATGGTGGACACCGACCACATCGTGCTCGAGAAGGACGGCGACATCGCCCGCGTGTGGCTCAACCGCCCGCACAAGAAGAACGCGGTCACCGTCGAGCTGCTGCACCGCCTCGACGAGATCATCGTCGAGGTCGACAACGACCCCGAACTCAAGGTGCTGGTCCTGCGTGGACGTGACGGCACGTTCTGCTCGGGATTCGACCTCGACGAACTGCGGGAGAAGTACGTCGGCTCCACCACCGCGATGGATGTCGCGGTGCTGTCGGCCCGGGTGTGCGACCGCCTGTACTCGATGAACACCCCGTCCGTCGCCGTCCTCGAAGGCTTCGTCACCGCAGGCGGATTCGAGCTGATGATCTCCTGCGACTTCGCGATCGCCGCCGAGGACGCCCGCATCGGCGACTTCCACATCCGTCGCGCACTGTTCGGTGGCGCGGGCCCGATCTACCGGCTGCCGCGCATGATCGGCGTTCGCAAGACGAAGGAACTCATGCTCACCGGCAAGCTCCTCACAGGCAAGGAGGCGGAGGCCTTCGACCTGATCAACGCGTCGGCGCCGGCCGACGACCTGGACAAGCTTCTCGCCGAGTTCATCGCACCGATCGTCGACAAGAGCCCGTTCATGATGAAGCTCACCAAGATGTGCATCGACCGCGGTCTCGACGCGGACATCCAGTCGCTCATGGTGATGGAGCACCTCGCCGTGGGCAACGCGCTGCAGTCTGAGGACGCACGCGAAGGCGTGAACGCCTTCCTCGAAAAGCGTGACCCGGTCTGGGTCGGTCGCTGACCCGACCCCGACGACGAATCCCGAGGAGAGAGTGACGATGGGCGAGACACCCACCGCGCCGGGGCTCGAAGCGAGCCGCTGCGCCCACTGTTCGACCGTCGCGTTCCCGGCCACCACCGTGTGCTCGAGGTGCGCCGGGCCGGCGATGTCGCCGCTGACCTTGAGTGCACGCGGAACGGTCTGGGCGTACACGGTTCAGCGGTTCGCCCCGAAATCGCCGCCGTATGTTCCGCCGCCGGACGGGTTCTCGCCGTTCGCGGTCGGATACGTCGAACTCCCCGAGGGAATCAGGATCGAAGGCGTGCTCGACTGCCACGACTTCGACGAGTTGGACGACGGGGCGCCGGTGACCTTGGTCGCCACGGTGCCGGTGCCCCGGTTCGCCACCGACGCATATCTGAAGGAGACCCGCTGATGTCCACCGTGTCGATCATCGGGGCCGGACTGTCGAAATTCGGGCGCCAACCGGACAAGACCGGCCGCGGGCTCGCCCTGGACGCGATCGCGTCCGCCCTGGCCGACGCCGGCATCGCGTGGACCGACGTTCAGGTCGCGTTCGGTGGCAGCGACGGCTCCGGGCTCGCCGACACCCTGGTGTCCGAACTCGGGCTCACCGGGATCCCGTTCACCAACGTCAAGAACGGTTGCGCGACAGGGGGTAGCGCACTGGTGTCGGCCGTCAACGCCATTCGTGCCGGCGCCGCCGACATCGCGATCGCGGTCGGCTTCGACAAGCACCCGCGCGGCGCGTTCGACCCGGCACCACAGGACTGGGGTCTGCCAGTCGGCTACGGCGAGGCGGGTCTCATGGTCACCACCCAGTTCTTCGGCATCAAGATCGCGCGGTACATGCGCGAACACGGAATCAGCGCCCCCACACTGGCCGCCGTCGCGGAAAAGGCGTATCGCAACGGCTCCCTGAACCCGAATGCCTGGCGGCGTGAACCGATGTCCGCCGAGGAGATCGCCGCCGCGGACATGGTCAACGACCCCCTCACCCGGTACATGTTCTGCTCACCCGGCGAGGGCGGTGCGGCCGTCGTCGTGGCGAGCGAGACCGCCGTCCGTCGACTCGGCGGAAGACCGGTACAACTGCGGGGCATTGCGGCGGGCACCCGCCGGTTCGGCTCGTTCGAGGTGTTCGGTCCGTCGATACAGGGCGCGGGAACCCCGTCGAGCGTGAGCACGTCCACTGCGGCCGCCGCATTCGAGCAGGCCGGACTCGGACCTTCCGACGTGGACGTCGCGCAACTCCAGGACACGGAGAGCGGCGCCGAGATCATGCACCTGGCCGAATGCGGATTCTGCGAGCACGGCGAGCAGGAAAAGCTGATCGCCGCGGGCGAGACGGAGATCGGCGGACGGATCCCGGTCAACACCGACGGCGGCTGCATCGCGAACGGGGAACCGATCGGGGCGTCCGGCCTCCGGCAGATACACGAGATCGTCACGCAATTGCGCGGGGAGGCCGGTGCCCGGCAGGTGCCCGGAAGCCCGCGCATCGGATTCACCCACGTCTACGGTGCGCCCGGGATCAGCGCCTGCACCGTCCTGTCTGTCTGAGGAAGAGCCATGAATCAAGCAACGATGCCCGGCCTGGACCAGTTCGTGGACGACGCCCGCGCGTGGCTGCGCACGGTCGCCGAACCTCGCACCCAGATCAAATGGGGGGTGGGACCAGACTCGGTCGCCGTCTTCGAGAACTGGACCGCGGCGCAGGAACGCGAAGAGACCGACCACATCCGCGCGTACGAGCAGACGAAGTTCGACGCCGGCTGGGGTTCGATGAACTGGCCCGTCGAATTCGGTGGACGAGGCCTGCCGATGTCCTATGTGCTCGCCTTCCGGCGGGAGGAGAACTGTTTCGACGTGCCGCGCCGAACCGAAATGTTCTCGGTCACTCAGCAACTGGTCGCACCCGCCATCGCCCAATGGGGAACGCCCGAACAGTGCGAGCGGTACGTGCGGGCGATGCTCCGCACCGACATCATCGCCTGTCAGCTGTTCTCGGAAACCGAAGCCGGATCCGACCTGGCGGCGGTCCGGACGAGAGCGGTCGAGCGGGACGGCCGGTGGACGATCACCGGGCACAAGGTCTGGACGTCCGGCGCCCGGGTCGCCGACGTCGGGGTCGCGGTGTGCCGCACCGACCCCGACGCGCCCCAACACAAGGGCCTCACCGTCTTCCTCGTCCCGATGGACGCTCCCGGCGTCACCGTCCGGCCGATCCGCCAGATGACCGGGGGCAGTTCCTTCAACGAGGTGTATCTCGACGGCGTCGAACTGTCGGACGACTACCGGCTGGGGCCGGTGGGGCAGGGCTGGCCGGTCGCATTGACCGTGCTGGCCGCCGAGCGCCTCGACGCCGGGAATCTCGGCCTGGCCAACGCGGATCAGGCCGTCGAACTCGCCCGCCACCTGGGCCGGGAACTGTCCGAGATCGAGCGCGACAAGGTCGCGGATCTGGTGACGCGCAGCTATGTCCAGCGGGTGACGGGCATGCGGGTGGCCGCCGCCGTCGTCGCCGACAAGGACCCCGGCCCGGAGGCGTCGGTGGGCAAGTTGCTCGCCACCGACACCATGGCGCGCACCTCGGAGGTCGTCCGGATGCTGCTGGGGCGCGACCTGATCGCCGACTCGGGCGAGTGGGGCACGTTCGCGTGGACCGAGCACGTGCTCGGCGCACCCGGCTACCGCATCGCAGGCGGCACCGACGAGATCCAGCGCAACATCCTCGCCGAGCGCGTGCTCGGCC
This sequence comes from Rhodococcus sp. NPDC057529, assembly GCF_042802055.1. Taxonomy (NCBI): domain Bacteria; kingdom Bacillati; phylum Actinomycetota; class Actinomycetes; order Mycobacteriales; family Nocardiaceae; genus Rhodococcus; species Rhodococcus sp. NPDC057529. The sequence goes on from NZ_JBHVEY010000001.1 coordinate 535,628, forward strand.
TGCCGAGGGAGCCCCGCCCGTGAGTGCAACGATCACCCTCGACGACCGTGTGGCGCGTCGCCTGCGCGAGCAGAACCCGGGCCTGGACGTCGGCCCGCTCGAGCCGTTGCCCGGCGGGCACTCCGGACTGACCTACAAGGTCCGGACCGGTGGGGGCGACCTCGTCGTCAAGGCTGTGCCCGAGGGGCAGCGTCCCGTCGGGCGGCACGACATGGTGCGCCAGGCGAGGATCATGGAAACGCTCGGAGCCACAGCGGTTCCCGTGCCCCGCATCGTCACCGTCGACGAGGACGGTCCGGCGTGGTTCGCGATGGAGTGCGTCGCAGGCGAATCCCTCGAGCCGGTGCTCGATACACCGGCGGTCGAACCGGCCGTCGCTGCCGCGCGGATGCGCCGGGCCGCCGAGGTGCTCCCGCTGCTGCACGCGGTGCCCCTCGACACGATCCCGGCCGCCGGTGATCCGTTGTCGCCGGCCGCCGAGCTGGCGCGGTGGCAACGCACCCTGGACGCCGTTCCCCCCGAACTCGTGACCGGGGGCGAGGCGTTGCTGCGTCTGCTCGCCGCCGATGTCCCGGACGGGATGGCGCCCACGTTGGTGCACGGCGACTACCGGCTCGGCAACATCCTCGCGCGCGGCACGGAGCCGGCGGCATTGATCGACTGGGAGATCTGGAGCCTGGGCGATCCGCGGGTCGAGCTCGGCTGGTTCCTCGTCTTCGCCGACGGCGCGAACTTCCCCGGTGTGGGGCGCGCGGTGCCGAACCTGCCGAGCGAGGACGAGCTGATCGACCTCTACACCGGGGACCAGCCGGCACTGCCGGACATGCACTGGTTCAACGCACTCGGCCGTCTGAAGATGGCGGCGATCATGGGCCACAACCTGCGCAGGCACCGAGAGGGCCGCCACCACGACCCCGATCAGGAACGGCTACCCGACACCATCGCGCAGCTCATCCGCAGCGGCACCGCACTACTTGCCTGATCAACCTCAGAGAGGACCTCACGTGGACTTCGGATACTCCGCACGCACCGAGCGACTGCTCGAGCAACTGCGGACCTTCATGGAAGAGCACGTCTATCCGGCCGAGGCCGTGTACGACGAGCAGATCAGGTCGAACGACAACCCGCACGAACAGCCGAAGGTCATGCTGGACCTGCAGGCGAAGGCACGGGAACTCGGACTGTGGAACCTCTTCATGACGCACGGCGAATGGGGCGCCGGGCTCACCAACCTCGAATACGCGCCTCTTGCCGAGATGGTCGGACGGTCGGTGATCGGCAACGAGGCGATCAACTGCTCGGCACCCGACACCGGCAACATGGAAATCCTCGCGATGTACGGCACCCCGCAGCAGCAGTCACGCTGGCTCGCGCCGCTCCTGGACTGCACGATCCGGTCGGCGTTCGCGATGACGGAACCGGAGGTGGCGAGTTCGGACGCCACCAACATCACCTCGACCATCCGCCGCGACGGCGACGAATACGTCCTGAACGGCCGGAAGTGGTACACCTCGGGCATTCTCGATCCCGACTGCAAGCTCGTCATCTTCATGGGCAAGTCCGATCCCGACGCGCCGACGTACCGGCAGCAGAGCATGATCCTGGTGCCGGCGGATGCTACCGGCATCGACGTGCTCCGCGATCTGCCGATGTTCGGCTACCGGGACCGGCTCGGCCACGGCGAGGTCCAGTTCACGGACGTGCGGGTGCCCGCCGACCACATGCTCGGCGCCGAGGGTGACGGGTTCGCGATCGCGCAGGGCCGACTCGGGCCGGGGCGCATGCACTACGCGATGCGGGCGATCGGCATGGCCGAACGCGCCCTCGAGCTGATGTGCCGACGGGTCCTGCAGCGCACCGCGTTCGGTGGACCCCTCGCCGATCGCGGTGTGGTGCGTGAGTGGATTGCGCGGAGCCGGATGGAGATCGACCAGATCCGGCTGCTGGTTCTGCAGTCGTCGTGGCTGATGGACACCCGCGGCAACGCCGCCGCCCGCTCGGAGGTCGCCGCGATCAAGGTGTCCGCGATGGAGGTGGCGCATCGCGTGGTCGACCGCGCCGTCCAGGCGCACGGCGCCGCAGGGGTGAGTGACGACACGATCCTGGCCCGGCTGTACGCGATCACCCGCGCACTGCAGATCGCCGACGGCCCGAACGAAGTCCATCTGCGCACGATCGCGCGCCTCGAACTGAAGAAGTACGCATGAACACGACACAGGAGTTGACGGGCAAGGTCGCACTGGTCACGGGGGCGACCCGCGGGCTCGGATACGCCATCGCCGGCGGCCTCGCCGCCGCGGGCGCTACCGTGATCGTGTCGAGCCGCAAGGAGGAGGCGTGTGTCTCCGCGGCCCACGCGATCGTCCGGGACACCGGCGGCATCGCCGAACCGCTCGCCCTGCACGTCGGGAAGTGGGACGCGATCGAAACCGCGGTCGACCACATCGTCACCCGATTCGGAAAGCTCGACGTCGTCGTGAACAACGCCGGCATCGCACCCCTGTCACCGACGCTGGAGTCGGTGTCCGAGTCGCTGTTCGACAAGACGATCGAGGTCAACCTCAAGGGACCGTTCCGGCTGATGGCGGTGGCCGGCGCCAGGATGAGCGCGGCCGGAGGCGGTTCGATCATCAACATCTCGAGCATCGGCGCGGTGCGTCCCAGCCCGCCCGAGGCGATGTATGCGGCGTCGAAGAACGGCCTCAACGCGCTGACGATGGCGTTCGCGCAGGAATACGCGCCCCGGGTGCGGGTGAACTGCATCATGCCGGGCGGATTCGCGACCGACATGGCTGCCGACTGGGACGACGAGTTCGTCGGCAAGATCGTCGACCGGCTGCCCGCCGGACGGCTGGGGCATCCGGATGAAATCGCCGGCCTCGTCGTGCATCTGGCCGGGGACCGTGCCGGCTACACCACGGGCGCCGTGATCCCGGTCGACGGCGGACGCACCGCCGTCTACTGACGCGCGTGCCACGAACAGGAGTAGGAGCCAACCACATGCAGGTACCCGAGCTGTTCCAGCTGAGCGGTCGCGTCGCCGTCGTCACGGGTGCGTCGTCCGGACTGGGGATGGGATTCGCGCGGACGCTGGCCGCGGCAGGCGCCACCGTCTACGCGGCCGCTCGCCGCATCGATCGGCTCGAGGCACTGGCAGCGGAGGTCGACACCGTGGTCCCGGTCGAATGCGACATCACCGTCGACGCCGACCGCCGCCGTCTCGTCGACCGCGCCCGCGAGCGAACCGGCCACGTCGACGTCCTGGTCAACAACGCCGGCAAGCCCGGACCTCCGAACGCGGAGGACGAAACCGCCGACGGGTTCTCGTCGATCCTCGACGTCAACCTCGCGGCGGGTTTCCATCTGGCCACGTATGCCATGTCGACCGTTCCGGAGGGCGCGGGGATCTCGATCATCAACATCTCGTCGGTGATCGGTCTGGTGTCCACCGCTCCCATCGGCGGTGCGAGCTACGCGGCGTCGAAGGCGGGCATTCTCGGGCTGACCCGCGAGTTGGCGGGTCAGTGGGGCAGGCGGGGCGCCCGTGTCAACGCCGTCGTGCCCGGATGGTTCGATACCGAAATGACGGACGGATTGTTCGGCAACCAGCGCTCGGCCGACTGGGTGCGCCGCAACACGATGCTCGGCCGCGGTGGCAGGGCGGGCGAGGTGGACGGCGCCGTGCTGTTCCTCGCATCGGATGCTTCTTCGTATGTCACCGGACAGACGCTCGTCGTCGACGGCGGCTGGGCAGCCAGGTAGGCGACGGGACCATGGCCATCGAGATGATGAGAGCAGTGCGCCTGACCACGTGGGGCCAACCCGTGCAGGTCCAGCGCGTCCCCGTCCCCGAACCGCGGAACGCCGAACTGCTGATCGAGGTCCGGGCCGCCGGGCTCTGCCGATCCGACCTGCACGTCATGGACGCACCCGCAGGCGCGTTCGACTACCCGCTCCCGCTCACACTCGGGCACGAGGTGGCCGGAACCGTGGTCGCCGCGGGACCGGACGCCGACAGGTCGTGGATCGGCGAGTCCGTGGTGGTCCACGGCGTGTGGTCCTGCGGGGAGTGCCGCAACTGCAGGCGGGGCCGGGAGAACTACTGTCACGACCTGCGTCCGCGGGCGGACGGCAGGCTCCCGGCGATCGGCAACGGTCTCGGGCACGACGGCGGCCTCGCCGAGGCCATGATCGTTCCCTCGGAACGGTTCGTGGTGCGCACCCGGGGGCTCGCTCCCGAGAGTGCCGCCCCGCTCGCCGATGCCGCCCTGACCGCCTACCACGCGATCCGCACGAACCGGGACCTCGTCGACGGCCACGCGGTCACCGTCGTGGTCGGTGTCGGGGGACTGGGCCATCTCGCCGTCCAGATCCTTCGCGCTCTCGGCGCCGGCACGATCATCGCGGTCGATCCACGCGAGGACTCGCGCGACCTCGCCCTCCGGTTGGGGGCGGACCGGGCGGTGAGCGAGGTGGCCGATTCCGGCACCGAGCCGCGCTCCGCCGACGTGGTGTTCGATTTCGTGGGATCCCCGGCCACGATGGAGTCGGCCGTGCAGTTGCTCGGCCCCGGTGGCCGCCTGGTGACCGTGGGCAGCGGCGGCGGCCGGCTCACGGTCGGCAAGGACCTCGGACTACCCGGCGGCTGGCAGGTCAGCGCCCCGTTCTGGGGAACCCGCGCCGACCTCGAGGCGGTGGTCGATCTCGCGCAACGAGGGCTGCTGAGCGTCGAGTCGACCTCGTACCGATTGGACGACGCCGTCGACGTGTACGACCGGCTGCGCCGCGGAGAGATCCGCGGGCGTGCCGTCCTCGTGCCGTGACCGGCGAGGCCTGCGCGATACCGCGCACGATGATCGAGAATGACAGTGTTCGCTGAACAGGAGGATTGCGGGATGTGGGAGTTGGCTCGCGAATTCGTTGCTCGCGCAAAGAATTCGCCCGATGAGATCGCGGTCGTCGACGTCTCGGGCGAGTACACCGCCGCGCGCATCGCCGCGGCGGCGACCGAACTCGCCGCTCTGCTGGACACCGCTCGCGGGGGTTCGCCCACCGTGCTCGTCCAGGCGGACAACAGCTGGCGGACTCTGACCGCGGCACTCGCGGTCGGTTTGCGGGGCGGTGTCGTCGCAGTGTTCAGCAGGCACGCCACCCCGTCGGAGTTCGCCGTCGCCCTGCACGACATCGCGCCCGACGTGGTGATCGCCGACCCCGGGTCCCTCGAGCACTGGGGCGCGTCCGACGACCACTTCTCCGAAGAGGCGATCGCGCTGGACGGCTGGTCGATGCGCTGGTCGCGGACGCCGGTCAGCGACGTCGCGAGGTGGAACGGCGGGATCGCGATCGCGATGACGTCCGGGTCCACCGGACACCCCAAGTGCGTGGTGCAGTCGGAATCCGCGATCCGTTACGCCTGCCGCTGCACGATCGACGCCGTCGGCCTCGAAGCCGGAGACCCGGTCGCCGCGTTCGTCCCGCTCTCGTCGGTGGCCGCATTCTGCTTCGGTCTCTACCTCCCCACGATGCTGGCCGCGCCGATGGTCTGTATGGACGGCTGGAAGCCGGCGCGCGCCCTCGAGGTGGTCAGGAAACACCAGGTCGCCTGGACGATGCTCGTCCCGACCATGGCGCTTCAGTTGGCCGTCGCACCCGACGCGGCGGGCGCGCTGACCTCGCTGCGGGCGATGACCGTCGGCGGCGGCCCGATGGACGCCGGTGCGCTCGGCCGCGCCGAGCAGATTCTCGGGACGACGTTCCTGCGGGTGTTCGGGATGTCCGAGTGCCTCGGGCACACCACCCCGCTGCCGTCGGACGAGCCGGACGTACGCCTGGGCCGGGACGGCCGGCCGTTCCCCGGCACCGTTGTCCGAGCCGTCGACGCGCACGGCGCGCCACTGCCGTCGGGGCGAGTGGGCGACGCTCAGGTCAACGGGCCGTCCCTCTTCGTCGGTTATGCCCGGGCCGGTGTTCCCGCGCCGCCCGACCTCACCGCGGACGGATTCCTGCCCACCGGCGACCTCGTCGAGATCGCGGACGACGGGACCATCCGGGTCATGGGGCGGCAGAAGCAGATCATCATCCGCGGCGGCCGCAACATCGACATCAACGAGGTCGAGGCCGCTATCGCCCGCATCCCGACCGTGTCCCAGGTGTGCGTGGTACCGGTGCCGGACGAACTGCTCGGTGAACGCGCCGCAGCCCTGGTCGTGAGCACCGGTGCACCGATTACCCTCGGTGAGGTGGTTGCCCACCTCGGTGACATCGAGTTTCCCAAGTTCAAGTGGCCGGAGTTCGTCTTCACGATCGACGACCTGCCACAGAACCGGGTCGGGAAACTGTCCCGACCGGATGCGGTGGATCTCGCAACACGCCTGCTCGCCGGTACCGGGACCACCTGATCCCCACCCGACCTGACCTCAGTTCAGGTAGTCTTACCGGTACCGACCCGACGACAAATGGATGGGGATCCCGTGTCCGTAGAAGCCATGACGCTCCGCGATGGTCCGCGTTCCAAGCGCGGGCTCATCCTCACGGCCGCAATCGAGCGCTTCGGGGAAGTGGGCTTCGAGCACACGAAGTGGGCGTCGATCGCCGACGAGGTCGGTATCGGCCAGACCGCGCTCTACCACTACTTCGAATCCAAGGCACACTGCCTGCTGACGATCATGCGTCTCGAACTGGCGCAGTCGCTCGAGCGATTCACGACCGCGATCGAGGGCATCGACGACCCGGTCGAGGCGTTGAGCGCCGCCATCACCAGCGCCCTGGAAGCGACCCCCCGCGACGCCCTGCAGCGCCGGATCCTCCAGAGCCACATGGATCTGCTGGCCACGCCCCGTCAGTCCGAGAAAGAGGAAGCCGAGCGCCAGACGTCACGGGCGCTGGTGAATTCGATCGAAGAGGCGTGGTCTCTCCTCATCGCGAAGGGGATGGGTGCCGGGGCCTTCGCCGACGCCGATGCGCGTTTGATGGCCCGGCTCGTCCTCGGGCTCGTCGTCAGCGTGTGGCGCTGGTACCGGCCAGGTGGCGACATGACACTCGACCAGCTCAACCGGCACGTTCGCGACGCCACCCTGCGTATCGTCCGCGCGTGACCCGCGGAGATCGGGGAGTGGCTTTTGCGCACCCTCGATAATTGAACCTAATTCATGTCAGTAATGGAGAGATGATGTACAACTTGATCGTCCTGGCCGCCCGTCCGCACGACTGGAGCCACGAGCAGTTCATCCAGTGGTGGCGCGGTGAGCACGCCGACGTGACCTATCCGCTTCCCGGCCTGCGACGCTGGCAGCACACCGAAGTGCTGGACGCGATGGACGACCGGTCCCGGGAATGGGACGGCGTGTCGATCCTGAGCTTCGACTCCCGCGAGGACCTCGATGCCGCGCTCGCCAGCCCGGAATGGCAAGCCGCAGTGGAGAACGTCGGCAAGATGCGCGGAAAGCGCATCCTCGTCATGGGCGAGGAGAAGACGATGGTCGAAGTGGACAGCGCGACATCATGAGGGCGGGGTGGATGGAGCCGGGCTGCTACGAGGTGGCGCCCGGTGTGCATCGAATACCCCTCCAGATGCCCGGTGACGGACTCGGGGCCGTGAACGTCTACGCCCTCGAGACCCCGGACGGCCTGGCCCTCGTCGACGGCGGCTGGCGAGTCGGCACGACGTTCGAGGAGATGGAGCGGGCACTGCTCCGGATCGGCCACCGCCCCGACCAGATTCACGACATCTACGTCACCCACGTGCACCGCGACCACTACACGTTCGCCGTCGAACTCCGCCGCCGTCACGGTTCACGCGTCCACCTCGGAGTCGCGGAGGCGGACGGTCTGGCAGCGGTCGGCGCCCTCGGCAGCAACGTTCCGACGGATTCGCTGCACGAACTCCGCCGCGCGGGAGCCCCCGTCCTGGCAGACACCGTCAAGACCCTGACCGCCGCGGAACCGTTCTACCCCGCGGACTGGGAAGAACCCGACCACTGGCTCGCCGCGGGTCCACTCCCGATCGGCCGGCACACCCTCGACGTCGTGCACACCCCGGGCCACACCAAGGGACACATGGTGTTTCACGACGTGGATCAGGGGCTGCTGTTCAGCGGCGACCACGTCCTGCCCTCGATCACGCCGTCGATCGGCTTCGAGTTGGGCGAGTGGGACCTGCCGCTGGGACACTACCTCGACTCGCTGTCCCGGTTGCTCGACCGCCCCGATTCGCAGCTCCTGCCGGCACACGGAGATCCGGCACCGAGCGTGCACCGTCGAGTAGAAGAGCTTCTCGCGCACCACGACCAGCGATTCGATGCCATGCGCACCGCGCTGATCTCTCTCGGGCAGGGGACCGCGACCGCCGTGGCGCACGTGGTCACGTGGACTCGTCGCGACAGGCCGTTCACCACGCTCGACCCGTTCAATCAGATGATCGCCACCTGTGAGACCCTCGCGCACCTCGACACCCTGGTCGACCGCGGCAGGCTCACCGTCCGAAAACGAGACGGCCACGACGTCTTCGCCGTCGTCTGAGTCGAAGTCTTCTCCGTGGTCCGAGTCGAAAGGATTCCTATGCAGAGTCGTGAACTCACACTGGCACACCATCCCCAGGGGAGGGTTCGACCGTCGGACTTCCGCCTCGACGTGGTGACGGTTCCCGAAGAACTCGGTCCCGGTGACATTCTCGTGCGCAACTCGTGGTCGTCGATCGACCCGTCCGTCAGGATGCGGCTCGGCCCCACCGGCCCCGCCGGCTACCTGCCGCCGTTCCGCATCGGGGAGACGCTGACCGGGTTGGCTGTCGGGGAGGTACTCCGGTCCCGTGCCCCCGGCTTCGAGCCGGGCGACACGGTGCTGCACATCAACGGTTTTCGTGAGTTCGCCGTGATCCGGCAGGACGGTGACACCCTCGCCGGTGCCGGTGGTGTGACGCGACTCGACACCGGCGAGCACCCGCCGCAGGCATATCTCGGAGCGCTGGGCAGCGCCGGGCTCACCGCGTACGTGGGACTGCACTGCATCGGTGAACTCGCAGGCGGAGACGTCGTGTGGATCTCGTCGGCGGCCGGAGCGGTCGGCAGCCTCGCCGCACAGATCGCCAAGCTCCGAGGTCACTACGTGGTCGGCAGCACGGGATCCGCCGAAAAGGTCCGGTTCCTGCTGGAAGAATTGAATCTCGATGCCGCGTTCGACTACCACACGCCGGACCTGACCCGGGCCCTCGACAGTGCGGCACCCGACGGCATCGATCTGTATTTCGACAACGTGGGCGGAACGCATCTCGGGGCCGCCCTGCATCGCCTTCGGACGGGAGGCCGAGTGGCCATGGCCGGCGCCGTCGCGTCCTACGACGCGGAGACGGCGGCGGCAGGTCCGGGCAACCTCTTTCAGATCGTGTCGAAGAGCCTCACGGTGAAGGGTTTCCGGGCCGGTGCCTACGACCACCTGCTCGGCGACATGCGCGCCGAGGTCGGGGCCTATCTTCGCGACGGGCGGCTCGTTGCCGAGGAGACCGTGTTCGACGGTCTCGAGTCGGCGCCGGACGCCATCGTCGCGATGCTGCGCGGCCGCACCGTGGGAAAGACACTGTGCCGTCTGCGGTGACGACCCAGCCGCACAGCAAACCCAGCCGCACAGCAAACCCAGCCGCACAGCAAACCCAGCCGCACAGCAAACATGGCCTCCGCATCGCGCGGAGGCCATGTTCGTCTGCCGGGGTTCAGGCAGCCGTCCACCCGCCGTCGGCGTAGATCTCCGCTCCGGTCACGAAGGTGGAGTCGTCGCCCGCGAGGAAGGCGACCGCGGCCGCAATCTCCTCACCGCGCCCGAGCCTGCCCATCGGCGTGCCGGCCAGCATCTCGCGGTGACGCTCGGTGCCCTCCCACCGTTCGAGCAGGGGTGGCGTCGCGATGAATCCCGGGTGCAGCGAGTTGACCCGCACGCCCGCCTTCGCCCAGTGCAGGGCGGCGTTCTTCGTCATCGTGCGGACGGCACCCTTGGCGGCCGCGTAGGCGACGCTGTTGCCCAGGCCACCGACGGTTCCCAGGATCGAGCACATGTTCACGATGGATCCGCCGCCGCTGCGCTCGATCAGGGGACCGGCATGTTTCATGCCCAGCCACGTGCCGGTCTGACCGATCCCGATCACACGATCCCAGTGCGCCCGGGTTTCGTCCTCGGCCGTCGCGACACTGCCGATGGCGGCGTTGTTGACCAGGGCGTGCGCAGCGCCGAACTTCTTCTCGACTGCTGCGACGACCGCCTCCCACTGCTCCTCGGAGGAGACGTCCAGGGCGTGCGCGGCATGTCGCTCGGGCCGGGCGAGAGTGCGAAGCAGGTCATGGCAGGCCGATTCGTCGAGATCGGTGACGACGACGTGGGCGCCCTCGTCGGCAAGCCTGCGGACGATCTCGACGCCGATCCCACCGGTCGCACCCGTCAGCAGGACGACCTTGTCGCGAAGCCGGTCAGGTCCCACACTCATCTGTACTCCTCGTTTTTCGTTCGGATCGGGCCGGACATGCCGACATCACAGGTTGCTCAACACGTTCCGGCCACCGACGAGCATCGCGAACACGACGCCGATGCTGGTCACGGCCGTCATGAGCAGCGCCATCGCCGCCACCAGCGGATACGAGCCGTTCTCCCACAGGTCGAACAGCAGCGTGCCCATCACCTGTGTCGTGGCGGCACGGACGAGCAGTGAGGCGGCGAACTCGTGGGTCAGCAGGATGAACATCAAGGCGACGGCACTGAGCACGGTCGGTCTCATCAGCGGCAGGATCACCCGGAGATTGGTGACGAACGGGCTCGCGCCACTGGTCGCCGACGCCTCGGCGTACGTCTCCCCGAGCGACAGCATCGCCGTCATCTGCATCCGGGTGGAGAACGGCACCATGAGCACGACGTACACGAGGATGATGACCGCTTTGGTGCCGTAGAGGATCAGCGGAGGCTGCGTGTAGGTGAGCAGGAACCCGACGCCGAAGATCACCGCCGGAATGCCGAGGGGGAGAGCCGTGATGACGTCACCGATGGTCCCCAGGACCCGGTGCGTGCGGCCTCGCACGAGCAGAGTGGCGGTGAGATAGCCGATCGGCACGCAGATCGCCACTGCGACGACGGAGGTGAGAAGACTGGTGAACACGGAGTCGACGATGCTCGCCGTCTGGAAGAGCGCCCGGAAGTTGTCGAGTGTGAACAGATTCCAGGACAGCGATTCCGACCAGTACGGAGACACGGCCACGATGGCGAGCCCGATCAGCGGAACGACAAGTGCGAGAATCGCGTAGACGGAGATCGCCGCGGCGGCCCAGATCGAGCGTCCGGTGTTCGGCGCGAACGCTTTTCCGCCGTGGGTGACGAAGCGCTTCTGATTGCCGAGAAGCATCTTCTGCGCGAGCACGACGACGATGCCGAAGATGACGAGCGGTGACCCCGCGGCCGCCGCGGCAGCGAAATCCGCAGGCGACTCCGACACACGGCGGTACATTTCGGTGGTGAGCACCTTCACGCCCGCGTTCTGCCCCAACAGGAGCGGCCCGGTGAACTGGCCCAGTCCGAGAAGCAGCGCGATTCCGCCGCCGTACACCAGGGACGGGCGAAGCAGGGGAAGCACGACGCGAAAGAACACTCCGAGCGTGGACGAACCGCTGATCTGCGCGGCCTCGAGATGCTCGGAACTGATGTTCTGCATGCCCGCGCTCACGAACAGGTATACGAACGACGTGAGTCCGAAACCGGTGAGAATGATGATCCACGGGGTGCTGTAGACGTCGATCGGTCCGGAATCCACGGTGTTCCACCAGGGAAGTGTGCGCAGGAGTGCGTTCAGGTACCCCGGCCCCGGAGACAGGAGGAATGCCCACCCGACCACGTTGGCGACCGCGGGCATCACGATGGGCAGGATGGGGACGATCCGGAGAAAGCTCAGCCGGCGTGGCAGTCTGGTGGCCGCGAACGCGAGCACCGTGCCCAGCACCATCGCGATGGCGAGCGACGTGACGGCGAGGGCGATGGTCGTCCGGATGGTCTGACCGATGTCGTACCGCCCGTACTGGGCCTGATATCCGCGCGCGCCGTCTTCGAACGCCAGCGACTGCAGCCGGAACAGCGGGAGCACGACGAGGTACGCGAGAAACGCCAGCAGCGCACCGTACCCGAGCCGGGTCCGCCACACCGCGCTGACGACGAGCGGCCGCGCACCGCGGCTCACGGCGACGGTAGCCATCACGCCTCCGCTCGGGCTGCGGCCCGAGCGAGCTCGGGAGCGTGCAGATCGACGTGCCCGTCGGGGTGCGGGAACACGCGCAGGGCGCTGGGGGAGAAGCTGACCACCAGAGGAGATCCCGTGGCGGCGCCGCGCAACCAGGATCCGTGCCGTCCCGCATCCGCGCGCAGGTACAACCGCTCACCGCCGGCGTCGACCGTCACGTCGAAATGGCGACCGCCGTACTCCGAGGTGACGAGTTCACCGGTCAGGCCGACATCGCCCGGGGCGACCTCGTCGAGCGAACGATGCAGGGCGAGGTCGTCGGGGCGCATTCTTCCCAGGGCAGCGTCGCCCCCGAGGTGTCCGCCCTGGATGACGGCCGCATCGAGGTCTACCGGAGTGCCCGCGCGCGTTGTCCAGCCCTCGTGCCGCCGGACGAGTTCGAGTCGGTTCGCCATACCGATGAACGCGGCGACATAGTCGGAGGCCGGGGTCTCGTAGACCCGCTCGGGGGTGTCGTACTGCTCGATCTTGCCCGCCTTCATGATGGCGAGCCGGTCTCCGAGCGCGAACGCCTCGGCCTGATCGTGGGTGACGAATACGGCTGTGAAGCCGAGACGTTGGTGGAGCTGATGGATCTGGGACCGCACCTGGTCGCGCAGTCGCGCATCGAGATTGCTCAGGGGTTCGTCGAACAGCACCAGATCGGGTTGTGCGACCAATCCGCGCGCCACCGCCACCCGCTGTTGCTGCCCACCGCTGAGCTGGGAGGGGTACCGGTCGAGCAGGGCCCCGCAATCCACCATGCCCGCAGCGGTTTCGACCTGGCCGGAGGCCATGGCAGTCTTCATCCGGCGGACCTTCAAGGGGTACCGGATGTTCTCCCGCACCGTCATGTTCGGCCACAGCGCGTAGGACTGGAAGACCATGCCGATGTTGCGCTTGTAGGCCGGAACGTTGATTCGGGCCGACGCGTCGAAGACGGTGTGGTCCTTGAACGCGATCGACCCGCCCTCGGGTGTCTCGAGGCCGGCGATGCAGCGGAGCGTGGTCGTCTTGCCGCAACCGCTGGGGCCGAGCAGTACGAGGAATTCACCGTCCTCGATGTCGAGATCGAGTTGGTCGACGATGGTGTTGGACCCGAAGGTCTTGGTCAGGTTGGAAACCCTGAATTGCGATGTCACCTGGCACCTGCCTGGTTGCGAGTGGTTTGTCGGGGAGGGCGTCCGTCCGGGCTCCCGGTTTCGGAGCGGTGGACGAATATAAAGTGAATTCAGTTCATTTCAGCGTAGCGGTGGGATGGCCGGCGGGCAAGGAGTTGCCGGGCCGGTCCGTCACGACGACGAGAGTTTGGGAGTCCTGGCGCCCGCCGAGGTTCCACCGTCGATCATGAGATCGGTGCCGGTGACGTAACTGCTCTCGTCGCTCGCGAGGAACAGGATGGCCTTCGCCACCTCGAGCGGCAGACCCCGTCGCTGCATCGGAATGCTCTTCACATACGCATTCATGTCGTCGTCGGCGAAACCTGCGCCCGCGGTGATGGCCGTGTCGATACTGCCCGGGCACACCGCGTTGACCCGGATGTTCCTCTCCGCGAGGACGCCGCGCAGCGAGGACAGGTTGACCACCGACCCGCCTGCGGTCATCGCGGCGCCCGCGGCCTGCAGTCCGAGGAACGTGCCCACCAGGTTGAGGTCGATCATGCGCCGCAACTCGGCGAGCGAGGTGTCCATGATCGACGACTTGGACGCGGCGCCGGCGGAGTTGACCAGAATGCGCATCGGATGGCCGCGGTCCGCCATCTCGGTGGTCACCCGGGACCAGTCGGCCTCGTCGGTCACGTCCAGGTGCCGATAGTGGGCTCTCGCACCGAGTTTCGCGGCGACACTGTTGCCGAGGTCGTCGTCGACGTCGCACAGGTACACCGTCGCGCCCTGCGCATGGAAGAGTTCCGCGGTCGCGGCGCCGATCCCGCGAGCGGCACCGGTGACGAGAGCGCAGGTGTCACCCAGTCGCGCGTCGTGTGACGTCATTGGATGAATCTCTTTTCCCAGTCGGCCTGGTATTCGGTGAGCGATTCGGGCGTCAGATCGGACGGGTTGGGCAGTGCGATGTCCTGGGCCCGCGCGACGCTTCCCTCGATGCCGGGAAGGGCGCTCGCGTAGCCGAGCGACAGCGCCTTCTGACCGGCCGGCGTGACCATGAAGTTCGCCAGCACCTGAGCCGCGTTCGGGTGCGGCGCCGCCGACAGGGCATGCGTGAACCAGGGTGTTCCCCACGGGGGTGTGGGCAGAGCCCAGTCGACGGGCGCACCCGATTCCTTCTCCCGCACCAGGGGTTGCACCACCGGCGTGGCGACGATCTCGCCGGACGTCAAGGCCTGGGCGACCCCCAGTGCGCTCGGGTAGATGCGCGGTTTCAGTTCGGCGAGTTTCTGGAGATAGCCGGGGCCGAAGTTCTTCTCGAAGAATCGGTAGAAGTCGACGTAGGAGGCGATCCCCGACGGGTTGACGATGCCGATCTTGCCCTTCAACGCCGGGTCGAGGAGGTCTTCCGGCTTCTGCAGGCCGCCGGGAAGTGCTGTCGTGTTCCATCCGAGGGAGAACACCGCCGCGCTGGTCAGGAAGAACCTGTCGGAGATGATGCTCTTCTGGGGTTCGTACTCCGGCGCGTCGAACGCCGGGCCGACGAGGTCGGCCGAGTACGTGCCCGACTCCGCGGCCGTCTCGATCCAGGCGGAGTCGGTGAGCATGTGAACGTCGGCCGTGCCGCGTTTCGTCTGATTCTCGACCTCGACCTTCGGGTTGATGTCGGCGTCCGTTCCCCGGACGTATTCGAGGGAGATCTCGGGATACTCCTGCTCGAATGCCACTTTGAGCGCCTCGAGATTGGCGGGATTCTGGCTCGAGTACAGCAGTACGCTGCCTTCGCTCTCGGCCGCGGCGACGACGTCGTCCCACGTGCCCGACACTGGTCGACTGACGCCGGACCCGCCGGATCCGCAGGCGGCGGAAGCGAACGCGGCGACCACCGCGACCGCCATCAGCTTTATCGGCACACTTCTCATGGCATGAAAGTCCTTCCGGAATCGGTTCGCCGGATGCGAATCCGTGTATTTCGGTCTGTGAGCGAGGGGATCGAACGTGCGGTGAGGGCCTACGCCGAGAGCCCGTGCAGCAGCGCGGCGACCTGATCGGGAATCGTCACCATGGCCATGTGGCCGGATTCGAGAAAGACGGTGTCGCCGCCGACGACGGCGGCCGATCGCTCCTGCAGTTCGGGCGGATAGCAGGCGTCCTTCGTCAGGCGTACGTAGGTGCGGGGGATGTCGGCCCGAAGGCCGGACAGATCGACGGACTCGGTGAGTAACGCGGCGGAGTCGTCGACCAGTTGGTCGATCATCCAGCCGGTCTGCTCGGCGTCCATGTCGTTGCAGAGCATCGCTGTGGCGCCCGCAGGATCCTGGCGATAGAGACCGCCTCGTATCGACTCTTCCACGGCGGCGCGGACGTCCGGGTCGATCTGGTCGATCACTCGCGTGCCGTCGGCGGGGACGACAGCGGAGAGGAAGACGACGTGCCGCAATCGGCCCGCGAGCGCAGGAATGGCCGGCGTGGCCGTCACTCCGGCGAAGGAATGCGCGACCAGAACGATGTCATCGAGGTTCGCCGCTTCCACATCCGCCACGACGGCCGCGGTGCAGTCGGCAAGGGTGACGGTCCGCGGGTCGGCGGATCGGCGTGTACCCCGTCCGGGGAGATCGACTGCGAGAGTGTCGCCTTCGAGCAACGGCAGGAGTGGGTCCCAGCAGGAGGCGCCCATTCCCGCGCCGTGGATGAGAACGAACGACATGATTCCCCTCAAATTGAACTGATATCAGTTTGAATCTAAAGAAGTTGCCGTGTGATGTCAATCACCTGCTAGCGTGAAGTGAATCCAGTTCAGTTAGGAGTATTCATGACGTCTCCACGTGCTGCTCGGCCGCTGCAGCTCGGCCCGCTTCGGCTGGCGAACCGTCTCGTCGGGACGGCGCACGCCTCGGGAGCCGTCGCCGGCGGTGTCCCGTCGCCCGGCGACGCGGACTACTGGCGCCGCCGGGCGGCGGGAGGGGCGGCGATGCTGATCGTCGGCGGCACCGTGGTGTCACCGAACTCGGCCAACCGCAACGGCAACATCACCGAGGCCTGGCGTCCGGAAGTCGTCGCAGGCCTCGAGGCCCGGGCACGGGCGATCACGGAGGAGGGGGCCGTGGCGGCGTGCCAACTGGTCCACCTCGGTCGCGAAACGCTCGGCGCCGAACTGTGGAGTCATCCCGTGGCACCGACCGTCGTCCGCTCGCCTCGCGAACCGACGCGTCCCCGCGCACTCGGGCCCGCCGAGGTCGACGGGATCGTCGACGCCTTCCGCACATCCGCTGTTCACGCGTGGTCCGCCGGATTCCCCGTCGTCGAACTGCACGCTGCCCACGGATACCTGCTGGCGCAGTTCCTCTCGCCGGTCACCAACTTCGGCTCCGACGCCGCGACGGTCTCGCAGCGGGTACGGATCCTCGACCGCATCGCGGCCGCGATCCGCGACGCCTGTCCCGGTCTCGTCCTCGGTGTGCGCGTCTCCGCCGAAGGAGGAGAAGAGGCAGGCCTCGGCATGGACGGGCTGTGCGAGCTGCTTCCGCACCTCTCGGGCTTCGACTACGTCAACGTCACCGTCGGCGTGCGCACCACCTACGTCCGGGACATGGCCGTCACCGACCCGCCGCTGCTCGACGCGGTCGGACGGCTACGCGCGGCCGCCGGGCCACCGCTGCTCGTGTCGCAGTCCTTCCGCACCGGCGCGTCCATCGACGGCGCCCTGCAGTCGGGTGCCGACCTCGTCGGCGTGGCACGACCGCTGATCGCGGACCCGAACTTCCCGCGGAAGATGCTGACCGGCCGGGAAACCGCGATCCGCCCGTGCGTGTCCTGCAACGAGGACTGCCGGACGTTCGACCCGGTCCTGCTCTGCTCGGTCAACCCCGAACTCGCTCCGCCGGGCGAGTCCGCGCGTCCGGCGTACCCGCTGACCCTCGGCCCGACGCGCCGGTCCGCGGACCGGCGCCGGATCGCGGTCGTCGGTGCGGGCCCGGCCGGTCTCGAGTGCGCGATGCGGCTCGGACCCGACCACGACGTCACCCTCTTCGAGAGCCGCGCCCGGATCGGGGGCCAGCTCGCGATTGCCGCGGACGCACCGAACCGCAGCGGGTGGCGTCGCCTCCTCGACTACTACTCGGACAACCTGTCGGCGGTGACGATGCGGCTGGGCCACCGGGTGAGTGCCGCCGAGCTGGAGGGCTTCGACGACGTGGTCCTGGCGGTCGGGGCCGAGGAGACGCTGCCCCGTGAAGCGGCGGGAACGACGTCGCTGCTCACGTCGCAGGCACTGGCCGGGGGAGGGGAGCCGCTGCGCGGCGCGGGCCATGTCGTCGTCGTCGACGACGGATTCGGGCTCTGGCCCGCGGCGAGCTCGGTCGAAGCCGCACTCGCCGCCGGAGCCGGCCTCGTGACGGTCCTGACGCCGGCCGCGGCCTTCGCGTCGGGCCTCCCCGCAGAGGGACGCGTGCAGTACCTGCGCCGGCTGTCGGGCCAACCGGTCGACGTGCGCGTGCTGTCGTCGACGGTCGCGGTCTCCGACGGCTCGGTCGAGTTCGAGAGCACGCTGTCGGGGGCGAGGACCCGCCTCGACGCCGACCGGGTCGTCGTCGCCGGCGAGCGGCGCTCGGCCGACTGGTCGCACCTCGCGCCCGGCAACCCACGCGTGCACGTCATCGGCGATGCGCTCGTCCCACGCAAGGTCGCACACGCCGTCGCCGAAGGTCATGCCGTCGCCCGTGAGTACTTGTTAACCGCGGGCGGTTAACAAGTACTCACGGGCGGCGGAGCCGCAGCCTGGCGCGGCCCGTAGGCTGACATCCGTGCGCGTACTCGTTATCGGCTCCGGAGCCCGTGAACATGCCCTCCTTCTCGCCCTTGCTCGCGATCCGGGTGTCAGTGCCTTGATGTGCGCGCCCGGCAATGCCGGGATCGGCAAGATCGCCGAGCAGCACTCCGTCGACATCGCGTCCGGGGAAGCGGTGGCGGCGCTCGCGAAGAAGCTGGACGCCGACCTCGTCGTGGTGGGCCCCGAGGTCCCGCTGGTGCTCGGTGTCGCGGACGCCGTCCGCGCGGGAGGGATCGCCTGCTTCGGCCCGTCGGCCGACGCCGCGCGCATCGAAGGTTCCAAGGCGTTCGCCAAGGACGTCATGGCCGCCGCCGGCGTGAAGACCGCGCACAGCGAGATCGTCGACTCGCCCGCGAAGCTGGACGAGGCACTGGACCGCTTCGGGCCCAACTGGGTGGTCAAGGACGACGGCCTCGCGGCAGGCAAGGGTGTGGTGGTCACCACCGATCGGGACGCCGCCCGCGACCACGCGGCGGAACTGCTCGAGAACGGCCACCCCGTCCTCCTCGAATCCTTCCTCGACGGCCCCGAGGTGTCGCTGTTCTGCGTCGTCGACGGTGAGACCGTCGTGCCGCTGCTGCCGGCCCAGGACCACAAGCGGGTCGGCGACGGCGACACCGGACCCAACACCGGCGGCATGGGCGCCTACACGCCGCTTCCGTGGCTGCCCGAGCAGACCGTGACCCAGATCGTCGACGACGTCGTGAAGCCGGTCGCCGCCGAACTCGTGGCTCGCGGCAGTGCCTTCAGCGGGCTGCTGTACGCGGGGCTGGCGATCGGCAAGGACGGCCCCGCCGTCGTCGAGTTCAACTGCCGTTTCGGTGACCCCGAGACCCAGGCGGTTCTCGCGCTGCTGAAGAGCCCGCTCGGGGAGCTGCTGAACGCGGCGGCCACCGGCACGCTCGACCGGGTCGCACCGCTCGAGTGGCAGGACGGCTCGGCGGTGACCGTCGTGGTCGCGGCCGAGCACTACCCGGCGACCCCGCGCACCGGCGACGTGATCACCGGCGCCGACGGTGACGGTGTCCTGCACGCTGGCACCAAGCTCGTCGACGACCAGGTGGTCTCCGCGGGCGGACGCGTGCTCAGCGTGGTCGGAGTCGGAGCCGACCTCGACGCGGCGCGCGCCGACGCGTACTCCAAGATCTCCGCGATCAAGCTGCCGGGAAGTCACTTCCGGAAGGACATCGGGCTGGCCGCGGTCGAGGGTCGCATCGCCATTCCCTGAGGTCGAAGCACTGTCGAAACAGGCGTGGGCCCCCGGGCAATCCGGGGGGGTACGCGCGTTTTTTTCCCCCCTCCGCGGGCGGTCCCCACCCCCTTTACCTGGTAGGGGGCGCCAGTGGCCCCACAGGCGGCTGCGGACACGAAACACGCTA